>JAPONM010000033.1 GCA_026713925.1 Gammaproteobacteria bacterium
AATGTACAAATGATCATTACTACAAGTCCAGTTATGATCGAGCGATGGCAATTGCCGCAGCACTGAACGAAGAACTCCTTGAACTGGACGAGATGGGTGTAGACTTCATTCAATTGGACGAGTTTACATGGCCTTACCTTTTTGAAGACTGGGCGATAGAGGCCTACAACCGATGCGTGGAAGGTGTCAAAAACTCCAAGATTGTCACACATGTCTGCTGGGGAAACTACAAAGGTACTTACGGGTATTACATGGAAGAAGGAGCAGACGATTTTGATATCACCAAGCGGGCAGGTGAAAATCCAACGAATCGAGCTGAATCCATCG
Organism: Gammaproteobacteria bacterium; assembly: GCA_026713925.1. Taxonomy (GTDB): domain Bacteria; phylum Pseudomonadota; class Gammaproteobacteria; order UBA4575; family UBA4575; genus WTFY01. The sequence goes on from JAPONM010000033.1 coordinate 328, forward strand.
TACCGAAATGTTATGAGGCGAACCTGGATGTCATCAACATAGAAAACTGTGGCAGGTGTGAGGGCGAGCTGGATGTTCTGAAAACACATCCGCTGCCGGATAACATGTACTTTTGGGCAGGGGTCATCGATATCAAGAGCACGATTGTTGAAACCGCTGACCAGGTAGCTGATCGTATCCGGGGCCTGCTCAAGCATGTTCCTGCCGACCGCCTTGGGGTTACAACCGATTGTGGTCTTATTCACTTTTGGCGCTACATCGCCTATGAAAAAATGCGTGCGCTTGTTGAAGGAACAAAAATCGTGCGTGAAGAATTGCAAAAGGAATCAAAGAAAGCCGCATGATGCACTGATCAAAAATAAAGTTAATGGAGATTCTGTATCCATGCCAGTTCTGACCTTATGGTGCCCGGATTGTAAACGGGAGTTCAAAGGCATGGTTATGACCGGTGCGAAAGTTCCTGATGTGTGGGTTTGCGCGGTCTGTAAAAATGATCGCGCAAATCCAATACACGAAGATCATCATTCACATCCTTGGGCGAAAGATCCATGCGATCATGATTCTCATAGGACCTGTCCTTGCTGCGTAGTGTAATTCTGTGTTGACTCGCCACTCGACCGCAGAGAACAAATTTCCCAGCATTGAAGCACTAGCTTCACAAGTTGAATCCGGAGATTGTGTAGCAGTCGGAGGTGGCTTGTCA
>JAPONM010000034.1 GCA_026713925.1 Gammaproteobacteria bacterium
ATTAACCCCGTTACTGGAGCACTAACTTTTTGCCTGGGGCGGGTTTTTCATGGCAAGCCAGCAGTTGTGCCCGGTTTTTGCCTGGAACGATGCCCGTCAGGATCATCTTTGAGCCGCACAGGATGCTCTTCAGGGGATCAATGCCGAAACTGTATTTCAGCAGGCTTGGGAAGCGGATGGAGATGGCTTTTCTCTCGGGTTGGTCCAGCAGCTCGTAAACTTTTGGCAGCCACTTGGAGCGTACCCGGTTGGCCAGGAAGCCGTAGTAGCGGATCATGCGAAAGCCTTTATCCGGAACGTGCTGGAGCAGGCGCATAAGAAATTCCTCCCCCTCGCAGACAACGCGATCACGTTGTTTGGTTCGGTGATTGAGGTATTCAGACGAGACCATCTTGCCGTCGTAGTGCTTGAGCCGGGACATGGAGACCGGTGGGCGCTTTAGGTAACGACCCAGGTAGTTGATGTTACGGTGGTGATTCTTGCTGGGCCTGGCAAAGTGAACAATCCAGTTCTTCTGGTATTGCTCTTCTAGCCACTGATTAAACTCGGTCAGGTTGGTGCAGGTGCCTTTCATCTCCCTGGGTAATTCAAGTTCTCCGCGCTTATACGCAAGGCGCATCAGGTTGATGATTTCGTAACGCCACATGGGCGTCAGTGTCTTTTTCACGTAGTACAGGGATTTCCAGGCTTTGCCATCGTCAGCCAGACCGTCCAGGGTAATAGACAGGTGGACATGAATATTCCAGAACAGGTTGCGACCAAAGGTATGCAGGGCTGTGAAGATACCCGGCAGGATGCCTTTCTTCCTGGCAAACTTCAGCAGGGGCTTGGCGGCCAGGCGACTGACGTCATTGAGCAGGTGCCGGTTATAGCGAAACAGCTTCCAGAGCACATCAGGCATGGTGAAAGTGATGTGTTGCCAGGACGTGTCCGGCAGAACGGATCGTTCCAGCAGGACTTCCAGCTTTTCAAGATTGGCCGGGCTCCAGAAGCCTTTGTCATAACTGACCTGGCTTAATTCCGGAAATCGTTTTTTTGCACCCTCTGCCATAGGAACCGCAACCTGGTCGTCTGTTTGCTTTTGCATGACATGATGATTCAGAGTAAAACCAAACTGATCCTGCAGCACGCAGACCCGCAGTCCCAACTCTACCGGGGTTCCGGCCTTGCCTTTGCTGATCCATTCTGTGTGAGGCTCAAAAATTGAGAATACCTTCTCATTATGGGGAATCTTTTCGTGCTCAATAACCCGCCGGTAAATCAGTTTTATCTGGTGCAGGCCGTGGGCAATGTGATATTTAAGGTTTTCAAGTCTTGATTCATCCGGCGTTTTTCCTGTCAGCAAGGACAGGGTCAATTCAGCCTTGTGAAGAATTTTATTGCTGTACTTTATGTACTCAAGATGAGCCATTTCAATATCATGTTGACGCTGCCGCTGTTTCAGTTCACAGGCGGCACTGGAGTGTTTCAGGTTTCG
>JAPONM010000035.1 GCA_026713925.1 Gammaproteobacteria bacterium
AATGTAAATAGTGTTTCCCCACTCGTATATGTTGGAAGGTGTCGCATAGGGATGGTAACTGACGATAGGCGCAGCTGCCTGAGTGTATGGCTGAACCACTTGCTCAGGTACTTCCGGCAAAGTTGAACTACCTCCGCCACACGCAACTATTACAATGGCTACAGGTAGTACAACAATCGTTCTTATTAAAATTATCTAACTCCAATATTTCTATGGATTGATACTGTTTTGTAGTTTGTAAACCTCACATGCAGGATATTGGGTTGAACATCTACATACCGTAACCCGTAGGGCAGTAAGTATGTAATTCCCATAGAAATTATCTAATAGTACCACCGGAAACATAATAGACTGACCAAACATTTCGGTACCGATCGTCTCCTGGGTCCCCACCTGGATTAGCATGGCAACTCTGTTTCTTAGCTTCTTCGTTCTCTCGTGATTGTGCATCGCTATAAGTCAAGCCAGATGCAAGTACTTCGCCATGTGTGTGTCCTTCTTTATTTTTCCAGTACGCAATTCTTTCATGCGGGTCTTTTGATATACCTAACTCTACAGGCCATGTCCCTCTCCTCTGTACAAATTGAAATGATATTTCTTCAAGGCTAAAGTCAGTACTTGAACTAATAATTGAAGGTGTTTAATAGTACCGAAGGCTGTTTACGCTTGCAAATTCTGGGGTGCAATTATCGTCGCGATGGCATTACAAGAGTGGGAAATAGTGTGGGGAAAATACACTGTGAAGCTGAAAATATCTATTATAACAATGGCTTAATCTACATGTCCTATTCCCTCTCCCGGCACCAACAGTCTACTGGAGTCAAGTACAAAATTTACGCGGAAACCTGGTACTTTCTGTGTGGACGGGAAGTGCACGCAAAGTAAACCTATAGGAACATTTCGTTATAGAATGAATTCCACATATTGCCCCGTTAGCTCAGCTGGATAGAGCGTCCCCCTCCTAAGGGGAAGGTCGCAGGTTCGAATCCTGCTCGGGGCGCCACATTCATATCCACAACACGGAGGTGGTATTCCGTTGAGAATATTGCAGCGATAGTGAGCAGACCCAGGGGCGGAAAGGCTGACTTGATCTCCACAATGTCCAGGGCAAAGCTTGCACCCCAGTAGGTGGGTGGGTGTTTAGGATACACCAGAAGGGCGTTAGGCATGGCGAGTATCTCCTCAGTACATCATCCCGGATATGAAATCACGCGACTTCGCCCGCAATAGATGTAGTAGCCAAAACGGTCTAATTATTCTGTAGACTTAATTGTATTCAGGCAATCAATCATACCTTGTGCGGACAACCGGGTTGAGCCGGTCCTGGTAAAACGTAACAGACTCCGGGGTAAGCACAACATGATCACCCTCTGTTGAGTACATCTTCAACCCGCTCGTATCCTTGTAGTCCCAATGTCCCACGGGCTGATCACCGGATCCAAGCAAAACGAATTCCCTGGATTTGACTTTTTCTGCAAAGATGATATCCGAGCCCGAGTCTTTCGAGATCACATCATAGAGCAGAAATCCTACAAAGATGATGATGGCGATCCGGATCGTGCGGATCGTACGTTCAAGATTATGGACTCGCTCTTCAAGACCTAGTTCTTTTTTCATTTCTGATACTCCCGTGTTATTTGCCCAGATTCATTCAGGACAGGACCACACATTCTTTGGATAGTATGAGCCCCCGCTACCTCCGATGCGATATGCAAGCATGGTCACACGGTCCTGATGAGTTGCAGGACTTGGATTGACATGGAACAGAGATGCGCAAATGAAAGGGGTACAGACTTCGTTGGAGCCCGAAAGACTGAATCACGTTTTCAATACCACGACTCATCCTATGTATGCAGCACCATGAAAATGCGTAACGCATCCATGCTGCCTGTACACCCTGTCCTTTGATTTCAGTGTTGTGACCGTATATGTGACGGATTTTAACTGAAATATGACAAGGGGCGCTCAATATCACGCTGGAAACTTGGATACATAATATAGATTACAGTCAGGTCCAGTTCAGATACAATTGAAACCAGGCAGTACACCGGCACACAGCCACATTTTCAGACAGTTGAAATGATTACCCGACGCACAAGCACTGCAGTACAGGTAGGCGATGTCACGGTAGGGGGTCAGGCTCCCATCGTGGTGCAGTCCATGACCAACACCCATACTGCAGATATCAGCAAGACAGTAAACCAGGTTGCAGCCCTTGCTGCGGCCGGGTCAGAAATCGTGCGCATCACGGTCAACGACAAGGAAGCCGCCAAGGCGGTACCTGATATACGGGACCAGTTGCTAGCGAAAGGGGTCACGGTACCTCTGGTCGGTGATTTCCACTTCAACGGGAACCGTCTGCTGAAAAAATATTCCGGCTGTGCGCAAGCCCTGGACAAGTACCGTATCAATCCCGGCAATGTGGGGCGTGGAAACCTGCACGACAAACAATTCAGTGAAATCATTGAAATCGCATGCCAGTATGACAAGCCCGTGCGCATTGGCGTGAACTGGGGCAGCCTTGATCAGGACCTGTTGGCAAGAAAACTGGACGACAACTCGAAATTATCCAGCCCCAAATCACTCCCTGAGGTCATGCATGATGCGCTCATTGCATCGGCAACAGAAAGTGCCGCATTGGCTGAACGGATCGGGCTTGCGCATGACAAGATCATCCTGTCCTGCAAGCTGAGTGAAGTCCAGGCACTGGTCAGCGTATACCGGGACCTCGCCGCCCGCTGTGACTATGCGTTGCACCTGGGCCTGACCGAGGCGGGCATGGGCATCAAAGGCATGGTGGCTTCCGCAACAGCCCTGTCTGTACTGCTGCAAGAAGGCATCGGTGACACGATCCGTGTCTCTCTCACACCCCAGCCGGGTGGTGACCGCACCCAGGAAGTGCGGGTCGCGCAACAGATTCTCCAATCCATGGACCTGCGTTCATTCATGCCTTCGGTCACAGCTTGCCCGGGTTGCGGGCGTACGACCAGCGAATACTTCCAGCATCTGGCTGCAGGCATCCAAAACTACCTTCAGGAGAATATGCCGGACTGGAAGCGGCAGTTCCCGGGGGTTGAGGGCATGAAAGTGGCAGTCATGGGTTGTGTGGTGAACGGACCCGGGGAAAGCAAGCATGCCGACATCGGCATCAGCCTGCCGGGTACCGGGGAAGCCCCTGTGGCAATCGTGCATGTGGACGGAAGCAAGTTCACGACCCTGCGGGGGGAAAACATTTCACAGGAATTCCAAGGCATTGTGCAGGAATACGTTGCAAACCGTTACAGCCGGTCGGGAGAATCTTCAGACCCGGCCTGAACAGGCTTGCCGACAGGCTCAATACAACGAATCAGTCAGCGTCGGACTGCTATCCTGGCAACACTTTGTCACGCAATACCCGGCGCAGGATCTTGCCCACATTCGACTTCGGCAACTCGCTATAAAATTCAATATGCTTGGGCCACTTGTATCGGGTCAGGCGGTCCTTGCAAAAATCCAGAACCTCATCCTCAGTCAATGCAGGATCTTTTTTTACGATGCAAAGCTTCACTACCTCGCCCGACTCCTCGTCATCCACGCCAACTGCCGCCACCTCGAGAATTCCGTCATGCGCGACGACTACCTTTTCGATCTCGTTGGGGTACACGTTGAAACCTGAAACCAGAATCATGTCCTTCTTGCGATCGACAATGCGCACATATCCATTTTGATCCACCACGGCAATATCGCCGGTACGCAGCCAGCCGTCCTTGCTCAGCACCTTCGCAGTTTCTTCGGGATTATTCAGATATCCCTGCATGACCTGCGGTCCGCGTACACAAAGCTCTCCCGCTTCCTCCACGTCCAGGTGCCTGCCGTCATTGTCCTGTATGGAAATCTCCGTGTTCGGAATCGGCAACCCGATCGAACCATTGTATCGTTCCAGGTCTAGGGGATTGATCGTAACAGCGGGTGAAGTCTCCGTGAGACCATAAGCCTCTGCCAGCACACATCCCGTGACCTGCTGCCACCGGTCTGCGACGGACTCCTGCACGGCCATGCCGCCGCCCAGAGTGATCTTGAGACTCGAAAAATCCAGTGCAGAAAATCCCTCCGTATTCAGCAGCCCGTTAAACAGGGTGTTCACGCCCGTAATCATTGAAAACCTTACACGGCGCAGCTCTTTGACAAAGCCTTTCATGTCACGGGGATTCGTAATCAGGTAATTCAAACCTCCGAGGCAGGTAAACAGGAAGCAGTTCGCCGTCAGGGAAAATATATGGTAAAGCGGCAACGCGGTAATCACCGTCTCTTTTCCATCTTTCAATACCAGCCTGAACCAGGCTTCCACCTGTGCGAGATTCGAAAGCAGGTTGCCATGTGTCAGCATTGCCTGCTTTGCCAGACCCGTAGTACCACCCGTGAGCTGCAGGAATGCCAGATCATCCCGGGTCAATTCGGGTTTGACGAACTGCCTTTGCTGCCCGGTAGCAAGGGCCTCCCTGAAAGTGACAACGTTGTCCAGCGTATACTCGGGAATCTTGTGCTGCACGCGTTTCAGCACAAAATTTGCAATCGCTGATTTCGGAAAACCGAACATGTCCCCCACCCGCGCGAGTATTACGTGCTCGACACTGGTAGTTGTGACGACCTCGGCAAGCACGTCAGCAAAGTTCTCCAGAACCACAATGACTTTTGCACCCGAGTCTTTCAGCGCATCGCCAAGCTCCCTTGAGGTATACAGGGGGTTGATATTGACTGCTGCCAGCCCGGCCCGCAGGATGCCATACATGGTAACCGGGAACTGCAGGATATTGGGCAGCATGATTGCCACGCACTCACCCTTTTGCAGTCCCAGTTCGGTTTGCAGGAATGCAGCGAAGTTATAGCTTTCGATGTTGAGTTCCGAGAAACTCATGCTGACGCCCATGTTCGCAAAGGCAGGCAGGTGCCGGTAACGCTCGGCACACTCATCAAACATGTGAGCCAGAGAGGTATACCTGGTCAGCTCGACAAATTCAGGAATACCTTCCGGATAGCTTTTCAGCCAGACCTTTTCCATACCACCCGATTATGCAAAGTGCTCTCCGGTCTGTATCTCCGGGATGAAATTTTCAAAACGTGTGTACTTTCCAAGGAATGTCAGCCGGGTCTTGAACCGGGGTCCGTTGCGCTGCTTGTCGATGATAATCTCTGCGATACCCCGATCCGGAGAATCCTCATTGTACACTTCATCACGATAGATAAAGATGATCAGGTCCGCATCCTGCTCGATGGCACCTGATTCACGCAAATCAGACATGACCGGGCGTTTGTCCGAACGCTGCTCCAGGCTCCGGTTCAACTGGGACAGTACAACGACCGGTACATTCAGTTCCTTGGCCAGCGCTTTGAGCGAACGGCATATCTCGGAAATTTCGGTGGCGCGGTTCTCGGAGGTTCCGCTGACCGACATGAGCTGCAGATAATCCACTATGATCAACGACAGGCCATGCTCGCGTTTCAGTCGACGTGCACGCGCCCGCAACTCCGTAGGCGACAGTACCGCAGAATCATCTATATACAGGTTGGCCTCGGAAAGCATCGCTACCGCGCTGGTAAGACGTGGCCAGTCATCGTCATTCAGCCTACCGGTACGCACCCGCTGCTGATCAATCCGACCCATGGATGAAATCATTCGCATGGCCAGGGAGCGGCCGGGCATCTCCAAACTGAAGATCGCGACACAGGATTTCATGTGCAATGCCGCGTACTCGACGATATTCATGGCAAAGCTGGTTTTTCCCATCGAGGGGCGCCCGGCAATGATAATCAGTTCACCATCCTGCAAACCGGCTGTTCCCTCGTCAAACTCATCAAAACCGCTTGGAATGCCGGTGATATGATCCGCACGCTCGAACAACTCGTCAATCTGCTCGACGGTTTTCGTCATCAAGGACTTGATGCTTATAAAACCTGATCCGGTCTGTGCACTTTGATCCGTGATCCGAAATATCTTCTGCTCCGCTTCATCAAGCAACTTGTGAATACTCCTGCCCTCAGGTGAAAACCCGCTTGCAGCGATATCATTGCCCACCTGAACCAATTGTCGGAAAACGGATTTCTCACGCACGATGTCCGCATAGGCCTTGATATTTGAAGCACTGGGGATATCATTCGCCAGTGTGCCCAAGTAGGCCAGCACATTGGTATTCTCAATTTCACTTTTCTGGCGCAGGAAATCGGACAATGTCAGCACATCAAATATCTGGTGCTTGTCCACCAGTTCGCTGATTGCACGAAAGATGAGGCGATGGTTGAAAAGATGGAAATCGTCTTCGTTAACCCTGTCTGCCACCTGGTCCCATGCGGAATTATCCAGAATCAGTCCGCCCAGTACGGCCTGTTCAGCTTCCATCGAATAGGGGGGAGTGCGCAGATTCTCTGCATTGGTGATGCCATAATCAGTGCCGGTTTTTTTCAGCTCAGCCACAAAACTCACCAAGGGGTCTCATTAGGTATCGACTCTGCTTCAGTCGACCCATCACTCCTCCCCTACGATTTCCAGATTGATTGTGGCATTTACGTCAGTGTGCAAGTGGATATCCACCTGGTATTCGCCAGTCTGTTTGAATGCACCTGAAGGTAACCGGATTTCCTTTTTCTCCACTGGCCTTTCCGCCTCACTCAGTGCCTGTGCAATATCTGCAGTACCTACCGAACCAAACAGCCTGCCTTCCTCTCCGGAGACTTTGGCCGCTATCGTGATTGTAATTCCGTCCAGTTCTGCCTTGCGGACTTCAGCACCAGACAATGACTTGGCCGCGTTCTTTTCCAGCTCCTCACGCATGGCCTCGAACTCGGCAATGTTTTCCGCCGTGGCATATTTTGCTTTTCCGCCCGGAATTAGAAAATTGCGCGCATAGCCGGGCCGTACCCTGACCTTGTCACCAAGGTCTCCAAGATTGTCTACTTTGGTCAGCAAAATAACTTCCATCTTGATCTCTCTCTTATCAGCAAAGGTTCATTATAAGTGTTACGCGCATCCAGCTCACATTTTAGATTTTACAAATCGTTTCCGAATATTCACAAAGCCGTCCAATACACCCACCGAGGCAAGTGTCAGTATGACCTGGGGTGCTGCAATAAGCATCAGGCCGTATACCGCCACAAAACCGAACATGGGTTTCGGAAGCTGTCCGATCATCGCATGCGCAAGACCCAGACCTTGTAAAAAAAACATGCTAAGGCATACGATCATCAACTGCCAGAAAATTGCAGTCTTGATGACCCATGCTGCCACACCTAGTGCCACCGTAAATGCAGCGAGGGCAAGACCCAGATTGAGGCGTACGAATTCCTTATGGAAAGTCCTGACATCATCCAGCAAACCATGCCACCAGCCTGCAAAAAACAGCGTGATACTTACTGTCAGCAGATATATGGCTACTACCATGCCGGTCATCAGGGACGCTACCTTGGGCAGATGCTGCTGGACCCTATCAAAATCTAGAGCCGAATTCTGCAACATGATCTGGAAAGACGGACCCTGCTCGATAACAGCCAACAGGCCCTTTAGATTGCGCAGCCAAGTGGCCTGCATATCAGGATACAGGAGTGCTGCAAGTATGGTGACCACTGCGCCAAAAACCGTCAATGCCTGCATTGCAATGCTCAGTGACTGGAAGTGCCGGTACAGATAGACCACTGCAACGACAGATACCCAGACCACCAGCGTGCCTGCAGTGACGCCGCCAAGCAGAAAAAAGCTGATGCCCCCCACGATTGCCACACATATGACCAATACCCTGAGGGCCTCCCTGATACCTATTTTAAGCGCAATCAGTGCGAGTGCACCACCACTCAAAATTACCAGGAAAGGGAAAAAAAATGATAGCAAGGCAAACCCGGATACCACCAAAACGGCCTGGAACGGTCCGGCAAGAATGAAGTATCCCAATGAACGCATGACTGACTACCGGTCAATTGGCACGGCTTGCACTGGCATTCAATGCTGGTCACTGTAAGGCAGTAATGCAAGATACCGGGCACGCTTGACCGCAGTCGACAACTGCCGCTGATACCTTGCTTTTGTGCCCGTAACCCGGCTCGGGACAATCTTACCCGACTCGGTGATGAAATCCTTGAGCACCTTAATGTCCTTATAATCTATTTCTTCCACACCTTCTTCGGTGAATCGGCAATACCTTCTTTTTCTGAAACTGTGTGCCATATCAATATCCTCTTGCTATACAGACGTTTTCACCCGGACCGCAATCTTTGACGGATGACTACGAATTTTCATCAGCATCTTCCTGTCCCGCTTCGGTCTCAGCCTTGTCATCGGTATCATGAGCTTTGGTCTCGGCCTTGTCATCAGTATCCTGGCCACTGGCCTCAGACTTACCATCGGCATCCTGGCCCTTGGCCTCAGACTTGCCACCGGTATCCTGACCCCTGGCCTCAGACTTGCCACCGGTATCCTGACCCTTGGCCTCAGACTTGCCATCGGTATCCTGGCTCCTGGTTTCGGCCTTTTCACTTTCAATCATTTCCATCATTGGGGATGGTTTGGTAACCGGTTTCTTCCTGGAAATCACCATGTTGCGAATCACTGCATCGTTAAACCGGAATGCACTGTTTATTTCATTCAGGATTTCCAAGCTGCATTCGATATTCATCAGCACGTAGTGTGCCTTGTGAACTTTCTGAATCGGGTAGGAAAGTTGCAAACGACCCCAGTCTTCCAGTCTGTGGACCTTGCCTCTGCTTTCCTTTTCGATCATTGAGCGGTAACGCTCGATCATTGCAGGCACCTGGCCACTCTGGTCAGGGTGCACGAGAAACACGATTTCGTAATGGCGCATACGGATCTCCTTATGGGTTCATGCCTCCTGGCGGGTTTTCATTTGACGCTCAGTGAGGCAAGGAATTGACGATGCTTTCAGGATGGCGAAGTCTACGGGAAGTATCAGCTTCGGGCAATACCTGACTCAGACAGGAGGTGATGCACTCTGAAATTCTCATGTCCTGAAACCAGCTAGTCCCGAGCGGCACATCCCTGCGGGTGCAACCTCGCACATGACAAACCTGGTTCAGGTTATCTCCTGCGCCTTTTGGGTTTTCTGGATGCCCGCTTCGCACTGTGAACAGAATCTGCCAGCACAAAGTCGATCTTCCGTTCATCTAGACTTACACGTGAAACAATCACGTCTACCGTATCCCCAAGCTTGTAGCGTTTTTTACTGCGTTCGCCGAACAGGCACTGCGACAACTCGTCATAATGGTAATAATCGTTGCTCAATGACGTAACATGCACTAGACCGTCTACCAGCACGTCGTCCAGCATCACAAAAAAGCCGAATGCAGTGACGGAGTCGATCACGCCCGAAAATCGCTGGCCCTGTTTATCCAGCATGAACTCACACTTGAGCCATGCCTCCACGTCGCGCGTAGCATCATTTGCCCTGCGCTCACACATTGAGCATTCCTCACCCAGCAAAAGCAGGTCGTTCTCGGAAAGCGGGAACGGGGTTTCCCTACTCTCTGCCAGTACATGCCGTATGGTCCGGTGCACAACCAAATCGGGATACCGGCGAATGGGCGATGTAAAATGTGCATACAAGGGCAATGCCAGCCCGAAATGACCGATGTTGTCCGGACTGTAGACTGCTTGCGCCATGGTACGTAGCAGCATCATCTCAATGATATGCTTGTCCTTGCGATGTGAAATCCTCTTGAGTGTCGCCAGGTAATCCGCAGAAGTTGGTTTGCTGGACCGGGTAAAACCAACCCCGAGGGAATGCAGAAAATCTCTCAGTTCCCCTGTTTTTTTATCAGTAGGACCATCGTGTACACGAAACAGGGTAAGCAGCTTTCGCTTGGTAATGAACCGGGCTGCAGCAGTATTTGCACTGATCATGCATTCTTCAATGATCCTGTGTGCCTGGAGACGTTCGCGCGGGATGATTGCCTTGATTTTCCTTTCCCTGTCGAACTCAAAAAAGGTTTCCCGGGTGTCAAAATCGATAGCACCCCTATTTTTACGCTGTTTTTCCAGAACCCGGAATACGCCCTGCACATGTTCCAGATCGGACCGTACATGTGCATACTGTTTGCACGTCTTCTTGTCCCGATCGTACAGGATGCGTTGCACCACTTCATAGGTAAGCCGTGCTGCTGAACGCATGACCGCATCATAAAACCGGTAGCTCCTTAATGTGCCGTCCTTTGAGATAAACATCTCACATGTCATGCACAGCCGGTCTGTATCAGGCCTGAGTGAACAAAGTTCATTGGAAAGCCGTTCAGGCAGCATCGGGACCACTTGCTCCGGAAAGTACACGGATGTACCGCGCGTGCGGGCTTCGATATCCAGAGCCGACCCCTCCTGAACATAGTGTGAGACATCCGCAATCGCTACCCACAATCGCCACCCGTTCTCACGTGGCTCACAATACACCGCATCATCGAAGTCCTTGGCGTCACTACCGTCAATGGTGACAAACCTGAGTGCCCGCAAGTCCCTGCGGTTCCCAATTTGCCGGCTGATCGAGTTTTCTGTGAACTGATCCGCTTCGCGCAGGACATCCCTGGGCCAACTGTGGGGAATGTCGTAGGAACGTATGGCCACATCAATCTCCATACCAGGGGCCAGATGATCCCCCAGTACCTCGATCACCTTACCGATTGCCTGCCGTGACCTGTTCGGGTGTTCAATGATCGAAACAACGACGAACTGCCCGTTCACTGCACCATTGGATGAATCTGCAGGAATCATGATGTCCTGGCCCAGACGCTTGTCATCCGGTACTACAAAACCGACGCCGGATTCCCTGTAATACCTGCCAACAAGCTGCTTGTTGTGACGCTGGGTGATTTCCACCAGCTTTCCCTGCAGTTTATCCCGTTTGGAGTCTCGCGTAGGCCGAACAACCACACGATCCCCATGCATCAGGGTACGCATCTCGAAGGGTGGCAGGTAGAGGTCCTCACCTCCGTCATCCGGAACCAGAAATCCAAACCCGCTGGCGTGGCCAATCACCCTGCCCCGCACCAGGTTCACCCTGGTGATGGGCACATAATGGTTTTGCCGATTGCGTATAATCTGGCCATCGCGCTCCATGGCTCCCAGGCGCCGCTTCAGGGCCTCTACGGACCGATCGGAACGGATATCCAGTACACGGTGCAAAGCCTTTAGCGACAAGGGGCCATCGCTGTCCTCCAGAACTCCAAGAATATACTCCCTGCTGGCAATCGGATGCTTGTATTTTGCTCCTTCACGACTGGCGTAGGGATCATTGGATTTTTTCTTCTTACGGGACATAGGGCATGCACTTTACTCTTTCGGGCATGAAACTGAAAACTTTCTTGACCTGACCTGCACGACACAGCATGAGGCACGGGCGTGTTGACAAGCGTCCTAGTGCTTCGTAGAGTGCACCACCTTCTGCCCAGACAGATCAAGTCCGATACAGGACGATGCCGAGGTGGCGAAATTGGTAGACGCGCTAGCTTCAGGTGCTAGTGGGAGCAATCCCGTGGAGGTTCGAGTCCTCTCCTCGGCACCAGCGCTTTTTTTCATGCATTCCTTATATTTCCCGTGTATTCAAATAAACACCTGTAATTTATGTAGAATTGTAGATCTACTGTTCTGTTCGATACCCCTGAATTCCCAGATAGAACGTATGAATTTACATGGGGAAATAAATATTTCGGGAAGTCGACACTACCCATAGCCAGAGCAATTCCCAATCCTGGAACGTATCATGACAGTTCAACTATGGATCTGCATGCAGTACGTGGCGGGTCCAAATCTGGATCCAATGCATTCCCTTAGAAAGGCAGTGTCATAATCTCGCCTACAAATTTTGCTACGTAAGTCCCATTGCGGCTCAGGCGTCGGTTACGCCAAAATGGCGGATGCTTGGCGGCTCAGCGAGGGCTGCCATGAGCCTGTCACTAGTACCGATGTCCCGCTGCCAAGCCAGATACTTTTCGTATTGCTCGCGGGAATCCCACACTTCCACCACCACTACATTGTCGGCGTCGTCGCTGTTTTGCAGCGTGTCGACGCTTATACAACCTTCATAAGCGCGTGTCTCCGGCAAAATTGATCTGAAAAATGCAACCACCTTGTCCCCAGTGCCAGGCTTCGCCTGGACTTCCAGAATCACTCTTACAGCCATTTCAAACCCCTCCTTTCCATTTGTAAATCTAACAACATAGCCGACCCGTCGCATCCCAAGCATTAACGAGTCGATCACTCCCTAGGTGGCGGTGTAGAGCCCTGGTGTACCTCTCAGCTTCCAGCAGTTGGATCCGGGCGCACTGCAGGTTGCCACGGCGGGCAGCTTGACGTTCGATTATCGCTAACGGCGGTGATGGAGTCCAGCTTCCTCCAATGCTTCGGATGCCTTCGACAAGAGTGCCTGGAGGTAGCTCCTATGCTAAGGAGAGAACCGACAGGGAAAAGATGAATAACAATGTCTTGCCTATCTTCATCAGTTCAGACACCCCTTCTCAAAGATTCACTTGGGATCCTCAAGGCCAACGTCTGGCTCGACCTGCAAGTGCCCGGCGAGCAGGTATCGATAAAGCTTGAGGGCAAGCCGCCCCTCATTATTTTCCAACCAGCACTGAGCGTCCGGTGTCAGTACCATGGTGCAGCATGCCTCGTCCGCAACCACCGACGTCACCTGCTCTCCCAGTGTGTAGGCCAGCCAAATCGCGTCACCGGGGCTGAACTGGTAGAGACGTGTACCTTCACCATCATAGGCGGAAGCTCGGCCAGAGATCATCAACTGAAGACCTTGAAGCGGCAAATCAGGCCCCACTAGCACCTCTTTGGCGGAATAGTTGCGCGGTGAGAGCCATTTGTGAAGTTCCTCCATCAGATCCTCGAAATGAATTTGCCGCTTCAGATGGCGTTCGAGGTCGTCGGCAACATGCTCCAACAAGGCCGTACGTCGGCTGTCAGCCGTGTTTGAGCCCTTTCTCCACCTTGCAATGATGATCTCTTCGCAATGCTCAAGGGCGCGATCCGCATTCGGCTCTAGAACCAAATCGGCAAATACCGAGGCAGGAAGGTTGCGCTCCAGGTCTGATCTAAACTGCTCAGGTACCGCGCTAAGCACGACCTTCACCCCGGCCTTGTTTGCCGCCTGCAAGAATCGGGACAGTACACTCACTGCCGAGAAGTCAAAGCCGGAGACTGAGGCAAAGTCCAGCATCAGGCAGGTGGGACGCGAAGAACCCTCCAGGGAGCTTCTGAGATGATCGGTCAGGGGAGCAGCACTGCCAAAGAAGATGTAGCCGCGCAGCCGGTAAGCCAGCACGCGCCAGCCTTCTTCCAGAAGGATCACACGATCGGGTACAGGACGGGCCTTGCTGCTGTGCTGTTCACGGCAGGTAAACCGGGTTTCGATCAGGTCCACTCGGCTGAGGCGCACGACGAAAAAAACGAGGGTAGCCAGCATTCCGGCACCCACACCTTCGATCAGGCCGAAGAAGATCATGATGATAAATATGACCAGGATGATGCTTAACTCCACCAAGGGAAGGCGCTTGTAACTCCGCACTAGCCCTTCGTCCAGCATGCCGATACCAGCAAAGACCAGGATGCCGCCAATGAGTGCGGTCGGGACAAACTCCAACATCCCATCGCCGAGAAACAAGGCAATGCCTATGACGACGGCAGCAACCATGCCAGTCAGCCGCGTGGTGGCCTTGAAATGCTTGCTGCGAAGTGAGGAAGGCACGATCAGCGTTGCCACTGTCCCTCCTCCCAAGCCGGCAACAACGGTAGCAAATCCGCTCGTCTTGAACTCGCGATTCCAATCAAGCTCATGATTCGCTGCAACTTCCAGCCCGGCAACATTCATGGTCACACAGATGAAAGCAATGAGCATCAATGTCAGTATGTGGGGTATCTGACCGGCCATCGCAGCCCATTCCACATGCACCAGATCGGCGGGTGACAGCACAGGCCACAGGTTTCCATCTGCCGTACTTGAAAGCAGCAGGCCCATCACTCTCGCCTTTTCGCCGGAGATGTCGAGAGCACCCAGGGTGAGATGGTAGGCACCTATCGCAGCGACGACGCTTAACGGCAGGATCAACGCATTACCCCAGCGTTTCATCGCAATGTACAGCGCGACCCCATACGCAGCACCAGGAAGCCACGTCCACAGTACAGCAGGCTCCAGAAATGTAGCAGCCTCACGCCACCCTAGGTCGACTCCCATAAGTGACATTGCTGCCAAGCATACAGTGCCCCCAATTCCGGCTACGAATCCCGCGGCAACTGGGTAAGGAATGAAGCGCACTAGGTTGGCGAGGTGAAAACGCCCTATCAAGAAACAACACACCCCGGTGGCGACCGCACTTATTATAAGCGCGATCGCAGTGGTAACGAATAAAGCCTCCCCACGAGCATCCATCGTGGCTGCGATCACGGCCATGATAATCACCAGTGCAGGAGACAGCCCCGCTATCGCTCCGCGATAACCGCTTCCCAGCGCCATGAGCAGGCAAGCCGCAAAGTTCCCAAACAGAATCAGGCCGACACCCTGGGAAGAATAGGGTGTCAGCGCGCCGGAGAAGATAAAGCTCCCGAAGGCCACCTGGGCAACGAGCAGCCCGAGCCCGGATGTGAAACCGGCCGACAGCGCAGGGACCGTCTTCTCGGACAGGATGTCCGCGCGAAGTTCGGACCCAAATTCCCGAAATAAAGACGTCACATTTATAGCCTTGGAGTCAGAAACACAGATTAGCAAGTGTAGTCATCAGCCTGCAAGGTCCCGTTGAAAAACTACAATTGCCGTACCGGGTGATGACCCAAACGATCCCCGGGGCGGCCGCTTCAGCATCGAGGTGCAGGGGCAACCCTGGTTGGCCAACGTTGCCATGCATAGTTCCAAGTCAGGGAAGTCACAAGCAACCAAGTTGATTGAGTTCTCCAGCGGAACGGAGAAAGATCACCGGAGGCAGCGATAGACGACCGTCTGTGCACCTTGGTGACCTGAATCCATTGGAAAATTTCAAGATACTCAAGACAGAATTTGTGCTAGATATAGCTGTAATGGGTGAAATTCTGTGGGGCAAATAAACCTTACACTTAATATATACACATCTATATCAATAGTTTAAGTAATAAATTCGAGTCCTCTACTCTGGCACCAGATTACCGGATCAGTACGGACCACAGGCAGTCCACCGAGCACCCGTTTCAATGTTTCCCGTGGCTCAGGTCTGCTTTCACAGTTCCACATTGCCCTGGTTCCAAGTGCCCAGGACCTGTGTCCACACCCGGACTGAAGAAAAAGAAATGACTTTTTAACGGTATTGTTCCCTCGCAGACCTGACTTCTGCAAAAACCTCACTTTCGCCATTGGCCTTGAGCAGCAATATCTGGTAGGGAGAAAACCTTTTTCCCATTTCCATCCCAGGACTGCCGGCAGGCATTCCGGGTACTGCAAGGCCCACTGCACCCTTGGGCGGGCTTTTGAAAAACTCCCGGATAAATTTGGCCGGTATATGTCCCTCAAATACATGCCCACCCTCAGAGACTGCGGTATGGCAGGACTGATAGCGGGGTGCAATGGCATGATCAATTTTGATGCGGTTCAAATCTTGCGGATGATGTACAGCTGTTTCAAAGCCAGCTGCCTCTGCATGTTCGACCCACTTCGCACAGCACCCGCAGGTTGGACTTTTGTACACTTCCAGCCTGATTTTGCCGGGTGAGTGGTCCTGTACATCGGCAGCATGTCCCGAGACTGCCTCTCCGAAATGAGCGGTCATTCCCAGTGACAACACAAGAACCAGCAGGTACCGTAAATTACGCATCATAACCTCCGTAAATATTTAGCCCATGTCAGGCCTTCTGTGAGAAAAGTGGGCTTCCATGCATACTTTGGACAACAAAATAGTACCCATTGCATGACCATGGCCACTGTGCACTGGCCGGTAAGAATCATCATCTGCAGGGAACCAGCACCCATCACACCCTGCTTTCAAGGTCACTAAAGGCGACATCATGTGGGAATGAAAGCATGGGCCGAACACACACGCCGTCCTGTCAGCAGAATATAATTGCGCATTTCCTGTACAAGCACGTACAATACGCAGGTTCGTAGTACAATAATCAAACCCGGAGCAGATATGTACGAGTTCATCTACGTGATCATGGCAGTGCTGGCAGTGTTCATCATTTGGAGCAATTTCAGGTCGCTCTGACGGATAATTCCATTTTCAGCCCCTGCCGACGGCGGATTCATTCCCGGCAGGTACCTGCATACCCAGCACTTCCTAAGCATCAATATACTGCATTGCAAACAATGGTATGGCCCCGGTCGGGTCCCGTTGAAATCAGGTCAATCGATACTCCCGACAGCTCCTCAATCCTGTACAGATAGGCCTTGGCCTGCTCCGGAAGCTGACTCAGCTCGGTTGCCCCGGATGTAGACTCCTGCCAGCCCTCCAGTTCCTCGTAGACGGGCTCACACCGCTCAAATGCGCGGCCATCCATAAGCAGTGGGTCGAATGGACGCCCCCCGCATGCATAAGCTGTACATATCTTGATCGTTTCAAGCCTGTCCAGCACGTCGAGCTTGGTAATACATAGTCCGGTAACTCCGTTGATCCGAACCGCACGACCCAGAGCGACGGCATCGAGCCATCCGCATCGCCTCGCACGCCCGGTCGTGGCGCCAAATTCCTTGCCACGGCTGGCAAGCCGCTCACCTACATCGTCAAAGAGTTCTGTCGGAAATGGCCCACCTCCTACACGTGTGGTGTAGGCTTTCACTACACCCAGCACATGGTCAATGCTCCCGGGACCCGTACCACTGCCTGCACAGGCTCCGCCTGCCAAGGTGTTGGAGGAAGTCACGAAAGGATACGTACCATGGTCGATATCCAGCAGCGTACCCTGAGCACCTTCGAAAAGAATATTCCTGTTGTCTGCCTGCAATGCATGAATACGTGCCGACACATCGGCCACCAGCGGAGCAAGTATCTCCGCATAGTCTCTGCTAAGGCCCTTCATGTCGTCCAGATCAATTGTGTCAAACCCGAAATACTCCCTGAGCACGAAATTATGGTAATCCACGATATCTTCCAGGCGCTGGTTGCAATACGGCTCATCAAACAGGTCCGCGACCCGCAGACCCCGCCTTGAAACCTTGTCTTCATAGGCAGGACCAATGCCGCGCCCAGTCGTACCGATCGCAGTCTTGCCCCGTTTTTTCTCCCGTGCCTGATCCAGCAGGATGTGGTAAGGCATGATCAGCGGGCAAGCAGGCGACACGCGCAGGCGTTCGGCAACCTGTACACCCTTGCGGTCGAGCATGGTGATTTCTTCCTGCAAGGCATCGGGTGCCAACACTACCCCGTTTCCGATCAGACACTCGACCCCGTCGTGCAGTATGCCGGAGGGGATGAGATGCAGGATCGTCTGCTGATCTTCAACCACAATAGTGTGCCCGGCATTGTGCCCACCCTGAAACCGGACCACAGCATCTGCCTGTTCCGTAAGCATGTCCACGACTTTCCCTTTCCCCTCATCGCCCCACTGGGTTCCGAGTATTACTACACTTCTGCTCATGGCTGACTCAACTGATGGGCCTGACCTGCCATTGTCGATTTTCCTTTTGCAGGATGCGGTCGCATTGCATGTCCTGCGGCCCCCCGTGTTGCCCCTGCAATCCGCAAATCACCCGCTCACCACGTTTTCTCAACCGCTCAATGACTGCATGCAACCCAGGGTCCTCATCACAAGGGGCAAAAATCCCAAGCCGGGAAGGCTGGCTGCGGGGGGCGATCTTTGCAAGCGCCTTCAGGTCCAAGCTGAACCCGGTTGCGGGACGGGAACGTCCGAATACCTTGCCAATCATATCGTACCGGCCTCCACGGGCAATCTGCTCACCCTGCCCGGAAATGTACGCCGCAAACACCGCACCATTGTGATAGCGGAACCCGCTCAGGGCAGCAAAATCGAAATGCAAGCGAACCCCTGCAACACGCTGCGTGACCTGCTTGGAAAGTGTCTCGACATAATGAATATACTCCATCGCATTGCCTTTCGTGTTTCCCAGCACTTCTTTTGCATGCCCGATGATACCCTCATCACCGCTCAGATCCGTAAGTGCCATCAGGATATCCTGCCATTCTTCGGCCAGCGAGCAGCCTGACAAAAATTGTTCATACTCCGGCAATGCCCTTTGCTGCAGCAACGCCTGCAGGGTCCTTTGCTGGTCTTCACGAAGTCCTGCCAGTTCAACAAGTTCGTCAAAAATGCCGACGTGGCCCAGATCCAGACAAATATTTTCAATCCCAACCAGCTTCAATGCCTCGAGCATCAGGCAGATCACTTCCACGTCGCTGTCAACGCCGGTATGGCCATACAGCTCCGCCCCCAGTTGCAGGGGACTGCGATTCAAATCACGTCCGCCGGGTCGAGTGCGCAGGACCGTGCCAAGATAACAAAAGCGTGCCGGCGCATCCCGTTTCAGCATGTGGGCATCGATACGGGCCACCTGTGGCGTCATGTCGGCTCGCACCCCCATCATGCGCCCGGTCAACTGGTCCGTCAGCTTGAATGTCTGGAGGTCAAGGTCATCGCTGGGGCCGATCAGCAGGGACTCCAGGTATTCGATGAGCGGCAGGATCACGAGCTCATACCCCCACGAGGAAAGCATGTCGAGCAGTTCCCGCCGGTGCTGCTCGAGCCAGGCCGCCTCATCAGGCAGCGACTCCTCTATGCCTTCCGGTAATAACCAGCGATTCTGATCACTCATGGGGTTTAACTGCCCAGCCTGACAAGATACAAAACGATGATCCCGATCATCATGCTCACCAGCCCCGCGATACGAAGTGACCGGCTGGACAACTGCCCCAGCTGGGACAGTGCCTGCCTGAATTTCTCCGGTGCCAAAAATGGAATAATACCCTCAAGCACAAGCACCAGCGCAACTGCAACCAGTAATTCATCCCACATGAAAACAGATCGACCAGAAATTCTGTCTAGTCTTGTTCGGATTTCTTGAAGTAGCGGAAAAAGTCGGAATCCGGCTGCATGATCAGGAAGTTGTTGTTTCCACTGAAGGATTTGATATACGCCTTCAGGCTCCGGGTAAAGCTGTAGAATTCCTCATTGCGCAGATAGGCATCCGCATAAATCTGTGCAGACTCGGCATCACCGTCTCCGCGGATCTTCTCCGACTCCCGGTAGGCATTGGCCAGGATAATGGTACGTTCCTTGTCGGCCGTGGCCCGAAGAATCTCTGCCTGTTCTTTACCGCGCGCACGAAAATCCTTGGCCACACGATCCCGCTCAGCACGCATCCGGTTGAATACGGAATCACTCACATCATCCGGCAAGTCAATCTTGCTCACGCGCACATCCACTACCCGGATGCCAAAATTCTTGGCATCCTGATTGGACTGCACCTGGATCACATCCATGATCTCGCTGCGCTCACCGGATACCACTTCCTGGATCGTGCGTTTGCCAAATTCGTTCTTGAGACCATCCACAAGGATCAGTTCCAGGCGCTGATTTGCCATGCGTTCCAGCCCACCCGTGGCAATGAAGTATTTTTCTACATCCTCAATGCGCCATTTTGCATAAAAATCGACCTTCACATATTTTTTCTCACTGGTAGGAAACTCGGTCGGCGGGACATCCAGGGTCAGGATACGCCCGTCATTGCGCTGGATCTTGTGTACGAATGGAATCTTGAAATGCAACCCGGGGGTAATGGTTGCATCCTTGATTTCCCCAAACTGCACCTTGATGACTTTCTGCCGCTGATCCACCTGAAAGGTAAATGCCCAGATAGCAATCACAGCAAGTGCGATGACTGCCAGAATGATCTTGTTGTTCATGTTAGCGTTCCCCCCTGCCGCGTCCTGGCCGTGTCAGCCCACCCTGCTGGTTTCCCTGACCGTTGTCAGTGGAGAACCGGTCCTGCACCGAAGTACTTTCAGTCAGTGCGCGCTGCTTGATGAGTTGGTCCAGCGGTAAGTAAATCAGGTTGTTCCCCCCTTCGACGTCCATCAGCAACTTGTTACTGTTGGCATACACTGATTCGACCGCATCCAGATACAGCCGTTCACGCGTCACGTCCGGTGCCTTTTCATATTCAGCCAGCAACTTCAAAAACCGCTTTGCCTCACCGTCAGAGTTGGCTACTACGCGGTCCCGGTAGGCATTGGCCTCCTGCAAAAACCTTGCTGCCTCACCGCGCGCCTGGGGAACAATACTGTTTGCATAGGCCTCGGCTTCCTTGATATAGCGGTCATAATCCTCCCGGGATTTGATTGCATCCGAAAAGGCCGCCTTGACCTGATCCGGTGGGAGGGACTTCTCCAGATTCACTTTCTGGATGTAAATGCCGGCTTTGTACTCATCCATGATCCCCTGCAGAAGTTCACGTGTGACGCTCGAAATCTGGCCGCGCCCTTCAAACAGCACAAAGTCAATCGTGCTTTTGCCCACGACTTCACGTACTGCACTTTCCATGGCATCTTTTACAGTAAGATCAGGATCACGCAGGTTAAACAGGTAGTCTTCCGCACTCTTGATCTTATACTGTGCCTCCAGAGATACCTCGACGATATTTTCATCCTGGGTCAGCATCGAAGTCTTGTTGTTCACCTCGCGCACTTCATCGATGTTCACGATTTCAACTGTCTCGATCGGGAACGGTATGTGCCAGTTGAGTCCAGCCGTCGTGGTTCGGACGTATTGTCCAAAGCGCAACTCCACGCCTCGTTCAGCCTGCTGCACAGTATAAATCCCGAACTTGTCGTATATGCCCCACAGCGCAATGGCTGCAATCAGCACGAACCAGCCATACGGTCTTTTGGAACCTCCCGAACCGCGCGAGCCTCGTGAGCCTCGTGAGCCAAAAATTCCACCAAACTTCTTGCCAAGATTACGAAACACCTCATCCAGGTCAGGAGGCCCCTGTTGATTTGATTTCTGACCCCATGGGTCATCATCTCTGCCGCCTTTTGGACTATTCCAAGGCATGGTTTTCTCCAAAAATGATTACTGAGTTAATGGTTAAAATCCGAGGCAGCCCGTCATTGCATCAAGCTATCGAAAGGGATCAACTTTAACCTGCCAGCTGCTCGGACTGCACGGTGATCCGGTATTGTGCAAAATGCCTGACCCTTTGAACAGGCACTTCTGCCTCAATTTGCCAATACCCGTCATCATCGACAAATTCCTGCATGATGCGGTCCTTGGCATACAGTTCACTGCGAATGTTTCCTGCAGTAGGAGGCAAACGCAGCCAAATACACTCACACTTGATATCGAAATACTGTCGCAATGCCTGAACCAGCAACTCCAGCCCCTGATCATGCATAGCAGACACCCAGACCTGCTGTATGCGGCCATGCTGATCCAGTTGTATATTGGGCAGCATATTGAGCAGATCGATCTTATTGTAAACCATTATCTGGGGTATATCCAAAGCATCGATCTGGCGGAGCACGGATTCGACTTCTAGAATATTGCTGGCCCGGTTTTCATCGGCGGCATCCACGATATGCAGCAGCAAGTCAGCTTCCTGGGTCTCTAGCAAGGTCGCATGAAATGCCTCGATCAGATCATGTGGCAGATCCTGTATAAAACCCACTGTATCGGCCAGCACCACATGCTGGCTTTTTGCCAGGTGCATGCGTCGCAAGGTGGGGTCCAGGGTGGCAAAAAGCTTGTCCGCGGAATACACGTTCGCGTCGGTAAGCTTGTTGAACAAGGTGGACTTTCCTGCATTGGTATAGCCGACAATTGCAACTGTTGGCGTAGTAGTCTTGCGTCGTGCAGCCCGCCCCTGGTTGCGCTGGATGCGAAGTTTCTCCAGACGCTTGGAAATCTGCTTGATGCGCTGTCTCAGCATTCGCCTGTCGGATTCCAGCTGTTTCTCACCCGGGCCACGCAAGCCGATCCCGCCTTTCTGGCGCTCCAGGTGAGTCCATCCCCGCACCAGCCTGGTCGACAGGTAGTTCAGTTGCGCGAGTTCAACCTGCAATTTGCCCTCATAGGAGCGCGCACGCTGTGCAAAAATATCCAAGATCAGCCCGGTACGGCCTAGTACCCGCTTTTTGCAGATCTTTTCAAGATTGCGCTCCTGACTCGGAGACAGGGAGTAATTGAAGATAATGACATCTACGTTCAGCAGGTGGGCCAGTTCACCCAGTTCTTCTGCCTTACCGCTGCCAATCAGCAATCTTGCGTCCGGCGTGTCGCGCCGTACATTGATCACCGTTGTAATTTTGGCACCGACCGAGCGGACCAGCTCTCTGAATTCGTCCGGGTTCTGGTTGCCTGCCGTGCTCCGGAAGCACGGATGCACGAGGATGACACGTTCACCTATATCTGGACGTTCAAACAAGCAACTGCTCCGGGCTTGCGCCGCTCATTCAATGCCGCCTATTCCCGCCACTCGTCACTATTGGGAATCTTCACCGTGCGTGCCGGAACGATGGTTGAGATCGCATGCTTGTATACCATCTGGCTCACGCTGTTTTTCAACAACACCACGAATTGATCGAAAGAGTCAACCTGGCCTTGCAGCTTAATTCCATTTACAAGATAGACTGAAACTGGAACTTTTTCCTTCCGCAATGCATTCAGGAAAGGCTCCTGAAGAGTTTGGCCTTTTGACATCACAGTAGCACCTCTAGTTTTTATTTTTCACTCTTTTGCCCTGTCACCTGAGCCGATCAAGGGCACCAGTAGTGTAACAGGTCAATGCTTCCATATGGGAGTGAATTGTACGATAAATGTCGCCCACGCCATACTGCCCGGCATGAATACGGGTAAGACCCGTTTCACTTCGCAACCAGGTCATCTGCCTTTTCGCAAGCTGCCTCGTTGCGATCACCGCTTTTTCATGCATGGTTTCATAGCTGCATTCTCCTGCAAGGTATTGCCAAGCCTGCCGATATCCGACGGACCGAACGGCAGGCATACCCGAATGCAGTTCCCTGCGCTGCCTCAACGCTTCCACCTCATCCAGAAAGCCATTCGCCAGCATGGTATCGAAACGCTGTCGGATTTGACGATGCAGTTCACTGCGGTCCTCAGGTATCAGTGCAAGCTTCAATGCCCGGAACACCGGCCCGGGTGGCCCGGGTGTTGCATGCCATATACTGATTGGAATTCCGCTTGCCTCATACACCTCAAGTGCACGCTGTATGCGTTGTGGATCGTTGGGGTGGATGTTCGCGGCAGCCTTCGGGTCGATTTGTGCAAGCCGCGCATGCATGCCTTTCCAGCCCTGCTGCTCGGCCAGGCGGTTGATCTTTTCCCGGATCCGGGGGCTGGCACCTGGCATCCCTGACAGGCCGCGTTGCAGGGTGCGGAAATAAAGCATCGTGCCGCCCGTCAGCAAGGGAATATGTCCCCGACTGTGAATTTCCCTGATCAGGCGCAAAGCATCGGCCCTGAAATTCGCCGCCGAATAAATTTCGGCGGGGTCGAGTATATCGATCAGGTGATGCGGACAGGCCCGCAGTATATCTTTGCCGGGTTTGGCAGAACCGATGTCCATGCCCCGATAGATCATGACCGAGTCCACACTGATGATCTCACACGGGAACTCCGCTGCGATCTGCACTGCAAGATCTGTCTTGCCGCTGGACGTGGGACCCATCAGGAAAACTGCAGGAATTGCATCCAATGGATTCGCTTCCAGATCAGGCCCGGAAACACTCAGCACAACCTGTCACCTCTTACTGGCCGCGCTTGAACAACTTGTCCAACTGATCAACACTCAACTGCACCCATGTCGGGCGTCCGTGATTGCACTGTGCGCTCCGTTCTGTAGCTTCTATCTTGCGCAACAGGGCGTTCATTTCAGTGATCGTGAGCTTGCGGTTGGCACGTACGGAACCATGGCAGGCCATGGTCGAAAGCAGTTCATTACCGGCCTGTTCCAGCTTTCCAGTGGATTCAAATGAGCCCAGGTCCGACAGCGCGTCCCGGATCACTCCCTCAATATCTGTTTGTGCCTGCTGCAGCAATGCAGGGACCTCACGTACCACGATACTTTCATCGCCGAACCGCTCAGTCCTGAAGCCAAATTCCAGAAACAGGTCCGCATGCTGTTCGGCCAAGACTGCTTCCTGCTGGCTAACCTCGATTGTCAGGGGCACCAGCAATGCCTGCATGGGAATGCTCGACTGCTGGTACGATACCTTCAGTTGTTCGTACAGGATGCGTTCATGCGCGGCATGCATGTCCACAATAACCAGACCCATGTCATTCTGTGCAAGGACATAAATCCCGTGCAGCTGTGTCAGGGCATGTCCCAGCAGGGGCTGGCCGGCATCGGGAGACGTTTCGCCATCCTGTGCCGCCCCGTGCAGGCCCGGCGGGTCTGAAGCCGCATATAACTGAACCGCAGCCTGTACCGAAAATGCACCGCCCGGGGTCCCGGCATACGACTCCAATGGGGAAGTGCTGCGAGACCTGCCCGGTGCTCCGGTTGTATCGGACTGAGGGACCCGAACATAGTCATTCACGATTTCCCGATATTTCCCGGCATCCTGCTGCCCGGCTTCCGGCATCGTTTCCGCAATGGCCTTGCCGACCGTATGCCGGACAAAGTCATGTACGTACCTGCCCTGGCGAAAGCGCACTTCATGTTTCATGGGATGGGCATTGACATCCACCTGTGCCGGATCGACCTCCAAAAACAGCACGAAGGCCGGGAAGCGCCCATGGTACAGGACATCCTGGTAGGCCTGCCTGACGGCATGGGAAACGACCTTGTCGCGAATTGCGCGCCCGTTCACATACAGATACTGCAGATCGGACTGGCTGCGTGAAAATGTAGGCAGACTGATCCATCCGTTCATCCGGATATCCTGTGCCGAATGCTCCAAACGGATGCTCTGTTCTGCAAACTTGCGTCCGCATGCACGCGCCAGCCGCTGTTCCTTGCCCTGCTGATCATCCGCCGCAGCCAGTTCAATACAGCTGCGGCCATTGTGCCGAACTGACAAGGCCACATCGAAGCGGCTCAGTGCAATCTTAAGCAGCATGGACTGGCAGTGCTGAAATTCGGTTTGCTCTGTGCGCAAGAACTTTTTGCGGGCAGGCACATTGAAAAACAGGCTGCTGACCTCCACGGTCGTTCCTTTTGCATGGCGCACAGGTACAGGATTGTCAGCGAATTCCCCTCCCTCTGCCAAGACCTGCCACCCCTGGTTCGTGGTCTCCAGGGGATTGGAGGCCAGAGTGAACCTGGAGACCGATGCAATGCTTGGCAGGGCCTCTCCGCGAAATCCCAGGGTTGCGATATGCTCGAGATCTTCCAGGGTGGTGATCTTGCTTGTTGCATGGCGCTGCATGGCATGCATGATCTCTTTCTCGGGAATACCGTGACCGTTATCGGTTACCCGAATGGTTTTCGTACCCCCGCGTTCCAGTTCAACCGAAATTCTTGTCGCCCCCGCATCCAGGGCATTCTCGAGCAACTCCTTCAGGACCGAGGCAGGACGCTCGATCACCTCTCCTGCCGCAATCTGGTTGACCAGCTGTACGGAAAGCTGCTGAATCGGTTTCACGGACCGCACCTCATGTGACGGGGACGGGTTCTTCGTCGTGCAACTGCAGCATCTGCTGAAACCCCGACAGGGCATACGAGACAAATTCGTCCTGGTTGGCCCAGTTGCCGTGGTCAATGACCCTGCCTGAGTCCTGGTTCCCGAGCTGTACTGCAAATACCCTGACGGTGCATGGGTCACCACCGCCCGCTGCCTTTTCACAGGTTATGTACACCTCAGGCTCATTTTGCCCGTCTTCCACGGCAGCCAGCAGATATTCATAGTCCGTATCGTCAGCAGACTCGATGTCCCCAAGCACGACAATCGTGTAGGCTCCGAGCCTGTACCGCTGCTTCGGAATTGCGCTGGAAATCTTCGGTTTTTGCATGGGTTCAGGATGTTACATGCTAGGATAATACAAAATCCGGCACATACCTATATGTTTGGCACATGAGTATTAAACGGCTGCTGCGACTATTCCCCCAGCCCTGTGCAGAATACGAGTTGAACAATTTGTATCTCGGGCAGCACGGCTGGTATCAGGCAAGCCCGGAAGAGCCGGCTGTAACCGCCAATTTTGTCTCCAGCCTGGATGGCAGGATCGCGATTGCCAGTCACACAGGGTCAGGAATGCACCTCCCGGATTCCCTGACCAGCAAGGAAGATTTCCGGCTGTTTCTGGAGCTTCATGCCCAGGCCGATTGCCTGGTCACACACGGGGCCTATCTGCGGAATCTGGCGGCTGGCAGACTGGGAAATATCCTGCAACTACCCGATGACCCCGGGTTCGGGGATTTGTACGAGTGGCGCAGGCAACATGGCCTGGCGCCGCATCCGGACATTGTAATCGCAAGCTCAAGCCTGGATTTCCCGTTGCATCCTTCCCTGAAGGAAAGCGGACAAAAGATCTATATTGCTACCGGACAAGGCACGGACCGTGGCCTGTACGACTCCTGGCAGCAACTGGGGCTGGAAGTGCTGCGAGTCGGTCAGTCAGTCCAGGTTGAAGGCAGACCACTGGTTGCAGAGCTGGCGCAACGTGGGTACCGGAACATTTATCTCATCGCAGGACCGAAGATGCTGCATACTATGGTCCGGGACCGGCAACTGCACCGGCTGTATCTGAGTGTCTCGCACCAGCTGCTGGGCAGCAGGAATTTCAAAACCCTGCTGGACGGAGAGGAGCTGAGCCATTGCAGCCTTCGCCTGAATTCGCTGTTTTTCGATGAGTCCTCGGACAACGGCTGCGGGCAGTTCTTCACCAGTTTCGATTGTGTCTATGACGAATAAACAAACGCGGAGCATCCGACATGCTTGAGTTCATATCCGAGTACGGACTATTTCTGGCCAAGGCGCTGACTGTGCTGGTGTTTATCTGGATACTCGTCAGCCTGCTGTTTTCCTTCTCGAAAAAAGCACGCGGAGATGATCACTTTGAGGTCACACACTTGAACAGGAAATACAAATCCCTGAAAGACATCCTGTTTTCCTCCCTGTTACCCAAAAAGGAACTCAAGAAAACCAGGAAGCAGGCCAAGAAAGAATTCAAGAAAGAAAGGAAAAAGACGTCCGGTGAAGCCAGAAAACGGGTCTTCGTCCTCAATTTCCTGGGCAACATCAAGGCGACGGCAGTACGCCACTTGCGCAAGGAGGTTACGGCCATACTGTCCGTGGCATCCAGCGGGGACGAGGTGGTGGTCTGCCTGGAAAGTACGGGCGGACTGGTACACGAACACGGGTTTGCTGCATCGCAGTTGCTACGGATCAAGCAAAAAGGCATTCCGCTCACGGTAGCCGTGGATAAGGTGGCTGCCAGCGGAGGATACATGATGGCCTGCGTCGCCGACAAAATCATCGCAGCGCCCTTTGCAGTAGTCGGTTCAATCGGCGTACTGGCGCAGTTGCCGAACTTCAACCGCATGCTGGACAAACACGGGATTGATTTCGAACTCATGAAGGCCGGAGAACTGAAACGCACGATGACCATGTTTGGGAAAAACACGAATGAAGACCGCGAACATTTCAATGAACAACTGGAAGATACCCATGCCCTGTTCAAGGAGTTCGTAAAAGACCACCGACCGGGACTCGATATTGAAAAGGTTGCAACCGGCGAGCACTGGCTCGCCAGCCGTGCTCTTGCGCTCAATCTGGTGGACACGCTGATGACCAGTGACGACTACCTGCTAGAGGCGAGCCATGACGCGGATATCTACGAGATCTCCTGCACCGTGCCACGAACCATCAGTGAGCGGATTGCCGCAACTATCCAGGCAAGCACCGAAAAGCTGTTTTTCTCCTGGTGGCAACAGGACCGGGACACAAGATTTCTAGGCTGAAATGCCAGCACGGTATATTTCCTGACAGCCAGGTGCCGGCCGGCTGATGCTGGAGCTTTCACGGGCCGGAAGCATTGCAGCCTGATTCGCCCTTATGTCCCGTGCCCCTGTCGAAGCGGGAATGGACGGGCCTCTAGGTCCCGGCGGAGGTCGGGATTACCAGCACCTGCCCGACGCGAATAACGTCCGAATTGAGGGCATTTGCCCTGCGTATTTCACCGATGCTGATCTGATAATAGTTCGCGATGGTGGACAGTGTTTCGCCCCGCCGTATCACATGCCTGCTGCCGTTTCCTGCCAGCAGCATGCCATTTTGGGTATGATCTTTCAGATACCGCCTCAGGCCTCTCAGGATTGCCTGCGCCAGTTTCTGCTGATGCGCACCGGTTTTGAGCCGCCGCTCCTCCTGCGGATTGGAGATAAAGGCAGTTTCAACCAGCACAGAAGGGATATCCGGGGATTTCAGTACGGCAAACCCGGCCTGCTCCACACGGTCACGCAACACATTGCCGATCAGGCCAAGTTCGCTCAGGATATCTTCGGCAAGATCAATACTGGCATCAATGGTTGCCGTCTGCGACAGGTCAACCAGTACGGACTTGAGTACCGCATCCTTGTCTTCCAGGCTCACCCCCCCAATCGTGTCGACTGCATTTTCGCGTTGCGCCAAAATTCGTGCGGCTTCACTGGTAGCGCCATTCTTGGATAACACGTACACCGATGAGCCCCGCGCATTGCGGTTCACGGCTGCATCGGCGTGTATGGATATGAAGATATCTGCATTCATCCTGCTTGCCGTGCGGATTCGAGTCCGCAAGGGCATGTACCGGTCGCGATCGCGGGTCAGCATGCCTCGCATCCCTTTCTCCTTGTCGAGAAGCTTCTTGAGCCGTTTGGCAATCGACAGCACGATGGTCTTTTCATAAGTTCCACCACGCCCGATCGCACCCGGATCCTTGCCGCCATGTCCGGCATCGATGGCAATGATGACATCCCTCTTCCTGAGAGGAGCACCCGGCATGGCGAGCACAGGTTTCACGCGTTGTTTTGCACCTGCCGAGACCAGGTCGAGCACGAGCCGGTGGCCTTTTCCTGCAGCCGGCCGCAACAGCCAGCTTTTAGGAGTCACAGCGGTTTTTGTATCGAACACCACGCGCAGTGTGCCCGGTGACTTTTGCGCATAGCGCATGCTTTTCAGAAGTGTGCTCGAAGCCCGGAGTGAACCGAGCTTGCCATTCGCATCACAGCGTTCGATATCCACTACTACACGGGGTGGACTATCCAGTGCGAATACCCTGTGCTTAGCAGGTGAAGTCAGGTCAAACACCACGCGCGTGCTGTCCCCGCGGTCTGCAATGCGAACGTCCTTGATCTTGCTGCCTGCGGCAATCGAGGCACAGGGGAGAATCAGCAGGGCGAGCAGGACCAGCAAAGTGCACCTGCCCCTTCGGCGCACATTTCCATCAAACGAAAATGCCCGCAAAATCATACTAATTTCGCCTCGCACTGAGAATTAACAGTCCCGGTTTAGAAACCGTGCTGAGAGTGTGGCAAAAAATTTAAAGGACTACAAGCAATTTTTATAATAAAATTATAAAACTATATCCCATAGTTAGAGTCCAGTATCACAACTGTTCGATAACCGGCCAACCCCGAGGTGAACGGGCGCAGTACTGGACCGACCGCCTGGTCCCCTGATGTGCGAAGGCAAACTCTATATCGGCCCCGGGCACTGCATCGCCCCCGCGTTCCGGCCATTCGATCAGACAGAACGTATCCTGGCCTTCGATGACGTCCCGAATTCCGATAAATTCAAGCTCGCGGGGATCCTGTATGCGGTACAGATCAAAATGAAAAAGTCGCACATGCCCCAGAACATAGCTCTCCTCAAGTGAAAATGTCGGACTTTTGACCCGTCCAGGGTAGCCGAGTGCCTGAACAAAACCTCGTGCAAAAGTTGTCTTGCCGCAGCCCAGGTCCCCCCGAAGATAAATAATCAGGGGCGGGGTACAACAACGTGCCGTTCTCGCACCCAGTTCCAGCGTCGATACCTCACTTTCCAGGTTCATGCACTTCCCTGCCGGCAGTATTGACCAGCCTGCGCAGCGGACCGAACAGGTCACTTGCCAGCAAACCGCGCATACCATCCTGTGCAGCGAGGTCCGCACTATGGGCATGCAACTGCACGCCAAGCCGCGCAGCATCATACAGGCCAAGCCCTTGCGCAACCAGTCCGGCAATGATTCCCGTCAGTACATCGCCCATTCCTCCCGAAGCCATACCCGGGTTCCCGGCTGTGCACACAGAGACCTGATCCCCAGATGCCACCAGCGTGCCTGAACCTTTCAGAACACATACCCCGCCGTATCGCTCTTGCAGGGCCTGTACCTGCTCAAGACGATTATGCTGAATCTCCTGTGAGGTCGCCCCGGACAATTTTGCAGCCTCTCCAGGATGCGGCGTGAGCACCCAGGAAGAGTTGTGCACGGGGTCCCGGGCCAGCAGGTTCAGTGCATCGGCATCCAGCACCTTCGGGAGGTCGAGTTCCAGAATCCGGGCCAAAAGACCCTGTGCCCACAGGTCCCTGCCAAGTCCGGGTCCGATTGCAACCACGGTGGCACGCTGGACCAGCGGATCAAGTTCCCGGGCACCTTCCACACCGGATACCATCACTTCACGGCAGGCCGTGCCCACCATGGCGGCATGCCGCGGTACGGTTGCGACCGATACCAGTCCACTGCCGGCTCGAGCCGCCGCCTCGGCAGCCAGCATCACTGAACCCGCCATGCCCGCGTTTCCCCCGATCAACAGTACATGCCCATGATCCCCCTTGTGTGCATCGGGCCTGCGAACTCCCATGCGTGCAGACAGCTCTCCCGGATCAATGACGTGGCAGACGGGCTGCATGGACCGGAACACTTCACCCGGGATCTGCAAATCGCTGAAAAATATCCTGCCTGAATAACGCCGGCCGGCCCCGGTAACCAGGCCCAGCTTCATTCCGACAAATGTAATCGTGACCTGTGCCATCGCCGCGTCACCCAGAGGTATCCCCCGATCTGCATCCAGCCCTGAAGGAATGTCCGCACTCAGAACCGGCGCAGGATGTGCGTTCATGCTTCGTATGGCTGCTGCCAACTCACCTTCTACCGGACGGGTCAGGCCGGAGCCGAGCAGGGCATCGACGATGAGATCACAATCTGGAAGATCCCCTGAAAAAGAGGTACACAGCCCGCCGCAGTCTAGATACTCATCCTGGGCACGCCGGGCATCGCCACTGATCCCGGAATGGTCACCGGGCTGAATCACTTGTACCTGCATCCCGGCAGAACGGGCCAGGCGGGCCATGACATACCCGTCCCCGCCATTGTTCCCTGTGCCCGCCAGCAAGACTATGCGCCCAGCGTCCGGCCAGGTTTTCCGGATCAGGTCAAAGGCTGCTTCTCCGGCACGCTGCATCAACGTGTAGCCGGGTATTCCGAACTCCTCAATGGCAATACGATCCATCTCACGGACCTGTCTGGCAAGATAGATACTTTCAGGAATAGAATCCATTGGCAAATTATACGCAATTCAAGCCTGTACAATTCCGGAAGATTGAGCTGCAACCAGATGAACACCTCCTTTTCAAATTTCACCGGCCTGGCGCTGGACATCAAAGCCTGGGGAAGGGAGCTCGGATTCGATGCACTTGGCATCACCGACACCCGTTTGGGCGATCATGAGACCCGTCTGATGAACTGGCTGCATGCCGGATATCATGGAGAAATGCATTACATGAGCCGGCACGGCATTAGACGTTCCCGGCCTGAAATGCTGTCTCCCGGCACCATTCGAATCATTTCCGCACGCATGAACTACCAGGCACCCGATGCCAAGGATGAAAAGGAGGTGCTTGCCAACCGGAATCAGGCGTATATTTCCCGGTATGCACTGGGCCGAGACTACCACAGGGTGGTTCGCAAGGGTTTGCAGAAGCTGGCCGAGCGCATAGCCGAAAAGGTGGGGCCGTTCGGATACCGGGCATTTACGGACAGTGCTCCGGTACTGGAAAAGGCACTTGCAGAAAAAGCCGGACTGGGCTGGATCGGCAAGCATACCAATCTGATCAACCGCGCATCGGGCTCCTGGTTTTTTTTGGGCGAGCTGTACACAAACTTGCCGCTGCCCGTGGACTTACCCGCTGAAAACCATTGCGGCACCTGCAGCACCTGCATGGAAGTGTGCCCCACCCGGGCCATCGTCAGCCCGTATCAACTGGACGCAAGGCGCTGTATCTCATACCACACGATCGAACTGAAAGAGGCGATTCCTGTCGAATTCCGCAAAGCAATGGGCAACCGGATTTTCGGCTGCGATGACTGTCAGCTGTACTGCCCATGGAACCGGTTCGGACAGAAAAGTCCGCTTTCCGACTTTGCCGTGCGCCACAGACTTGATGCTGCACACTTGATCGAACTATTCAGGTGGAGCGAAGAGGATTTCCTGGCCAACACCGAAGGCTCGGCAATCCGCCGAATCGGTTACGCATGCTGGCTCAGGAATATTGCAGTAGCGCTCGGCAATGCAGAATCCACGCCTGACGTCATCCAGGCACTGAAAGACAGACTGCATCATTCCAGTGAACTGGTGCGCGAACACGTCGCCTGGGCCTTGCAGCAACACGGTGCCCTGTAGACGCTGATCTCGTGGCGGGCGCCAGGTCGCGGCTCAGAAGTGCTTCCTGTAGTAGTCAAGCGCTGCACGGGTCGCACAATCCTGACCGGGGACCGCCTCCCCGTCATGCAACCCGTCCAGCAGATGGTGTGCCAGCCTCTTCCCAAACTCCACACCCGGCTGGTCAAAGGAGTTTATATCCAGCACAATGCCCTGTACGAACACCTTGTGCTCATACAGGGCCAGCAACAGGCCCAGGGTGCGTGGCGTGAGTTCCCTGAACAAGATCATATTGCTGGTGCGATTGCCGGGAAACACCCTGTGCATGGCATGCTGGCCATTGTCCTCAGCCTGCACTTCTTCGGGCATTCGCCCCAGCATCAGGGCCTCAGCCTGGCCAATCATGTTAGCCATCAGCATATCGTGCTGTCGCCGGTTCGCATGTGCCGGCCTGACCACGCCGATAAAATCACTGCTGACCGGTTCCCGGCCCTGGTGCAGAAACTGGAAAAAACCATGCTGGGCGCTCGTCCCGACGTCTCCGAACACGACCGTACAGCCCGGTACATCCAGGACCCTTCCGGACCGGTCTACGCACTTGCCATTACTCTCCATCTCAAGCTGCTGGAGGTAGGCCGGCAAGTGATGCAACCGCGTGTCATAGGGCAGCACTGCCTGTACGGATGCACCCAGAAAATGCTGGTTCCAGATCCCCAGCAGGGCAAGCAGAACGGGGATATTTTCCTTGGCAGGGGCGGTTTTGAAATGTTCATCCATCTCGTTCGCACCTCGCAGCAACTCCTTGAACACAGGCATACCCAGATAAAGTACGACACTCAACCCTGCTGCCGACCAGACAGAAAATCGCCCGCCGACCGAATCCCACATAGGGAAGACCTGTTGTGGCGGAACTCCCCATGACACCGCCATTTCAGTGCGGGCAGTCACTGCGGAAAAATGCCGGTCAATGCGTTTATTTACCTGGTCGTCTCCTGATAGCCAGTTTCTTGCATTCTCGGCATTGGCTAGGGTTTCCGGCGTTGTAAAACTCTTGGAAGTGATAATGAAAAGTGTTGTGGCAGGCACCAGATTTTGCAGTACACGGTTGATTTCCGCCGCATCCGCGTTGCTGACGAAATGAACTTCCAGACCCTGGCAGGCCAAATCGCTGAATACATCACATACCAGCATCGGGCCCAGACGTGACCCGCCGGCACCCAGATTGACTATGTCGGTAAACCCCTCCTCACGCACCTGCCAGGCAAAATCCTCCATCCTGCGTAACACCTTGTCCCGGGACCGGGCCGGGCCGGAAGAGACATCATCCAGTTCACGAAGTACAGTATGCCGTACAGCCCGGTCCTCGGTCAGGTTGATGCGGTCCCCGGCAAACAGTTTGTCGCGCCAGGTCTCTACCTCGCACTCGACAAACAGGGAAAACAGGATATCCAGCGTTTTGCCGGAAATACGGTTTCTGGAAAAATCAAACAGGAACTCCGGGTGCTCCACCGAAAATGCAGTGAACCGGCCAGGGTCCTGGGCAAACCATTCGCGCAGGGTGCGGTTTTTGATTTCCTTCGCATGTGCGCGAAGCGCCTGGTAGGAGGCCAGTTGTGACAGTGGCTTGCGCACAGGTATTGCCACAGGATTGTGCACGTGAATGTGGGGCGCCGGACTGCCCCGTCTCTGCCAGGTCGACTCGCTAGGAATCGCTTTTGGTCATGCGCCTGTACTGGATCAGCTGTGTCACCCGCATGTTGAACAAGTCCAGCTGCGCCGCCACTGCGATCACAAACACCAGTGCCGTCAAGGCTACAACTACAACCCACATATTATTCTCCCGGTCAAAAACACAAGTACTGTTTCTTGAGAGTATACCTGTTTACGAGATTCGTACCAGCACATTGTCAATCAGGCGCGCCTTGCCCAGCCAAGCAGCAGCCAGAATCGCTATGAAATCAGTGCCTCGACGGGCTTCTTCCAGAGTATCGGCATCGCGTATCGACACATATTCCGGGTGAAACCCGGCCTGTTTCAGGCGGTCTGCTGCCTGGCGCTCCAGGCGTGCATAGCTGCGCTCACCTGCTTCGACCTGCTGCCCCATGTTCACAAGCTCTGCATACAGCCGGGGTGCCAGCGCACGCTGCGAATCGTCCAGATATGCATTGCGTGAACTGAATGCAAGACCATCGTCTTCACGTTGGGTAGGGACCTGCTCAATTCGTATCTCCAGGCCCAGATTCCGGACCAGCTGCTTAATAATGACCAGCTGCTGATAGTCTTTTTCACCAAACACTGCCACATCGGGGTCCGTCATATGGAACAGCCGGGCCACCACTGCAACAATGCCATCAAAGAATCCCGGCCTGAATTGGCCGCACAACTGCTGATGCAGGGGATGTTCAGGGAGGTTCGTGTGAACGTGATGCCGCTCGGAATATACCTCTTCGTGTTCCGGCATGAACACCAGGTCCGCACGGGCATGCTGAAGGGCGCTCAGGTCCTCGCGTGGCGTCCTCGGGTAAGCCGCCAGGTCTTCTTCACGGTCGAACTGCAGAGTATTGACGAAAATGCTGCACACCACCTTGCTGCCACAGGTTCGTGCATGCTCGACCAGGGCAAGATGTCCGGCATGCAGGTTTCCCATGGTGGGAACCAGTACGATGCGTTCGCCCTGGCTTTTCCATAAGGAAATCTGCCTGCGCAGCACAGCAACCGTAGTAACCGTTTGCATGGGGTAAGGAACGGCAATCAGGCGTCTGCAGGAAAGCTGGAACTTTTCACAGCATCCACATATGCTGCCACCGCGGCCGGAATATCCTTCGCAACTGCGAGAAAATTCTTTGCGAACTTGGGCGTGATACCCCGGGTCACCCCAAGAACATCATGCAGCACCAGGATCTGCCCGTCACACTCCGGCCCTGCACCGATTCCAATCACAGGGATAGCACAATGATGGGTAATCTTTCTGGCTAGTGAGCCGGGTATGCACTCCAGCAGCAGCATGTCAGCCCCCGCAGCCTGCAGGCTCATCGCGTTGCTGAACAATTCTTCGGCACTTTCTTCGCTGGCACCCTGCATGAAATATCCTCCAAGCTTGTGCACGTACTGGGGACGCAAGCCAAGATGAGCACAAACGGGGACCCCGCATTCGCTGAGTTCGTGCACGATGCTCACTTGACGGGCCGAGGCTTCCAGCTTGACCATTTGTGCACCCCCTATCTGAATCAGGTCCGTGGCATTGGCCAGTGCCTGCTCCACATTGGTATATGTCATGAAGGGCATATCGGATATCACAAGGCTATGCTCGACGGCCGAACTCACACACTGGCTGTGATAGATCATGTCGTCCATGGTTACAGACACGGTACTGGTATGCCCTTGCACGACCATCCCCAGTGAATCCCCCACGAGAATCACGTCTATCCCCGCCTGGTCCAGCAAGGCGGCAAAGCTTGCATCATATGCTGTCAGGCAGGCAATTTTCTCGCCCCTGGCTTTCATTGCCTGCAACAGCTTCAGCGTGACATTTTCCATGCGCCTGTCCCTGATTGTTGGCCTGTTACTCAAATCAACTCGCAAACGGGAGAGGATTAAAATAGCGTTTGCCTGCCTTGGTACTCAAGATTTTCTGCAGCAGCTGTTCGTAATCCTGATCGTTATTGATAAAATCTATTTCGCTCGCATTCACGATCAGGCACGGTGCATCGGTATAGTGATAGAAGAATTTTGCATAGGCTGCGTTCAGTTGTTCCAGATAGGCTGATTCAATCAGCCGCTCGTAGCTCCGCTTGCGTTTCCGTATGCGCTGCAGCAGCACTTCCACAGGGGCCTGGAGATACACAACCAGGTCCGGCTTGGGCGCATCAATGGTGAGATAGGAATACACCTGTTCATACAACTCATACTCGCTGGCGTTCAGGTTGACCTGTGCAAACAGCCGGTCTTTCTCAATCAGAAAATCAGATACCTGTACCGGAGAGAAAATATCGGCCTGCCTGTATTCCTGAAGCTGTTTGGCACGCCGCAGCAAAAAATACAGCTGTGTAGCCAAGGCCACCTCTCTAGGGTTCTGGTAAAATTGTTCAAGAAACGGATTGTCTTCCTCCTTTTCCAGCAGCAGGTACGAACCAAACTCATCGCCAAGTCGTTGCGCGAGACTGGTTTTGCCCACACCGATCGAACCTTCCACGACGACATATTTAAGGTTATGGTCCAACATCCGGAGTCGCTATCTTTGTCAACTGGTATTGAGGGAGCCTTTCAATCAATTCATGCAAACTGCCCTGACCCGGAATAATGAGGTTCCCCTCTATCTCCTGTAAAGGGATTAATACAAATTCCCGCTTGCTGATGCCTGGATGGGGTATCCGAAGCTCCTCCGTACTCATTTCCAGGTCTCCGTAAAGTAGGATGTCCAGGTCCAGGGTTCTCGGCCCCCAGCGTTGCATGCTGCGGACACGCCGGTGCTGCTGTTCGACAAATTGCAAAGCAGCCAGCAACTCCACAGGGTAAAGTTCCGTAGAGATCTTGGCAACCGCATTCACAAAATTGGGCTGGTCAGGGGGACCCATTGGCCGGCTTTCATACAGACTTGAGCTTTTCAGCAGATCCATGTCCTGCATCTCATGCAACGCGAGCAAGGCACGAGATACCTGCTTTTCGGGATCCTGCTGGTTACTGCCCAGACCGATATATGCCTGCATGGCAAACCCCTTGTTAGGTGATGCGAGTACCCTGCACGCCTAGTGGTAGGTCCTGTTTCCAGATTTGAACGGTGTTTTGCCTGCCCCTCTGCCTGGTGCACGCACCATCTTTCTTTGCGTAGCCTCGTCAGCATCCTGAAAGACCGTCCACCATTCGCACAGCCTGTCAACCGGTTCACCCGCTTGTGCACGCAGGCACAGAAAATCATAGGCTGCGCGAAAACGGGCGTGCTGGTACAGGCGAAACACCTGCTTGCCACGCTTGCGATAGAACCTGTACTGGAGATCCCACATGTCACGCATCGGATGGCTCATCCGCTTCGGGATCGAGGTGTATCTCAACTGCGAGATGATGGTATCTTGCATTGCAGCGTCATGTGCAATCTTCGGAGACAGGCCATCCAGTTCCAGCTGCCGGGTCAGTATCCGCATGGGTCCCCAGAGGAATACTGCATACAAAAACGAAGGGGTCACAGGCTTGCCGGCGCGAACCCGCTCATCCGTGTTTTGCAGGGCACCATACACCAGGCTGGTGAACGTCTGCAGGGTGGTGTCCTCAAGCGCCTTCTCCGTCATCGGAAACAGGTATTGAAACAGCCCGTATTCCCGCAGGGCACTGAAGGTCCTTACCGCAAACCCTGCGTGAAACAATTTGAGTATTTCGTCGAACAGG
Organism: Gammaproteobacteria bacterium; assembly: GCA_026713925.1. Taxonomy (GTDB): domain Bacteria; phylum Pseudomonadota; class Gammaproteobacteria; order UBA4575; family UBA4575; genus WTFY01. The sequence goes on from JAPONM010000035.1 coordinate 37,899, forward strand.
CGTGCCGAAGGCACTTCCGACAGCAGATGGCCCAAACGGCAAATCGTCTCCTCAGCCCGCTTCTCGACCTTGAAATCCAGCTTGACAGCCAGACGGATGGCACGAAGCATACGCACCGGGTCCTCTCGAAACCGTAAATCTGGATCGCCGATCACGCGTAACAGCCTTGCATCAAGATCCTGCCTGCCGCCGACCAGGTCCAGCAGCCTGCCCTCGTCGGGGTCGTAGTACAGTGCATTGGCCGTGAAATCCCTGCGAAAGGCGTCTTCATCGATGCTCCCGTAGATGTTGTCGGTAAGAATACGGCCTTTCTGGTTCACATGGGCGCGTCCCGCAGCACGAAATGTCGCAACTTCCACATATCCCTTCGAACCGTATACATGCACGATCCGAAAGCGCCGCCCGATTACACGACTGTTGTCAAACAGCCTGCGAACATCCTTTGGGTGGGCATCAGTCGCAATATCAAAGTCCTTGGGAGAGAGTCCCAGAAGCAGATCGCGAACCCCGCCACCGACCAGATATGCCTGAAATCCCGCAGCATGCAGTCCTGAAATGACACGCAACGCATTCCGGTCGATGCGGGATGTGTCGATATTTACCCGCGCTCCGGAGTGCGGATTTGACTTAAGCGAATCAGGCGTAGAACGTTTCATGTCAGCAAGCTACAACTATGCAAAAGGTGTCCTGTTTTGCAGTATGCCATTGAATCATAACCATGTTACATTCAAAAACAACCGGGACAGGCAAACTATTGCCAATCTGGATACGGACACAGACAACATGAGAGCACTTTGTAATGTCCATCCAGTCTGACCCGAAAGCAAAAAAAAGCGCTCAGCACGGCCGTTACGTTCAGACTGAATGACAGGACATTTGTAGAAGCGTACTGGAAAGCGCCTCCTGAACAGACGGTAACCCAGTCTGGAACGTGCGGGCCGGTAGCCGGGCAGGGATTGCCGGTCAAGCAGCACATCGCAGAGTACCGCTCAGGATTTCCCGCTTGCCTTGCGAAGTTGACGGCGCTGGCGCTTGTCCGGCCTGCCTCTTGAATGCGGCATGCCTGCATTCAAGAGTCTTCTCTGCTGAATGTTCAGCTCCCGCCGTGCAACACTTTCTTCAGTTTCCTCATACAGCTTCTGCGCCTGTTGAGCCGGACCTCTTTTCTCGCCCAGCCCAAGAACCTTGACAGCTACCCGGTGCCGACCCCGTGTAATCTCGAGGCTGTCCCCTGTTTGCACAGATCGAGAAGATTTCACGCGCTGGCCATTGACATGTACCTTGCCACCGTTCACAGCCCCTGCGGCCAAAGTGCGGCTCTTGAAAAACCGGGCCACCCACAGCCATTTATCGACACGGATTTTCTGCTGGGTATTCATTTCCTTTTTGCCCACAGTTCGTATAATGGCCCATTTTCTCAACTTCACACCGGATCATCATGGACTTGGAACTTGTCAGCTTTAATGTGTGCCCGTTTGTGCAGCGCAGCGTCATCACGCTGAATCACAAACACTGTGATTACAAGATTACCTTTATCGATCTAAACGATCCACCTGACTGGTTTCTGGAAATTTCGCCACTGGGGAGAGTGCCGGTTCTCAAGGTGGATGATGCTGAAATCCTGTTTGAGTCGGCTGTTATCAACGAATTCATCGACGACGTAACTCCCGGCACACTGAAACCAGTGGATCCGCTCACACTCGCTAAAAACCGTGCATGGATTGAATATGGAAGCACATGTCTGGGGGACCTGTACATGATCGCAGACTGCAAAACCGAGCAGGACATGCGCAGGCATATGGAGGAATGTATCGAGCGGCTGCAGCGCGTGGAAAAAGTCCTGGACCATTCCACCTTCTTTAATGGCGATGACCTGGCCCTGGTTGATGCGGCCTATGCACCGTTGCTGATTCGCCTGGATTTCATGAGCCAGAGAATAAACCTACTGAACTGGGACCAGTTTGCCAAACTGAACAAGTGGAAGGAAAGCCTGCTCAATCAGGAAGCCGTACGAAAATCAATCATTGACGACTTTGAATTGCACTATACGAACAAGATCAAGGCACAGGACGGATACCTGGGAAGCACTCTGTAGGATTCTGGTATTGACCTGCCGGGTACAGTCTGCACCCGGCAGAAGAACCTGGCTCAATCTACAATGCCGCTGATCAGCTGGTTCAGCCTGCTTACAAAACCGGCCGGGTCCTGAAGCTGCCCGCCTTCGGCAAGAATGGCCTGGTCAAACAGGATTTTGGCCCAGTCTTCAAACCGGTCCTCAACCTGCTCCCCTTCCATGCGCCTGACCAAGGCATGTTCAGGGTTGATTTCCAGCACCGGCTTGCTGGCAGGCAACTCGTGCCCCGCCTGTTTCATCAGATGCTGCATGTACAACGCCATATCGTGTTCATTCAGGACGATGCATGCGGGAGAAGTGGTGAGGCGGTGCGAGACCCGTACCGCTTCCACCTTGTCCTGCAGCACTTCTTCAATACGCCGGACCAGCTCTTGAGCTTCTTTTTCCTTCTCTTCCAGTTCTTTCTTGTCTTGCGCATCACTGATCTCACCAAGATCCAGTTCACCCTTGGCAATTGAGGCAAAAGGCTTTTCACGATATTCGGTCAAATGGCTCATGAGCCACTCATCGACACGGTCTACCAGCAGCAGGACTTCGATTTCCTTGTCACGGAAAATTTCCAGGTGGGGGCTGTTGTTTGCAGTGGCATGACTGTCTGCAGTGATGTAGTAGATCTTGTCCTGCCCGGGCTTCATACGGGTGATGTAATCTTCCAGTGACACACCCTGGGTCTCATCGCTGCGATGTGTGGAGGCAAATCTCAGCAGCCCGGCAATTTTTTCCCGGTTTGCAAAATCTTCCCCCGGACCCTCCTTCAGCACCTTGCCGAATACCGGCCAGAACTCCTGGTATTTTTCAGTTTCGTTCTTGGCCAGACTCTCCAGCAGCCCCAGGATTTTTTTCACCGAGCCAGAACGAATGCTGTCGATAACCTTGTTACTCTGCAAGATCTCCCGTGAAATATTAAGCGGTAAATCATTTGAATCAATCACACCGCGCACAAAACGCAAATACCGCGGCAGCAGTTTTTCAGCATCATCCATGATGAACACTCGCTGCACATAAAGTTTCACGCCGTGTGTCGGATTGGGTTCAAACAGGTCAAAGGGGGCCTGTTTCGGGATATATAGAAGCGAAATGTATTCTGTCTTGCCTTCAACGCGATTATGGACCCAGGCCAGAGGTTCTGCAAAATCATGACTCACGTGCTTGTAGAATTCCGTGTATTCCTCATCACTGATGTCACTCTTGGGCCGGGCCCAGAGTGCCGAGGCCTTGTTGACTGTTTCCCAGCTTCCCGTCGGTTCGCCCTTGTCGTTTTCTTCGCGCATTTCAATCGGCAGCGGCACGTGGTCAGAATACTTGGTAATGATGGAACGCAGCCGCAAGCTGCTGAGCAATTCGTCTTCATCCTTTTTCAGATGCAACACGATTTCAGTCCCGCGCCGGGCCTTTTTAACGTCTTCAAGTGTGTATGATCCGGTACCTTCGGATTCCCAACGTACGGCCTGGTCAAGTTCCAGTCCAACCTTGAGCGTGGTCAGGGTCACTTTTTCAGCCACAATGAATGAAGAATAAAACCCTACTCCGAATTGACCGACCAGGTGTGAGTCCTTGCTCTGATCGCCAGTGAGCTGGCCCAGAAACTCCCGTGTACCGGAGCGGGCGATGGTGCCGATATTCTGAACTACCTCCTCGCGGTCCATCCCGATACCGTTGTCACGGACCGTAATGGTATGCTCATCCTTGTCATACTCGACCTGAATTTTGAGTTCGGCGTTCTTGCCCCCCAGCAGGGTGCTATCCGAAATGGCTTCGAAACGCAGCCTGTCGCATGCATCAGATGCATTGGAAATCAGCTCACGCAGGAATATCTCCTTGTTTGAGTAAAGAGAATGAATCATCAAATGCAGAAGCTGTGTAACTTCCGTTTCGAATTGCAAGGTTTCTTTTCCGGTTTTCGTGCTCATTACCTTATCCGCAGTAATTACTAGCCAAGTATTTATCGGTTAATCTCGCCTTCCACTTCCAGCGACAAGGGTTCTCCCGGTGGCGAGTCGCCGTAGTCGGTCCGGTCCTGTAGCCGCAGGTTCAGTCTGAGTGCACAAGTCCCGGGATTTCTGGCCAGATGCCTCACAATAGCCTCGTCCGCCTGAACCCCGAATGTCTTGAGCAGCGCCCTTATGTCTTTCCTGCTGTTGTCTTCCATATTTACCTCCGAGTGGTGCGCCACCTAGTTTACATGGTCAATTTCTGAAAAATAAAGGCCCTGAGGAACTCCTCGAGTATTTTGTGAGCATGGCGGAACTTGTCAACCGGTGCCAGCATTTCATCCACACCCTGAATATACGGTCCGGTCAGCCCGGGCTTGCCGCATTCCCGGTAGATGGCCTGCACGTGGCTGGGAAGCATTTCGAGATGAAACTGCAGGCCCAGCACATTTTCACCATACACAAATGCCTGATTGGTACAGCCCTCGCTGACGACGAAATTGCTGGCGCCTGACGGGATCGAGAATGTATCCCCGTGCCAGTGCAGCGCATCAAAGCTTTCCGGCAGGTTCTGGATGCGCTCATCCTGAAACCCCGGCATGATCCGTACCGGAAACCAGCCAATTTCCTGATGAGGATTTTTCGTGACTGAAGCGCCCAGTACCTCTGCAAGCAACTGGGCACCCAGGCACACCCCAAGAACAGGGATTTCCTGCTGCAGCACGGATTCAAGAAATTCCTTTTCCGGCACCAGCCACGGATACCGGGCTTCCTCATTCACACTCATCGGGCCGCCCATAACGATCAGTGCATCGATGCCACTTGCAGGCGGCAATGGCTGGTTCTCGTACAGGCACGTATTTGAAAGCCTGTGGCCACTGCAGACGAGAATATTCTCCATGCTCCCCAAGCCCTCAAACGGAACATGTTTCAGGTAATGAATGTTCATGGCTCACACAGCCGTGTCAACTAGTGTGTGCGATTTGCACCTTGCCGGTACTTCCGTTCGTGCTCAAGCAGCCATTGCTTGCGTCGCACCAGGCTTCCGTCCGCATCGCCCATGAACCCCCCCAGTCCCGCAACAGCCACCACTCGGTGACATGGGACAATCAGCAGCAGACGGTTTCGCCGGCATGCATTGCCCACGGCTCGCGGCCCGGTCCTGATTCTGTAGGCAATTTCCCCGTATGTCTGGGTCGCGCCAAACCGGATCCTGGTAATCTGGTCCCAGACACGCAGCTGAAAATCCGTCGCATCCAGAAACAGAAAAGGAAGCTCGAACTGCAGCAACCTGCCGGCAAACCAGGCCTGTAACTGTGTCTCGATTTCCCTGGCAAAAGGTTCTTCTGCTGCCGCCACAGGCGCAGGCGTGGCATACATTGCAGTGACAAATTCCCCTTGATACTCAGCAGCCAGGTTTCCTATCGGAGTCTGTGTAATTACTGTTTTCATATGGATGAGCAGTCTGGGCCGTCTCTGCTGAATTATACTCCGGCCACTCAGGAAAGTGCCGCCTCATGTCCTGACACCGGAATTATACAGGCAAGGGGGTGCAGGAGTGGGCAATCCATGGCTCCTGGCATACGCCTCCACTGTCGCACTCGCAGGCACGAGCGCTGTACCAGCAGCAGGATACCCGGATGACTAGATTTTTTCCTTGATTCGGGCTGCCTTGCCAGTTCTGCCGCGCAGGTAATACAGCTTCGCGCGCCTCACCTTGCCCCTGCGTTTCACCTTGATATCTGCAATCATCGGGCTGTGTGTCTGGAAAGTACGCTCAACGCCTTCTCCATGGGAAAGTTTTCGCACGGTGAATGCCGAGTTCAACCCACGATTGCGCTTGGCAATCACGACCCCTTCAAAAGCCTGCAACCGTTCCCGACTGCCTTCTCTCACCTTGACCTGCACCACCACGGTATCGCCGGGACTGAAATCCGGAAGGTCCTGTTTAAGCTGTTGCCGGTTTAACTCTTCAATAATATTGCTCATGACTGCCTACCCACCCTGTTTTATCTGACTCCTGACTCCTGCAGATATTCCTCAAGCAAGGCCTGCTGCTCCTCGTCGAGCTCCAGCCGAACAAACAAGTCCGGTCTGCGAAGATAGGTGCGGCCCAATGCCTGCTTCTTTCGCCAGCGCTCGATTGCCTGGTGATTCCCTCCGAGCAGCACCTCGGGAACCTCGCGGCCCTCAATGCTACCCGGGCGCGTATAATGCGGGCAATCGAGCAGTCCGTCAACAAAGGAATCCTGCCGGGCCGATTCTTCGTGGCCCAATGCCCCGGGTATATGCCTGATCAGGGCATCCAGCAGCAACATGGCCGGCAACTCTCCCCCGCTGACGACAAAATTGCCGACTGAAAGCTCTTCGTCAGTCTCTGCTTCAATCAGCCTTTCGTCAATCCCTTCATAGCGTCCCGCCACAAGTACCAGATTGGGGCATGCGCCCAACCGGGCCACATCTTCCTGCTCGAAAAGTTTTCCCTGGGCAGACAGGCATACGACGTGACTGCTTTTCTCATTCCGGACGGCCTGGTGAATTGCCTTTTGCAGCGGCTCGAACTTCATCACCATTCCGGGGCCACCCCCGTAAGGGCGGTCATCGATTCGACCCTGCGGGTCCGTTGAAAAATGACTCGGGTTCAATACATGCATGTCCACCAGATTGCTTTCTATGGCCCGGCCAACCACGCCAAACTTGGCCAGGTTCGACACCATATCGGGAAACAGGGTGATAATATGAATCCGCATTACCGCATGCTCTAGCTGAATTCTGCCTGCCAGTCCACCGTCACCAGTTTGCGATCAGGTTCCACTTCTTTCACTACCTGGCCCTGGACATATGGAATCAGGATCTCGCCCCCGCCACCCTCGCCTGTGATGACGAGCACATCATGCGCACCAGTTTCCATGAGACGCTCAATCTTCCCCAGCTTCTGCCCGGCAACCGTAACCACGTCGAGTCCGATCAGCTGATGCCAGTAGTACTCCCCTGCAGGCAGTGGCGGCAAGTCTGCCGCAGGCACCCATATCTGCGCATCCCTGAGCGCTTCTGCTGCGGTGCGTGTATCCACGCCGCTCAGACGCACCACGATCCCGTTGCCATGCTGCTTGCCCTCATTCAGACGGTAAACCTTTTCACCCTGCTCGAGGCGCAACTGCCACAACTCGTATTCAAGTATCTGTGCCTTCGGGCGACTGTAGGAATAGATTTTCAGCCAGCCTTTTATCCCAAAGGCTCCCAGGACATGTCCCAGCTGAATACCTGGAGCCTGATCCAAATTTCTGGATGGATTGCGCAGGACCGCGCTATGCCGCCTGTGTCAGATGCTGCTTCACCAGACTCGCGACCCGCTCGGACGGCTGTGCACCATGTCCCAGCCAGTGCTCATACCGCTCCGCCTCGATGAAGAAGCCGATCTCCTGCTCTTTGGCAATAGGATTGAAATAGCCAATACGTTCAATGTAGCCGCTGTCCCTGCGCTTGCGGGAATCTGTCACTACAATGGTGTAAAAAGGGCGCTTTTTTGCCCCGCCTCGGGACAATCGAATTGTTACCATAAGATATAGCTCAGTCTGTATCAGGATTGTGCACGAAACCGCACATTGTACGCAATTGCATGTGAAAAGAAAGACATACCCTTTGAATTAGGAATTCCCTGGGAGGATATCATGTCCGAACCGGGCTAGGTTCCCCCTATACAGCCCACATCGCCCCTGCCTAGTGCGGGGGCGGGACTCTCCCCTGCATGGACTGCATCATCCTTTGCAAGCCACCTTTTTTGGACGCTTTTCTCATCATCTTTTTCATTTGCAGATGCTGTTTCAGTAAGCGGTTCACATCCTGCACCTGGGTACCAGAACCGGCCGCAATCCTTCGCTTGCGGGTACTTTTGATCACATCCGGGAAACGCCTTTCATGCGGAGTCATCGAGCAAATGATGGCAACCATGCGCGGCAGCATCCTGTCATCTGCCATGGCGGCGGGATTTTTCTGCAAGCCGGCAGTACCCGGAATCTTGTCCACCAGACCTGCTAGCCCCCCCATGTTCATCATCTGCTCGAGCTGGTCTTTCAGGTCGACCAAGTCAAAACCCTTGCCCTTTTTGACTTTCCTGGCAAGCTTCCGGGCCTGCTCGCGGTCGACTTCCTGCTCGACTTTTTCGACCAGGCTTACGACATCGCCCATACCCAGGATGCGTGAGGCGATGCGGTCCGGATGGAACGGTTCCAGTGCCGTGGTTTTTTCACCTGTCCCAAGGAACTTGATGGGCTTGCCCGTGATCTTCCGCACAGACAATGCCGCCCCCCCGCGGGCATCACCATCCGTTTTGGTGAGAATGACGCCTGTAAGAGGCAGGGCGTCATTGAAGGCCTGCGCTGAAACCGCTGCATCCTGACCGCTCATACTATCCACCACAAACAGGGTTTCGACTGGCTGCACGGCCGTGTGCAGCGCGATAATTTCCTGCATCATGTCATTATCAACATGCAAACGGCCCGCAGTATCAATCAGCAGGACATCCTTGAACTGTTTCCTGGCATGATCCACCGCATGCTCTGCGATGCTGACAGGAGATTCCGTGGACTCACTCGGAATAAATTCAGCATTGACCTGACTGGCAAGAGTCCGCAACTGCTCAATTGCCGCAGGCCGGTACACATCACAACTGACTACCGCGACGCTTTTTTTCTGTTGCTCACCCAGCCAGCGTGAAAGCTTGGCTATGCTAGTAGTCTTGCCCGACCCCTGCAGACCTGCAACCAGAATGACAATCGGAGGGGGTGCTGCCAGAGTGAGCGATTCATTGGCATCCCCCATGAGATGCACCAGTTCGTCGTGCACGACCTTGACGAGGGCCTGGCCCGGAGAGAGACTTTGCAGCACTTCCTTTCCAAGGGCCTTGTGTCTGACATTGTCAGTAAATTCCCGCACCACGGGCAGTGCCACGTCTGCCTCGAGCAGGGCCATGCGCACTTCGCGCAGTGTGCCTTGAATATTTTCCTCGGTAAGGCGCGCTTGCCCGCGCAGTTTTTTTACGGCCCCCGAAAGCCGACTGGATAGATTCTCAAACATAAGAAGGTTCTTGCATCCCGGTCAGCCGGGGTCTTGCAGGCAAAAGGCTGGCCCACAGTACAGTTCAATCATACATATGGATACGCCTCTTTGGTAGCCGGCACATGATTCGCCAAACCCGGGAGGAGACTTGCACCGGCATCAAATAAATATCTGACCTGTACCTCCGCACTTTGTATACTTGTCCATGTAATGACCGTTACAACATGATTCCGGTACCGAACATGACAACAGCCTTCCTGTTCAGCTGACCCGTCGCCAGGCCATGTCAAGCACCCTGAAATATACTGCCATCGCGCTATATGCAGTGGCCTTTGCCGTGACGCTGTGGCGTACCCATCATCTCAACGGAACAAAACCTGGTGACAGACGCACAGTGATGCTTGTCGCCTGGGGTATTGCTTGCCTCCTGCATGCTGCCTATTTGTATCCGCAGACCTTTACTGCAAATGGCCTCAACCTGACATTTTACAATGCCGTATCAATCGTCTGTTTCATGGTTGCCGTACTGGTGCTGGGCGTGTCCACTACCAGGAAAACGGAATTCCTCGGCCTGCTGGTACTGCCCATCACCGTTGCCAGCATTGTACTGACTATTCTCCGGCCGGAGGTAGCGGCATCCTCGCTCAACCTCCATGGCTTGCAGCTGCATATCGTGGTTTCACTGTTTGCTTTCAGTGTACTGGCAATTTCCGCTTTGCAGTCCATACTGCTGTTCACCCAGGACCGGCACTTGCGCAGACATCAGCTTGGCGGAATGACAAACGTCCTGCCGCCCCTGCATGATTCGGAGAAGTTCCTGTTCCAGACCATCGCGGTAGGATTTGCACTGCTGAGTACCGCACTCATCACCGGGTTCCTGTTTTTGGAAAATATGTTCGAACAGCATGTGGCACACAAGACCATATTGTCGATCCTGGCGTGGCTGGTGTTTGCACTTCTGTTATGGGGACGCTGGCAGTTCGGATGGCGTGGTTCCATTGCCATGCGCTGGACACTGGGTGGATTCGGATTCCTGATCCTGGCGTATTTGGGCAGCAAATATGTACAGGAATTGATCTTGTACAAGGTAATTACCATCCCTGTGACTTGACAATTCATGCAGCACAACGGTTAATGTAGAGGTGTTTATTACTGGAGGGTCGCGTAGACCTTGGACGACTATTCGATAGGCACACTGTTTTTGGTGTTGTTTATTTTATTTATCCTCTCAGCATTTTTTTCAGGCTCGGAAACTGCACTGATGGCGCTGGATCGATATCGGCTGCGTCACATGGCCCATACCGGGCGGCGCGGCGCAATTCAGGCACAGAAGCTGCTGGAAACACCTGATCGCCTGATCGGACTGATCCTGCTTGGCAACAACGTGGTCAACATACTGATTGCACAGTTGTCTGCCTACATCGGTTATCGCCTCCATGGGGATATAGGGATCGCAGTCGCCACATTCATACTGATCTTTGTAATCCTGATTTTTGCCGAGCTGACTCCGAAAACACTTGCTGCACTGCACGCGGAAAAACTGGCGCTCCCGGCAGCCATAATTTACGTACCCCTGCTTACAGTGGCCTACCCTTTTGTCTGGGTGGTCAACCTGTTTGCAAATTCCCTGTTACGGCTGTTCGGGGTTGATGTCCAAGGCAATCCTCTTACCTCGCTCAGTCATGAAGAATTGCGCACTGTTGTCAATGACGAAAGCACCGCCATATCAAGCGAGCATCAGCAGATGTTGCTGGGGGTCCTGGACCTGGAAAAGGTTACGGTCGATGACATCATGATTCCAAAACACGAGATTGTCGCCCTTGATCTGGAGAACGACTGGGAAGAAACTCTCAAGCAGCTGAAAAATATCCCTTATACACGGATTCCTGTCTGCCGGGGCAGCATTGACAACGTCATCGGATTTCTGCATCTGCGAAAGCTGCTGATCAATATCATTCACAAGGAAATCGAGCGCGAGGATCTTGAGCAGGCACTGCGTGAACCGTATTTCATCCCTGAGGGTACAAACTTAAAAAAACTGCTGTTTGAACTGCAGGACAAAAAACGCCGCTTCAGCCTGGTTGTGGATGAGTTCGGGGACATACAGGGGTTGGTAACACTCGAAGATCTGCTGGAGGAAATTGTCGGCGAGTTCACCAATGACCCTGCGACCTATGATGTGGAAATACATCCCCAGCAGGATGGCACCTTCGTCGTGGATGGAGGCACGCACATACGGGATATCAACAAGGCACTCAACCTGAAACTGCATGACGACGGTCCGAAAACAATCAACGGCCTGATTCTGGAACAGATGGAATCCATTCCACAGCCCGGTACCAGCGTGCTGATCGACGGCTACCCTATCGAGGTCGTGCAAACACATAAGAATGCAGTGCGCACCGCGAAAATCAGTCCCCGCCTGTCCAGGCGTGAGGAAGCTGTCTAGGCCCCATGCCTGGGCTGTTCTGGCTCAAGCATGCAGGCGGTGGTTTCCGGTAACTCCAATGAAGACTTTCCCGGTACTGCAATCAGCAGACCGTACCATGCCAGATCCGGACTCCTGCCCGGACCGGGCAGAGGCGTAAGTGCAGGTCGGCTACAATATTCATATGGCTAAGGATACAAGCTTTGTTTGCACGGAATGTACGGGTCTGTTCACGAAATGGATGGGCCAGTGCCCGGATTGTGGTGCCTGGAACACGATTGAAAAACAGGTGGCCGCCTTCAGTCAGGGTATGCCTGTTTCATCGGCACATGCCGAGAGTGTCAATGAAATACAAGCCATCAATGAAGTCACTCTGGAAAAGCAGGGCCGCATCCAGACCTCCCTTGGAGAATTTGACCGGGTGCTGGGTGGCGGAATCGTGGCCGGTTCGGTGGTGCTGATTGGCGGAAATCCCGGTATTGGCAAATCTACCCTGTTGCTGCAGGTAATGTGTGCCCTTGGACATCGCCGAACCCTCTATGTTACCGGAGAAGAATCCTTGCAGCAGGTGGCCATGCGTGCCGAACGTCTCGGGTACAAGAACTCAGCTCTGCGCGCCATTGCCTCCACTCACCTTGAAGAAATCCTGGCATGCGCTTTACGCGAGCAGCCTGAGATCATGGTTATCGACTCGGTACAGGCCCTGGGATCCGAGCAGACGCCATCGGCGGCAGGCTCGATTACGCAGGTGAGAGTGTGTACAAACCGGATCACCCAGTTTGCCAAGCAGACCGATACTGCAGTCTTTCTGGTCGGGCATGTCACAAAAGAAGGATCCATTGCAGGACCGCGGATACTGGAGCATGTAGTGGATACAGTGTTGTACTTCGAAGGCGATGAGGGTGGTCGTTACCGCATCCTGCGCGCAGTAAAAAACCGCTTCGGAACTGTAAATGAGCTGGGTGTTTTCGCGATGCATGGCACGGGGCTAAAAGGAATCAAAAACCCTTCAGCGATATTCCTTTCACAGCGCAGTGATACTGCATGCGGAAGCGTGGTGGCCGTAAGCTGTGAGGCCACACGGCCCTTGCTGCTGGAAGTGCAGTCACTGGTAGAGGACAGGCCTGCTGCAAATCCGAGGCGGGTTGCCATCGGGATTGAACAAAACCGGTTAGCCATGCTGCTTGCAATTTTGCACAGACATGGCGGAGTGGCCATTTATGACAAGGATGTCTTCGTGAACATAGTCGGCGGAGTCCATTTAAAGGAAACGGGTGCTGACCTCGCGATTTCACTTGCAACCTATTCCAGCTTTAAAAACCGGGCACTGAACCGGGAGCTTGCCGTGTTCGGTGAAATCGGGCTGACGGGTGAGGTCCGTCCGGTATATAACGGCCTGGCACGTCTCAAGGAAGCCCGGGAACACGGTTTTACACGAGCAATCATACCTGAAGCCAATCAGCCCAAGACCAACCTGCCCGGTCTGGAAGTCATTGCGATCAGCCGGCTCAGCCAGGCCATCGAGTATGTCGCCTAGTACAGTGAACATCCCGTATCGCCCACAGATGTCACGTCAGGGACTGGCCCCCACGCATGCGGTCACGGTTGTTAACCAGTTTCACGAGCACAGGGAGGTGCATGTTGCAGGGGAATCACCGCTTACACTGAAAGTGAACGACCGGGAACTGGTGACCCTAATGACCCTGGGCACTCACCCTGAAGAGCTTGCGCTGGGCTATCTGCGCAACCAGCGGCTGCTGGAAAACATTTCAGACATTGCATCCGTCAACGTCGACTGGGACAGGGAAACAGTGGAAGTCATGACTACAGAAGGCAGGGACATTACCGACTGGGAAGAAAAGCTGAGCAAACGCACCGTCACGTCAGGTTGCGGGCAGGGGACCGTATTCAGCTGCACCCTGGACAAACTCTATGATGTAAGACTTCCCCAGGTAGCTTTGAAACAGTCGAGAATCTACGATTTGCTCACGGAAATCACCCGGTTCAATGAAATTTACAAGCGTGCCGGCGCGGTACATGGCTGTGCACTTTGCCACGACACCGAAATACTCAAATTTGTCGAGGATGTTGGCCGTCACAATGCCGCAGATGCCATTTCAGGCTGGATGTGGCTGGAACATGTCACGGGACAGGACAAGGTTTTTTACACCACCGGGCGCTTGACCTCTGAGATGATCATGAAATCTGCACATATGGGGATACCGGTACTGTTATCGAGGTCAGGTGTGACACACATGGGCTTAGAACTGGCGAGGGACTTGGGCATTATCATGATCGCACGTGCCAAGGGGCGAGCGTTCCTTGTATACCATGGTGCGGAACAGATTGAATTCGATGCTCAGCCGAAGCGACCGCCTGCATCCTGACAGATCCTGCGCACCTCGACCAGCCGAATCAAGGGCTCCTCTGCCCGTCTTACCGGTACCTGAGAAGGTCTCGCCTACTGTGAACCCAATGCCCGGACAAGGGGCTGGACTGCAAGGCTCGCGAGGAAAAGGAACGTTGCTGTAACGACTATTGACGGACCGGAAGGCGTATCCAGCGCAAGCGAGCCGAATAGACCGCCACTGCATGCGACCACTCCGATTACCGCTGCAAGTACTGCCATCTGCTCAGGTGTGCGTGACAGCGACCGCGCGGCAGCGGCCGGAATTACCAAGAGGGCCACAATCAGCAATATCCCGACCACTTTCATGCCTGCGGCCACAACACCGGCCATCAGAATCATGTAAATGACCTGGCAGCGCTCGACCGGAGCCCCTTCTGCACGCGCCAGGTCTTCATGCACGGTAATCGCTACCAGCGGTCGCCACAACGATGCAAGCACCACCAGACAGACAATGCCACCTGTCCACACCATGACAAGATCACTCCAGGTGACAGCCAGCACGTCACCAAAGAGATAGCTCAGCAATCCATGCCCGTAGACCGGTCCAGAGACTGCCAGTATGACCAGCCCGAGGGCCAGAGAGGAATGGGATAGCAGCACCAGCAGAGTATCATTCGACAGTTTGACCATTTTTTGCAGGGACAACAGGAACAGAGCTGTCGCAAATGCAATGGCAAACACGCCGACAATCAGCTTGATACCGAGTATGGTTCCAAGCGCAATACCAAGCAGTGCAGAATGCGCCATGGTGTCTCCAAAATAAGCCATTCGGCGCCACAGCAAAAAACAGCCCAGCGGGCCCGCTACACACCCCACACCGGCTGATACAAGCAATGAACGAATGAAAAAATCATCCAGCATCATTGTGTTCCCACGGGCTCCCGGAACGCGCATGTGAACCGCCATCAGATGCGGATACCGTTCCAACAAGATCATGTTCATGGTCGTGGGTATGCCGGTAAATTGCGGTGACAATTCCTGCACGGGTACTGAACAGGCGCTGGAATGTTTTATCTTTTACGATTTCCTGCGGCACTCCGGTACAGCAGATGTGATGGTTGATGCACACCACCCGGTCGGTTGCCGCCATTACGATATGAAGATCGTGGCTCACCATCAGCACACCGCAGCCGCGCCGTGCAACAATGTCCGCAATAAGTGCATACAAATCTGCTTCGCCGATGTAATCCACCCCCTGAACAGGTTCGTCGAGCACCAGCAGGTCAGGACTACGCAGCAGTGCCCGTGCCAGTAACACCCGGCGCAGTTCGCCCCCGGAAAGATCGGCCGCGCTCGCATCGATCAAATACCTAGAACCCGTTTCGTCAAGCGCGGCCTCAACTTCAGTCCGTGAAGGTCTTCGGGTCAGGGCCATCATACGTTCTACGGAAATCGGCATGGCAGGACCAAATTGCACGTGCTGGGGCACATAGCCCACGCTGACCGATGCATGCCGATAGACAGAGCCGGAATCGGGTGACATCAATCCAAGCAGCACCCGGACCAGCGTGGTTTTTCCTGCTCCGTTCGGGCCGATCAGGGTTACCACCTCACCCCGCTTAACCCTGATATCCACTTGGTCTAGAAGCTGGCGGCCTTTTCGACGAACGCAGACACCGCGGACTTCGACCAGCGCACTGTCTGTAGTCAAGTCTCTGCCCTGTCCGGTGCAGGGGTGCCAGTACACTCCGGACAAAGTCCAGTGACTTCGATCACTTGGGTATGGGGCTCGAAGCCAGACTGTTCAGCCAGAGTATTGATAGCTGTTTGCATCTGCGTACCCTCGAGTTCTGCCACCATTTCGCATTGTTCACACACCAGGAAAACGGTCCCTAGATGGCTGCCAGGCCTGCTACATGCCAGATAGGCGTTGCGACTTGCTATGCGGTGAATAAGGCCGATTGATTCCAAGAACGCGAGTGCACGGTAAATCTGGGCAGGTGCAGGCCTGCGTTTCTTCCAGTCGAACCGCTCCAAGATTTCGTAGGCGCCCAGCGGACGATGACCGGTAAGTAACAGTTTGAGCACAGCACGACGGTTCTCGGTAAAACGCTCACTGCGATCAAGGCAGGCCGCCTCGGCACGGTCCATGCTGGCATCAATGCAGACCTGATGGTCATGCAGGCGATGCGGAAAAGGCGGTGTGCTGTCAGCCATTGACTCGCCCTGAAAAGATGCAGGCCAGCACGAACGACGAAACACTACCCGGTACTGCCTTGGCACTTGCTAGGTACCGTAGATTCTGCTTCATTTTACATAGATATGATATATTATATCATATATTATAGTATAACATGCCATCTAGAATATCGTATTGGCTGCCATACTGTAAACCAGACTCGAGCAAGGAACCTCGGGTGCCTCTGAATCAACTCCCGCCAAATCGAAATTTAGCCTCGTTGTGAAATGCGGACGCCATCTGTTCCATCCACGTACCATCTTCGGTCTTGTATTGGCCCGCATACTCGAAGCCGGGTACCTTACCGTCCAACTCGGCAATTCAGGTATCGTCCCCGGGCAAAGACTTACGGAGGCTGGCAGGTTCCTCGTATGTCAGGGGCTTGCCCTCGATCGAAGCACCTAGTTGGCGAACTTCCAATATGTCAGATTCATCGCGCTTGAGCTGGTAGGCTCGGATCATCGGGGCATTTTGTTAATCTGTGCCTTCAAAATCTGAATCCGGGTTAGTATCAAAAACCACGTTAAGTGATTATAATTTCTTACAATCCTCCAAGTTTCCTATTTATCAGCATAATCGATCATTCCGTCAAGAAAAATAAATTAGTAAATTTTATATCTGTGCAGTATAAATGCAGTACAAATTAGCAATTAAAAGACCTGAGAAAATTTTAAGGAGACAATTCCATGACTGAAGTGAGTAAATGCCCTGTGAAGCTCGTGATAGAAAATAATTCAGCTGGCGGTGGCATCACGAACCGAGATTGGTGGCCAAGCCAGTTGAATATCAATATCTTGCACCAGCATTCTCCCCAATCTAACCCGACAAATAATGGTTTCAACTATGCCGAGGAATTCAAGAGTCTCGACTATTACGCTTTAAAGCAGGACCTCAATGAACTGATGACCACATCACAAGATTGGTGGCCTGCAGACTATGGTCACTACGGCCCATTCTTTATTCGCATGGCGTGGCACGGTGCTGGCACCTATCGTATCGGTGACGGACGCGGTGGTGCCGGAACCGGCAACCAGCGCTTTGCACCTGTAAACAGCTGGCCTGACAATGGAAACCTCGACAAAGCGCGCAGACTGCTTTGGCCGATCAAACAAAGGTACGGCAAGAAGATCTCTTGGGCCGATCTCATGATTTTGGCTGGCAACTGTGCTTTGGAGACGATGGGATTCAAGACGTTTGGATTTGGAGGCGGGCGTGAAGACGTGTGGCAATCAGAAGACGATATCTACTGGGGCACTGAGGACGAGTGGCTTGGTGACAAGCGTTACTCTGGCGAGCGCGATCTTGAAAATCCACTTGCTGCGGTGCAAATGGGCTTGATCTATGTGAATCCTGAAGGACCAGATGGTAACCCCGACCCGGTTGCTTCCGGAGTCGACGTTCGCGAGACCTTTGCCCGCATGGCAATGAACGATGAAGAAACCGTGGCACTCACTGCCGGTGGACACACTTTTGGTAAATGCCATGGTGCTGGCGATGCAGCCCTTGTTGGCCCGGAACCTGAAGGAGCCAATATTGCAGAGCAAGGCCTCGGTTGGACGAGCAGCCACGGATCAGGTAAAGCCCAAGATGCTATCACCAGCGGGCTTGAAGGCGCATGGACGACCAATCCAACCAAATGGGACATGGGCTATTTCGATAATCTGTTCGGTTTTGACTGGGAAGTGACAAAGAGCCCTGCTGATGCGTACCAGTGGGTACCGAAAGATGGCGCTGCAGCGGATGCTGTGCCAGATGCACATGACCCGTCAAAGCGTCATGCCCCGATAATGACCACGGCGGACATGGCCATGAGAATGGATCCAGCCTATGAGCCAATTGCGCGGCGTTTTCACGAGAACCCAGAGGAATTTGCAGACGCGTTTGCCCGTGCGTGGTTCAAGTTAACACACCGCGATATGGGCCCCATCTCCCGCTATCTTGGACCGGAGGTTCCGGAGGAAGAGCTCATTTGGCAGGATCCGATTCCTGCAGTTACTCATAAATTGATTGATGCGCAAGATATTGCCGATCTTAAGGGTAAGATACTTGCTTCGGAATTATCAGTTTCCCAACTGGTTTCTACGGCCTGGGCATCAGCGTCAACCTTCCGTGGTTCCGACATGCGGGGTGGTGCCAATGGGGCGCGTATCCGTCTAGCGCCTCAAAAAGACTGGGAAGTTAACCAACCGGATCAACTTGCTATTGTATTGCAGACCCTTGAAGGCATCCAGCAAGAGTTCAATAGCTCGGTATCGGACGGAAAAGCGGTCTCGCTTGCTGATGTAATTGTTCTGGCTGGCTGCGCAGGCGTTGAACAAGCTGCGAAGAACGCCGGGCACGATGTGACGGTCCCGTTTACGCCGGGCCGTGCGGACGCAGCCCAGGAGCAAACCGATGAAGAGTCATTTGCCGTACTCGAACCGACTGCAGACGGGTTCCGTAATTACCTCAAGGCCAAACACACCGTAACTGCAGAGCAGTTACTGGTTGATCAGGCGCAATTGCTGACCCTTACTGCACCTGAGATGACGGTTCTCGTCGGCGGCATGCGCGCCTTGAATGCAAACTTTGGACAGACTCAACACGGTGCCTTCACTGAGCAGCCCGAGGCGCTTACCAATGACTTCTTTGTGAATCTTCTCGACATGAGCACAACTTGGGTGCCAACCTCGGAAGACTGCGATCTGTTCGAAGGGCGTGATCGTGCAACGGGTGAACTAAAATGGACCGGTACACGTGTCGACCTTATCTTCGGTTCGGACTCACAGCTTCGAGCCCTTGCGGAATTCTACGGATGTGAAGACTCCAGGCAGCAGTTTGTGCAAGACTTCGTAGAGGCATGGGACAAAGTAATGAATCTCGACCGTTTCGATCTTGCCTAATCTTAGAAATAGGGGAGGCGTTTCATATTGGATTGAAACACCTCCCTTTCATTAGGTTTATCCCTTAACCAGGCTGTCTGTCCGTTCCGGTTCGCTATCGTAGCCGTAGCAGATCGTAAAGATTGCTGCCCTGCCCCGCATCCTAGCCGTTGCCTCGACAAGACAAAACCCGCTTGATGATTCCTGAAGTGCCACTGGACAGACTTGCCTGATAGTTTGGCGGCAATCATCAGCATGAATACTCAGTATTCTTCCAAGCCCCTCGCGAATCAGGAAAGCCGGTTTCAGCCAAATACAGCCTTGAAATCATCCCCTGTTTTACTACCCTGCAGAGACATTGCTGCTGGCTCCGGCTGTTTGTTATGCCCACAACAATGAGATTACGGCTCAACATGACCTGAAGCAGGTCTGGACGCAAGTAGGGTTTAGAGTTGATTTTAATTCATGTTAGCCTGCAGACTCGAACACGCCCAAGTTCAACGGCGCACCATGCTATGATATGCGCGTAACACGAGCCGTGGTCTGACTACTCCGAACCACCATGAAAAATACAGCAAAATCCGTGAACTTTGAAAAGTCACTTGAACAGCTTGAAGCACTGGTCAACAGACTGGAAAAAGGTGGATTGTCTCTAGAGGAATCACTTAAATGTTTTGAACAGGGCGTTAAGCTCACACGTGAATGCCGACAAGCCCTGCAAAGTGCAGAACAGAAGATTTCTGTATTGAGCAAAGAAAATGGAGACTGGGTAGAAAAGAACTTTGATCACGGAGAAATGGTTGAAAAAGATTGACGAGATCCTTGATCAGTACGCAGGACGCGTAAACCAGCAGCTTGAAAAATGCCTGCCTGAAGAATCCGATCCCCCCCATGTCTTGCATCAGGCCATGCGCTATGCAGTGCTGGGTGATGGCAAACGCATTCGTCCGATACTGGTGTATACCACGGGAGAAGCTCTAGGCGTGCCCTTGGAAAGGCTGGATTCTCCAGCTTGTGCCGTGGAACTTATTCACAGTTACTCACTTGTTCATGATGATTTGCCGGCTATGGATGATGACGACCTGCGCCGCGGTCGGCCTACCTGTCACAAAGCATTTGATGAGGCCACTGCAATCCTTGTAGGCGATGCCGTACAAGCCCTGGCCTTTTCGGAACTGGCCAACGATTCTGCCAACACTCTGCACCGGCGAATCGCAATGATTCAACTCCTAGCAGAATGTACGGGCTCACAGGGAATGGTAGGCGGACAGGCTATCGACCTTGCCTCAGTAGACAAAAAGCTCAGCAAGGAAGAGATAGAGCACATGCATCGCCTCAAGACAGGTGCTCTGATCAAGGCCAGTGTGCTAATGGCTGCCATCGCAGACCATACCAACAATTCTGAAACATATAACCATCTTGCACGCTTCGCAGAGTGTCTTGGCCTCATTTTCCAGATACGTGATGACATACTTGATATTCAGGGAAATACAGAAATTTTGGGGAAACCCCAGGGATCTGATGCTGCGCAAAACAAACCAACCTACCCTAGCATTGTAGGCATGGAGGAAGCAGAAAATGCCAGCTCCGAGTTATTGAGACAGGCCTGCCATGAGATGGACCAACTGAGTGTCCAGTGGGAAAGCCTGCACACTGTAAGTCACTATATTGTGACGCGCAGTTTGTAGGCAATTTACACGGATCATGCAATACCTGGTTTTCACTGGCGGTCAAACCTTGCGGGTCTGATCCATCGACACAGCCCTGCATCAAGGTGCAAAAACTGTGTGGCACCGAAGCGGGTCAGTGGTTCTTAACAAATTCTCCAAGTAGCCTCATAATTTGTTCTACTATGGTCATGTCTGTATACTCGAATCAAATGTTTCGTCTCTAGTAATGTTCATCTTATGACAGACGCACGCTACCCATTATTATCCGGAATTGATTATCCTGCAGACCTGCGGGCACTGGATGCAAATCAGATTCCCGCGGTTGCAAACGAACTTCGGACCTACCTGCTGGATGCCATTTCAAGTTGTGGCGGACATTTTGCAGGAGGTCTAGGCGCCATCGAAATCACGACCGCCCTGCATTATGTCTTTGATACCCCGCATGACCGAATTGTATGGGATGTGGGACACCAGTGTTATCCGCACAAAATTCTTACCGGACGAAAAGACCGCATCACGACCATCCGGACTCGAGGTGGACTCGCACCATTTCCGAAAAGGAGCGAGAGCGATTACGATCATTTTGGCACTGGGCATTCAAGCACCTCCATCAGCGCAGCACTGGGCATGGCAATTGCCAGTGCCCAGCTGGATAAAAATCGCAAGGTAATCGCGGTAATTGGAGATGGCGGCATCACGGGTGGGCTGGCCTATGAGGCACTGAATCACCTGGGCAGCAGTGATGCAAATCTGCTGGTCATACTCAATGATAATGAGATGTCGATCTCACCCAATGTCGGTGCCATGACCAATTACCTGACCCGTATATTGTCCGGGAAAGTGTCCTCGACCATAAACTTGGGCAGCGAAAAACTGCTGCAACCTATCCCTCCTGCCCACGAGCTCATGAGGCGCACCAAAGAACATGTCAAAGGGATGCTGGCTCCTCCAGGCACATTATTCGAAGAAATGGGAATACATTATTTTGGCCCTGCAAACGGACATGATGTAGGCAGCCTGGTGAAAATTCTGCAGAATCTGAAGCAACTGAAGGGACCCCGCCTGCTGCATATTTATACGGTCAAGGGCAAAGGATACAAAAAAGCTGAATCGGACCCGGTAGGCTATCATGCGGTACCCGTTTTTGACAAACATGTCGGAGTCGTAAAACCTGATGGCCCGTCCAAAGTGACCTACACAAAGGTTTTTGGAAACTGGCTGTGCGACATTGCAGAACAGGACAAGCGGGTTGTTGCAATCACTCCTGCCATGCGCGAAGGATCCGGTCTGGTCGAGTATGCCAAAAAATTTCCCGAGCGCTATTTTGATGTTGCCATTGCTGAACAGCATTCGGTCACACTCGCTGCAGGCATGGCCTGCGAGAACATCAAGCCAATCGTTGCGATTTATTCGACTTTCCTGCAACGCGGCTATGACCAGTTGATCCATGACGTGGCGGTACAGAACCTCCCTGTTATGTTCGCGATTGACCGTGCCGGGATGGTCGGAGCAGACGGGCAAACACATGCCGGCAGTTATGATCTGACGTATTTGCGATGCATACCCAACATGATGGTCATGGTACCCTGCGATGAAAACGAAACACGTCGTATGTTATACACCGCCTACCTGCAGGACTGCCCTGCTGCCGTGCGCTACCCTCGTGGCAGCGGGCCAGGTGTGCCTGTCCAGCCCGAAATGAATGCCGTCGAAGTTGGCAAGGCAAAAGTGATGCGTCACGGCCAACGGGTAGCTATCCTCGCATTCGGCAGCCCCGTATACGATGCCCTGAAAGTAGGCGAGGAGCTGGATGCAACTGTAGTCAACATGCGCTTTGTCAAGCCAATAGACCAAACCCTTGTCACTGAAGTAGCCAGGGGCCATGACTTTATCATTACGATAGAAGACAATGTCGTGATGGGAGGTGCAGGCTCAGCGGTCAACGAAGTTCTTGCACCGGGCAGAATCCCTGTCTGCATCAAAAATCTTGGCTTGCCAGACCGGTACCTGAACCACGCTACGCGTGAAGAGCAGTTGAGTGAAGCGGAACTGGATGCGGACTCCATACTGGAATCTATCCAGTGCTTTATTGCTGAGGATCAGAAAGTCACAGATGCAAAGGAACGGTTCAGAAGCCAGAACGCCGCATCATGAATTCATGCGCGGGGATAATTGCCTGGATAGGCTGACACGATTCTGCGCAACAACCTTCTTGCGGTTTCAGGATGAAGCGCATCCTCTTCTCGATCCATTTCATGCGCGGTGATCAGAGTCTGCTTGCCTTGTCCAAGCAGATGAATCTGGTAATGTGCCTCTTTCGTGGCGGCTTCCTGTACGCCTGCCTGTGTGGGAACCGGGTCCGCATCCAGCGAAACGATGTAGACCCCCTTGTTCCGATTATGATCTTCCACCACCAGACCTGAACGATCCAGCGCCACGCCGGTTCTGCGCCAAACCCTTGAGAAAACATCCCCTACCATCAATACCGGAATTCCCTCGATGTCCTTGATGTCGAGATACAGGAACTGTGAATCTGAAGTTGCAAACTTAAGCTCCGCCTCTTCTTTTGAAGTACCCAGAAATTTCATCAGCCTGATCATCATCTCTGCCTCCCGGTCACTGTTGGGTGGCTGTGGTTTCCACAGGATCTGATCTTCTGCATTGACGGCGGCGACCTCCAGACCACGTTGAGTCAAGAATATGTTGGTCACAGCATTGGGTTGACGCTCAAGGCGAATGCGAAACTTCTCGCTGGTAATATCAAAACTCTCCTGCCGGGACAGTGTATCCCGAAAACGGCCCAGATCCTGGGTCCATTGGGTTTCAAGATAACCCAGTGAAGGTTCATCTTCAGCAATCCTGAAGCCTTCATCCTGCCAGAATTTGCGTAACAATGGCCACAATGTAACCGGGTCGGTATCCACCTCCAGCCAGCGCGTAGGACCCTCGCGCCGCACCCGAATTTCAAGGAACTCTGGCAATACCACTGCCCCGAGTGCCGGCTCCTGAGATTCCAGCGCACTGACCCGGTCACTTGCAGTTTTTGGAATCTTCAGGCTTTTTTCCCATTCAGGGGTGACCAGGTCGGGTGGAGCTTCAAGTGGGTTGGTGGAGGTACTGTCCGTATAGTCACGCCCCATCTGTTTAAGGGCACCGCAACCGCTCAACGCAAGATGCAGAACGGCGATCAGCGTGATATGCAGTATAAGTGAGGGGTAATGATTCATGGAGATATCTAGTATTCCTTACAAGCTGCCAGCTGCTCGCAATGCCTCACGCAGTGTTTCATGATGAGTACCCGACAAGGCTGTCATGGGCAAGCGTATGCCCACGGGAAACAGGCCCATTTCAGCCAGGCACCACTTGACAGGAATCGGATTCGATTCGACAAACAGATCCCTGTTCAGTCTTTCCAGCCTGGCATTGATCTTTAGGGCTTCGGACCGGTCTCCCTCCAAGCATGCCTTGCAGAGCGCATGAAACAGTTTCGGTGCGACGTTCCCTGTAACGGTGATTACGCCATGGCCCCCTGCAAGCAGAAATTCCATGGCCGTGCCATCGTCACCACTGATCAATAAAAATTCTCCTTTGCTTTCCGCGAGAATCTCCTTGCAGCGTTCGATATTACCGGTCGCCTCTTTTATTCCAACGATGTTATCAACCCGGGAGAGACGGATGACTGTTTCAGGTAGCAGGTCACATACTGTGCGCCCAGGCACATTATACAGGATCTGGGGAATTGAGACCGCTTTGGAAACAGCCTTGTAATGCAGGGCCAGCCCCTCCTGAGTAGGTTTATTGTAGTAGGGTGCAACGAGCAAGCAGGCATCGGCACCCGCATCTTTGGCACACCGGGTCAGTTCGATTGTTTCTTGAGTGGAATTCGTTCCGCTTCCTGCAATGACAGGCACACGTCCCCTGACCTGCTCGACAACAAACCGAATGACCTCACAGTGTTCGGCATGGTCCAGCGTCGCCGACTCGCCTGTAGTTCCTGCAGGAACCAACGCATCACTGCAACTTTCAATGTGAAACTCGACAAAATTGGCCAAAGTTCCATAATCGATCGCGCCATCTTCATGCATAGGCGTGGCAATTGCGACCATGCTGCCTCTAAACACAGGATACCCCAAACAGGTTTCGAATCAGGAAGGCTTTGGATAGTACTGATGGAATCATGCCAT
This sequence comes from Gammaproteobacteria bacterium, assembly GCA_026713925.1. Lineage (GTDB taxonomy): Bacteria > Pseudomonadota > Gammaproteobacteria > UBA4575 > UBA4575 > WTFY01. The sequence goes on from JAPONM010000035.1 coordinate 62,754, forward strand.
TACAAGAAAATACCTGCCCTGAAAATAGTTTGGAGACTCGCGATTGTGATGATTGTGCATTAACCGGACAGTGACTGCTGTTTTTGCTGAGAATCATCATTGATAGCTGTCAATGCACGAATCACTGCATGGAACAGCGTCGCAAGTGGAATTGCAAAAAACACTCCCCATAGCCCCCAGATACTACCAAACACCAGTACTGCTGCAATAATTGCAACAGGGTGCAAGTTTACGATCTCGGAAAACAGCAGGGGAACCAGGATATTCCCGTCCAAAAGCTGAATCGCACTGTAGGCAATCAGGACATACACAAACTGGGAACCGAACCCCCATTGGAAGTATGACACAAATGCAATCGGGATGGTGACTACAGCAGCACCCACATAGGGAATGATTACGGAAATGCCCACCAAGAATGAAAGCAGTATGGCGTACTCCAGGCCGAAGAATAAAAATGTTACATAGGTAACAGTCCAGACCACCAGAATCTCAACCACTTTTCCACGAATATAGCTTGCTATTTTCTTGTTGACCTCAACCCACACTTCGTGCGTCAGCTCGCGCTCGGGCGGCAGGAAACTTTCCAGCCACCCCAGAATCTTGTATTTGTCCTTGAGGAAAAAGAATACCAGCAGCGGAACAAGTATCAGATAAATCATTATCGTGATCAGCCCTACCACAGACTCCAGGGGCTGACTGAAAAAGTTGTGCCCGACTGAAATCAGTTGTGACTGCACGGACCATATCAACTCACCGATCTGATCCTCGGTAAAGATCTGTGCAAGACTTGGATATTTATCCGGCAGTTGCATCAAAAGGTTTTGCCCGTGTGTAATCATGTCTGGCAGTTCGCGGAAAAACTGCGTGAGCTGTTGTGACAGCTTTGGAATCAGTGCAAACAGAATCAGAATCAACAAGGCTATGAAGACAAGAAACACCAGTATCAATGCCAGAAACCTCGGGATTCTGCCCTGCTGCAATATGCTCACTCCCCCGTCCAAGATATAGGCTATGACAATGCTGGCCAACAAGGGTGCCAGAATGTCACCAAAAAGAAACACGCTGGCAAATCCGATAATCAGGCATAGTGCAAGAATAACGACCTGCGGATTTGAGAAGTTTCGATGGTACCAGTTTTTAATGTATTCGATCATGTACTGATTCGATACGCTGAATGAGAATTTTGCATCAGGTTACACTTCGGGTTTGAAACCCTTTGCCGGGTCTGTCATGGGTGCTTCAGGTAACAAGAAAACGGGGTACAGGTTCATGCAGCCGGTTTTTCCGGGCTGCAATAGCCACGCGCATACTCCAGCAACTCATCCATCGCACGTAGCCGAAATTTTTGCCGCTGACGTACAAAGGAAAAAGCTCTTTCAAGAGGAGGGTCAAGATCCAGCTTGTTCAGCACCTGCAGTGTCAGCTCCTTTTCTATCGTTGCAGTGGATACAATCGATACCCCCATACCAGCTTCCACAGCTCCCTTGATGGATTCCGGGCTACCCAGCTCCAGACAAATGTTCAGATTATTCCTGTCCAGACCCATCTCGGTCATATACCCCATGATCACATCTCGTGTGCCCGAGCCTTCTTCACGACATATAAACGGATAACGCATGAGCTTCTCCATTGAAATGGAACTACAGCTGGCCAAATCGTGGGCAGGTGGAACAATAACAACCAGATGATCAATACGGCATATCTCTACCAGCAAATTCTTATTGGTTACAGGACCCTCCACTATCCCTAGATCGATCATGCTGTTTTCGATCATCGATACGATGCCTTCAGTATTCGAAACCTTCAGGCGCAACTGGATATCAGGATACTTTTTGGTGAACCCGCTCAACAGGCTTGGCAACATGTACTCAGCAATCGTAGTACTTGCACCCAATGTCAATGCGCCGCTCACATCGCCGGTGAGTTCCTTGACGAAATTCTCCATCTCTGCATACAACTCGAATATCTGCTCGGCATATTCGTACGACCTGCGTCCTGCTTCAGTCAACGTGACGCGGTTGTGGGTCCTGTCGAACAAGCGGGTATTAAAATGCTCTTCGAGCTGTCGCACCTGAAAAGTAACCGCCGGTTGTGTCATGTGCAGTGTTTCAGCAGCTTTGGTAAAGCTGAGCAATTTCGCAACAGTGTAGAAAACTTGTAACCGACGATCCGCCATTTGAACCCCTCTGGGCTTGTCCAGATGATTTATTTACGTAGTATACACCCATGCTCTTGGCATGGGCGGGTGACTTTTAGAACACAGGAACCGAATACGAAGTAAACTCAACAGTCAAAGTACTGCAGCAGACAGCCTGGCATCACCGCCACGAATGGCTCTAAATTTTCATGCTGCATCAACCAAAAACTCAAACATGAAGTCAGTACCCACCCAAACCCTAGATGTTCATCTGTTCATTCAGCACTTGATCACTCGACTACTCATCGGCGTCTGGATCTTGTTACCATGTCAGGCCACAAAACAGGTCAGGCCAACATGCGCGTAAGTCAGTTTCCATTATTTACACTCAAGGAATCTCCGGCCGATGCCGAGCTGGTGAGCCATCAGCTCATGCTGCGTGCAGGAATGATTCGCCGCCTAGCCTCGGGGCTGTACACCTGGCTGCCTGTCGGCCTTCGGGTTTTGCGCAAGGTGGAAACTATAATTCGTGAGGAAATGAACAAATCGGGCGCTGTTGAAGTGCTGATGCCTTCCGTACAACCTGCAGAACTCTGGGAACAGTCGGGACGCTGGGATCAGTATGGGCCCGAATTGCTGCGCATCCAAGACCGTCATGCCAGAAATTTTTGTTACGGCCCTACACACGAAGAGGTGATCACTGACCTAGTACGGCGTGAAATCAGGAGCTACAAGCAGTTACCGGTAAATTATTACCAGATACAAACCAAGTTTCGCGACGAGATAAGGCCCCGCTTCGGAGTTATGCGTGCACGTGAATTCAGCATGAAAGACGCCTACTCATTTCACCTGAGCAAAGAATGCCTGCAGTCCACGTACGAGGTGATGTACGCAACCTATGCTCGCATATTCAACCGTCTGGGACTGGAATTCAAGACGGTTGAAGCGGACACCGGCAGCATCGGCGGGAATGTCTCGCACGAATTTCATGTACTGGCGGACTCAGGGGAGGATGCAATCGCATTCTCTACCGAAAGTGATTACGCTGCCAACGTAGAACTGGCTCCGGTCACGCCCGTAATCCACGCTGGCATGACTTCTGTACAACCGCTTGAGAAAGTTGCGACACCTAACCAGCACAGCATAGAAGACGTATGCACATTTTTGAATGTTTCCCCTGACCAGATTGCAAAAACACTAATCGTAAAAAGTGCAACAGATTCACTTGTCGCACTGGTTTTACGTGGAGATCACGAACTTAACGCGGTCAAGGCACAGAAGCTGGAGAGTGTCGCCAATCCGCTGGTGTTCGCCAGTGAACAGGAAATCCAAGAATTACTGGGCTGTACAACAGGGTCACTAGGCCCACTCCAGCTAAATTGCCCGGTCATTATTGATCACGCTGCTTATACACTGGAAAACTTCATTTGCGGTGCAAATGAAGAAGGCTTCCATTACAAGGGCGTAAATTGGGACCGAGATCTAGCGAACTTCAGCCAATATGAGAGTAAGGACCTGCGCAAGATTGTTACTGGTGATGCCAGTCCGGATGGCAAGGGTTCGATTCTGGTAAAACGCGGCATTGAGGTAGGACACATCTTCCAACTCGGCGATAAATACAGCACTGCTCTCAATGCCAGTGTATTGGACAAGGACGGCAAGGAACAGATCGTAAAGATGGGTTGTTACGGAATCGGTGTGACACGTGTTGTAGCTTCTGCCATCGAACAGAACTTTGATGAGCGGGGAATCATCTGGCCACAGTCGATTGCGCCATTCAACATCTCGATTATCCCTATCAGCGCTAAAAAATCCGGGCAGGTTACCGACACCTGCGAATGGCTGTACAGGGAACTAGAAAACCTGGGCTTGGAAGTACTGCTGGATGACCGAGATCTGCGTGCTGGATTATTGTTTGCTGACCACGAACTAATAGGTATCCCTCATCGTGTTGTAGTCAGTGAAAGGGGACTGCAGCAGGACCAGATCGAATACAAGCACAGACGTGATCAACAAGCTAAACAGGTGCCCGTGGAAAATATTCTTGAGTTCCTGCGAGACAAAGTTCTTGCAACATAAACCTGATACTGGATGTTACCTTGTGCTGTGGAGAATCCCCTTGTGTACTGGCCTCATCCATCGACAGCTTGGTGTCTTTGCCCTGTATTTTTATTGCTGGCTGCTGTAAAGTCGCGCTAGGCAAGTGATACAGCTTTAAAACACATCCCGACTCAAATACCAAATCTAAACATGACTACCAGACTTCTCAATGCTGGCCTGATCACTGTAATTCTGTTCCTGCTTACCTCATGCGCAACGGTTCAACTGACTGAGGAAGGGAGAAAAGCTCGTGTCCTGAGTTTCGATGATGTAAAAAACTGTCAGAAAAATGGAGCGGCTACAGTTAGTGTGAATCAGAAAATGCTGAGTATAGTGCCGAAACAATCCTCCAGGATTGCAAAACAACTTTCAATTCTGGCACGAAACAGTGCCATTCACATGGGGGGAGATACTGTCGTACCCATGTCAAAAGTAGATAACGGCCAGCAGACCTTTGCAGTCTTTCGCTGTATTCCATGACTTAGCAACGAATTTCCGGTACATACAGACAATCCAAGCAGGCCTGCCAGCATGATTCACATTGAATGCGTGCTCACCTTCAACCTTCAGCCTCCAAACGGCCCATCAACATTTGTCTTGCATCCAATCTAGATGTGGATATACTATGCAACAGAATTGCGTGTCCCTATGTACGCTATTGCGTAGGGCTATGTAATTCGTGGGAAAACAGCTAAGTTTTGGCTGTTGTACAGTGTGTGGGCATGAGGTTCACATCTGGCTATTTTCGCAAAAAGTTATTAAACCTCTTTGTTACTAAGGAGGAGGAGAAATTTATGAAGAAGAAGATATGGTTAATGGTAGCGGTGCTAGGATCGATGTTCGCCACGAGCATAGCCTCAGCGGCGGACACGATGTATGTACCGATACCAAGTTATCGTGTGGGTCCGTATGCGGCGGGCGGCACGGGATATTTTGGTGGCATACTGGACTACTACAACCTGCTGAATATGCGGGATGGTGGAGTCAATGACATCAAACTGATTTGGTCTGAATGTGAAACTGAATATTCAGTAGAGCGGGGTGTAGAGTGCTACAAGCGTTTGAAGGATCGTGAGGGAGGTGCGGTATTTTTTGATCCATTGAGTGTGGGCATTTCTACAGCGCTGATTGAGACAGGCCGTAAGGACAAGATGCCGATCATTGCTGTGAACCACGGCAAGACCGCAGGCCAGCGTGGCGACATATTCCCATACTATTTCATGCCTGGTATCAACACGTATGATGAGCATTCGATCATGGTGCATTTCATAGGAGATGTGCTTGAAGGCGGTCGTAGCAACTTAAAAGGCAAGAAGATTGCAATGTTGTACCACGGCTCACCATATGGTCGTGAGGCAATTGCATTCATGGACAGCATGTGCGAAAAGCATGGATGTACACATCATCCGCTGGAGGTTCCACATCCTGGTAATGAACAGCAGTCTCAGTGGATCAACATACGTAAACTGAAGCCGGACTATGTGTTGTTGCGGGGCTGGGGCGTTATGAACCCGGTTGCTATGCAGACGGCAGTACGTACCGGATACCCTGTAAGTCGTTTGATTGGTAACATCTGGAGCAATTCTGACGAGGATGTAATTCCTGCTGGAAAGGCTGCGGACGGTTATCAGGCAATTACTACACACCCTGCAGGAACGGACTTTGTTGTGATTCAGGAGATTATCAAGACAGTATATGGAGCTGGTAAAGGTGATCTTCAGGACAAAAGCCGTTTAGGTTCGGTGTACTGGAATCTTGGCGTATTAGCTGGGGTTGTACACACCGAAGCGTTGCGCATAGCACAGGAGCGGTTTGGTAATCGTCCTCTGACCAGTACCGAGGCACGCTGGGGATTTGAGAATCTTCAGATTGATGCGGAACGTATTGAAGAGTTAGGCGCGACGGGTCTGGTACCGGAGTTGAGTCTCACGTGTCTGGACCATGTTGGTGGCCATTTGGCTAAGTTCCAGCAATGGGATGCAGGCAAGCGGCAGTGGAACATTGTATCTGACTGGATTGAAGGTGATGTCCCGTTGTCACAGGCCATCATTGATGCAGGAGCAGAGAAATACGCTGCAGACAATGCAATCACCCCACGTCCTTGTACAACTGACAACAATGATGATGACTTTGACCTTTAAGGTCTGATTCAGCAATCACTCAAAGCCGGGTTCCACAGGAACCCGGCTTTTTTATTGCCTAGGTGAATCCCAAGTAACATTTTACGAGAACTGCAACCCCATGTACGTCTGGCCAATCAGGCAGCGACAGGATTCATGCTGGCAAAATTCAATCGATCCCCTTTCACATCTATCTGTACCATCTGACCCGGCTGTATTTCACCTGCTAGTAGCGCTTGAGCAAGCGGGTTTCCAACCATTTCCTGTATGGCCCGTTTCAAGGGGCGTGCACCGTACACGGGGTCGAATCCCGCATCTGCAAGCTTTGCCAAAGCAGAATCAGAAAATACCAGCCTGATTTCTCTGTCTATGACCCTTTTTTGCAGCTGTGCCAGCTGAATTTCAGCTATGCTTCGAATGTGTTTTTTCGCAAGTGAGTGAAACACTATGATGTCATCAATGCGGTTAATTAGCTCTGGCCTTAGCCTGGCATTTACAATCTCCATCACCGCCGTTTTCATTTTTTCATAATTGTCTGCAGCAGTGTTTTCATGAGATGCAAAATTTTGTATGACATCACTTCCAAGGTTCGATGTCATGATGATAACTGTATTCTTGAAATCGACAGTGTTGCCGTGTCCATCTGTCAGGCGACCGTCATCTAGCACCTGAAGCAAAATATTGAATACGTCCGGATGTGCCTTTTCAATCTCATCCAGCAATATCACACTATATGGTTTGCGACGTACGGCTTCCGTTAAATAACCTCCTTCTTCATAACCTACATACCCTGGCGGCGCACCAATCAATCGGGCTACAGAATGCTTTTCCATGAACTCTGACATATCCAGGCGAATCAGCGCATCTTCATTGTCAAATAAAAATTCTGTCAATGCCTTGGTTAGTTCTGTTTTTCCTACACCGGTTGGGCCAAGAAACAAAAAAGAGCCATTTGGCCGCCTTGGGTCTGAAATTCCGGCTCTGGACCTACGTACTGCCTCCGAAATAACCTTCACTGCCTCATCCTGTCCAACTACACGCTTGCGCAATTCAGTTTCCATTTGTAACAATTTTTCACGTTCGCTGGCCAACATGTTTGCAACCGGGATACCTGTCCAGCGCGACACAATGTCAGCCACAGCAGTATCTGTCACCTTGTTACGCAATAAACGGTTTTCTTCAGTGCTGGCCGTGCCAGATTGCCGGAGCTGCTTTTCCAGTTCCGGAATGCGCCCATATTGCATTTCAGACATTTTTGCCAGATCGCCTGCACGGCGTGCAGCATCCAGTTCGATACGAGCCTCTTCCAGGGCTTCCTTGATTTCCCTTGAGCTTTGCACTACAGATTTTTCTGATCGCCAGATTTCCTCAAGATCTGCATATTCTTTTTCCAGTTTCCCTATTTCAGCTTCCAACCCTGCCAGATGTTTTCTGGATGCATCATCGGATTCCTTCTTTAACGCTTCTCTCTCAATCTTAAGTTGAATCAGCTTGCGATCAAGTCTGTCCATGGATTCCGGTTTTGAGTCAATCTCCATACGAATGCGCGAGGCAGCTTCATCGATTAGATCAATGGCCTTGTCGGGCAACTGACGATCAGAAATATAGCGATGTGAAAGTGTCACTGCATTGACGATTGCAGGGTCAGTAATATCAACTCCATGATGTGTTTCATAGCGCTCTTTCAAACCCCGTAAAATTGCAATTGTGTCTTCAACTCCGGGCTCATTCACGACAATTTTCTGGAAGCGCCGTTCCAAGGCTGCATCTTTTTCAATGTATTTACGATACTCATTCAATGTGGTTGCCCCTACGCAATGGAGCTCCCCACGGGCCAGTGCCGGCTTTAGCATATTTCCTGCATCCATAGCCCCCTCGGCCTTGCCAGCACCTACCACGGTATGCAGTTCATCAATGAACAAAATGATCTGGCCTTCCTGCTGGGACAGTGCTTTCAGAACCGCTTTCAGACGCTCTTCAAATTCGCCACGGAATTTTGCACCTGCAATCAGGGCACTCATATCAAGTGACAGAAGCTTCTTGTTTTTGATTCCTTCAGGTACCTCGCCGTTTACAATGCGCTGCGCAAGCCCTTCAACGATTGCAGTTTTTCCCACACCGGGTGCACCAATGAGTACAGGATTGTTTTTGGTGCGCCGTTGCAAAACCTGAATAGCACGACGGATCTCATCATCCCGCCCAATCACTGGGTCCAGCTTTCCTTGCAGTGCCTGTTCAGTCAAATCGATGGTATATCTGGACAATGCCTGGCGTGTATCCTCGGCATTGGGATCCGTTACATTCCCGTCTGTACGCATTGACCTGAATGCATCGGCAACTGCTGACTTGTCAGCACCGGCATCTTGCAGGATCTTGCCCAGCTCGCCTTTGTCATCCAATGCGGCCAGAGCAAAAACTTCAGATGCGATGTATTCATCCCCCTGCTGCTGAGCCAGCTTGTCTGTGACATTGAGTAAATTCCCCAAAGAATTGGAGACATGTATTTCACCCCCCGTACCAGACACGGCAGGCAAACGCTGTATGACTTCATCACAACGCTGCTTCATGAGGTTTACATCCACGCCTGCACGCTGTAATAAGGCTGCAACCGAACTGTTTTCCTGAGTAAGCATTGCATACATAAGGTGCACCGGTTCAATGAACTGGTGTTCACGCCCCACTGCAATTGACTGCGATTCTTGCAGCGCAAGCTGAAACTTGGAAGTTAGTTTCTCCATTCGCATGATGTAACTCCAGATGATGTATTTGCCTGTACTGTGAAATGGGGGCTCGTGATGGCTGATTCAAGTTGTTTGTAGGAACTTATGAGGATTTCATCCACAACAGGGTTGCCATGCGCCCGGTTACACCATCACGCCGATATGAAAAGAACTTCTGGTGTTGTGTATAAGTACAGTATCCCCCGCCCGATATGGCCTGCACATCCTTTGCGGTTAAAATATTTTTTGCAATCTGATAAATGTCAGCCAGATATTTGTCAGCCTTGATTGCCTGAAATGCGGATGCATGTTCCGGGCTTTTCAACACAAACCGGTTCCGCAGTTCTTCCCCTACTTCATATTTTCCAGGTCCAATAGCAGGACCCAGCCAACACAAGACACTAGGGGCCGCCACTGGTAATGCAGCCAAGGTGTTTTCCAGAATACCACTCAGTAATCCCTGCCATCCGGCATGCGCCACTGCTATACAGCTTCCCTCACGATTACAAAACAGTACAGGCAGACAATCCGCGGTCAGCACACCACAAACCACACCAGGAGTTACGGTGTAAGCTGCATCTGCCTGCACGTGATGACAATTTTCTGCAGAAAGTTTTATGACCTGTGCACTGTGTCGCTGATCCAGCCAGCAAGGCTCGCTTGGAAGACGCAATGCTTTACACAAAAACTGTCTGTTTTTCAGGACATGCTGCTCATTGTCGCCAACATGTGAAGCCAAGTTGAATCCTGAAAAACTGCCTTCACTGAAACCACCGCACCGTGTTGTTGAAACACTGGCTACTTGTTCAGGGGCCAGCCAGTCAGGTGTTATCCAGTCAGAATACTGCATGGGGAAGTTAGACCAGTGAGTCAAGAAGCTGCTGAAAATCCTGTGGCAAAGGGACAGTCCATTCACATTTTTTCGCTTCATCCGGATGCATGATTTCCAGACATGAAGCATGCAAAGCCTGACGGGGAAATCTGGCAAGTATGCTTAAACTGGAGTGTCCTGTAGCCCTGACCCTTTTGCCGTAAACCGGGTCCCCGACGACTGGAATTTTCATGTGTGCCATGTGCACACGTATCTGGTGAGTCCTGCCGGTTTCAAGCTGCACATCAAGTAACGTGCATGATCCATAGTTCCTGCGTATACGGTAGTGTGTTACTGCCGTTTTACCAGAAGAGATAACGGCCATTCTTTTCCGATCAACCGGATGTCTGCCCAGGGGCGCATTAACTGTCCCTCCGGCAATCACATTGCCATATACCAGAGCAATGTACTTTCGTTGCACCGTTCGTTGCTGCAACTGCTCTACCAGACTGGCATGGCTTTTCAACTGCTTCGCTATGACCAACAGACCGCTTGTATCCTTATCCAGTCGATGCACGATCCCAGCTCTTGGTATGGCAGACAAACCGGGAGCATGATGAAGCAGTGCATTCGCCAAGGTACCTGAGGGATTTCCCGCACCGGGGTGCACTACAAAACCTGCTGGTTTGTTGATGATTAAAATAAATTCATCTTCATATATGATATCGAGATCTATTTCCTCAGGCACAAGCTGGTTTTCGTCTGCAAGCACAACCTCCATACGAACCTGTTCCCCACCGGACACGATGTCCCGGGGCCGCAAGGCTCTTCCATCTACCAGAACATCTCCACTGCGTATCCATTTTTGCAGTCTGTTGCGCGAATAGTTCGGAAACATGTGTGACAATGCAGAGTCCAGACGCAAACCCCTGAAAGACGCAGGGATGATGACCGATAATTGATGGTTGTCATTCATTGCCGGTACGGATTTGGTATGAAAGCAGCTATACTCAGAAAAATGAAAAAATACACATTTTTAAATTCTACGGCTTTTATTTTACGCCTGCTGGCGATTGCCGTATGCCTGAATTTATCTGGCTGCGCATTACTTAATGTGTTGGATCGTAAAGATGGTAATGAAGAAGATCCAGAAATCGACGAGACTGAAACTGCGGAAAAACTCTATAAGGAGGCACACGCATCCCTGTTTGCGAAACAGGATTTCACGACAGCTATTGAAAAATTTGAACTACTGGAAGCCCGCTACCCTTTTGGAAAGTATGCACAGCAGGCACAGCTTGAACTCAGCTACGCATATTACAAACAAAATAACATAGAGCAGGCGCTGAACACAGTGAACCGATTCATAAAACTGAATCCACAGCACCCAAGTATTGACTATGCACATTACATAAAGGGGCTGATCACTTTCGATAGCGGAAAAAACCTTATTCATTACGTACTGCCACGCGACCCTTCTAACAATGACCCGACTTCATTGCATGAGGCCTTTAAGACTTTCAGCTTGCTAGTGGAAGAATATCCCGACAGCAAATATGCTGACGATGCCAAGTTGCGCATGATTTATTTGCGCAATGAACTGGCTGAATATGAACTGAAAGTAGCGAAATTCTACATGCGCCGTGGTGCTTATGTAGCTGCTGCAAATCGTGCCCAGTACATTCTAGAAAACTACCAGGGTGCTGAAATCATGCCGGAAGCTGTCTATATGCTGGAACAGGCCTACGTGCAGCTTGGGATTGATGATCTTGCAGAAGATACCCACCGAGTATATGCGCAAAACTTCCCGACCAGAAAAGATGGGGAAATCAAGGAAAAGTTCACAAGCAAAAATCGCAGTTGCGCGCAAGGCAAGTGGAGTCGGGTTCTGGAAAAACTACGCCTGAAAACCTATTACTGCAACTGATATTCAACCGGGTTTCAATTCTCCAAGAACCCGCTGGTTATCGGGTAACGGCGGTCTTTGCCAAAGGCACGGCAGGTAATCTTGACGCCAGGCGGCGCCTGGCGCCTTTTGTATTCATTACGAATCACCATTTCCACGACCTGTTCCACCACACTTCTCTCAAACCCTTTCGCAACAATTTGATCAACTGTCAGGTCCTGCTCAACAAATTGTTCCAAAATAGGATCCAGCATGTCATATGGCGGAAGACTGTCCTGGTCAATCTGGTCAGGAGCAAGTTCTGCGGAAGGCTCGCGGGTCAACACTCGCTCAGGGATTACCTTGCTTATCCTGTTTCTGTACCGGGCCAGCTCATATACCAATAATTTTGACACATCCTTCAACGGTGCAAACCCCCCCGCCATGTCACCATATAATGTTGCATAGCCTACGGACATTTCACTTTTATTGCCTGTAGTCAAAAGAATCTTGCCGGTTTTATTTGACAAGGCCATCAGGTACAGTCCGCGTATCCTAGACTGAATATTTTCTTCCGTCACACTCTGCCCGGAGTGTGAAATCACGGGTAGAAGACTATCCGTGATTACTGTAAAGGCATCTTCTATGGGTACTTCGTCCAGCTTGACACCAAGCTGACTGGCCAATTTGGCGGCATCTTCAATGCTCATATCCGATGTGTAACGAAATGGCATCATGACTGCATGAACGCGGTCTGCACCAAGTGCATCAACTGCAAGTGCGAGTGTTAATGCTGAATCGATCCCTCCAGATAATCCCAGCACCACTCCATCAAACCGATTTTTCAACACATAGTCCCTGACACCCAACTGGAGAGCCTGATAAATGGAAGCAGATTCTGGCAGTGGTGTATGCAAACAGCTGCTTTCCAGCAAGTCTGATCGGGTTTTCGAATACTGAACTGTAAAAATACCGGATTCAAATGCAGGCGCCAGCATACATAGGTTTCCCTGCCTGCCCATACAAAAAGACTCGCCATCGAAGACAAGTTCATCCTGACCACCGACCTGGTTCACATACACGATCGGAACTTTTTGTTCTTCAATCCGGGCTTTCAACACCTCCATTCTCTGTGCAGTTTTACCCACCCGGTATGGACTCGCATTGATATTGATTATCAACTCTGCACCTGCATCCACCGTTTTCCGGATTGGATTCGCAGACCAGATATCTTCACAAATCGTAATACCCGCTTTTACACCATTAATGATAACCACGCCCGTATCATTGCCTGCCTGGAAGTATCGCTTTTCATCAAATACCTCATAATTTGGCAAATTCTGTTTGTGATAAACCGCAACAATCTCTGAGTCACGAATCAATAATGCAGAATTAAAGAAGTGCTCCCCCTCCCTGGTAGGCGCACCAAGCAAGATATGGATACCATTAAGTTCACGTTTGATATTTTCCAAAGACTGGCTGACAGCAGACATAATTGCAGGATGAAACAAAAGGTCTTCAAGCGGGTATCCGGTAAGTGACAACTCAGAAAATACAATGAGATCTGCACGCAGATGATCTCGCGCATATTCGGCACTTTCAATTATCTTTTGAGTATTGCCCTCAATATCTCCAACCAGGAAATTGCATTGTGCGAGGGAGATGTCCAACGTGCCTTTCATCGGAACTTAAGGAGCCTGTACCGGATCAGACAGCAAGAAGCTTGCTCATCTGTACACCAATATCGGCAGGTGTATGCGAGGTTACAACCCCGGCATTTTCCAGCGCCTGATACTTTTGTTGAGCTGTACCTTTGCCGCCGCTTATGATTGCACCTGCATGACCCATGCGTTTTCCGGAAGGTGCGGTAATACCTGCAATATAGGCCACTACAGGCTTGGATACTTTTTCCTGAATATACTCGGCTGCTGCTTCCTCTGCAGTCCCGCCGATCTCTCCCACCATAATGATGCCTTCCGTAGCATCGTCCTGTTCAAACATCTCCAGGCATTCAATGAACCCTAACCCATGAACTGGGTCACCACCTATACCAATGCAGGTAGACTGTCCCATGCCATGTTGCACAGTCTGATTCACTGCAACATAGGTGAGTGTACCTGAACGAGAAACAATACCAACATTTCCAGGGCAATGGATATCACCTGGCATGATTCCAATTTTGCATGCACCTGGGGTAATTACACCCGGACAATTTGGCCCCAGTAATAGGGAATCTGAGTCATTCAGTACAGCTTTTACTTTGACCATATCGAGAGTAGGTACACCTTCAGTAATGCAGACAACAAGCTTGATCCCTGCATACACAGCCTCTAGAATGGCGTCCGCTGCAAAACCCGCAGGCACATAAATGACGCTGGCATCCGCCTCATGATCTCTCAGCGCCTGACCGACGGTGTTGTAGACGGGAAGCCCCAAGTGCGTTGTACCTCCCCTTCCTGGCGTGATCCCTGCTACCATTTGCGAACCATAAGCAATGGCCTGACGTGTGTGAAAGGTGCCCTGCCTACCAGTTATTCCCTGGCACAGGACTTTTGTGCTTTTATCGATCAAAACGCCCATGGATTTAGTAAGGTGAATTTGTAATTCAGGCATTAGCCAGTGTAACTGCCTGCTGAGCACCCTCCACCAGTGTAGTAGCTAAACAGATGTTTTTATGATGGTCCTCAAGCAATCGCCTGCCTTCTGTCGCATTGGTTCCCTGCAATAAGACTATTACAGGCACCTGCAATCGTACTTCCTGCAAAGCATCCAGTATGCCCTGCGCAGTCAGGTCACAGCGTACAATTCCTCCAAAAATATTGATAAAGACCGATTTGACATTGCCATCACTGATCACGAACTTGAATGCCTGAGCCACTTTTTCTTGAGTAGTGCCACCACCTATATCCAGGAAATTTGCAGGTTCACCACCTTGATGCTTTACCAGATCCATGGTCGCCATGGCCAGACCGGCACCATTTACAATACATCCAATGTTGCCATTCAGCTTGATGTAATTCAGACCCAGCTCCCTCGCTCCTTCCTCATAACTGTTTTCCTGAGTGACATCATGAAGATCTGCAATATCCTGCTGACGGTAAAGTGCACTGTCGTCGAAGCTAATTTTTGCATCCAGCGCAACCAGATTACCATTTCTCTCGACAATGAACGGATTGATTTCTACCAGACTGCAATCATGGGATACAAACAGCTTAAGCAATTTCGATAAAATATCCTGCAGTTGCTGAAACTGACGTTTATTTTCCAAGCCCAGAGCATATGCAATTTCCCGCACCTGATTCGGCTGCAATCCTGCTGCCGGGTGTATGAATTGAGTAATGATCTTTTCCGGCATCTGCTGCGCAATCTGCTCAATGTCCATTCCACCTTCTGCAGACGCAATGATTGCGACCTTACCCGTTTCTCGGTCAACTAGTAAAGCCAGATAAAACTCTCGACTCACCTGTGCAGTCTCCTCAACTAAAACTGCATGAATGGGCAAGCCGTCTTCTCCAGTCTGCTTTGTAACCAGTCTACTACCCAGCATGCTGGAAATGGATGACACGAGATCTTGCTTGCTCTCTGCCAGTACTATCCCTCCTGCCTTACCTCTTCCACCTGCGTGAACCTGGGCTTTGACAACCCAAGCCTGCCGGTCTAAAGATTCACAGAATGATTCAACATCGTCACCTGATTGAATGACGTGTGAGCCTAAAACAGGGATTCCAAAGCGCGAAAAAATAGCCTTGGCCTGATATTCATGTATATTCATAATATGAGATAGAAGGCGTGTAGACCCATTATACTCAGGTACGATTCACGGTGTTAGTAGTTGGCCTTACAGGTGGTATCGGATGTGGTAAAACTGCAGTTTCCAATATCTTCCATACTCACTTCAGCATTCCCGTTATTGATGCCGATACCATTGCCAGAGAACTGACGGAAACCAAGGAAGTCTCCGGGCTGCTATATGAAATCTTGGGCACCAAGTATTTTGATGAGGATCAGAAACTGCTGCGTGACAAGCTTAGACAGGCTGTTTTTTCAGATTCAGGCATTCGTAACACGCTGGAAGGCATACTTCATCCACTGGTATACCGGGAAATTAAACGAGAACTCAGCCAGCTAGACACATTTTACTGCATTGTTGTAATTCCGCTGTTACTGGAGACAAATCGTACAGAGCTGACAGACCGAATCCTCGTTGTTGACTGCACAATTGAACAACAGATACACCGAGTCACACTGCGTGACAAGTGCAGTGAAACACACGTAAGGGATATAATTGCAACTCAAATTGAACGGGATAGGCGATTAAAGCTGGCAAATGATATTATTGAAAATAATAAAAGCCTAGATTTTCTGAAAGAAAAGGTTGCTATACTGCACGAGTACTATTGTGCCATGGCAAAACCTTTTGATACATCGTGAACGAAAGCTTCAGTAATCGCACAATCAACTATGAACAGCCGCTTAATGAAAGAATGCGCACGTTCTTACGCTATGAGCAATTGACGCATCGTTATGAATTCTTTGCCAAGCAGGAGCGGCCATTTGATACGCATGGTGCCCTGCTTACATTGATTGAAATTTTGAACCTGGTATCACGTGGTGACCTGAAGCAGGAATTACTAAAAGAAATCAAACGGCAAATCAATACTCTGGAGCAGCTTGCGAACAGACCCAAAGTAAATACAATCAAGCTGAACAGGGTTCTTTCAAAACATAAATCGATTTTTGATGCACTGCACGCATTCCAAGGTCAAATCAATGACCATCTGAAAAAAAATGTTTTCATAAACAGTATCCGTCAACGTGCCTCTATACCAGGAGGCACGTGCGATTTTGACTTGCCTGAATATCATAATTGGCTCGGGCAATCATACATGCAGCGTAAAAAAGCACTTAAAGACTGGGCAGCACCATTCGAGATCTTCCAGGAAGGTATTTCACAGTCTCTGCAACTCATCAGACAAAGCACACAACTCAAAAATAATTGTGCGCCTAAAGGTTTCTATAGCGAAACCCTTGACTCTGACAGACCCAGCCAACTGATTCGAATAAATGTGGAAAGCACATATTTCCCGGAATGCAGTGCAGGAAAACAGCGGTTTTCAATACGTTTTCTTGAGCAGACCAATCTCAACCTAAACCCCAAACAAACAGATGCGGATGTGGAATTCAAGCTGGCTTGCTGTGCCTTCTAATACCCCATATGTCACGTATAGCCGCAATACCTTGCCCGCCATTCACGATAGAGGCACCAATTTCACTGGCTCCTAGACCTCCAATCGCATAGACCGGAATCTTGCTGTGCTGAGCCAGACGACCAAATTTTTCCCAGCCCAACGGCCTCGCATTTGTATTTAAGGATTTTTCCAATACGGGGCCCAGAAATATATAATCCAAGCCGATATCAGAAGCATGTAACACTTCACTCAGGTTGTGGCATGATGCGCTGACTAAGTAATCCTTACCTAGCGGTCTTTCCGAGGCTGCCAGTAGTCTGTCGCTGGTTAAATGCAGACCTGATGCATCAATGTTTTCAAGAAACCCGGCTTCGCGATTTAACACAAGGTGCGAATGCTTGCGCTGACAAATTTTTTGACACTGTTTCGCTAACTGTAAATATGGCAGCGTTTCCAGATCATGGGAACGGAAATGAATGATGGAAATCTCTTGTTTATTTACTGTGCTCTCGAACTGCTGCAAAAATTCCGGATTCTGGCCCACATTAGGAGTCACAGAAATCAACCTCGGCAGTTGTAGTGCACGTATGATTCCGTAATTTGCATCTGGAAATTCTATACTTTCCAAATCTGATATTTTCTTCCAGTATGCCTCCTGCATTTCATTTTCATGTACTGTTCCTGAATACTTGGTAACCAGAAAAACATCCAGAATCACGTCCCGGTCAGGATATGAGTATGGCACTTGAATCAGTGGCCTGCATCGATGTAGCTCAATACTCAGTTCTTCTTTTAGTTCACGCCCTAGTCCGGCTTCAGGAGACTCGTTCTCTTCCAATTTGCCACCCGGAAACTCAAAACGACCTCCCAAGTGTACCCACGGCTTTCGTTTCGTAACAAGCACTTCACCCCGGGAATTTTTTATAACACCTAGAACGACGCGCATATGATCCTGACCTGCACGTACGCTCTCAGAAAGCCGTCAGGACCTGTACTCCGCATTAATCTTTACATACTCATGCGAAAGATCAGAGGTCCATACCCTGGCAGAACAGCTTCCAAGACCCAGTTCCAGCCGGAATTCTATTTCATCGTTCTGCATAGCTTGAATGCCTGCTTCCTCCGTATAGCCGGAGGCAAGCTTTCCATTTGTGACAACTTTCAGGCCATTGATATACAGGGACAGCCTGTTCATTTCCAAAGGTCCAGCTTTTGCACGCCCTGCCGCAGCCATTATACGTCCCCAGTTCGGGTCACTGGCATAGGCCATGGTTTTAACCAGAGGCGAATGCGCAACGGTAAAGGCAATATTGCGAGCCATACTTTCGCTTGGGGCTTGATCGACAGATATACAGATATATTTTGTTATCCCTTCAGCATCTCGGACAATCGATTGTGCTAGGTCCAAGAACAGGGAATCTAGGGTTCGGATAAATTCTACTCTGGCTCGTTCTGATAACTCACTGAAGTCTATGCCCGCCTGTCCTGTTGCGATCAGTACACAGGCATCATTGGTTGACGTATCTCCATCAACAGTGACGCAATGAAACGATTGCCGTACGGCATCACTCAGTACACTGACAACACTTCTTGAATCAAAACCCAGGTCTGTGGCAACAAATGCCAGCATGGTAGCCATATCCGGGTAAATCATTCCTGACCCTTTTGCAATCCCTGTAACAACTACTGTATGCCCATCAAGTTTCACTTGCTTGGAAAAGCCCTTACTGACGGTATCAGTGGTCATAATCGCTTTCGCAGCAGCTACCCAGCCATCTTCCTCCAAATGGCCGATAAGTTGTGCGTAATATGGGGTCATTTTCTCAACATCCAGACGCTCACCAATTATGCCGGTTGAAAACGGCAATACTTCACTTTCGTTGCAGCCACTTTCGCGTGCTAAAGCAGTACATGCAGCACACGTATCTGCTATGCCCTGCGCACCTAATCCGGCATTGGCATTTCCGGCATTTACCAGCAGATATTTTGGTTGTACAGTTCCCAGATGCCTCTTGCAGACAATAACCGGAGCGGCACAAAACTGGTTGGTCGTAAAAACCGCAGCTGTCCGTGCATGCTTGCAGATTTCCATCAGCAACAGGTCGTCCCGATGCTGATAGCGTATACCCGTGGCCGCTGTAGCCAGCCGAACACCTTTAACAGGAAATAATGATTCGGGTGAGACTTTAGAAATTGCCATGTGAGACTGGATTAATTGACAGACAACTAGGCAATCTTTCCGTGACAGTGCTTGAACTTTTTGCCTGAGCCACAGTAACAGGGTTCATTCCTGCCCAGCTTTTTCTGTGTACGCTTAAACGGTTGCTGCTTTACTTGTTCCTTTCCCAGTGCCGGTTGCTGCTTTGTTTGTTCCTTTCCCGATGCCGGTCGCTGCTGTGGTTGCAGGACATTATCTGCCTGTGCATGCTGATACTGAATATTTTCCGGGACTTGTTGTGCAGCTTCCAAAGCCTTGATTTCCTCAAGTGTAGGCAATTCCGCCTTGGATATTAAGGAAACGGTTTCATGTTTGATCTGCTCTAGCATTTGCTGAAACATGCTGAACGCTTCCCTTTTATATTCCTGCTTCGGGTTTTTCTGTGCGTAACTGCGCAGTCCAATGCCCTGGCGCAAGTAATCCATTGCTGCAAGGTGTTCCTTCCAGCGATTGTCCAGTACCTTCAACATAATATCTTTTTCGAGTCGACGCATGATTTCCGTACCCACACGGTCTTCTTTTTCCTTGAACAGATCAGCTACTCGCTGGTGAATTTTTTCACTTACATCCTCTTTTTCAGCAGCACTGTCTTCATCCAACCAATGTCTGACTGGCAGGGACAAGCCAAACCTGCTATCAAGTTCTTTGCAAAGGCTTTCGACATCCCACTGTTCCTCTACAGTCCCATCAGGCAGGAATTCACTGATAGTGTTTTCAATGACGTCTTCACGTATTGCAATCAGGTTTTCGGATATGTCGTTTGAACACATCAGCTCACGGCGTTGCTCATACACCACCTTGCGCTGATCGTTGGCAACGTCATCATACTCAAGCAAATGCTTGCGGATATCGAAGTTGTGTGCTTCTACCTTGCGTTGTGCATTTTCAATGGCCCTTGATACCCAAGGGTGCTCAATAGATTCACCTTGCTGCATACCAAGCTTCTGCATCAAACCCTTCACTTTTTCGGAGGCAAATATTCTCATGAGATTATCTTCCATCGAGAGGTAGAACCGGGTTGAGCCTACGTCACCCTGGCGACCTGAGCGCCCACGTAACTGATTGTCTATACGCCTCGACTCATGCCTTTCTGTACCAATGATATGCAGTCCACCAGCTTCGATTACTGTATCGTGCCTCTGCTGCCAATTAGCCAGAACCAACTTTTGGTCCACTTCTGTGGTTTCCTGCTGAAGATTATGCAGTTCTGCATCAAGATTGCCTCCAAGCACGATATCGGTGCCCCTACCTGCCATATTTGTCGCAATCGTCACGGTACCAGGCCGACCTGCCTGCGCGATAACATGGGATTCTTTCTCGTGCTGTTTTGCATTCAGCACCTGATGTTCGATACCGGAGCTTTGCAAGACATTTGAAATAAGCTCAGACGACTCAATTGATGTCGTGCCTACCAACACAGGCTGATTGCGGTCTACACAGCCTTTAATGTCACTAATGATGGCATCATATTTTTCAGGCATGGTAAGGTATACCAGATCACCCATGTCATCTCGAATCATCGGTTTATGAGTCGGGATAACTACGACCTCTAGACCATATATTGACTGAAACTCGTACGCTTCTGTGTCAGCTGTGCCGGTCATTCCGGACAGCTTGTCATATAGGCGGAAATAGTTTTGGAAGGTAATGGACGCCAGTGTCTGGTTTTCATTTTGTATTCTGACACCTTCCTTGGCTTCAACCGCCTGATGCAATCCGTCTGACCAGCGCCTGCCCGGCATTGTACGGCCGGTGAATTCATCAACAATTATTACCTGGCCATCGCGTAAAATGTAATCTACATTTTTCTGGAATAGCACATTAGCACGCAACGCTGCATTTACATGATGCAGTAGATTTATGTTTTTGGCGTCGTATAACGTTTCATCTTCAGCCAGCAGGTCCTGATTGAGCAATAATTCCTCAATGTTCTGATGGCCGTTTTCTGTCAAATGAATCTGCTTGCTTTTTTCATCAACACTGTAATCACCCGGTCCATCTTCTTCCTGCTGCTTGATTAGCTTGGGGACTAAGGCATCAACTGCCTTGTACATATCCAGGTTTTCGCCTGTAGAGCCTGAAATAATCAGGGGTGTACGTGCCTCATCGATAAGTATTGAATCTACTTCATCGACAACTGCAAAATTAAGCTCACGCTGCACGCAATCTTCAATAGAAAACTCCATGTTATCGCGCAGATAGTCAAAACCGAATTCGTTATTGGTTCCATACGTGACATCCGCTGCATAGGCCTTCTGACGCTCACGATGCTCCATCCCGTTCGTCACTACACCTACATCAAGTCCTAGCAGACGATAAACCTCTCCCATCCATTCTGCATCACGTTTTGCAAGATAATCATTGACCGTGACGACATGAGCCCCTTTACCACTTAAAGAATTCAGGTAAACCGGCAAGGTCGCAGCTAGGGTTTTGCCTTCACCAGTACGCATTTCGGCAATGTTGCCATCATTCAGTACCATGCCCCCTACAAGTTGGACATCAAAATGACGCATGCTGAGCGCACGGCTTGCTGATTCACGCACTGCAGCAAACGCATCAGGCAGGATTCTTTCCAAGCTTTCACCGTTTTCGATTTTCTGACGAAAATCTGAGGTTTTTCCCAGTAGAGCCAGATCGTCAAGCATTTTATAGGACTCTTCCAGCTCATTGATCTTTTGAACCATCCTGTAGTAGCGGTTCAACACTCTCTGGTTACGACTGCCAAAAACTTTCTTGGTGAACTTTTCAAACATGTGATTGGTACAAAACCTGAAAAATAGCGAACGGACAAATCCTGTATACAATAGGCCGGCTCAGCAAAACCATGTTTCCTTCGTATGCATTACAAACTGATCCATGCAAAATCAGTTTCGGTAAAGCTGGACAAAATGAAGATTAACCGGATTCAGAAGGGCCTACAATGAAGCTACTGAAGAAACTTCATTGGGTCTACCTGGACACCGTCCTTGAGAACCTCAAAATGAACATGCGGGCCGGTAGATCGGCCAGTATCGCCAAGTTTGGCAATCACATGACCACGTTTGACAACTTCGCCCTTGCTTACAAGCAATTTCTTGTTATGCGCATAGCGCGTCCTATAGCCTTTGCCATGATCAATTTCCACAATATAGCCATAGCCACCATTCCTGTTTGCCTGCGTGACGATCCCTCCGCCAACAGCCACTACATCGCTGCCTATTCTGCCCCCAAAATCCATACCCTTGTGCATCTCGGGTTTACCTGTAAAAGGACTACGGCGCTTGCCAAAACGGGACGAAATCCAACTATGAACTACAGGTCGACCATGTGGCCGTGTATCCTGTTCGAACTTCTTGTTCAGAAATGCAATGCCAAGAGTCTGTAACTGGTGTTCACGGGCTTCCAGGCTGGTCTGAATCTCTTCAAATATGGCACCAATTTGAATATCTGTGTGCAGGATGTTATCCATGGAAAACCCTGGCCCCCCGATCGCAGATGGAGGATCAAAGCTGAATTCTTCAGGCTCAAAACCTGCTGCTTCGACCAACACGCTTCCTAACGTGTCAACACGATTAATTTGAGCCTGCAGCAGCCCGGCTTGTGCAGTCAGTAAATCAACCTGTGTTTGGATATCCTGCCTGGCTAACTGCAAACGCGCTTCATGCTCTTGGATGTCTTTTTTCCATTCGCCTAAAATGACCTGATTCCCGAACAAAATTCCCATTGCATAGCCACTGCCCAGTAAAATTAACACCAATATGATTGCCCCAAGGGCTAAACCGGCTATGTTCAAACCACGCAAATGGCTTATACAAATTAAACGTGTGCGCGAACAGGGGAAAATGATAATGTTCATGACTGCTGCCGTTAACATCTATTTTTAATTATTTTTTCCGAGCTTACCTTAATGCAAAAGCTATCGTCTTACCTCGACACAAAACTACAGGATAAAACAAAGCTCCTCCACAGACTTACTATGAGCATTCGAATGCAGTTGCCTGCCGAACTGACCAGCCATTGTTGGGTGGCCAATATTGAAAACCGGACCCTTACAATTGTCACCGATAACCCCAGCCAAGCTAGCCTGATCCGTTTTCAGCAGCATGAAATCCTGAAACAACTGAATCAGGAACTCGGACTCAGTCTAAGAGAATACCTAAATCGGTTAAAGATTAAAATCAGAAAAGCTACCGGTGGCCGGAAACTGGAACCCCCTACATACACAATTTCGGATGATGGTGCCCGCCACATCCAAGCATGTGCGGAGCACGTGGATGACCCTGCCCTGAAAGAGGCCTTACAGCATCTGGCAACGCGCAAGGCAGATGTCTGAGGAAAACCGGTCTGCCTGAAGATTATTGCAGGTTCGCACTTATAGGCGAGCTATAGAATATCGGTACAGTCTCTTCGCCATCTTCAAAGGTCACTTCCTCCCAGGCTTCTACCTCCTGAATCAGCTTCCTGAGCAGCTTGTTATTCAATGCATGTCCTGACTTATAGCCACTAAAGGCACCAATCAGACCATGTCCGAGCAAATACAAATCACCAATGGCATCCAAAATTTTGTGTTTGACGAACTCATCTTCATAGCGCAAACCATCTTCATTTAATATGCGGTGATCATCTACGGCAATTGAATTATCAAGACTGCCCCCCAGAGCCAGATTGCGCGAACGCAGGGCCTCAAAATCCCGCATGAAGCCGAACGTACGTGACCGAGACACTTCTTTAACAAAGGAAGTGGTGGAAAAATCCAACTCGGCCTTCTGTGGCCCAGCTTTAAAAACAGGGTGGTCAAAATCAATCACAAAACCGACCTTGAAGCCATCAAATGGATCAAATCTTGCCCACTTGTCGTTTTCTTTAATTTCAACAGATTTGTTGATCCGGATAAATCTTTTAGCCGCATTTTGTTCAACAATACCCGCTGACTGCAGCAGAAATACAAATGGGCCAGCACTGCCATCCATAATGGGCACCTCGGGTGCACTGACATCCACATACGCATTATCAATACCAAGCCCTGCCATCGCAGAGAGCAAGTGCTCTACTGTAGAAATTCGTACACCATCAGAAACTAAGGTAGTCGACAGGCTTGTGTCGCCAACGTTCTCGGGACTGGCTTTAATCTCCAGGGGCGGATCAAGATCGACGCGCCTGAACACCACTCCCGTATCAACAGGCGCCGGGCGCAACGTTAAAGATATTTTCTCGCCAGTATGCAAACCAACGCCGGTCGCTCGTATGACGTTTTTTAAAGTTCTTTGTTGTATCACAGACCGTATATCCTATTGGCACTGCCAAACGCCTGGCATATTTTGCGTCCTCGAATCACCCCCACCACACGGCTGGCATGTGATCATGCCAATACTACACAATTTTTTAATGACTCGGCTAGAAGTTTTGACCACTAGACCTGAAAAGCGTTCCAGTCAATCGGCTTGTGTGCGTAAAAAAGTCGGAATATCCAGATAATCTAGATCATAATCCTGATTTTTCCCCATTGCAGAAGTGCTGCTTCCAACCACACCTGTATCCGGACGTATTTCCTCGTCCACACTTGTGGCCTTTTTCGCAACAGGTGCTTCTACCAGTTTCATCGTGGGCTTGTCTGGCACAGGCCGTGCTTGGGCAATGGAGCCGATCCCTGTAGCCACCAGTGTTACCCGCAAATTATCACCCATTGTCTCATCGATCACTGTTCCTACAACCACCGTTGCATCATCAGATGCCAAACCCTTGATATGGCTGCCAATTTCATCAAATTCTCCTATCGAAAGATTCGCATTAGCCGTGACATTCACCAGAATTCCCTTTGCACCCGCAATATCCACATCTTCGAGCAACGGGCTGGATATGGCCGATTCTGCTGATTCGTGTGCACGCTCTGCACCTGCCGAGATACCTGAACCCATTACTGCCATACCCATTTCAGACATCACAGTGCGCACGTCGGCAAAATCCACATTGATGAGCCCAGGACAGGTAATCAGCTCTGCAATACCCTGCACGGCACCGTACAGAACGTCATTGGCCGATTCAAATGCTTTCAGCAAATCGGTGTCTCTCCCAAGAACGGATAGCAGTTTCTCGTTGGGTATCGTGATCAATGAATCGACATGCTTTACCAGCTCCTCTATGCCGGCATTGGCAATCTGCATGCGCTTCTTGCCCTCGAATTCAAACGGTTTGGTCACTATCGCAACAGTCAGGACACCCAATTCCTCAGCAATTTCTGCAACCACAGGTGCTGCTCCGGTCCCGGTTCCGCCTCCCATTCCTGCGGTAATGAACAGCATATCTGCACCAGAGATTGATTCGGAGATTCGATCCTGATCTTCAAGTGCCGCTTCTCGGCCAACTACCGGATTGGACCCCGCCCCCAAACCTTTTGTGATGTCGTTCCCAAGTTGCAACACTGTCTTTACATCAGTGCTTTTAAGTGCCTGCGAATCAGTATTTGCACAAATAAAGTCAACTCCATCAATAGCAGTGTTCGCCATATGCTGGACAGCATTCCCACCACCACCGCCTACACCAATCACTTTTATTACAGCACTTTGACTATATGTATCCATTAATTCAAACATTTCCTTTCTCCTCTAGTTGCATGTCGTAAAAACATGAGTTTTAAAAACTCCCCTGAAACCAGTTCTGTACCTTCTTGAATACGCCCACCATTCCCGCTTCACTTGAAGAGGGATCTTTACTCAATTTCTGGTTCTGGAACCCAAACAAAAGTAGACCAACACCCGTTGAATAAACAGGATTACGCACAACATCTGCCAGCCCCGTCACATACTGCGGGATACCCAGACGTACCGGCATATGGAATATTTCTTCGGCCAGGTCCACCACACCTTCCATTCTTGAACTACCACCGGTAAGCACCACACCTGCTCCAACCAAGTCGCTGAAGCCGCTTCGGCGCAACTCGGCAAGAACCAGCGAAAGCAATTCTTCATAACGTGGCTCTACAATTTCAGCTAAAGTTTGACGGGACAGTCTTCTTGGCTCCCGACCGCCTGCACTTGGAACTTCTATCGTGTCATCAGGATTTGCAAGTTGTCGCAATGCGCATGCATATTCGATTTTTATTTCTTCGGCATGCTGTGTCGGAGTACGCATTGCAATTGCGATATCATTGGTTACCTGATCTCCTGCAATAGGAATCACGGCAGTATGCTTGATTGCACCATCAGTAAATATCGCCACATCCGTGGTACCTCCACCGATATCAACAAAGCAGATTCCCAGTTCTTTTTCATCTTCTGTCAGTACCGCGCAACTCGATGCAAGCTGTTCCAGAATGATGTCATCAACTTTGAGTCCACATCGATGTACGCACTTGATGATGTTTTGTGCCGCACTGGCTGCACCTGTCACCAAATGAACCTTCGCTTCAAGGCGCACACCTGACATCCCGATAGGCTCACGGATCCCTTCCTGCTGGTCGATCACAAATTCCTGTGGCATGACCTGAAACACTCTCTGATCAGCAGGAATGGCTACTGCCCGAGCGGCATCGATGACACGCTCAACATCTCCACTTGAAACCTCGCGATCCTTGATTCCAACTATTCCATGCGAATTCATTCCACGAATATGACTGCCTGCAACTCCAGTGTATACAGAATAAATCTGGCACCCTGCCATCAATTCAGCCTCCTCGATCGAACGCCGGATGGATTGCACAGTGGACTCGATATTGACAACGACTCCCTTTTTCAACCCGCGCGAGGGTTGTGAACCGATACCTATGACCTCTATCTGACTGTCCTCGTTCACCTCGCCTACCACCGCGGCCACCTTGGAGGTTCCGATATCCAGCCCGACTATCATGTCTTTTTCTGCTTTGCGGTTCATAAGGTGCTTTCCTGCTCAACGTTGCCAGCCAGCTGCGGATCTTTCCATTCAACTGCCAGACCATTGGTATAACGAAGATCAATTTTTTTTACCTGCCTTACGTGAGACGATAAATATTGCTCGTATGCAACGACGAATCGTGCAATCTTCATACTGACATTGCCATTCCCAACTACCAGTATGATTCCATTTGACAAGACCAAGCGCTTGGACTGGCGTTCATCTTCAAACAGCCCCTGCAACTGCAGACCCAGAGGCTCCAGCCGTCGCACGCTGTTATCGAATGCCAAGGCCAGTTCTGCAGCACGGGCCTCATCTCCGTACAGCATGGGCAAGGTTGAGTAGCCCTCCATAGATTCGGGGAAAAAGAGCTCCCCGTAGGTATTCACGAGTCCTGATCTACCCCAGCGGGCCACAGGATCCTGCCCCTGCACCATGATCTCCAGGGTGTTTGGCCAGGACCTGTGTGCTTGTGCGCGATATATCCATGGAAGGTCTTCCAGTTCCTGTTCCAGCGTGGCCATGGAAATGCGGAAAAACCCTTTAGAGACGTGAGTGGTTACAATCTCTTTAAATGCTTTATGCTCTGCGGGCCGCAAATGGCCGTCGACATTTACTTGCCTGATCTGTGGCCATGACAGTATGCCAACGGGATGGTTTTGAAAATAATGTGAAAAATAGCCCGCAACACCAAGTAACAACACGATCAACAGTACGTCCCATGCGCTGCGTAACGAAAAGCACCCTGTCAGCATTCTCAATGCAGTTTGTTTATTCCGGATTTTTTGCTTTGTGTTACGCATGCTCGGAAAACGAAGTTTCGAGAATCCTGATCACCAAGTCATTAAAATTTATACCTTCAGCCTTAGCTGCCATAGGCACCAGACTGTGGTCAGTCATACCCGGTACAGTATTGATTTCAAGAAACCATGGCTGATGATGTGAATCCAGCATCAAATCAATACGTCCCCAGCCTGTGGCAGCCGTAACCTTAAATGCCTGCAGTGCCTGTTCCTTGATACTTGTTTCCTGTGCTGCCGACAGTCCGCACGGACAATGATATCGAGTATCACTGGACTGATACTTTGCATCAAAATCGTAAAATGTCCGTGGTGTCTCCAGACGAATCATTGGCAATATTTGATCGGTAAGTACAGCCGCCGTATATTCCTGTCCGTCAATCCATTCCTCGGCAATTACAGTACCCTCAAGTTCTCGTGCATGTTCCCAGGCCGGAATAATTTCATCCTTGGCATTGACCTTTGTAATACCGATGCTCGAACCCTGTGATGCAGGCTTGAAAACCATCGGTAAACCCAGTTCTTTCACCAGCGCATCAGGATCAAGGGCCTCCTTCAATATCCTGAAAGCCGGAGTAGGAATTCCCTGCCCTGACCAGATTTGCTTGGTCATCCATTTGTTCATGCATACACTCGACGCCAGGACACCACAGCCACTGTACGGCATGCCAATCACATCCAGTCCACCCTGTATAGAACCATCCTCTCCAAGAAACCCATGCAGTGCGATGAAGGCGCGGTCAAATTTTTCCGCACGTAACCGTTGAAATACATCACCTGACACATCAATACCCGTTGCATCAACGTGCATTTCAGTCAAGGCATTCAGTACCGCTGTGCCACTTCTTAGTGAAATCTCACGCTCTGAAGAACTGCCTCCCATCAAAACCGCTACCTTGCCAAACCGGGCAACATCCATCATGCAGCCTCTCCTATAATCTTCACTTCAGGTACCAGCGCAATGCCGCATTCATGTTTCACGGTTTCATGCACTTCCCATATCAACTCTTCAATATCCTTTGCCGTTGCATGCCCCTTGTTGACAATAAAATTTGCATGTTTTTCCGAAACCCTGGCTCCTCCCTTGCACACACCTTTAAGGTTGCACCTTTCAATTAATCTGGCTGCAAAATCATTTTCTGGATTTCTGAATACAGAACCGCAGCTCTGATGCCCCACTGGCTGAGATGCATTGCGTCTGTCCAGTAACCCACGAATCGTCTCTCTTGTCTGCGCACCATTCCCTGCCGCAAATTCGAATAGGGCTCGCGTGAACCACTCTTCCCTGGGCATGTGAACCATACGATACTCTGGCTGGAATTCTTTTGGGTAACGTATACGTAGCCTGCCACGACGATCTACTGTTTCAACAGTTGCAACAAACTCCCATGTTTCATTTCCATAGGCACCCGAGTTCATGGCCAGTGCACCGCCAACCGTGCCGGGTATGCCTGCCAGAAATTCTGCACCCTGCAATTCCTGGTCTGCGCAAAATCGCGCAAGCTTTGCACATGTCACACCTGCTTCGGCTCGAATCATGCCGGACCCTGAGATCTCCATCTGACCCAAACAGCCGTGCAATAAAATAACTGCGCCACGTATTCCTCCATCACGCACCAAAACATTCGTACCACCACCCAGCCAGACTACCGGGACATCACCGTCCAGTGTCATTAGAAAATTTCTTACATCCTCTAAATCTGCAGGTCGATACAAAACATCGGCCACACCTCCCACCTTCCAACTGGTGAACCGAGCCAGTGAAACATTATTTTCTAGTGTCCCGCGCAACATTTCTTACTGCTTCCATCTTCAGTGCGTTACAAAAGTTTCATGCAAACGCTGTGCGAAATTGCCTATGCTACCTGCACCCAGAGTAAGCAAAACATCCCCTTCGTTTACAACATGTTCCAGCGTGGACTGAATTTCGGAATAATTTTTGACCAGTATCGGGTCAAGCTTGCCCCGTGCACGTAAAGCCCGACTCAGTGCCAAACTGTCAGCCCCTGCAATCGGGTCTTCATTTGCCGCATACACTTCACAGAGCATCAGCACATCGGCCTCATTTAGCACACGCACAAAATCGTCGAACAGGTCTCTGGTACGGGAATAGCGATGCGGCTGGAACAACACGATCAGCCTTCGTTCTGGCCACGCATCACGCACGGTGGTCATCGTGGCAATTATTTCAGCAGGATGGTGGCCATAATCATCAACCAGCTGAACATGTTTGCTGTTGATACAAATCTCCGGATAGATCTGAAAACGCCGTGCAATGCCTTGAAAGTGTTCAAATGCCGACTGTATGCAGCTTTCCTTGACATCAAGATGTAAAGCAATGATTGCCGCGGCTACTGCATTCAAGACATTGTGAGCACCCAGCAAATTCAAAACAAACCGGACTGGAGATAATTTGCCCGGACGAGACAAAACAAATGTTGTCTGGGTCCCTGATTTTGCTACCTCAGCAACCCGATAATCTGCATCGGTTGAAAATCCGTATGTGGTATACGGCCTTGAAATGCTTGGCAACAGGTGAGAAACAGTCTCATCATCAATGCACAAAACTGCAATGCCGTAAAATGGCAAATGGTGGATGAACTGCAAAAATGCATCCTGCAATGCATTGAAGTCACCACCATAGGCAGACAAATGATCTGAATCTATATTGGTTACCACCGACATTATCGGCTGCAAATACAAAAACGAAGAATCGCTTTCATCTGCCTCGGCTACAAGATACTGTCCTCCCCCAAGTTTTGAATGACTTCCAAAGCTGTTTACACGGCCCCCGATGATAAAAGTCGGATCCAAATCTGCATGTGCGAGAACCGATGCAATAAGGCTCGTGGTTGTAGTCTTGCCGTGTGTACCGGCAACCGCAATGCCATAGCGAAAACGCATCAGCTCAGCCAGCATTTCAGCACGCGGAACAACCGGTATACGCCTTTTGCGGGCAGCCATGATTTCCGGATTATCGTCTCCCACCGCACTCGACATCACTACCACATCTGCATCCCTGATGTTGCTGATATCATGCTGCGTGTAAATGGTCGCGCCCAACTTTGACAGACGTTGAGTAATAGCATTTTCCTGCATATCAGAGCCATGTACCTGATAACCCAGATTAACCATTACCTCAGCAATACCGCCCATGCCGGAACCACCAATGCCAACAAAATGCACATGTTTGATTTTCCGGGTTGCAAAATGCCCAATATTAAACGTCATGACTTCAAATCTTTGCTAAGTTTCCACTGTTGTCACTTTTCCCTAAACAAACTTGCATGCAAATTTTTGCTACATCATCGGCCGCCTGAGGTTTGGCAAATTTTCGGATTGCTAATGCAATGCCCTTGATTTTCGAACGATGTGCATTCACATCACGCAACAACCTGACCAGAGCTGATGCATTGAACTCACGTTCCTGAATCAGAAAAGCCGCACCAGCCTTGACCAGTGCAGCCGCATTGGCTGTTTGGTGGTCATCCACTGCATAGGGATACGGGACAAAAATTGCACCAACTCCTGCCATGGCAAGTTCAGCGACAGTGATGGCGCCTGCACGACATATGACAAGATCTGCCCATGCATAGGCATCGTGCATCGCATCGATAAATGCATCCACACGAGCTTCAACACCATGGTCATCATATTGCTGCTGCGTAAACTCAAGCTTACTCTCACCCGTCTGATGCCAGACTTCGGGGCGTTCTTTAGGGGTAAGCTGTGCCAGTGCAGAAGGGATCATTTGGTTAAAAACGTGAGCCCCCAGACTACCACCCACAACAAGCACTCGAAGTGGTCTATTGTCAGGCTCGGCAACGGGATATTCCCGCCTGCCTAGTGAGATTTCCATACGTACCGGGTTGCCCACTACTTCGACATTCCTGTGCACAATTGTGCTCGGGAATCCGGTCAGAACACATTTTGCAAATGGGGCGAGTATACGATTTGTCAGACCTGAAATAGCATTCTGCTCATGAATGATCAAGGGCCGCCGAAACAAGGCAGCTACCAAACCACCTGACCCAGAAACAAATCCACCCATACCTAGAACAGCACAGGGACGATGCTTAAGCATCAACCATATGGTTTGCAGCCCGGCGAACCCCAGCTTTATGGGTGCTAACAGGTACGTCAGCATATCCTTACCGCGAAGGCCGCCAATAATGATTTTTTCAAATTGGTACCCTGTACTGGCTAACACTTTTGATTCAATCCCTTTTTTCGTACCCACCCAGACTACCGGTATTCCCTGTTGTTCAATTTTTTTTGCAACGGCCAGTGCAGGGAATACATGCCCCCCCGTACCACCGGCAAAAATCATGATTGGAGGGCATACAGGTTTCATAAATCTGTAAATCCCTGTCGGCTTGCTGACTTTTCCGCTACTCCCTCTATGTACACGCGCGTCACCAGACCGATTGCCATACACACTACCAGCAGGCTGCTACCACCCGCACTGATAAGCGGCAATGTAAGTCCTTTTGTAGGCAATACACCCATGTTCACACCTATGTTGATGAATGCCTGCAGCCCTAGCCAGACCCCTACCCCGTAGCAAATTTGTGCACCGAACTTCATGCCTTTCTCTTCGACCTGCTTCCCAATTACAAAACACCTGTAAATCAGAACCAGAAACAGGAGCAGGACCACAGTGACACCAATCAGCCCCAATTCTTCTGCGATCACGGCAAATACAAAATCGTTATGGGCTTTGGGCAAATAAAACAATTTCTGTACGCTTGCACCAAGGCCTAAACCTGTCCACGAACCGCTGCCGATCGCGATGAGTGATTGCGTGAGTTGAAAGCCCGAGCCAAACGGATCAGACCAGGGATTGAGAAATGCAGTCAGACGTTCCATACGATAGGGGGAAGAAACCGCAACCACTGCCATGGAAGCTGTAGATGCAATAAACAGAATCAAGAAATTCCAGACTTTGGCACCTGCCAGAAAAAACATACCCAGCGCAGTCACCAGCAAAACGATGGCAGCACCGAAGTCCGGTTCCAGCAGCAACAAGGTGAACAGTACAATCAGGACCAGCATGGGTTTAATAAACCCGGCAAACGACTCAATGACCTGCCTTCCATGCTTAACCAGATAGCCAGCAAGGTAGATGATTAGCAATAGCTTTACGACTTCAGATACCTGCAACCCGAATGGCCCCAGAATCAACCACCTCGTGCTCCCGTGTACAGTACGACCCACGCCTGGTACCAGAACGAGCACCAGAAGGGCAATCATCAGGAAAAGCAGCACCACACTGAAGCTTTCCCAGTACGCCAGTCGGATCCTCGTGAACACAAAACCTGCCAGCACCCCGAGCGCAGCGAAGATTGCCTGGCGTTTAAAATAATAAAGCGGGTCTCCTGTTGCACGATCTGCAATTTCCACTGAAGAAGATGCCACCATCACCAGGCCGATACCCAACAACAGCATGGCCGACATGACGAGCGTTACATCGCAGAATTTATATAACTTGATGTCCAGGCTAGCATGCAATCCTCGGGTAGCCTGTCTTGATAAATTCATTTGGCAAGCTCCCTGACACAATTTTCAAAATCCTTGCCCCGTTCACTGTAATCCTCATACATATCAAAACTTGAGCAAGCGGGTGATAACAGCACCTTGTCTCCTGCGACAGAGAGATGCTGTGCCCGAATTACAGCATCACGCATAGAGTCTACAGAATGAATCTGTGTCGCATCGTGTAAGGCTTCCTGCAATAAACCCGCATCCTGGCCCAATAAAATTACATGTTTTGCATGCTTGGCAACGGCGGCACGAAAATGATCCAGATTTCCACCTTTGAAAACACCGCCAGCCAGCAGCACAATATTGCTTTTCAGACTCCTTAATGAAGTAACTGTAGCCCCAATATTGGTCCCTTTTGAATCGTTGTACCAAGCTACTCCCTGAAATTTTCCTACCCATGAAAGGCGATGTGGCAACCCTTTGAAACTCGCTAGGGTTAACAGCATTTTCTCCATAGACAAACCCAGTACATCACCTATTGCCAACGCGGCAAGTGCATTCAGGATTCCGGATTCGCCCTGTATCGCAAGTTCATCTGCCGGAAACAAGCACTGATCATTTTTTGCAAGGAATGCACGCGAGCCCTGGTGCAGCAATCCGAACCCCTGCCCTACAGGAGGACCCATGCCAAATTCTGTGACAACTCCGGAGGTTTTCATTTTTGTAACATACTTGTCATCCCGGTTTATGACACTGCAGGCTGCATGACTGTATATTTTTGCCTTGATGCCCGAATAACGCTCTATAGTTTCATGCCGGTCCATGTGATCTGCAGATACATTCAGTACAGTACTGACACGAGTCCTTAGCAACCGGGTGGATTCAAGCTGAAAACTTGACAGTTCCAGGACAAACAGTTCGGCATCATCACATTCAAGAATCTCCAGTGCAGGTCTGCCTATGTTGCCCCCTGCATACGCCTGTACTCCGGTAGCACATGCCATATCGGTTACCAATTGAGTAACTGTGCTTTTACCATTTGAGCCTGTTATAGCTACGACCGGTATATGATTGGCGTTGGCAAACAATTCGATATCCCCATAGCATTCCGCACCATGCGCTACAGCTGACTGGATGGCCGGGTCTCTAGTATCAACGCCGGGGCTGACTATGATCTGCTTGGCATCGACAAATAGTTCCTCGGATAAAGCTCCTGAAAAGACACGGGTTTCCGGAAACTCCTGCCTGAATGCTCCCAGCCCGGATGGATTATCCCGAGTATCTGCCACAATGAAGGGCATGCCCCGGCTGCAAAAGTGACGCGCAACCGAAACTCCAGTCTTTCCAAGCCCGATAATGACTCGTTCATGGTTTCTGTCAGTCATCTGTTTTTGCAGAACAGGTCCCATAGCATTACCGGATTTTTAACGTTGCTAGACTGATTAGCACCAGAACAAAAGTGATTATCCAGCAGCGTACGATTACCTTAGGTTCAGGCCAGCCTCTGAGCTCAAAGTGATGATGCAGAGGTGCCATTTGAAAAATTCTTTTACCTGTAAACTTGAAAGACGTTACTTGAATTATTACGGAAACTGTTTCCACCACAAAAATACCACCCACTATCATCAAGACAATTTCCTGACGGACCAGTACTGCAAGCAAACCCACCGCCGCACCCAGTGCAAGTGCACCCACATCACCCATGAATACTTGTGCAGGATAGGCGTTGAACCAGAGAAACCCTAGACCTGCGCCTACGATTGAACCGCAAAATACCACCAGTTCCGCTGTAAGTGGCAAATACGGAATTGCGAGGTAACTCGCAAAATTCAAATTGCCACTTACATAAGCAAATATGCCAAGGGTGCCAGCTACCATTACTACCGGCATGATTGCCAAACCATCCAAGCCATCAGTAAGGTTCACCGCATTGCTGGAACCAACAACAACTATGTATGTGAGCAACACAAACCAGGTGCCCAAAGGAATGACTACATTTTTAAAAAACGGGACATACAAAGTATATTCAACGGAACTATCGGCTGTATAAAACAAGAGTAGCGCAACACTGATTCCTATAACCGACTGCCAAAAATACTTGCTCTTTGCAGAAAGACCCTTACTCGATTCACCCAGCAATTTCTTGATGTCATCGACTGCACCTATCAAACCAAACAACATTGTTGTGACCAACACAAACCAGACGTAACGATTGGTCATATCGCTCCATAAAATTGTACTCGCGAAGATTGCCAGTAACAGGAAAACCCCGCCCATGGTCGGTGTGCCTGCTTTATCAAGATGCGATTTCGGCCCGTCATCCCGGACATTCTGGTTTACACGGTAATCACCCAGTTTACGTATTATAAATGGCCCTGTTGCCAGACAAATGATCAATGCTGTAAGCACAGCCAGAATCGAACGCAGCGTTAGGTACTGGAAGACATTAAACCCAGAATGAAAACTCTCAAAATATTCAAATAATTCAAGCAGCATGTTCTGTACAAACGCCTTTTAAGTCTGTCTTGACACGGATGCCCTCCACAACTTTTTCCAGATGCATGGCACGGGAGCCTTTTACCAGCACGCAAACTTGTTCATGCAAATCATGCTGTAAACTCTCTATGACTGCAGAATGACCTGAGAAATGTTCTGCGCCATTGCCAAAAGCCTCAACAGCATGAATCACCAGTTCGCCCACTCCCAGTAGTCGCACAACCCCTGATTTCCTAGCCATGATGCCGGCTTTCTTATGGAGGGCAATACTTTCAACACCCAGTTCGCCCATATCTCCCAGCACGAGCCAGCGTATGCCTGGCTCTCGCGCCTGCACATCCAGAGCAACGGACAACGAAGCCGGGTTGGCGTTGTAGGTATCATCCAGCACACATGCACCACGAATGCCTTCAAGCTTCATCAGTCTGCCTGGTACAGGCTGGGTAGATTCAATTCCGGCACGAATGTTTTCAAGTCCAATTCCGAGACCTGTGCACACGGCCGTGGCGGCAAGTGCATTGTATATGGCGTGTTCTCCAGGCATCTGGACTTTTGCTTGTATTTCGCCTTTAGGAGTACTGATTCTGACCAGGCTCAGATCGACTGTTTCAGCAGTAACATCCGCATTCTGCCGGATGCCAAATGAAATTTGTGCACGCTCACCGATATCTTTTTTCCAAAGGGGACGGTACGGCTCATCCGCATTGACCACAGCGATACCTTGCGGATTCATAAAACGGTACAACTCGGCTTTAGCACGTGCCACACCCTCCAACGAGCCAAACCCCTCAAGATGTGCCGGCCCGATATTATGAACTACGCCTATATCAGGGTTTGCAATCTGTGCAAGGCCTGCAATTTCACCTGCATGGTTGGCACCCATTTCAATCACGGCAAATCGGTGGCGCTCATTCAAGCCCAGCAATGTAAGTGGCACACCGATATGGTTGTTTAGATTTCCCTTGGTAGCGAGTACTTCTCCCTGCGTACTCAGAATTTGCCTGATTAATTCTTTGACAGAGGTCTTCCCGTTAGAACCAGTAACACCTACAACGGGCATATTGAATTTTTCACGCCATACCTTAGCCAGATTGTGTAGGGCCACATAGGTATTGCGTACAATAATTTGCGGACCTGCAATATCCAATTCACGTTCTACCATAACGGCGCCTGCATGCTTCGCTTCCCCGGCAACTATAAGCTCATGCGGATCAAACCTTTCGCCCACCAAGGCCACAAACAAATTGCCTTGCTGCAGGTCTCTTGTGTCTGTGGAAAGACCAAGCACAACCCTGTCATCACCGATCAGTTGGCCCTTCGTAATCTGTGCGATCTCGGAAAGTATAAATTTCATGCCGGATATTCCTGTAAACAGCGCGAAGCTGTCGCTCTATCATCAAAACTTAATCGCTTGCCTCTGACAATTTGTAAAGCCTCATGGCCTTTGCCTGCAATCAGCACTGTGTCACCGGGTTTCGCCATGTTGATTGCAAATAGGATTGCCTGTTCCCGGTCACGAATTACGAAATAACTGGCAGCGGTTGTAAATCCTGCCACCACATCCTGTACGATAGCATCAGGGTCTTCATACCGCGGATTGTCATCAGTGATCACTGCAAAATCGGCGATCGACTCTACAGCCTGAGCCATCAACTCACGTTTTCCGGAATCACGATTCCCTCCACAGCCAAATACACACCAAAGCTCACCAGCACAGGTTTCACGCAAGGTCTTCAGAACACTGGATAGAGCCTGGGGGGTATGAGCATAGTCCACAAGCACGGTGGGTGAATTTTGCTTGCCCGGAATCCGCTCCATCCTACCCGGCACGGTTCGTACGGAAGAAACAGCCTGAATCATCTCGTCAAATGCAATGCCGTCAGCAAGGAGTGCACCTGCTGCAGCCAAGATATTGCTGACATTGAATTTTCCGCAGAGCCCGGTTTCGATTTCGGCATTTCCCCAACTCGAAACTATCTCGACTGCAGTACTCCTTTCTGTGCATGAAATTTTTTCTGCATGAACGTAGGCTCCCCGCTGAGTATGACGTTTGTCACAGGAATACGAGACGACATTGAGATGTTGACTGGCTTCATCCGCCAATCTGCAGCCGAATGCATCATCTACATTGATGACTGCATTTTTTAGCCCAGGCATCTGAAACAGAATCCGTTTGGAATCTTCATAGTCTTCCAGAGTCACATGATAGTTCATGTGGTCACGACCCAGATTCGTAAACACAGCTGTGTCCACAGCGACGCCATTCAATCTGCCCTGCTTCAGACCATGAGACGAAGCCTCAATGACAACATACGGAATCCTTTCTGAGACAAAACCATGCAGCAATCTATGCATACATATTACATTGGGAGTTGTATGAGGCTTCGGTTCGAAATCAGGATAAACTCCATACCCCAATGTACCAATCACTCCGCATGAAATTTCCAGCTGCTCATATGCTTGCGCTATAAACTGGCTGACTGAAGTCTTTCCATCCGTACCAGTGACGCCAGTAACATTAATGTTCGCAGAGGGGTTTTGGAAAAATCGTCCCGCAATGTAACCGATACTCTGCTGCAGGGCAGGAATCGGAATACATGGCAGCATGTCGGGCAGATTGTTGTTTCCTGCACCGGGGCTGGTTTCCCAGACCACTGCTGCTGCACCCCTCGCACCAGCCTGCTGTGTGTATTGCAGCCCATGTGCCCGGGTACCCTGTACAGCGAAAAACAGGTTTCCGGGTTCAATCGTACGGCTGTCCACGTCCAGGCCGGTGATCATTGTGTTGCTATACCCTTTTTGTACCTTTACCCACCCATCCAGCAAATCTGCTAGCGACCAAGGGGATAGCGGGGCTCGTTTGCACGGTTCAGCCTGCATGATCTTTAGATAGATGAGCAATGTCTGTGCGTACGGGCACATTGTCAGGAGCAATATTCAGTATGCGCAGGGCTCCACCCATGATGCTTGAAAAAATGGGAGCCGCAACCTGGCCGCCAAAATAGACTCCTCTGCTCGGTTCATTCACCACAACCACGAGCACCAGCCTCGGGTCGCTGGCCGGAGCCATGCCTGCAAAAAGGGATATGTATTTGTCCTTAGCATATTCACCTCCTGCAAGCTTATGAACAGTACCGGTTTTACCCGCAACATGATATCCGGGTATCGCCGCACGAAAACCCGTGCCATACTCCGAGACGACTGCATTCAGGATCGAACGGACCTGCTTAACTGTTTGTGATGAAACCACTCTGGGAGAAGTTTGCCAGCGTTCACCTGCATCTGCCTTGCGCAACATGGAAATTGACAGCTGCCTTCCATTGGATGCCAAAACTGTGTAGGCGCGCGCCAGTTGCAGAGTCGTCGTCGACATACCGTAACCAAACGCCAACGTTGCATGTTCTGTGTGATGCCAGTCGCGATGATATTTCAGATGGCCATGAACTTCGCCCGGGAACCCGGATTCTGTTGATTGTCCGACACCAATAGCGTTATAGAGGTTCCATAAATCAGGCCGCGGGATCGTCAATGCAATTTTTACAGCACCGACGTTGCTGGATTTAAGCAATACATCATTTACCGATAATGGTCCAAAATCCCTGACATCTCGGATCTTATACCTGCCTATTTTGTAAGTGCCGGGCGTAGTATCAATGACTGTGTCTAGAAAATAGCGCTTGGATTCCAGAGCCAGTGCAATTACGAAAGGCTTCATCGTCGATCCAGGTTCGAATACATCTGTGACTGCACGGTTACGGTATGTGCTTTGTTTGTACCCTTTTCGATTATTAGGGTTAAACGAGGGCACATTGACCATGGCTATCACTTCACCTGTTTTGGCATCAATCATGACAGCAGAGGCTGATTGGGCGCCGTGCTGTATATAACCCGCCTTCAATTCACGATACGCCAGATACTGCACTCTCCGATCAATACTCAATTCTACGTTTCGACCAGGGCGAGGAATTCTTACAGCTTCAACGTCTTCAACAATTCGATTCAATTGATCTTTTATCACCCTCTTGGCACCGGGTTTGCTGACCAGCCAATCTTCATATGCAAGCTCGATTCCCTCCAGGCCTTTATCATCGATATTCGTAAAACCAAGGACATGTGAGCTGACTTCAGCCGTTGGATAGTAACGCCGATACTCACGTTGCAAATAAATTCCGGACAAGTCTGCCTGGTTTAATTCCTCAGCATACTGAGGGCCTACATGGCGCTTTACGTACAAAAATTGCCGTTTCTTTTTCTGTTCGAGTTTGCTTGCAAGTTCGCCCGCTTTCATCTCCAGAATTTTTTCAGCACGCACGACAGATTCACGGTCATCCAATGCTTCTGCCGGGTTCGCCCATACTGAATGAACTGGCGTGCTCACTGCGAGTAATTGACCGTTCCGGTCCAAGATCATCCCACGGTGCGTGGGTATCTCAACTACTCGCAAGTGGCGCGCCTTACCTTCCTCCTCCAGGAATTCATGATTGAATAACTGCAAATCCACTGCCCGCACAAACAAGATGCCGAGTCCCAAAGCAAAAACAGATAAAACAAAAATTCGTCTCAGCCTGTAATGCGGTATCTGTTTCATGTTGCTACTGTGATTTCAAAAGCACTGATTTATTTTTGTGAACCAGGCTCATACCAAGCTTTTCACGTGCAAGCTTCTCGACCCTGCCATATGTCAGCCAGGTGCTTTGCTCTAGCTGCAAGCGGCCCCACTCAACCTGCAGTTCATCAAACCTGTTCTGCATGTTCTGCAACTCGATGAATTCTTTCCGTATCGAATGCTTTGAGTACACAATACCTACTCCTGTAAACACGTTTGCTGCCAGCAAAATTGCTGCAAGCACGAACCTGCTTAACATGTGACACGCTCCAGAACATGTAGCTTCGCACTGCGTGCTCTCGCATTGAAAATTACTTCGTCAGTTGAAGGGTGAACAGGTTTGCAGGCCCTTTTCAAGTCTGGCAAGGGTTGGTCGGTTACCGGAAGTTTACGGGGTACATCAAATTTGCTGTGTTTCCGAAATACAGCTTTCACCACCTGATCTTCCCGAGAATGAAATGTGATAATCAGCATGCGCCCGAAATCAGCGAGCAATTTCACACTGCTGTCCAGAGCAACTTCCAAGGCTTTCAGCTCCTGATTGATGAATATACGAATTGCCTGAAATGTGCGTGTGGCCGGGTGTTTTTTTTCACTGGACCGGCCCACAGCCCCTAGCACTACCTCTGCCAGCTGTCTGGTAGTTTCCAAGGGGCGGAATTTTTGTCGCGCCAGAATTGCAGAAGCTACTTTTTTTGAATATCGCTCTTCCCCAAACACTCTCAATACTTCTTCCAAATCCCGGAAATTGACCTGCTGCAGCCAGTCTGCAGCAGTGATGCCTTCATTTGTATTCATTCGCATGTCAAGTGGCCCATCCTGTACAAAACTGAACCCCCTCACGGGATCATCAAGTTGTGGAGAAGAAACTCCCAAATCAAATAAAATTCCTTTGACTTTACCTCCAAATCCGTACTTTTCAGCTATCTGCGCAACTCTTGAAAAGTTATCTGACTCGATACTTACCCGGCAGTCATCAGCGAGCAGAATCTTGGCATGGGCAACTGCTTGCGGGTCCTGATCCAGGACTAAAAGACGCCCCCTGCCACTTAAATTCTTCAAAATTTCACAGCTGTGTCCTCCACGACCGAATGTGCAATCTATATAGATCCCATCCGGGTCAATTTTCAGCGCCTCAACTACCTCTCTAAGCAAAACTGGCCGATGCAGACAATGCGCAATCGGCTGCATCGTCAAATGGAAAGCGTTTCTAACGAGGCAGGAATGCTATCTGATTTATGTTCCTCCTTAATCCATAACTCACGTTTTTTCGTCCACCTGTCTCGATCCCAGAGTTCAAACTTGTTACCTTGGCCTATCAATACTGTATGTTTGTCCAAGCATGCAAACTGGCGCAATGGAGGAGGGAGTAAAACGCGATACTGACCATCAATCTCACATTCTGTCGCGTGACCAAGGAGCAGGCGTTGCAAGCGCCTGACCTGTTTATCGATATTGGACAAACGCATTAATCTTTGTTCAATGTGCTCCCATTCAGGAAGTGGATAAATCAGCAGACAACGATCCTTGTCAGCGGTTACAACTAGACTGCCACCGCAACTTTGCTGAATGTACTCACGATAACGGGCCGGCACAGACAGGCGGCCCTTGGCATCCAGATTAAGGTCGTTAATACCCCGGAACATTACTTGTACATCATGAAACTTAGTTCCACTGTCTCCCACAATTCCCCACTTTTTTACACTATAAAAACCAGTTTGCTCGATTGCAAGCAAAACTGGACAAAAAATCCAAAAAAATACTTGTGAGACAGACAGTTAAGGGCACATCTGTCTGTGAAAACCGGATGGTCGTGTGAATAAACTGCTTTGAATATGAAGGGTTAAAACAAAAAGATGAGGTTATATATTAAGAAAGCAGAGCCGCACTTGATGTGGGCGTCATGATGCATTACCAAGCGCAGTTTGCCAGTAGCCTACAATATTGTGAGTAGGAGTCTGCCTGTAAGCCGGGTTCTGTCATGGGCAGCCATTCATCTGGGATTCATGTCACCATGAACCTCAAGCAACCTACCCGGGGGCCATACGGGCCATATGTCGGATACTTCCGCGCCCCTCTATTCGGTCTTGCTCCAGGTGGGGTTTACCTAGCCACAACTATTACTAGTTGTGCGGTGCGCTCTTACCACACCGTTTCACCCTTACCTAGCTCATCCGTCTGAATGATATTCAAGCGAAGCAGCCAGGCGGTCTACTCTCTGTTGCACTTTCCATGGACTCACATCCTCCAGGTATTACCTGGCACCCTGCCCGTGGAGCCCGGACTTTCCTCCCTCCTGCCTTTCCATTGAGGACGCAGGAAGGCGACTGCCTGGCAGACTCCCAAGTTCACAGTATCATATTTACAACTGTTTTTTCACACAGTCCTCAAGCCCGAGGGAATACAATCGATTTCGCCTAAGTCCGGTGTGTTTCGAAACGACATTAACGGCATCCTTGTGAGAAATATGCTGCTCCAAATCCGCCAAAAGTAACCTGGCTTTCTCTAGTGTCTCCACATCTTTAAAAGTGGTATTTCCGTGTACAACCAATACACATTCCCCTTTGAAAACCTGGTCAGGGTCGTTCAGGACCCGGGCAAGATGCTCAAGGTCCCCCGCCAGATGCTGCTCATGGACCTTGGTTAGTTCACGCAAAATAGCAGCACGCCTGTTTCCTCCGAATACATGGAGACAGCTCTTGATGGTATATCGAATCCGATGAGGGGCTTCAAAAAACACCATGGAGCGTGGTTCATACAGAAGCGTTCGCAGAAATGCTTCGCGTTCAGCGGCTTTTTTCGGCAAAAATCCCTCGAAAATGAATCGGTTAGTTGGAAGTCCCGAAACAGATAATGCAGCAATTATGGCGCTTGGACCCGGTACAGGCCTCACAGCAATCCCCTCTTTTTGAACTGCACAAACCAGCTTGAAACCGGGATCGCTGATCAGGGGTGTCCCAGCATCTGAGACCAGCCCTATATCCGCACCAGAACGTAAAGCCCGAATAAGCATCGCAATTTTCCCGGATTCGTTAAAATCATGTAGCGACTCCATTCCGGCTTGGATACCATAATGGTTTAAAAGTTTTTTTGTGACCCGGGTGTCTTCGACCAAGAGAAACTTGACTTTTTTGATGGTATCCAGTGCCCGTAATGTAATATCCGACAAGTTGCCTATTGGCGTAGCAATAACATATAAAATACCAGGATCAACCATTTTGCACCCACATACTTTCAAATTTTGCATCCTGGTGACGACTTACAAAATGCAAGG
Organism: Gammaproteobacteria bacterium; assembly: GCA_026713925.1. Taxonomy (GTDB): domain Bacteria; phylum Pseudomonadota; class Gammaproteobacteria; order UBA4575; family UBA4575; genus WTFY01. Next base: position 106,442 of record JAPONM010000035.1, read on the forward strand.
TAAACCGCTTTCAACCATGCAGAAATCTGTACCCATTGTAGCCCTATTGGTGGCGGCATGTGCACTATCCAGTTGTGTACAGCTTCCTCCTGCTCCAAGCCCGCCACCTCCTGTATCGGAAGAATCCCGGCTCAGTTTAGCGGAAATACAACTCAAGTCAGGTAATTACCAACAGGCAGCTAGTATATTCTGGGACATTGCTATAACAAAACACTCACCACAACGGGAAGCTCTGCAAATCCGGGCTGCAGAAACCGCATTGCGTCCTGAAACCAAAAGTCAGGCCCGGAAATACCTTGATGCTATTGATGAGTCTGCACTTGCTCAGGGTCTGCTTGTAAAGAAACGAATTGCAGATGCAAAGCTGGAACTCATGAGTGGACAGCCGCAACTCGTGCTGGATGCACTGCCTCATGACATAGTCGATCTCTCTGCTGAACACAAACCGAATGTGTTGGTCTTACGTTCACAAGCCCTATACGCAGTAGGAAAAATCGGAAAATTTTTGGAGACGCTGACAGTACTTAACCATTTGCTGACTGACTCTGCCCAGAAAGAAAAGAATAATCAGTTGATATGGGAATCCCTTATGGATTCTGAACTGATGGAAATCAGTGCATGGGCCGAAAGCAGCAGCAATTGCGATCTGGCAGCGTGGCTTAGTCTGGCACACATTTTCAAGCAGGCACATAAAAATCTGTTCACTCTGGAAAACAAAATGCAGATGTGGCACACACAATTCCCCAACCACATGATACCTGCTCAAATTGTAGACTCAGTTGTACAGGAATGGGCATCAGCCCAGGTCGCACCAGAAAGAATTGCACTTCTTCTGCCCATGACCGGACGCTTTAGCGTGAATGCAGAAGCCATCTACGCGGGGATCGCCACTGCACGAGAGTTTGAAGAAACCTTGGGTCCACCACCGGATCTTGTTTTATATGATACCGGAGACAATGCAGCGGATGCAGTCAGCTACTATCAGCGAGCGGTACAGGAAGGTGCTAATTTTATCATCGGCCCCTTACAAAAAGAGGCTGTGAGCAGAATCGCCAAACAAGAACAGCTTGCCGTACCTACTCTTTCACTCAACTACACAAACGATGCGAATGCAGGTTCTCCACAATTATTCCAGTTAGGCTTGCTGCCAGAAAATGAAGCCAGGCAGGTAGCGGAACGTGCCTCGCATGATTCTCTCCAAACTGCCCTAGCCTTGGTTCCGGAAGGTGAATGGGGGACACGGTTACTTGAGACATTTAAAACCCGATTTTCTGAACTGGGCGGCGTGGTTTTACAATCCGAGAGGTACATTGCAAAAAATCCAGACTATTCTGGTCCCATAAAGAGCTTGTTGCAACTTGACCAAAGTGAGAGACGGCGTCGCGATTTACAGAAAACAATCCATCGGAAAGTAAAATTTGAGCCCCGAAGGCGACAAGATGCGGACTTCGTATTCATTGCGGCCTTTCCGCAACAGGCCAGATTGCTGCGTCCTCAACTTAGTTATCACTATGCATCAGACCTGCCCGTATATGCTACATCACACATTTTTTCCGGTAATGAGAATATTTCAGCTGATCAAGATATTGAAGGCATCACATACTGCGATATACCCTGGTTGTTATCAAACAGTCCGAAAGTTGAACTCTTGCGTGATTCATTTGAACTGCAGCTATCGAACAGCGAATCCCGGTTACCGCGTTTCGCAGCCCTCGGAGTAGATGCATACCGGATCATCCCTCATCTGCAAAGACTTGCTGCACATAAGAATGATTATTATGAAGGCATGACAGGAAAGTTGAGTGTCGGTGGTCAAAATCGTATTTTTCGCAAACTGGCTTGGGCACAATTCCGGAAAGGACGCCCACAGGCGCTTCATCCCTTTGCAAAAGACTTTCCCCGGAATGTTCCTATAGCAACAGCGCCTGCTGAAAGTCAGCCTGCCAGAACCCGTGCCTGCCAATGAAACCTGAAACACGAATCAAAGAACTGTTCAACGCCAGTATTTCTGCGAAGCAGGCCAGTGCAGAAATGTTGGTCATACCTATCTCCAAGGCTTCGGAACTGATAGCTAGATCTTTAAAAAACCATGGCAAAATCCTGACATGTGGGAATGGTGGCTCGGCTGCAGATGCACAGCATTTTTCCTCCGAACTGCTGAACCGCTTTGAGGTTGAGCGGGAAGGATTGGCAGCCGTAGCCTTGACTACAGACAGTTCGACGCTGACTTCAATTGCCAACGATTACGATTACGATCAGATTTTTTCCAAACAGGTACTGGCACTTGGTAACAGCGGGGATGTATTGATTGCTATTACAACCAGTGGAAAATCTGAAAATGTGCTCCTTGCAATCTCTGCTGCACACCAGAAAAACATGGCTGTAGTCGCATTGTCAGGCAGGGATGGTGGAAACATACCTTCTGAATTACAGGGAGAAGACATCGAAATCCGCGTACCCAGTCAATCGACTGCACGGATACAGGAAGTGCATTTGCTAGTGCTTCACTGCCTGTGCGACCTGATTGACCAGAAAATTCTCGGTCATTAATTTCTTTGCTGGCCAGAATGCCCTTGGAGCCACACATCATACGCAGTTTTGTTGAGGCATGTGGACAACAGGACGTCCTGGTAAATCGAAGCGAGTGCTGGGCTTATGGATACGATAACAGCAAACAGCATGCCTGTCCGGACTTGGTCGTATTGCCACATCAAACGGGCCAAATCCAAGAATGCGTACAAATCTGCAGACGATACAACATCCCGTTGACGACACGAGGTCGTGGCACAAACACCACGGGAGCTACTGTACCAATCCATTCTGGAGTAATTCTTTCAACAGAGCGGATGGATAGGATTCTGGAGATGGATGCATCTAACCGGAATATTCAAGTTGAGCCAGGTGTATTAAATGCATCCGTTCAGGAACGGGCTTCAAAACATGGGTTGTTTTGGCCACCCGACCCAGGCAGCTCTGACTATTGCACGATTGGCGGCAACCTAGCCTGTAATGCCGCTGGCCCTCGTGCAATCAAATATGGAACGTGTCGCGAAAACACACTTGAACTATGTGCGGTCACTGGGGCTGGAGAAATGATTCGCACCGGGAATGCTACTACAAAAGGTGTGGTGGGTTTAGACCTGACACGTCTGCTGGTAGGTTCAGAAGGTATTCTAGCGATAATCACCGAGGCACGGCTAAAACTGAGCCCTATTGCTGAACGTACAGATACAATTCGTGCAACCTATCAGGACACTCGGTCTGCCATTGAAGCAGTAGTTGAAATTCTTTCACAAAATTCCATGCCCTGTGCACTAGAATTTATCGATGAAGGATCTCTGAATCTGATTCGCAGGCAGGAAAAAATGCGCTTTGATAACTGTGCAAAAGCAATGCTAATCATTGAGGTAGACGGACTTGAGCAGACCGTTGATGCGGATGTTGAAGCTATTTTACGTGCAGCTAGTAATCCAGGATGTATCAACTTGCATAATGCAAGTGATTCCAAACAGAAAACAGAACTCTGGCTCGCTCGTAAAGTGCTTTCCCAAGCTTTGCGCAGCTTTGCACCAGACAAAATCAATGAGGACGTGGTCGTACCTGTATCACAGCTGCCAACATTACTAACGGAACTTGAATTGCTCAGCAAAAAATTCTCCATTCCTGTTTTCAGTTTTGGCCATGCCGGGAATGGAAATTTGCACGTCAATCTCTTATATAATGAATCCGATGAAAGGGAAGCAGTTTCGGCCCGCCAATGTCTATCAGAAATTTTTGATCTGGTTTTAAGGCTGAATGGAACTTTGTCAGGCGAACACGGTGTCGGAATTTCCAAGCGGGACTGGGTCAGTAAGGAAATTGATCCTGGGGCATTGTGTTTGATGCAGAAAATCAAACAGCAGTTTGATCCTGACCAAATTTTAAATCCTGGCAAATCCCTTCCGGATATAGCCAATACAGACTGAGTTCCAGATACACCTCATGCTATTTGACAATGCGCAAACGTGTGCGGTCTGGCTTGGCCGGGTCCGTTGCGGGCGGTAATTCACCTTCCTCGGGAAATGCCATGCCGTGTCCATTTTCGCGGGCGTAAATTGCCAGCACATGTTCTACAGGAATGACTACACTCATAGCCGTACCTGAAAACCGTGCATCGAAACTGACTACTTCCGAACCGAGGTCGAGTGATTGTACTGCTATCGGGCCGATGTTGAGCACAATTTTGCCATTTTCTTCAAACTGTCGAGGGACCTGAACCTGCTCACTGCCAGTGTCCGCAAGGATATGTGGAGTCATTCCGTTATCAATAATCCACTCATACATTGCGCGGATCAGATAAGGTCTGTTTGAAGTCACGCGTGATACAAAGACTGGCAATTCTGAGTAGCCAAGTCACTCCATCCGCGCTTCCACTTCCTCTTCCGACAAACTACTCCTGAAAGAGGGACGGTTGAATACTCGTTGTGCATATTCCGTAATAGGCTTTACCGTCTTACCCAACTCGATTCCAAGGCTAGGCAATCTCCAGAGAATGGGCGCAATACTGCAATCGACCAAACTGAACTCATCACTCAGAAAATATGACTTGACCTTGAATAACTCTGAAACCGAAAGCAGACTTTCCTGCAAATCCTTTTTTGCCTTATTTGCGACACTTGCCTGATCTGAATATAACCTTGTCAGCGGCTCATACCAGTCTTTCTCGATGCGGAAAAGCATCAGACGTGATTTGGAACGTGACACCGGGTCCACGGGCATCAATGGCGGATGAGGAAACCGTTCATCCAGATACTCCATAATGACACGCGCATCATACAACACCAGTTCCCGGTCTGTGAGAGTTGGAACCGAGTTGTAAGGATTCACATCCAGCAAATCCTCAGGTTTGTTATCTGGGTCGATGTATACAATATCTACGGTGATATCTTTTTCTGCCAGAACAACACGTACACGATGGCTTTGCGCACAATTCGGGTCAGAAAACAACGTCATGCAAGAACGGCGATTCGCTACTAAAACCATGACTCTCTTGAATATGCAACCTCTTCCTGAAAAAACATGTCAGTGAATGTTCTTCCAGTAGCTTTTTTTCATGAAATAGGAGAGTACTCCTAATACAGCAAGGAAAAATAGTACACCTATACCTATTTTTTTGCGCACCAGCTGGGCAGGCTCGCTTAAATAGGCCAGGAAGTTCACAATATCCACCACTACACGTTCATACTCTTTCTCACTGAGTGACCCCGGCTGCAGCATCTCAAGCTTGTCGAATACATGATGCTCTTTTCCATTTTTATCCGTTTCATTACGAAATACAGCTTTTTGCAGACCTTGCAAATTTACCAGTACATGCGGCATAGCCGTGTTAGGCAGATGCAGATTGTTTACACCGAAAGGACGTGTGTCATCTGCATAGAATGATTTCAGGTATTCATACACTGCTTGGGGGCCAATCGCACGTGCATGTGTGCTCAAATCCGGCGGGTCGATCCCAAGAAACCATTTTTGGGCATCTTCTCTCTTCATGGCTACAGTCATCAAGTCACCGAATTTCTGGTCAGTAAAGATCAGGTTGTTTTTTGTCAGGCTTTCGCTGATACCCAGATCATCGGCTACCCGTTTGTAACGACTGTGTTTTGCCGGGTGACAGCTTAGGCAGAAATTAACAAAGTATTTTGCGCCCCGTTGTAATGAAGTCTTGTTGCTCAAATCTATATGGATTTTCCCAAAGGTCCCTTTTTTATAGGCCTCCGACCCGGCAGACCAGACGGGATTCACGAATACCAATATGAGTACAGCAGCCAGTACTTTTGTGCAGGTGTTCATGATGTTAGCCGCTCAGGCACTTCTTTTTCGCTACCCAGCCGCGTGAGAAACGGCAACAACAAGGTAATAACCAGATATGCTGCTGGAATGCTCCAAGTTTGCCAGATAAGTTCGGTTCTTTCAGAGGTGTTAATGAATACATCGTACAGGGTAATGATGCCAAGCAGTATCACAAAGCTGCTGATCCAGAACACCACTCCACGTGACCTGCTATATGTCCAAAGCACTATGAAAAACAGGAAGTACAGCTCTGTAAAGCGTAGGGCCAACTGTGAGTAAAGGGGTGTGACTGCATTTAACCCAAGATACCCGAGAACAAAAAATGTGACAGCAAATATGAGTAGATTGATTTTGAACAAAAAGCTTCTGTAACGAATTGACTTGATGGGATTGCGATCAATCCATGGTAGGAAGAACAATACGATAATTGCGAGGCTCATTCCTACAAACCCGCCAAAAGGATCCGGGATTGCACGCAGTACCGTATAGAAAGGAGTGAAGTACCAGATGGGTGCAATGTGATCCGGTGTATTCAGGGCACTGGCCGGGTCAAAATTAGCATGTTCCAGAAAGTAGCCATACATATCAGGAATAAAAAACACCACCACTGAAAATATACCCAGGAATACGACAGCACCGAATATATCCTTTACAGTGTAATACGGGTGAAAAGGAACGCTATCAACCGGAATCCCATCAGCACCCTTGTTTTTCTTGATTTCAACTCCGTCAGGGTTGTTGGAGCCGACTTCATGCAATGCCAGAATGTGACCAACTACCAGAGCAAGTAATGCAAGCGGTACGGCAATCACGTGCAAAGAGAAGAAACGGTTCAGCGTTGCATCCGAGATAACAAAATCTCCGCGAATCCACTCAGAAATAGCCTCGCCAATGTATGGGATCGTATTGAACAGATTGATGATAACCTGTGCACCCCAGTATGACATATTGCCCCAAGGCAACAAATAACCCATGAATGCTTCGGCCATCAGAGCAACGTAAATCAACATTCCAAAAACCCACAACAATTCGCGCGGGTTTTTAAATGACCCATACATCAGTGCACGAAACATATGCAGGTATATGACGATAAAAAAGAATGATGCACCGGTGGAATGCATGTAGCGAATCAGCCAACCCCAGTTAACATCACGCATAATGTGTTCAACCGAAGCAAAAGCCAGTTCTGCATCAGGCTTGTAGTGCATCGTTAAAAAGATACCACTCAAGATTTGGATTACCAGAACGAGCAGCGCCAGAGAGCCAAAGAAATACCAGAAATTGAAATTTTTAGGGGCATAATATTCAGATAGATGTTCTCTCCACATTTTGGAAAGTGGAAACCGCGCATCAATCCACCCCAGAAGTCCTCGCGCAATCCCGCTCATGCCGCAGCCTCTTCTCTGGTCATCCCGATCAGTATTCGACCGTTACTCATAAAATAATAGGGAGGAACTTCAAGATTCTTGTTTGCAGGAACATTCTTGTAGACACGTCCTGCAAGATCAAACCTCGACCCATGGCAGGCACAGTAGAACCCGCCAAGCCAGCTAGAACTGATCGTTCCTGGTTCAGGACGAAATTCTGGAGAACAGCCAAGATGAGTGCAAATACCAATCAGTACCAAAAACTCTTCCTTTATGGACCGGAATTCATTTTGTGCAAAAGCCGGCTGCTGATTTTCTTCAGAACCCGGGTCACGCAGCTTGGGTGTCAGCGTACTTAGTGTTTTTATCATCTCTGGCGTACGGCGAATTATCCATACGGGCTTCCGGCGCCAGATCTCCTGAATTTGCTGTCCCGGTTGCATTTTGCTTACATCCACCTCAACGGGTGCACCTGCAGCCAGTGCACTTGCACTAGGATTCATACTTGCAATGAAGGGCCAGGCTGTGATTACAGCACCAACCCCCCCAACAATTGCTGCACCACCCGTCAGTGCTTTGCGGCGGCCATGATCAAAATCGTCATTTGCCATATATAACAGCTCCCTTCACTCACTATGGACAAAATGCCAACTCTGACTCAAACGAGGGGCTAGTGAGCATTTATGTCCAGAAAATCCAAGTATGGGTAATCTCAGTGCCTGATTAAGAATGTCAGTCTGCAAAAGATGCGTAGAATGGCTCAAGATCCAAAATCCGTCAAGTAAAAGTACTAGTGAGACTGGTTCATGCAGGGTTATCAATGTCTACAAATTCATGTCTGATACTGAATTCTTGCCTCAGATGTTCTCCCAGCGCCTGAATGCCGTAGCGCTCTGTAGCATGATGGCCAGCAGCAAAATAGTGAATTTTAGCTTCTCTTGCGATATGAGCTGTAGGTTCTGAAATTTCACCACTTATATAGGCATCCAGATTTTTTTTCACTGCCAGCTCAATAAACCCCTGCCCAGCCCCAGTACACCAGCCCACTGTCTTGACCATGGCTGGACCTGCATCAACATGTATGCAGCTGCGCCGTAACTTCGTACTGATCAGACGTTCAAACGTTTCTGCCTGTATAGCCTGATCAAGGTGGCCATAACTACCGCAGACATCCCGGTCCCTGGATTGCAGCAAACCATCGATCTGGATTCCAAGCAGCCGCCCCAGTTGTACATTGTTCCCAACTTCCGGATGCGCGTCCAGCGGCAAATGATAAGCAAGCAGGCTGATATCATTCCGCAACAGTACTGCAAGCCGTGCCCTTTTGATCCCGGTTATGCATGAATCTTCATTTTTCCAGAAGTAGCCATGATGAACCAATACTGCATCGGCCTGTCTGGCACAGGCGACATCAATCATTGCCAGACTTGCAGTGACTCCAGTGATAACGCTCCCTATCGTTTCCTTGCCTTCTACCTGCAATCCATTCGGGCAGTAATCCCTGAAACTGTCTGTTTGCAAAAAAGTATCTGTGTAATGCGCAAGCTCTTGTAGGGTCACCATTATGCTGCAGCAATCAGATTGTCCTAGTGACAGGGTACCGAAGCCTGAACATGTTCGCAAACGTTTCCATCGTCAAGCCAGGGAATCCTTCAGCGCATCGAGAAAGGCCTGGTTTTCTTTTTCTGTACCGACAGTAACCCTCAAACAATTCTCCAGCAGGTGATTGTCCGCAACATTCTTGATCATGATTTTGTTTTTCACCAGACAATTGAATACCGTATCTGCAGATGCCCTCAATGTCCTGAACAAGATAAAATTTGCCTCACTCGGATATACCTGTATGCCACTAATGGCTTGCATGGCTTGAATTAACCACGCTCTTTGTATACAAATCTGCTTGGCCTGCTCAGTGAAAATAGATATGTGGTCCAATGCAAAGTTGGCGCTGAGTTGTGTAAGCACATTGATATTATAGGGCAGACGGAGCTTATCGAACTCTTTCACCCATAGGTCTGCTCCCATCAGGCAACCCAGGCGCAACCCTGCAAGACCCATCTTTGAAAACGTCCGCAACATCAATACATGCGAATACCTTTCAACCAGGGACATCATTGTGCGAGAAGAGAACGGGGAATATGCCTCATCGATAATTACCAGCCCACTCGACTGCTGCACTATCTGTTCAATATCATGCTGTGGCCAGAGCGTCCCGGTCGGGTTATTTGGACATGCCAGAAATATTAATGCTGGATTATGTTCACGGATCGCTTCACAAACCTGATCAACCTGCAAGGTAAAGGACTCAGCTGCCAACGGAACTTTGACAACACGCACACCCATAAAATCTGCAATAGTTCCATACATGGAAAAGCTGGGTGTTACAGTAAGAATGCAGGCATCAGGCCTGGCAACTGCCATAATCAGAATCTGGATCAGTTCATCAGACCCGTTCCCGAGTATTAATTCAAGGCTGGAAGGAATTGCAAATGTTTTGCAGAAATTTTGCCTGAGTGCGGTCGCCTTCGAATCCGGGTAACGATTCAACGCTGCCTGCTCAAGCGTGTCCAGCCACCGTTCTTGCAATGCTGCCGGCAATTCATACGGGTTTTCCATTGCATCCAGCTTAATAAAGCCTTGTGCCTGTACCACCTGATATGCGCTTATGTCAGCCAAATCAGTGCGCAGCAATTGTCGTGGTGAAATAGCCATTACAGTACTACTCAGGTAGCAGCTGACTGCTTACATCGGTATTGCGCCGATCTAGCATGTGCTGACAGACCTTCACTATATGCGAGAACCGTTGCCACCTCGCCCAGTTTTCCTGCACCTTCACGGGAACAGCTTATAACACTGGTACGCTTTTGAAAATCATATACGCCCAACGGTGAAGAGTAACGTGCTGTGCCGGCGGTCGGCAGTACGTGGTTGGGACCTGCACAATAGTCCCCAAACACTTCGGGAGTGTAATGTCCCAGAAATACCGCTCCTGCGTTACGAATCTTTTTCAGTAATACATTGGGTTCAGATATGCACAATGCGAGATGTTCCGGTGCAATTCTGTTACTCAGTTCAGCAGCTTCATCCAGGTGATTAACCCGTATGAATGCACCACAATGTGTTATCGACTGCACAATCGTATCTGCACGCTCCAACTGATCCAGAAATTTCTTCATGTGTACCAAGACACGCTCCAGAAATTTGTCTCCTGTTGCAATCAGTACGGCACGTGCGCGGGTGTCGTGTTCAGCCTGTGAAAACAAGTCCATAGCTACCCACTCAGGGTTTGCGCTGTCATCACATATCACCAGCACTTCGGAAGGACCGGCAATCATGTCAATCCCGACCTGACCATACAGCATGCGTTTTGCGCTTGACACGTATGCATTGCCTGGGCCAACGACCTTATCGACCTTGGGAACTGTCTGTGTGCCGTATGCAAATGCGGCAATGGCCTGAGCTCCACCAATGGTAAACACTCGGTCTACTTCTGCAAGTCTGCCAGCAGCCAGCACCAGTGGATTTAGTTTCCCATGTGGTGCAGGAACTGCCATGCACACAGACTCAACTCCTGCAACCTTTGCTGGGATTACATTCATGAGGACGGAGGAAGGGTACGCTGCGGTCCCACCAGGCACGTAAACACCCACCCTTTGCAGGGCAGTAATTTTCTGGCCCATAGAATTTCCATATTCATCCTCTATCGACCATGGTCGTATAGGTTGCTGTTCTGCATAGCTCCGGATTCGGGATGCAGCTGTCTCGAGCGCTGTACGCTGATCTTCATCGATTGTTTGCAGGGCCTCCAGCATTTGTTGATCTGTAATTTCGAGGTCATTCACGCTCTGAGCTGAAACGCGATCAAAGCGTTGTGTGTATTCAAGAATGGCTTTATCTCCTTGTACTCGAACAGCTTCAATGATTTCAGCTACACCGCGATCTACATCCTGCTCGACCACCTGGCTGCTGCAGAGCCACTCTTCGAATTGTGCAGAAAACCCTGCATCTTGAATATTAAGACGTGTAATGTCCAGCATGGTCAGTTAGCACACTCTGTATTACGCAGCAGTTGCTGCTGAACTGACATGTCGTCGCTCATGCGCTGCCTCGGCAAGCAGGTGCAGCAACTCTTCTGTTTCCTGCCATCCCATGCATGCATCAGTAATACTTTGGCCGTAAGTCAACTCTGCGCCAGGCTTCGCATTCTGCCGGCCCGCAACAAGGTGGCTTTCAATCATCACTCCAAAAATGCGTGTATCCCCCCCACTCACTTGGGTAGAAATGGATTTGCCCACCTCCATTTGTCTGTCATGCTGCTTGAAGCTGTTAGCATGGCTGCAATCCACCATCACCCGCTGTGCCAAACCAGATTTTTCAAGCATTTTTGCAGCTGTATCGATACTTTCCTGACTGTAATTGGTCTCTTTGCTGCCTCCCCGCAAAATGATATGGCAATCCTTGTTGCCTGTGGTGGAAAATATTGCAGACCTGCCAAATTTGGTCACAGATAAAAAATGGTGTGGATGAATCGCAGAACCCACAGCATCCACCGCAACCTGCAAATCTCCACTGGTTGCATTTTTAAACCCTACCGGACAGGACAGCCCGGACGCCAGTTCGCGATGTACCTGGCTTTCAGTGGTGCGTGCTCCAATCGCACCCCAGCTCACCAGGTCTGAAACATACTGGGGACTAATCAGGTCCAAGTACTCCGTACCGGAAGGCAGGCCCATCTCATTAAGGTCCAACAGTAATTTGCGCGCAATACGCAAGCCCTTGTTGATTTTGAAACTGCCATCCAGATTAGGATCATTGATCAAACCTTTCCAGCCTACAGTCGTACGCGGCTTTTCAAAATAAACACGCATCACAACCACTAGATCACTAATGAGTTCATTACGCAGGGCTACCAGACGACCTGCATATTCACTTGCTGCATCAGGGTCATGAATCGAACAGGGACCAACAATCACAAGCAGACGATTATCTCCACCATGCAGTATTTTCTGGATGTCTGCGCGTGCATGGAATACACATTTGGAAGCATTGTCTGTAATCGGAAATTCGCTTCGCAGGACAGAGGGAGCAACCACCTCCTTGGTTTCTGCGATTCTAAGATTATCTGTCGGATAACTCATGGTCAATTTGCCTTGTTAAAAAATCTTGTTATTTCTCAGCTGCCCGCTTAAATTGTTCAATAAAAGTCTTAAGTGTAGCAGATTTTATCTTCATCGCTGCCTTGTTGACTATGAGCCGACAGCTAATGTCAGTTATATGCTCAATGGGTACCAGACCATTCGCCTTGAGCGTATTGCCCGTTGCAACCAGATCCACGATACAGTCAGCAAGGCCAAGTACCGGTGCAAGCTCCATTGAGCCATACAACTTTATCAATTCGACCTGCTGGCCTTTAGCTGCAAAATGCCGTTGTGTGCTCCGTATGTATTTAGTGGCCACACGCAAACGCCTGCTGCTCCCTACCGCAGCTTCAGACCCTGCTACCATCAGACGGCACTTAGCAATACCCAGATCTACTGGCTCATAGATCCCATCGCCATCAAATTCCATCAGCACGTCCTTGCCTACTATGCCTAATTCTGCCACCCCATACTGTACATAGGTAGGAACATCTCTGGAACGGATAACCAGCAATCGAATCCCTGGCTGACTGGTCGTTAACAGAAGTTTACGGCCATCTAGATCCCTCTGCTCAACGGTAATGTCCAGGGCTGCGAGCAATGACAGACTCTCCTCAAAGACACGTCCCTTTGAAATAGCTATGGTAGTCACGTTCTTTTCAGCTTGCATTGCGATACACACGTCACTTCAGAAACTAAGGAGGATAATGAATCATCACAGGTCAGTGTGGGACACGGCGTATACGAGCACCTAACTGCATAAGTTTTTCCTCAATACACTCATAGCCCCGGTCAATATGATAGATTCGGTCCACCACGGTCTGACCTTCTGCAATCAGGCCCGCCAAAATCAGGCTGGCTGACGCACGCAAGTCAGTGGCCATTACGGGTGCTGCAACCAGCTTGTCAACACCTGTCACGATTGCTGTATTTCCAGTCACATTTATATTCGCACCCATCCGTTGCATCTCCTGTACATGCATGAATCGGTTCTCAAACACAGACTCCGTGATTGTACCTGAACCCTCTGCAATGCAGTTCAGTGCAGTGAACTGTGCCTGCATGTCTGTAGGAAATGCAGGATACGGTGCAGTACATATATTTACACTTTGAGGCCTGCGTTTACTCATGTCGATTTCAACCCAGTCTTCAGCATAATTGATGACCGCACCGGCCTCCTTTAATTTCAGCAGTATGGATTCCAAAAATCTTGGCTGTGTATTTTTCAACCGCACGTGCCCACCTGTGATAGCTGTTGCGACAAGAAACGTCCCGGTTTCAATCCGGTCAGCAAGTACACTGTATTGACACCCATGTAGTTTTTCGACACCGTGAACTGCAATTTCTCCGGTGCCTGCACCTTCTATATTAGCGCCCATTTTGTTCAGACAATTTGCCAGATCCATCACTTCAGGCTCACGTGCTGCATTCTCAATGACAGTTGTGCCTACAGCCAAGGTCGCTGCCATCATCAGGTTTTCAGTCCCGGTTACCGTCACACTGTCCATCATCAGATGGGTGCCTTTCAGTCGCTTGGCTCTAGCATGGATGTAACCACCCTTGACCTCGATTTCCGCTCCCATTGCTTCAAGGCCGAGTAAATGCAGATTCACGGGGCGCGAGCCAATTGCACAGCCGCCTGGCAGGGACACTTCAGCCTCCCCGAAACGTGTCAGCAAAGGCCCCAGCACCAAGATGGAGGCCCGCATCGTCTTGACCACTTCATATGGCGCAAACAGTTCATTGATCGAGTTGGAATCCACCTCAATGTTCATCCGTTCATCCAGAGTCAACGATACCCCCATGCGCCCAAGCAGTTCCATGGTCGTCGTCACATCCTGTAAATGCGGAACATTGTCAATCTGCATTGGGCCATCCGCCAACAGGGTCGCAGCCAGAATCGGCAACACGGCATTTTTAGCACCCGAGACCCGTATCTCGCCTTCCAGTACCTGACCACCGTCAATTAATAGTTTTTCCATAATCCGGAGAACACCGTGATATTAAGCTGAAACCGGCCATAAAGACTGTGGAGATCGGGCAACCCTGGCAAGCAGAGTCTGACTGAAATTGAGCAAAGCACCTTCACGTCACCAAGTTGACCGTATCTTTTTTTCGAGAAGAAATCCCGCAGGACCATCCTGCATCCGTTCAGTATCACAGACTCCTAGAAAAACTCAGACAGATCCACAAGTCCGTAGATCCTGATCAGCTTGATTCCTTACAGAAGTCATTCTGGAAATTATCTGACTACCAGTAATCCGAAACCCACCTAGACCTACACATCGGAATTCACTCTGCCCGAACCCTATTTGCGCTGCTGCCTCTGTTGCTATTTGCCAGACGCATAATCAGGGCATCCAGTGAAGTTTCCTTGATTTCTTGGTTAAAGCTGGTGCGAAAATTTTTTACAAGGCTCAAACCGTCTACAGAAAGGTCAAATACCTTCCATTCATTCTGTTTGTTATTGCGAAATACATAGGCAACTTGCAGCGGAGTCTTGCCAGAACCAATATCCAGTTCAGTTTGTACAGTATGATACTTGCCTTTCTGCTTGTCATGATCAGGCAGAACCTTGACCCGTGCGTGTCCGAAGTCCAGCATTGCCTTTGCATAGATCCGAATCAGCATGTCCTTGAACTCCAAAACAAAGCCTGACCGCTGTTCTTCACTCGCCTGCTTCCAGTACCTGCCCAGTATCAGTTTGCCCATTGAAACCAAATCAAGAATAGGAACAATAGCCTCTTTGATTAGGTCATTGATCAAGGTAGGGTCTGCTCTCAGGCGCTCCCGCTCTTCATTCAGCACTTTCAGCACCTTTGTTGAGGTTTCCTCAATAATCTGTTCAGGGGTTCGGCTATCCGCGGCATACACCCGCACAGTCAATAGCAGAAGCAGTACGCACACAACGACGCCATACCGGGCAGTGACTTGAACCGGCCTGATGTTACTCACAGCTGACTTTCCCTGAAACCACACAATAACCTGTTAGACTTTGCACAAATTGGTATGGCTATTCAGGGTAGTTAAAAATCATCCTGACGTCAATTTGACAAATATTTTACCGCCAACCTGGTCAGAAGCCAGTGCCGATTCAGTAAATTCTATGCCATCTCTGGCCTTGAGCACCTCTTCCCAAGCATCGGGCTGAGCAGCCCCTCAGAAACTGCTGCATCTGGCCAGAACCACTGATGATTCGCTTATTGATCTTTCCTAATCCGAATTAACAGAATACCATATAGCCCGATGCCTGAATTTTGTGCGGTATCCCACTCATTTCCGAAGTTTCTGGCAATTTACAGTTTCATCTGC
Source organism: Gammaproteobacteria bacterium (assembly GCA_026713925.1). Taxonomy (GTDB): domain Bacteria; phylum Pseudomonadota; class Gammaproteobacteria; order UBA4575; family UBA4575; genus WTFY01. The sequence goes on from JAPONM010000035.1 coordinate 122,085, forward strand.
AACTACCTAAAAGCTGTTACTTGCCCGCAACCCAAGATTTTACCAGACGACCCAGACATGTACCTATACACCGCAGCCCTCCTAGCAGGCTTCTTACTGCTAATGTGGAGTGCCAGCCAACTGGTAACCAGTGCGTCCAGACTACAACAACGCCTTGAGGTTTCAGGGTACATCATCGGATTTTTAGTGCTGGGATTTGGTACCTCTGCACCTGAACTGCTGGTCTCTGGTTTGTCTGCCTTGCAGGGTAACCCGGGCTTGGCAGTCGGCAATGCGATGGGATCAAATACAACCAACATCTTACTGATCCTGGGCATGACCTTATGTGTATCACCTCTTTACCTGAACAAAGATGCTCTGCACATGGACTTCATACTACTCATCGCCGCGACCTCACTGTTTGCCGGATTGATTTTTGACCAGAATTTGCAAATTTATGACGGTCTGATCCTGCTGGCAGTTCTCCTGATCATTTTGTATTACAAGATGCGCCTTGAGCCCGGAAAGCAAGTTCAGGAAAATCTCGCGCGGGACTCCACCCGCCAAAATAGCATGACAACTTTGCTGACAAGATTGCTATTCAGCCTTGCAGTCCTGTTACTGAGTTCAAAGCTCGTAGTATGGAGTTCTGTCTCGATTGCAAAAGATCTGGGTATCAGCGACTTGATCATAGGCCTCACGATTGTCGCAGTCGGAACCAGTTTGCCTGAACTGGCAACATGTATCGCGAGCGCCCTTAAAAGGCACAGTGAACTACTTCTGGGTAACATAATTGGCTCCAATATTTTCAATACTCTCGGGGTTGTCGGCACTGCAAGCCTGATTGCTGCCTACAAAGTTCCACACGAGGTCTACATGCGGGATCTTCCCGTTATGTCAGGTGCAACAGCAATGTTATTTATACTGGTTCTGGTTTTTATGCGCTTTGGGAAAATCCCTCGAGGCATCAGTATTTTATTTATCTCTTCCTACATTGCATATATATTCCTTGTTTATCGGCAAACCTTGCAAACATAGTCACCACATACCCTCTGCGCATGAAACTACCGGAAACTGTTTTCAATAGAGCCAAGGCAATTCGTCTTGCACTGTTTGACGTCGATGGAGTACTTACGGATGGAAACATTTATATTGATAACCATGGTACTGAGATGAAGGCTTTCAATACGCATGACGGTCATGGTATCAGGCTGCTGTTGCATTATGGCATCGAGGTGGGTGTCATTACAGGGCGCGCATCCAAGGCACTTGAATATCGAATGCAGGACCTGCAGGTCAGGCATGTGTACCAGAGTTGCAAGGATAAATTTCTTGCATTCCAGAATTTGTTATCCAAGCTGAACCTGGAAGAACATCAGGCTGCATTTGTTGGAGATGACATTTTCGATCTGCAGGTAATGTCTCGCTGTGGCTTAGCTGTCGCAGTGGCAAACGCACATACCATTGTGAAGCAGCATGCACATTGTGAGACCGAAAATTCAGGCGGACACGGTGCAGCAAGAGAAGTGTGCGAGTTGCTGCTGGATGCTCAAGGTCTGCTGGACACTGCCATTTCACATAACCTCCGCTGAGGTGCAAGGAGCACCATGCGATCCAGGCAGGTTTGGATAGGTTGTCTGATCATTGCAGGGGCCGTTTTGGCATTGTGGTTTTTGAGTCAGCGCGATTCGCCAATCGATGTGGTACAACCAGGCACCTCATCAAATGCTCCTTCCGTACATTTCACCGGTATCAAAATGCTCATTAATTCTCCAGACGGAAAACCTCGGTACAGGTTGCTGGCATCCGGATACCGATTGTATGACGAGGAACAGCGGAGCGAGTTTGATCTTCCAGAAATTACGCTCTATGATAGTGAAGGAAGCCGAATCTATGCGCGGGCATTGCGGGGGGAAGCACACAATTACACAAGTGTAATTGTCTTGACAGGCGATGTCAGAATTAATCGGTCAAAACTTGACACTGGTCCGCACCCGTTGAACATTACAACGGATACACTGATTGTGTTCCCAGAAGAACAACGTGCTAGTACTGATTCAGCCATCAAGGCTACGCTTGGTTCACAAAATTTTTCATCACATGGTATGAGCCTGGACCTGAATTCAAAAGTACTGCTTTTGCACAGCAATGTTGAAAGTATTTATGAACCTTAGACACATACTGTGGCCAGCATGCACGATGGCCTTGATGGCATGCAGTGCATCGCTCATGGCTTATTCAGATGACTCTAGCAAACCGATCAGCATCACTGCCGATTCTGCCGAAATCGACGATACAGCAGGAACCAGCATTTATCGTGGCAATGTAAGAATTGCACAAGGCAGTATACTGCTTACAGGCGATATGGTGGTGCTTGAAACTATTAACAAAAAAATTCATAAAATTACATCCGAGGGCAATTTAAGTACATTCAGACAGGTTAGGGATGACGGGGAAACCGTACATGCACAAGCACAAAAAATGGTATATACAGTTAGCAAGAATGAAGTCGTTTTAACCAAAAATGCCAAACTTACGGAAGCCGGGAATACTCTTGCAAGTGAAAGAATTGTTTTTCATGTTGACAAGAAAACCGTCAGCGGAGGAAGCCCAGCTGGAAAAGGACGGGTCAGCATTACAGTTCTTCCTGAAACACTCACAGGCGAAACGCCAGCAGAAACCAGCCACTGATCCCGTAATCTGCCTGACCGGGATGATCGAAATGCCTGCAGCATGAATACTCTACGTGCAGAAAATTTACGTAAGAGGTTCAATACACAAGTAGTCGTCGAGCATGCCAGCCTGTCCGTTCAATCCAGTGAAATTGTCGGCCTACTAGGCCCGAATGGGGCCGGCAAAACTACATGCTTTTATATGCTTGCAGGGTTGCTTCGCTCAAACAGTGGAAAGATCACTTTGAATGATATGGATATCACGCATATGCCCATGCACATGCGTGCCAGACATGGAATCGGATACTTGCCTCAGGAGCCATCCATTTTCCGTGGTCTAACAATTGAGCAAAATGTCATGACAAGTCTCGAGGCACGTGGTGACTTGAACAAAAACCAGCGTAGGCAGGTATGTGATACTCTCTTGACAGACTTAAGGATCGAACATATTCGTGACCACAAGGGTGCACGCCTGTCAGGCGGAGAAAGGCGCCGTGCGGAAATTGCCCGTACACTGGCAATGAAACCCAAGTTCATTCTACTTGATGAGCCATTTACAGGCGTGGACCCCATATCTGTCAAGGATATACAACGGATTCTCAAAGACTTGTGTACCAGAGGTATAGGTTTACTGATTACTGACCACAATGTCCGTGAGACTCTAAGTATATGCAATCGCGCCTATATTCTTAGTGAGGGACGCATGCTGGCAGAAGGCTCTCCTTCCAGCATCTTGGATAATCAACAGGTACGCAGTGTTTATCTTGGCACCCACTTTTCTCTTGGCCTGCATGACTGATTGCTGACAACCTGAACAACCTGATTTCTGAACAGAGCTCCAGTGGCCCAGCCAACACTGACTAGCATCCTGTTTGGTTCATAATTTCTCAACATGCGCGGGCAATTTTCATGCCATAATTCAGGTATGTTGAAGCCCACCCTGCAAGTCCGTCTTGGTCAGCAATTGACTATGACGCAGCAGTTGCGACAGGCCATCCGCCTGCTACAACTGTCATCACTGGAACTCAAAGCTGAAATCCAGGAGGCTTTTGAGTCCAACCCCCTGCTGGAAACTGAAGAAAGCAGTGAATTTGAGACTGATGCAGCAGAACGAGAGGCAGCCGAACAGGTTGATCTTGAAATCCAGACAGCCATCAAAGATGATCTGCTGCCAAGCGAACTCGCTGTGGACAGCCAATGGGATGATATTTATGAGCCTTCCTATACATCAGCAACCAGCCATCACCAGACTAACGATTATTTTGATTACCTGGAAGCCCAGAACACAGTGGATCATGGCTCCTTGCAAAAGCATCTGTTGTGGCAACTTGAACTTAGCGCACTTTCTAACCAAGACCTCATGATTGCAGCAACTTTAGTCAATGCGTTGGATGAATCCGGTTATTTGCATGAGCCGCTGGAAGGTATTCATGAAAACCTGAACCAGACGCATGAAATCGAATTGGATGAGATCGAGGCTGCGCTTAAATTTGTTCAGTGCCTTGATCCGGTCGGCTGTGGCACGCGATGCCTTCAGGAATGTTTAGAAGTACAACTGAAGCAAATACCTGATACGACCCCCTTCCTGTCACAAGCGCAGTCTATCGTAAGCAGGCACCTTGACCTTGTTGGGATGAGAGACTATGAGAAATTGGCTATAAAGAGTGGGCTTAGTCTTGAGGAAATTCAGAATGCGGTCGTGTTAATACAATCCCTGCACCCTAAGCCTGGGGACTTAATTACTGCACAAAAACCTGAATACATTGTACCGGATGTATATGTTGAAAGATACGAGGGAGTTTGGCAGGTGCGGCTCAATACGAACGCTACTCCGAAGCTAAGCATCAACAATGTATACTCAAGTATGATCAAATACCTAGTAAACAGTGAGGCAGATTATATGCGTAACCAGCTGCAGGAAGCACGCTGGCTGATCAAGAGTATACAGCATCGCAACAATACACTATTACGTGTTGCAACTTCCATTGTCAGACATCAGAAAGCATTCTTTGAGCTCGGTGAGGAAGCTATGCAGCCTTTAGTCTTGAAAGATATTGCCGATGAACTGGATTTGCATGAATCTACCATCTCACGGGCAACCACCAGCAAGTACATGGATTCCCCTAGGGGTATCTTTGAGTTCAAATATTTTTTTTCAAGTCACGTCAACACAAGTGATGGAGGAACATGTTCAGCCACCGCGATCAAGGCAATGATAAAAAAGCTTGTCAAGGAAGAAAGCCAGGGAAAACCTTTAAGTGACAGTAAGATTGCCGCTCTGCTGAAGCAAGAAGGTGTCAGTGTAGCACGCCGCACCATTGCCAAATATCGTGAATTCCTTGGCATCCCGCCATCCAACGAACGCCGACTTTCACCTAAATCTTTTTAGTATATTGTGTCTATGCGCCACTTGAATCTGCACTGAATAAGGAATAATTATGCAAATAGATATCACTGGTCACCATCTTAAAGTGACTACCGCCTTAAGAAATTATGTTGAAAAGAAATTCAAACGACTAACCAAGCATTTTGATAATGTAATCAATATTCACGTTGTCCTGACAGTTGAGAAACTGACCCACAAGGCTGAAGCATCATTACATGTACGTGGCAACAGGATTTTTGCCAACTCAAACAACGAAGGCATGTACGCAGCCGTAGACTCCCTAGTTGACAAGCTGGACCGCCAGATTGTCAAACACAAGGAAAAATTAAAAGATCATCACCAAGACGAAGTACGGCATCACACAACTCATTGATACTTCATTTTTCAGATTATGCTCCTCAAGGACTACATCTCTGAAGAAGGGATAATATTTGCCTCATCGGTCAGCAGCAAAAAAAGAGCTCTGGAACTCCTCAGTGAGGCACTTGCAAAACAGGACTCAGGATTGACTAAAAGCAAGATATTGAATGCCTTACTGGCTAGAGAGAAGCTTGGCTGCACAGGACTCGGGAAGGGAATTGCAATCCCGCATTGCCGAATGGCTGAAATTAAAAATACTCATGTTGCAATGCTCAAACTGAACGATGGCGTCGAATTTGAATCCAGTGATGGCTTGGCTGTCAAATTTCTTTTCTGCATGGTGGTACCCGAAAACGCAGCAGATGACCAGCTTCGATTGCTGGCTGGCCTTGCCAAACTTTTGGATAATGACCAGGTTCGCCAATCTATTGAAAAATGCTACCATGCCAGTTGTCTTTACGAGCTGCTGTGTCAGGACCCAGAGGATCTTGCCGTTTGATTCTGTAAGAACGGAAACATAGTACAAACCAGACCACTACCGTGCATGCACGTTAAGAGTAATCAAGCACACGCCTGATGACAGGGTCAAAGTTAAAACTAGACTCAGTTGTCTTGACTGCAAGGAGTCTGTTTTCAAAGAAAAAAACAGATTTGAAGCTGACTTGGTGGGCAGGAAACCAGCACAGCCTTAAGGGGTTCACACGGTTTCCATTCATTTCCTCAAAATCAGGCCTGGTCGGTTATTTTAATCCTACATCCCCGAATCATGTGCAGATCCTTGGTGAAGCAGAACTGAAATTCTTCAAGGAAGTGGAGCCTGCTGTTCTGGAAACTGCATTAGGCCAGCTTTTCCAAGGGAAATCGTCGGCTATATTTATCGCTAACGGCTTAAAGCCTCCAGAAGTTTTCAGAAAGTTTTCTGAATCACACGACCTTCCAGTTATTTGTTCATTGCTCCCTGGTAATGAATTAATCGATCAGTTACAGCATTTTCTGTCTAAGGAGTTAGTTGCAAAATCCATATTGCATGGAGTATTCATGGAAATAATGAGTGTCGGTGTACTGATCACAGGGCAAAGCGGCCTGGGCAAAAGTGAGCTTGCATTGGATCTGGTGAGCCGGGGGCACCGACTGATAGCTGATGATGCTCCGGAATTTACCCGCGCTGCACCGGATGCAGTGAATGGAACCTGTCCAGACTTGTTGAAGAACTTTCTTGAAGTGCGAGGCTTGGGAATATTAAATATACGCAAAATGTATGGCGCCAAGGCAATCAAGCCAAACGAATACTTGGGACTGATCATCAAACTTCTTTCTCCGGATCTGGACAATTCGGAAACTGAAGATCGGAGTCGTTTAATGGAAAGAAGTACCGACGTGCTCGGTGTCAGTATCCCTACCATACCCCTTGCCGTAGCCTTGGGCAGGAATCTTGCAGTTCTGGTTGAAGCTGCAGTACGTGACCATATGCTGATCAAGCATGGCTATATTGCAAGTAGAGAGTTGAGTGAAAACCAGAAAAAACAGATGCAGTAGATGCTGATGAAACTGGTGATAGTAAGTGGCCTGTCCGGCTCAGGGAAATCGGTTGCAATCAATACCCTTGAGGATAATGATTTTTACTGTATCGATAACATGCCGTTAAGTATGCTACCGATCTTTACCGAACAGCTGACCACGGCCCCGTCCAATCTTTATGAAAGGGTTGCAATTGGAGTTGATGCGCGTAGCGTCAGTCAGGATACCCATGCATTTCCAAATATCATCAAACAGTTCAAACAACAGGATTTTGATCTTGAGCTTGTATATCTGGAAGCCAGTGAAGAGGCTTTGGTACAACGTTACAGGGAAACGGGGCGCAAGCATCCGTTCACCAAAAGCGGACTGCCGCTCATCGATGCAATTCATACAGAAAAACAGATCCTGGCAGAGGTTATACTACTTGCAGACATCTGTATTGATACTACCCTTACCAATGTGCGGCAATTACGCTCCATCATTACCGACCAGGTTTGCCGAAACAAATCTGCGACGCTAACCCTATTACTACAGTCCTTTGGCTTCAAGTACAGTGTTCCAAACGACTCAAATTATGTATTCGATGTTCGCTTCCTGCCCAACCCATATTGGGAACAGCATTTACGTAATCTCACCGGCTATCATCCGGAAGTTATTGATTACTTGCAATCTCATGAAGAAGTAAAGCAAATGATCCGTTCCATAGGTGATTTTATCGAGCACTGGACTCCGCACTTCTCCCGAGAAAGCCGGAATTACCTGTGTATTTCCATCGGCTGTACTGGTGGGCAACATCGTTCGGTGCACATTGCCGAGTTTCTTGCAGACCGCTTCAGAAAATCTTCAGATAAACACGTATTGGTCAGGCACCGCGATTTAAAATACTGATATGTCTGTATCCATACTCACTGTGACACATGGCAAATTGGGGAATGAGTTGCTTGACACAACTGAATCAATGCTTGACTCGCCGCTCCCCTTGACGTGCCAGTCACTCTCTGTGACCAATACCTGTAATGCTGACGAGTTGCTGTCAAGAGCCCAGAACCTTTGTGCTGAAATTGATGAAGGGGATGGAGTACTAGTTTTGACAGATATATTTGGTTCAACACCAAGTAACATCTGCAACAAAATTGACACGGTTACGAATATACGCGTGCTTGCGGGACTGAGTTTGCCGATGTTGATTCGTACCATGAATTATCCAGATTTAAGTCTGGACAAGCTTGCAGAAAAAGCCCTGAGCGGTGCCCGAGACGGCATTGTTGACTGCAGCATGAAAAGGTAAAGCCTGTGACCAGCAAAGAATTAACCATTATTAATAAGCTGGGGCTGCATGCACGTGCCGCAGCAAAATTGGTAGCTTTAGCTTCAACCTTCCAAAGCAAAATACTGCTTGAAAAAGACACCAAGGAAGTAAATGGGAAAAGTATCATGGGGGTCATGATGTTGGCGGCGAGCCAACATGCTGTAGTAACTGTCACCGCGTCCGGTAACGATGAGCAGGACGCTATAGCTGCCATTGAGAACCTGATCAACAATTATTTTGATGAAGAAGAGTAAATTACTCATAAATAGATTTCTGTTATGGCACTGATTATCTCTGGAATCGATGTATCAAAAGGTATCGCAATAGGCAAAGTGCACTTGCTGAATCGCGGGGCACCGGAAGTATTTGAACATAAGCTTAAAGAACACGAAATCAAATCAGAAATCAAACGTTTTCAGAATGCGGTTGATGACGCCAGCAACCACCTGCGCAGCATCCGAGAAACAATTCCGGAAGATGCACCCACAGAAATTGCTACATTTATCGATTCACATATTCTCATGGTCGAAGACTCTATGCTGCGTAAAGTGCCGGTTGAGATTATCCGGGAACAGCATTGCAATGCAGAATGGGCACTGAAAAACCAGCATGACAAGCTGGTCTCCGTGTTTGAGCAAATGGAGGATGACTATCTGCGTACACGGATCAATGATGTAGAACATGTCATCAATCTGATTCAGCAGATCCTTAAAGACCAGCAGTATACGGCACAGATAGACATACAACCACTCAAAGGTCGCATCGTCGTTGCAGACGACCTTACGCCTGCAGATACTGTTCTCATGCAAAACCAGAGCATCGCAGGCTTTGTCACCGAGCTTGGTGGCCCCTTGTCTCACACAGCAATTTTAGCCCGCAGCCTAGGCATCCCGGCTGTTGTCGGAATTCAGGATGCACGTCCGCTCCTGCAGCAGGAAGAGCTAGTGATTGTTGATGGTGGCATTGGCATGGTATTGGCCGGCGTCGGACATAAAACAATCGAAGATTATCGACGCAGACAACGCAAACAAAAAGAAGCTCGACGCAAGCTGCGTGCGCTACGTGATGTCTCGGCCAAAACACGTGATGGACAGCGCATTATCCTGCAGGCCAACATAGAACTTGCCGAGGATGTGAGTGCACTCAAACAATCCGGGGCAGAAGGTGTAGGTCTGTATCGCACGGAATTTCTTTATATCGATCGCGAGGAACCTGCAGACGAGGTCGAACAGCTCAACGCTTACCGCAAAATTATCCGCGTATTGAAAGGCAAACCACTAACCATACGCACCCTTGACTTAGGTGCTGAAAAAGAATTTGACCCCAATTTTCAGGGTCCACTAACCCAGAATCCTGCTTTGGGTTTGCGTGCAATACGCCGATCCTTAAAAGACACCGGGCTGTTCAAGCAGCAATTGCGCGCAATTTTGCGCGCCTCTTCGAGTGGACCTGTCCGAATTCTGTTACCCATGGTCACGAGCCACATAGAACTTGTCCAGTCGTTATCTGTACTCAAGCAGGCGAGCAGGGAACTGGAAAGCGAACAACATCAATTTGATCCAGACATTCCGGTCGGTGCCATGATAGAAGTCCCTGCAGCTGCGCTTTCAGCCAACATTCTTGCAAAACAACTTGACTTCCTGTCTATCGGAACCAATGACTTGATTCAGTATACTCTTGCCATTGACCGTATAGATGACCAAGTAAACTATCTGTATGATCCACTGCACCCATCTGTACTCAAGCTTATCAATCTGACTTTGCAAGCGGGTCGACGGGCAGAAATTCCCGTAGCAATGTGCGGTGAAATGGCAGGAGATCCGCGCTACACACGGCTCCTTCTGGGCATGGGACTACAAGAATTCAGCGCTCCCCCTTCCAGTTTGCTTGAAATCAAGCAGATTGTTAACCGAAGTAGAATTTCGGAGCTGAAAAAACCGGCAATGAGAATCCTGAATACAACTGTACCAGACCGGATTGTTTCCATGGTCGATGCCCTGAACGATCAACCATACTGACTTCTAAAGTCCACGTTTTGGCAGCCCCTGTCAAAGCAGTTACACTTGCCATGTATTGTCACAGTCTATAGACGTCCAGCAAAGATGCCCGAATCAGCCATACAAGCACAGAACCAGGCTTTAAAAGTCATTAGTGAAGCCCTGCAGACAGGAGCCATGCTGCGTGCAAAACGCATGCTGAATTCTCTTCACCCAGCTGAAATTGCCAACCTGCTGGAAGCACTTCCCCATTCACAGCGCATTATCGTCTGGAACATGCTGGACCACGATGATGGTGAAATTCTACTGAATGTGGGGGAAGAGGTGCGCAGCGGTCTGATTAAACTCATGGACAGCGACGCCCTGATAGCTGCAACTGAAGGGCTGGAAATCGATGATCTTGCCGATTTGCTTGTTGACTTGCCGGACACAGTCACTCAACAGGCACTTTCCAGCATGGATCATCAGGATCGACAACGGTTGGAAGCCGTGCTTTCCTACAATGAAAACACAGCTGGTGGCCTCATGAATACAGACATGGTAACCGTGCAACGTGATGTCACGCTTGATGTGGTGCTGCGCTACCTGCGGACTCGGGGAGCACTGCCTGATGGAACAGACTCACTCTTCGTTGTCAATCGTTATGATCATTACATTGGTGCATTGCCACTCTCGAAAGTGCTAACCAGTAAACCCACAAAACTGGTGCGGGATGTCCTGGATGACAACGTTCGAACATTTGAGGCAAACACGGAAGCTTCTGTGGTCGCAAAATCATTTGAAGACCTGGATCTGGTTTCTGCAGCCGTAGTAGACAAAAATAACAAGCTTATCGGCCGAATCACTGTTGATGATGTAGTGGATGTCATTCGCGAAGAAGCTGAACATTCCGTATTCAGTATGGCAGGATTACCGGAAGAAGCAGATTTATTTGGCCCGGTTGTCGCTTCTGCTCAACGTCGCACGATCTGGCTAGGCGTAAATCTGTTGACGGCATTCCTGGCGGCATGGGTCATCAGCCTCTTCCAGGTAACTTTGGAAAAGATTATTGTGCTGGCCATATTGATTCCGGTAGTAGCAAGTATGGGCGGCATAGCGGGAAGCCAGACATTAACGCTGGTCGTACGGGGTCTTGCCCTTGGTCAAATCGGACACAGTAATTCAAAATTGCTGTTATTCAAGGAGCTTGCCGTTGGCATATTAAATGGAATGACTTGGGCCATTATCGTCGCACTCGTCGTAGTCTTGTGGTTCAAAGACTTCAAGATGGGAGGTGTGATAGCAGCAGCAACAATGGCGAACCTGGTTTGTGCTGCGCTTGCTGGTGTATCGATACCGGTGATTTTACGCAGCCTCAAGATTGACCCTGCACTGGCGGGTGGCGTTATCCTTACCACCATCACGGATATCATCGGAATTTTTGCATTTCTTGGACTGGCAACATGGCTGCTTTTGTAGCAGCAGTTCCACTGGTTGCATTTCAATGTGCAGCGGACATTCAGGATACTCTGAAGTACCATGGCCACTGCCTGGCCTTTTAAACATACAGGCAAAACATAATACAGACCCAATTCGGCGTCACTTAAGTCTTGGGCAATGTCACTCCTTGTTGACCCTGATATTTGCCACCTCGGTCCTTGTAAGAAATTTCACAGACTTCATCAGACTCAAAAAAAAGCATCTGTGCAATTCCTTCATTCGCATAAATCTTTGCTGGTAGCGGTGTGGAATTGGATATTTCAATGGTGACATGGCCCTCCCATTCAGGCTCCAGCGGGGTGACATTGATGATAATTCCACAGCGGGCGTACGTGGACTTCCCTAGACATACAGTTAACACCGAACGCGGAATACGGAAGTATTCAACTGTTCTGGTCAGTACAAAAGAATTGGGAGGAATCACACACTCGTTTGCCTTGAGGTCAATAAAGCTGCCTTCATCGAAATGTTTCGGATCCACAATCACAGAATTTATATTGGTGAATATTTTGAACTCATCTGCACAACGGACATCATACCCGTAGCTTGACGTTCCATAAGAAACCAGGCGATCTTTACTACAGGTACGCACCTGACCCGCCTCAAAAGGCTCAATCATGCCATGCTGTTTCACCATCTGGCGGATCCACCGGTCTGATTTAATTGCCATACGGATTCAACTCAGGAAAAATATGATCAAGGGTCCTGCCTGTATACAGTACTACTAATTCATCTTCACCGTATAACAGACTCCCGAAAGGATGCGTAGATAAGCCGTAACAAAATCACAAGGGGGGATCAGGTATTCTGAATCACGATTTTCGGAAACTTTGCTCTGTAGTCCTTGCTTTGAGCGGCTAGTTTTGCCGCTGCCTTGCGTGCAATTTCCCTGTAAATTTCGGCTATACGGCTGTCCGGCATCATTGCCACAGACGGGTTTCCTCCGTCAGCCTGTTCACGAATCCTAATATCAAGGGGCAAGGCACCCAGCATATCAACACCTGATTCTTCAGCCATTCGCTCCCCTCCCCCTTTGCCAAAAATCGACTCTTCATGGCCACATTTACTGCATATGTGGATACTCATGTTTTCCACAACCCCCAGCACAGGCACCTCAACTTTTTCAAACATTTTTAACCCCTTACGCGCATCAAGCAAGGCAATATCCTGTGGAGTAGTCACGATAATAGCCCCGCTAACCGGTATCTTTTGCGCCAAGGTCAACTGTACATCCCCTGTACCAGGAGGCAGATCAACTACCAGATAATCAAGCCCACGCCAGCAGGTATCGTTCAGCAACTGTTCCAATGCCTGGGTCACCATTGGTCCCCGCCAGATCATGGGTGTTTCTTCATCAATCAAAAACCCGATCGACATGGCCTGCAATCCATGGGCCTCCATAGGTTCAAGGCTTTTCCCGTCACTCGACTTGGGCTGACCACTCACACCCAGCATGCGTGGTTGACTGGGTCCGTAAATATCTGCATCCAGCACCCCTACAGTTGCTCCTTCCATGGAAAGTGCCAAAGCAAGGTTGGCTGCAGTAGTAGACTTGCCTACACCTCCTTTACCAGAAGCCACGGCAATGATGTTTTTGATATCTTCAAGAGGCTTGAGGCTTTTTTGCACGGTATGCGCCTCGATCTGCCAGCTTACATCCGCCTGAACATTTTCAGCACCCGCATCCACAAGTTTTGCTTCGATCTGCTCGGCCAAACCAGCTACAATCCCCTTCGCGGGATAGCCCAGCTTGACTGCAACATCAACTTTGCCAGATTCGGTCTCAATTTTTTTTACAGCATTGCTGGCAACAAGATCCTTGCCAAGGTATGGATCCTGAATTTGTTTCAGCACGGCCTCCACCTGCTTATTTGTCAGCTGCACCATTCTTTGATTCTCCTGAAATATTTGGGTCTAGCATAAAGGGGAACTTACTATACCACGCGCAGCATGGTAGCAAAGATCCCTGTAGCAATAGCCTTAAATTGCAAAAAAACAGTGGCAATTTCTTCAAACTGCTAATAAGGTGAAATCGCAAAACAGACCACATCATTATGCCCGGCCCAAAACGCAAGATCCTTGTCACCAGTGCACTGCCTTATGCCAACGGGCCTATACATATCGGGCATTTGGTCGAGTACATCCAAACTGATATCTGGGTGCGATTCCAGAAGATGTGCGGGCACGATTGTATATACATATGTGCAGACGACGCCCACGGCACACCGATTATGCTCAAGGCACAACAGGAAGGTATCACGCCGGAACAACTGATTTCACAAGTTGGCTCAGAACATGAGAAAGATTTTTCTGACTTCCATATTCAGTTTGATAATTACCACTCTACTCACTCGGAAGAAAACAGGGCTCATGCCACCAAAATATATGAACGTCTGAGAGATAATGGGCACATCACAACTAAAATGGTTGTAGACCTGTATGACCCGCAGGACAAAGTGTTCCTGCCTGATCGTTTCGTCAAGGGCGAATGCCCAAAATGTTACGCAAAAGACCAATACGGGGATAACTGTGAAGTCTGTGGAAACACGTACACTCCGGCAGACTTAATCAATCCCTACTCATCTGTGAGCGGCGCAACACCAATAAAGAAAGAAAACCTGCATTATTTCTTTACGCTGAATGACTTCAAAGATATGTTGCATGAATGGATTGAGAGCACGTCATTGCAACCAGAAATTACCAATAAGCTGCAAGAGTGGTTTAATGCGGGTCTCAGAGACTGGGATATCTCCCGTGACGCTCCATATTTTGGTTTTGAAATTCCCGATGCGCCGGGCAAGTACTTTTATGTGTGGCTCGATGCACCTGTAGGGTATATGGCAAGCCTGCAGCAATATTGTGACCGGACCGGAAAAGAATTTGACGCGTACTGGAAGGTTGGCAGCGATCACGAAGTACACCATTTTATTGGCAAGGATATTGCGTACTTCCATATGCTCTTTTGGCCTGCCATGCTGCATGGGGCGAACTACCGGACCCCTACTGCAGTGTATTGTCACGGGTTCCTGACAGTTGATGGACAAAAAATGTCCAAATCACGAGGCACATTTATCAAGGCGCGCACCTATCTTGATTATCTAAACCCGGAATATCTACGCTACTACTTTGCAGCAAAGCTGGGACCCGATGTAAGTGACATCGACCTCAGCCTGAATGATTTCCGGCAGCGCGTAAACAGTGATGTGGTTGGCAAACTTGTAAACATTGCCAGCCGCTGCTCAGGCTTTATCCAAAAGCATTTTGAGGGAAGACTCACATCAGATTTTATCGCAGGAAGCCAGCAAATATTTGACGAGGCTGTCAGTACAAACGAGCACATAAAACAGCTTTATGAGTCCCGTCATTACTCGCAAGCCATGCGTGCCATCATGAACCACGCTGATGCGACCAACCAGGTGATCGATGCCCACAAGCCATGGGACCTAGCTAAAAGCGAAGCCAAAATGGAACAGGTACAGCAGGTATGCAGTTTTGGCCTGAATATGTATCGCCTGCTGATAGGCTATTTAAAACCAGTCATGCCAGAGCTTGCAGAGAAATCGGAAGCTTTTCTTAATACTGAAACCTGCTGGAATGATCTGGCCTCAGGAAAGCCTTTGCCCGAAGGACACAGGATCAAGATTTTTAAACCCCTGATTACACGTATCGAACAACAGCGAATTGAAAAAATGATAGAAGATTCCAAACAGGATGAGATAACCAGCATATCGGACCCAATCATGGATGAAGTTATTTTTGACGATTTTGCTAAGCTGGATTTCAGGATTGCAAAAATTATTCAGGCAGAACATGTTGAGGGGGCAGACAAGCTGCTGAAACTGACACTAGACCTGGGTGAACCCACTGGAAACATACAGCGTACCGTATTTGCAGGAATCAAGTCTGCCTATGCCCCCGATGAAATTGAGGGGCGATTAACCGTGGTGGTAGCTAATCTGGCACCACGCAAAATGCGTTTCGGTACCTCAGAGGGGATGGTGCTGGCAGCAGGTCCCGGTGGAAAAGATATATTCCTGTTGCAACCTGACAGCGGTGCCACACCTGGCATGCGTGTAAAATAATTCACCTGTGCAAAACACTGATACCGGCATCCCGACTGGCAAATATATTGCAAGAATTGATGAACAACGCTGTATTGGTTGTACCTTATGCATCAAGGCCTGCCCATTCGATGCAATCGTGGGTGCGCCAAGGCATGTACACACCGTCATTAACCGCAATTGCACCGGTTGCAAACTGTGTCTATCCCCATGTCCTGTAAATTGTATAGAACTGGAAACAAATACCCGGTTTCAGCTAATTTGCCAAACCCTTTCCCCAAGCAAGCAACGGAAATTAAAAGAAAATTTTGCCGTATTCTCGCGTGAAAACAAAAAACGGCGCATGCAAAGAATCGGGCGCATCCAGAAAGAAAAGCAGGAACTATTCGAACGCAGGAAAAAAGAAATTTCAACCAACAAACAGACTTTAATTCAAAATAATGAACAAGGAAAAATGTACGGAAATATTTCATCGCCTGAGGAAGGCAAATCCCCGCCCTAGGACAGAACTCGTACATGAATCAGATTTCGAGCTTTTAGTCTCAGTCATACTTTCTGCCCAAGCTACAGATGTAAGCGTAAACAAGGCAACGAAAGAGCTTTTCAAAGTAGCCAATACCCCGAGGAAAATGCTAGCACTGGGAGAAAAAAAACTGAAAACCCACATCAAGTCAATCGGTTTGTATAACAGCAAAGCTGAAAATATCATCAAAACTTGCCACATTCTGGACGAGAAATACGGAAGCCGCATCCCGCAAAATCGCGAAGCCTTGCAGACGTTACCGGGTGTCGGCAGAAAAACGGCAAACGTAGTACTTAACAATGCATTCAACCAGCCCACCATTGCGGTTGATACACATATTTTCCGGGTTGCTAACCGGACAGGAATTGCACCGGGGAAAAATGTTCTTGCCGTAGAACTGAAACTCGAAGAATGCGTACCGGAAAAGTTTAAACTACATGCACATCACTGGTTGATCCTACTGGGACGGTATATTTGCATGGCACGCAAGCCAAAATGCTATGAATGTCCGATTTTGGATCTGTGCGAGTACAGCGAAAAGAACGTAACCCAATAGAAAAGAGCAGTATTCAAGGAGGCTCCCATGTCAGGATTCGTTATAACCATTAACTCATTACAAGATATTCTGGACAGGTTTCGCATATTTGATTTCTTAGGACCCCTTGCCCTGCGGCTGTATCTGGCACCTGTATTTATAGCTGTTGGCCTGCATAAATTCATGCATCTGGAAGATATTGCAAACTGGTTCGGAAACCCGGACTGGGGACTTGGCTTGCCAGTCCCCATGCTCATGGCCATACTTGCTGCATCTGCAGAACTGTTCGGGGGCATCGCTTTGTTGTTCGGAGTAGCTGTACGCTGGTTAGCAATTCCCCTCATGATTACCATGCTTGTAGCAGCATTTGCAGTGCATTGGGACAAAGGCTGGTTTGCAGTAGCACCAGGCAACCCTGCAACCAGCACGGCAAAACCACTAGCATCAATAGGCATCCCTGCAGCAAAACACAGCTTGGAAAACAGTATAGAAGTCAGCAAGCGTCTGGACGCAGCCAAATCATTGCTGAAAAGGCATGGAAACTATAGCTGGCTGACGGAAAAGGGAAACTTTGTAGTACTTAATAACGGCATTGAATTTTCGGCCACCTATTTTATTATGTTACTGGTGCTGTTTTTCACGGGTCCCGGAAAATATCTGAGTATTGACTACTGGATTGCCAGACATTTTAGAAAATGACGAGTGATTTTTCACAGGTTAATTCCCGCATGTGAGATGCCTGCAAAACCAGAGAAATAGCAGTATATGAACACTAATATTCAAAATACCCATTCTATAACAGGCTCGGGTCTCGGTCTGCGGCGTAATCTTCTCAACGAACTGGAAAACAGCTTTCCTGAAGATGTTGACTTTATGGAAGTCGCACCAGAAAACTGGATCGGAATTGGAGGAAAACTGGGTAAACGATTTCGTGCCTTTACCGAAAAAATTCCATTTGTGATTCACGGACTGTCCCTGTCAATCGGCAGCCCGGCTCCACTGGACGAATCACTTGTACGTGACATCAAGAGTTTTATGCGTGCACACAACATCCGTTGTTACAGTGAACACCTGAGCTATTGCTCGGATAACGGCCATCTGTACGACTTGATGCCAATCCCATTTACTGAAGAAGCCGTGCACTATGTTGCCGAAAGGATCCGACGAGTACAGGAAATTCTGGGACAAAAAATAGCTGTGGAAAATGTGTCATATTACGCTGCACCCGGCAAGGAAATGAATGAAATCAGTTTCATCAATTCCGTGCTCGAAGAAGCGGATTGTGATCTGCTTCTGGATGTAAACAATATCTATGTCAATTCTGTCAATCACCGTTATGACCCTGTTGAATTTCTGCGTGCCTTACCTAGCAAGCGCATCGCGTATTGCCATGTTGCTGGCCATTACAATGAGGCAGAAGATTTGCTCGTTGACACACATGGAGCGGATGTGATTGATCCAGTCTGGCATTTATTGCACAAAGCCTATGAACTGTTCGGTGTGTTTCCGACCCTGCTTGAGCGCGATTTCAATATTCCTCCCCTAGAGAATCTGTTACAGGAAGTGCAAACCATTCGCAAGCTTCAGGGAAAATGCAACGCACTACCAGCGTCGCCATGCAAGCAGGCTGATTCAAATCAGTAATGTCTTCAGAAATCCCCGAATTCAAAAAAGTTCAGTACGGGTTTACCGCCCATTTGAGGGATCCGGACCACATTAGTGCGCCAGACGACATCGAAGATCGCCGCATGGAAATTTATCGTGGTCTTCTCTACCGCAATATACAGAATTTCATTTCCAGCGCATTCCCTGTGCTTCGCAAACTGTACAATGAAGATGACTGGCATAGGATGGTACGGCATTTTTTTGCCAATCATGAGTCCACATCACCCTATTTCAGGGATATTTCCCGGGAATTTCTTGATTACTTGCAAAATGAACGGGAACCTCAACCTGAAGATCCGGCCTTTATCAATGAACTGGCCTACTACGAATGGATTGAGATCTACTTGACCCATGCAGACATCGAGCCTGATATGTCGAATATAGATCCTGATGGGGATCTAATGCAAGGCAGACCAGTCCTGTCACCCCTTACAGATTTACGTGGCTACAACTTCCCGGTACACAAAATCAAGCCTGACTTTCAGCCCGAACAAGCAGGCAGACAGCCTATTTTCCTGATGGTCTACAGAGACTCACAGTACAAAATTGGCTTCATGGAGCTGAATCCCCTTACAGCATCACTGGTAGAGCAGATTAAAGTTGATAGTTTGAAAACAGGCAGACAACTGCTCAAAGAGATTGCTGAAACGTTGCAACACCCAGATCCAGATGCTGTGTACAGAGGTGGAGAACAGGCCTTGAAGCAGCTTCGTGCCAAAGATATTTTACTCGGTACGAAGCTTCAAAAAAGTGATTCACTTTCTTGACTGACTTTCGCTAGACCAGAGCATCTCTGGATGGCCTGAATGTCTGGACAAAATTCTGCATGTCACAAACAGAAAATCTGACAACCGGTTCAGGTAAACCTGAATTTCCGGGTTAACAGCCTGATGTTGACTTAAGTTCACTACACTCCGTTCTGCCCGCCTGCATACAGCGCGTGCCAGATGACAGATTGAAGCTGCATCCCCGCCATTCGGCAAAATGAATTTTTTCAGCACCGGTAGGCTTTGACTGAAACTGTCCACCTGTTGCTCTAAACTCGTCACCATGTCGGCATGAATAAGTTCAAGATTAGGATTGCTCAACTCTGCACCCAAGTTAAACAGCTGGTGCTGAATTTCGATTAGAATGTTCTTTACATCACCTGCCACATCATGCGCAAGTATCATACCGATAACAGAATTCAGTTCATCAACATCCCCGATTGCCTGAATTTCCGGGCAATCCTTACGCACACGCCTGCCTCCAGATAAACCTGTTTTGCCCTGATCCCCGGTTCTGGTATAAATTCTGGCGGCATGGTCAGGCAT
Organism: Gammaproteobacteria bacterium; assembly: GCA_026713925.1. Classification (GTDB taxonomy): domain Bacteria; phylum Pseudomonadota; class Gammaproteobacteria; order UBA4575; family UBA4575; genus WTFY01. The sequence goes on from JAPONM010000035.1 coordinate 141,882, forward strand.
GTCCGATCACCTGGTAATTTCAGTGTACTGGCCTGAACTGCAGTTCCGCAAACACGGACTGGCCAGGCTGATTATAACCTGAGGCCAGTTCATACTCCTTGTCCAACAGGTTTTCCGCCTTCAATATCAGTGTAGCGTAGGGGAAGTGGTATCCTGCAGACACATCCACCAATCCGTAACCAGATAGAGTCACTCCACCAAAGTCTCTTCTTTCTGACGTCACCAGACCATTCATCTGAACAAAATATTGTTCCTGTTTATATAGCAGGGATCCGGTCAGCGTGCGCTTTGCACGCCTTAACAGACGCGAATTTTCGGTCTCATTGCGGGGATCCTGAATTATACCTTCCAGACTGATATCCCAAGGCCCGGAATGATGACTGAATGAGAACTCGATCCCTTTGATACGTGCCTTTTCAACATTTCTGTTTTCATAAACAAAGTTGACCGAATCAACTGCCACGGTTTCGATCAAATCATCAATCCTGTTTTCAAAAAGCCGAAGTGACAATGCCGTCAGCGGGTTCAGGTCATGCCTGACCCCGGCTTCAACGGAACGCGAGGTTTCTTCCTTCAAGCCAGGGTTCCCGCCAAATCCGAATCTTGCATTGCTGTCAGGTGCCCGAAACCCTGTACCGATGCTGGCGAACAGCTTTGTCTTGCTGGCCAGACTGTAGCCATATTCCAGATTCCAAGTCATTGCATCATCAAAATCTTCATGATCCGTATAACGGGTTGCGGTGGACAGGCTATGTCCGTTTCTGATGTATTGCTCATGCAAATATACCGAGAAAATGTCCGTGTCTTCTCGATAAGTGGTCCCGAAAGACAACGAGTCGGTATTCTCATCTGCAAGGGAAACTCCTAGTACGAGAACATTATTATTCAGCGTGAGGTCATTTTTCCAGTCATAAACTACCCTGTCAGTATAGGCAAAATCTTTATCTCCCAAAAAGTTGCTCTGGTTTTGGCGAACCTCATCCTTCGTTCGTGATATGGACAGGGTAGACTGCCAGTTTTCAGACATGGGTATAGTCAGCCCGGTCTGCAAAATATTGTTCTTACGATCTTGGTCGAGATCGCCAAAACTGTCATATTCCGTATTACCTCTTGCCTGCCAGAATCCTAATGAAAGCTCACCTGTGCCAACTTTCGTTTTCATGTTCAGGTCGAACGTTTCATTGTCATGCCCGTGATCCGAATTGGATGTACTTCTCGCAGGAAACCCTCTTGTATCCAGTCGACTGAAAGACAGATCACCCGATGCACGGTCATTCCCGTAACTCAGATTGACACTTTGCTCGCTTGTATCATATTTGCCTTGCATGACATGAAAGTCAGCAGAACTCCCAACACCTTGACCATAGGTAATGATATTGATCACACCCCCAACAGCCTCCGACCCATACACTGTCGAGCGAGGTCCTTTAACAACCTCAATGCGTTCAATTGCTGATGTATTGATCATCTCCAGTGCACCTGCACCAGTCGTGGCAGAATTCATTTTTATACCGTTAATCAGTATCGTAGAATGGTTACTGTTGGTACCACGGATAAACACGGATGTCTGCTGACCTATTCCGCCGGTACGCCCGATATCCAGACCCGCGTGCCACCGCAACAAGCCTGCAATGTCCACAGAAGGACTCCGCTCAATCATTTCACGATTAATGATTATCAAGGAAGGCACAACATCTTTCAGGGACTGTGAATATCTTGCAGGAGTTACAACGACCTCTTCAACTGCATGGCTGAATGAACTCATACCTATAAGCCACATTATCAAAAGGTTTTTGATGTTCATCGAATACCCTATTTTTCTTGCTTGCTTTGCCCTCTCATCTTGAGGGCTAATGTTACCTAGAAAAGTCCTGGTTGTAGGGACAGCTGACAGTACGCCTGATAGTTAACTCTTTCCATATACGGGCACAGCAGCACCTGTTATGCCTTTTGCCTGCTCTGAGCACAGATGAAGAATTTCCCTAGCTAATTGTTCGGTGGGCACCCAGTTGCTAAAGTCACCGCCCGGCATGTCAGCCCTGTTCTGCGGTGTATCAATTGTCCCGGGTAGAATGCAGTTTACATTAATGTTTTCATGCTTGCATTCAGCTGCAAGACTTTGTGTAAGTGTAATCACCGCTGCCTTGCTTACGCAGTACGGCGCCATTTTTGACTTACCCTCCACGGCTGCACGTGCAGCCACATTTACAATTTTTCCTGTTCCCATTTCCAGCATATGCGGGATGACAGCACGACACATCAGGAACACACTCTTTGCGTTCATGTTCAACATGAAATCCCAGTCCTGTACCGGAGTTTCATGCACGGGTGGACCCATTCTGAATCCTCCTGCTATATTAGCGAGAATATCAATGCGCTGAAAACGCTCTCTGATTTGGCCCACTGAATGATTCACCTGCTCCACATCGGTCAAATCGGTTTCAAACAAACCGGCATTCTCAGCATCCTGCCAAGGGGCACATCGTAAACGATCTAAAGAAATATCGACCAGTGCAAGTTTTGCACCTGCATGGTAGAAGAGTTCCGCTACAGTACGGCCAAGGTTTCCAGCAGCACCGGTGACTACTACGACCTGCTTGTGAAAATCATACTCGCTCATTATTTTTTCCGCCTGTTTTACTTTTCACGAAATTCTACTATACCGACTGCATGCTCATCATTCCTGACAGGCATTGCTTTTGTCCGCGACAGCTCCCGGTATTTTGATGCCCAATAAAAAAAGGGAGCAGGGTGCTCCCTTAAAACAGCCACCGCAAGGGTGGCCCCATGACACTGGGTAACCCTGACTCTTACCAGGTAAGAGCTCCTCCAGTTTGATATTCAGTGACTCGTGTTTCGAAGAAATTCTTTTCCTTTTTCAGGTCCAGTATTTCCGACATCCACGGGAAAGGGTTGCTCACCCCGGAATATTGTTGCGGTAACCCAATTTGCGCATAACGCCGGTCGGCAATAAATTTCAGATACTCTTCAAACATGGGTGCATTCAAACCAAGAATACCGCGTGGCATGGTGTCACGGGCATATTGGGATTCAAGCTCTACACCCTGTTTGACAAGCATGATGATTTCCTGCTGGAAACTTTCCGTCCATAACTGTGGGTTCTCCAGCTTGATCTGGTTGATGACATCAATACCAAAATTCATGTGCATGGACTCGTCACGCAAGATGTACTGAAACTGCTCGGCAACACCGGTCATTTTGTTGCGACGACCCATGGAGAGGATTTGTACAAAACCCACATAAAAGAAGATCCCCTCAAACACTACATAAAATGCAATAAGATCCCGTAATAACCGCTGGTCATCTTCCAGAGTACCGGTCTTGAAATCCGGATCACCCAAGCTGTTGGTATACGGCAATGCCCATTCAGCCTTGTGGGCCACTGCAGGTAACTCACGATACATGTTAAATACTTCACCTTCATCCAGACCCAAAGACTCGATGCAGTATTGATAGGCATGCGTGTGAACAGCCTCTTCAAAGGCTTGGCGCAACAGATATTGCCTGCATTCCGGATTGGTAATATGCCGATATAGTGCCAGTACAAGATTGTTTGCAACCAGAGAATCCGCAGTCGAAAAAAAGCCCAGATTACGTTTGACGATGGTGCGCTCATCCTCAGTCAAGCCCTCTGGATTTTTCCACAGGGCTATGTCTGCCGTCATGTTGATCTCCTGTGGCATCCAGTGATTGGCACACCCGTCCAGATATTTTTGCCAAGCCCACTCGTATTTGAATGGAACCAGTTGATTCAAATCAGCACGACAATTAATGATTTTCTTGTCATCCACCTGGATACGATCAGCACCTCTTTCGATGCTTTCAAGGCCAGTAACGCCTTCGCGCCGTTCCCGGTCACCAGACTGTTCCCGCAACCCGCCAAGATCCTGGGGACACTCCAAGACGACTGCGCTCCTTGAACCCAGTGCAGAATTTCCAAGTGCCTGCTCCCGTTTTTCCAGAGCAAGCGAGTCTATAAAAACGGCAGGTGCATTAGCACTTGACGTGCCGGTTCGCGCATCAGCGATCGGATCTTCCCAACTTTGCATAACTGCTGCTCCCCCTATAGTTTTGCTGCCTATTGGCAAGCTTCACAATCAGGATCCAGTATCGAACAAGCCTCAGGCACGCCACCGCCATTGCCGTTATTTTTTACAGCATTGAGCTTATTTTCCCGGCCTTGAACAGTACTTTTTTCCACATGTGTAGCGCCCATGGAGCGTAGGTAATACGTCGTTTTCAAACCACGTACCCAAGCAAGCTTGTACAGATTGTCCAGCTTTTGTCCTGATGGCTCGGACATATAAAGATTGAGCGACTGCGCCTGATCAATCCATTTTTGTCGACGCGATGCAGCTTCCACCAGCCAGCGCGGGTCGATCTCAAATGCAGTCGCATAAATATTTTTCAGTTCAGCAGGGATGCGGTCTATAGGCTGTACACTGCCATCAAAATATTTAAGATCATTGGCCATAACCTCATCCCACAAATCGCTTGCTTTCAGATCTGCAGCCAGGTAAGGATTGCTGACCGTAAATTCTCCCGACAAATTCGATTTCACGAACAGGTTTTGATACGTGGGCTCAATGCTTTGCGTCACGCCACAAATATTTGAGATCGTGGCAGTCGGTGCAATCGCCATGGTATTGGAGTTGCGCATGCCAACTTCTTGCACCCGTTGTCGCAAGCTGTCCCAGTCCATAGTGGCAGAACGATCCTGTTTCAGATAACCGTTACGCCCTTTGGCCAAAAGTTCGATTGAATCGATCGGCAAAATACCCTGATCCCAGAGTGAGTTTTTGAATGTCGGGTAGGTTCCGCGTTCCTCAGCCAAATCGGTTGATGCCTTGATGGCACAGTAACTCACTGCCTCCATTGAACGATCAGCAAACTCAACCGCAGCATCACTTCCATAAGCGATACGCTGTTTGTACAAGGCGTCCTGAAAACCCATTATGCCCAACCCAACAGGGCGATGACGAAAATTGGAACGACGCGCTTTGGATACACTGTAATAGTTATACTCAATCACGTTATCCAGCATGCGCATGGCAGTAGACACAGTCCGCTCCAGCTTCTCAAGATTCAGACCATTTTCATCAACGTGCGCAGCAAGGTTGACAGAACCCAAATTACATACGGCTATCTCTTCATCGTTAGTGTTAAGGGTTATTTCCGTACACAAGTTGGATGAATGCACTATACCGACATGTTGTTGTGGAGAACGTAAATTGCAGGGATCCTTGAATGTGATCCATGGGTGCCCTGTTTCATACAACATGCCGAGCATTTTGCGCCACAGGTCAATGGCATTTACTTTTTTGAAGTTTTTGATTTCACCACGCTCGGCTTTTTGCTCGTACTCCTCATAGCGTGCTTCGAATTCAGCACTACACAAGTCATGCAACTCGGGTGTTTCATGTGGCGAGAACAGTGTCCATTGCTGTTGTTCACTGACACGTTTCATGAATAGGTCCGGCACCCAGTTGGCAGTATTCATGTCGTGTGTGCGACGACGGTCATCACCGGTGTTCTTACGCAATTCCAGAAACTCTTCAATATCCAGATGCCAGGTTTCCAGATACGCACACATGGCACCCTTGCGCTTTCCGCCCTGATTCACAGCAACTGCGGTGTCGTTGGCAACTTTCAGGAATGGAACCACACCTTGCGACTTGCCGTTCGTACCTTTGATATGCGAACCCATGGCGCGCACCCGGGACCAGTCATTACCCAGACCGCCAGCAAATTTGGACAGCATGGCATCATCCCGAATGGCTTCGAAGATACCGTACAGATCGTCCGGTACAGTGCTGAGATAGCATGAAGACAACTGTGAACGTAAGGTACCTGAATTAAACAATGTGGGGGTTGAACTCATGAAATCGAAAGACGACAGCAAATTGTAAAACTCGATAGTGCGGTCTTCACGATCAACTTCGTTCATGGCCAGACCCATGGCAACGCGCATGAAGAAGGCTTGTGGCAGCTCAACACGGGTACCCTTGCTTTGGATGAAGTAACGGTCGTACAACGTTTGCATGCCGAGATACGTGAACTGATGGTCACGTTCCGGCTTTATGGCCTTGCCGAGTTTTTTCAGGTCATATTCTGAAACCAGCTTTGCGTCCAGCAACTCCAGCTCTGTAGCCTTGCGCATGTAGCGTTCGAAGTAGTCCGCATACTGATGCGACATTTCCTTGAATGTTGCTTCGGTAGAGACTCCGTATATAAAACTGAGTACTTCGCGGCGCAGGCAATCCAGCAACAGGCGTGCAGCAACGTACGTGTAATTGGGCTCCAGTTCAATCAGGGTGCGTGCACTCATGGTCAATGCTGTACCAACCTCTGCTTCAGGGATACCGTCATACAGACTACGCAACGCCTCATCCACAATAGATTGCGCATGGACATCCTTGGTATCTGCACATGCCTCGGTAACCATGCGGGTGAGACGTTCAGCATCCAGTGGCTTCAGACCGCCTTTTGCATCCAGCACACTTATTGTTTCAGATGCCTTATCCGCTTCTTGCAGCGTATCCTTTTCAGCAAGTTGTGCCGCACGTAGCTGTGCACGCTGTTCACGATACAGTACATAGGCACGGGCAATCTTATGCTGGCCATAACGCATGAGGGCCAGCTCAACCTGGTCCTGAATATCCTCTATATGGAACGTTCCGCCTTGAGGCTGGCTGCGGGAAAGCGCATAAAAGACTTTTTCAGTGATTTCTTCGACCATCGCATGAATGCGTGAAGAAGCTGCAGCATGACCTCCTTCAACTGCAAGAAAGGCTTTGGTGACTGCAATTTTGATCTTGTCGCGATCAAAACTGGTAACTTTGCCGTTACGGCGAATTACACGGTACTGGCCAGGTGAGGTGACCGTAACTTTGGGATCTTGCTGTCCGGAATAACTGCCCGGCTGATTCAGTGTTGTAGGGTTATAGGTAGTAGCTTCTGACCGCATCTGGTTCTCTGGCAAAACATGTTCGAATTATTTGTTTTCGTGCAATTTCCCGTTTATCCCCTGATTGCCTCCTCCAAGCCCTTCATGCAAACAGTAGTAACGGGCGTCTTGTAGTATACAAGCACTATATATTGTGTAAAGGAAATTTTTGCGACCAATTTGTTGGGGGGGCTGGCTCCAAATTATTTTGACAAGCCAAAACCCCTGAATAATCGAGAGGTTACGAAACCGGAGGCGCTTTTATTAAAATCCAAGGGCTAAGTTGATAAAATTTTTTGATAATCTGGAATGCCACAAACCAAAATGACACGGCAACTTCACTGTACAATACGGCCATGAACAGCCCTGAAAACATCCCACTGCAGGCAGACCTCGCCGACCACGGTGGATGCGCCAATTCGGAACCGTTTGCCTTGCGCGTTTTAGGCGACAGCATGGAACCGGAATTCAAGGATGGAAGCATTATCATCATCGACTCTGCAGCGGCCGTGAAGAGCGGCTGTTATGTGTTGGCCATGGTCAATGAAGAATATATTTTTCGCCAACTGATCATAGAGGGTGACCACTATGAACTCAGAGCCCTGAACAAAGGGTATGAGCCAATAGAGGTCACAGGCATCGATGCTATTCGTGGTGTGATCGTACAGCGCTCAGGTACACGCCGCAAAGACCACAAGCATTATGACTGAAAGCTGAATACCTGAAAGGTCAGGTTTGGTATTCCCTGCAAGAAAACTGTCTCACTGCTCCGGTTCTTGCTGCTCAGGTGCAGGTCTTGGACTCAAATAGGCTTCTGCGCGATCCAGTTTGACCTTATTATTGTTTTGATCAACCAGCGGTTGTTCATAGTCATGCCAGCCTTTCAAACCTGTTTTCAGAGAAATGACGTTCTCAAATCCCATTAACTGCATAGTGTGGGCTGCCAGTACACTGCGGTTTCCAGAGCGGCAGGCGACAATGATTTCCTTCTTCCGGGCCTCTACAAGGTCGGGCACAGTTTCGCTATAACCGTAATCACACGCTGCCTCAAGAACACCCCGAGGGACATTAACGGAACCTGCTATATGCATCGCTGCGAATTCTTCAGGCTCACGTATATCCAGAACAAGGGGACTGTGATTGCCGGAAAGTTTCTGCTCCAGGTCCCAAGGCATGATTTCATTGATTAATTTTTCATGCTCGAATACAAGCTGTTTGAATGTTTTCACTGGTATCCGGGTCCAGCAAATTCAGGCAGGATTCATTCGAAAACAAAGGGCTTCTAATTGTCTGTATACGTTTTCCTGGCCCTGAGCCCTTGTTCTACTGCAATTACCGCAGCTTCCACACGCGAATGTATGTCCAGCTTTCTCAAGATAGCCTTGACATGCAGCTTGACAGTCCCATCCGAGATTCCAAGATTTCTTGCAATAACCTTATTGCTTTGACCTTCGGCCAGAAGGCTCAGAATTTCACGCTCACGTGGAGTCAGGTTGTCCAGCGGACTCTGTTCGGATTCAAGAGGGTCTTCTCCCTTCACCACTTTTGCCAGGATCTGGGTCAAATTTGGTGCAACAACCGTTTCACCCTTGATGATCTCACGCAATGCTGCCACGACGTCATCGGGCTCCATATCCTTTAACAGATAACCCTTGGCCCCATTACGCAAGGCCTCTACCAGGTCTCGCTCGTCACCGCTTGTCGTCAGCATGACTACCGGTGCTTGAAACTTAAGATGCTGGAACTGCTTCAGGACCTCGAGTCCAGACATCCCTGGCATTCGCATATCCAGCAACACGATGTCGGGCTGTAACTCCAAAGCCAATTTGATTCCCTCTTGACCATCACTCACTGAGGCAACAACCTCTATTCCATGTCGGCCTAACAGGCTTTGTAACCCTTCACGGAACAGGGTGTGGTCATCAATCACTATAATGCTCAACTTCATATTGGACATCATGATTCAGCGCTCACACCATTTCGTGTTGGATATCACCTTGCAGCTCACCCGGTAAATAATCAAACTCAAAGCGGACCTGCACACCTTCACCAGGTTCTCCCTCTACGGTAAGTGTACCACCAATCCGGTTTGCACGATCCTGCATGATGCTGATTCCGACATGTTCGCCCGCAGGATCCTGATTCTGCAGGTCTGTCATTCCAATACCGTCGTCTTCAACCAAGACCGTGTAGTGGCCATCCTCGTTACCTCGCATGAGCACCCGGACTGTACCAGCTTCACTGTGTTTGCGTGCATTTGTAAGGGCCTCCTGAATGACACGCAGTACCTGCAATTCTGTTTGAGGGGGCAGTGTGGTATCCGGCCACTCTTTTTGCAGGTATACCTGTATGTCATCACTGTCCTGCTTGAATCGTTCTATAACCTGTTCTACAGACACTGTAAGACCGTACTCACCAATAGGCATGCGAAAATGCGCAATAAGTGTCCGCAACTCTGTATGTGCTTCATCAATGGTAGATTCGATGCGTTCCAGTTCCTGCCAGGTTGCCGCTTCATCTTCTTGATGGATAGTTTCATCCAGTACCCGCACCTGATATTTGATGCTTGCCAACGTTTGCGCAAGTGAATCATGCAACTCATTGGCTATATTGGTCCTCTCACGCATGATGGACAAGGCATTGGCCTCCTCGTCCAGACGCGCCTTTTCTACTGCGATTCCAAGGTGTCGACCCATACTGGTGAACAATTCTTCATACTCACCATCTCTTTTGAGTTGATCTCCATCAATGTACAGGTTATACACACCCAGAACCTTACCGCGATACTGCAACGGTATAATCAAAATCGAAAGTTTATCACGTTCAGCATTTTCCTCGCTGACCTGGTCAGGACAAGGAATAACTTTGATGGGGATCACCCGCTCTTCATCAGATCCACGTGTATTTTCGGGTAAATAAGGGAATTCATCCCTGGCAGCCATTGCAATACCGGTCTCTGCAATCAAAGAGAATGTACTATTTTTTGTCTCAAGGTAAACGGCAGCTCGATGTGCATTGACCAGTTCCGTCATGGTATGAAGGAAACGCGTGAGCAGCTCATGCACGTTACGAGACATATTGATACTGGTAACCACGTCGTACAATGTTTTTTGTGACTTGTTTTTGCGCGCAATGTGTTCCGTGTGCCGCTGTAACTGTATCTCGGCATCTCTGGACAGGGATTCCAGCATTTCGGCAACGAAGTTAATATCCTGACTCAGTTCGGATAAATCCTGCTGCGAACAGTCAGGAATGCGCGCAGAAAGCTCACCTGCACGAATTTTTTGTGTCCACGTGCGTAAAGCAGTCAGAAACTCACTTGGCTTGGCATCCGGGAACATTCACAAGCTCCGAATGATTGAAGCATGCATTTCATGGCACCATGTTGTACACATCATAATTTACTGTTACTTTACCAGTATTGAAATTAAATTCGTAATGAGAGCCATCTCTTAACACCATGAAACCCTGTTAAATTCCCTGAGGTTCTTGAGAGGCCAGCGGTAAAGCCACCAAGACATGGATCGGAGAATACAGGAATCGAGCAGATTGCAGGAGAACCACTATGAGTGAAATGACCAAAACCATGCTGATTGTTGCCGCAATGGTGATACCGTGCATCATTCTAGCCATAGCGATAATAATGAAGTTTTAACATTGCATAGCATCCACATTGGGCGCAAATCTGCTTGTCATTTGCGCCTGACCAATAAGCCGCCTTTACGACAAACAACTGCTTCTGCTTTTACCTGACTCCCTTCCAGACCATTGCTGCCTGGATACACCCTGCATCATCCCTCGGTAGGCGGGGAATAATCCGGGTCATTTGGATTCAGGAACACAAAGTGAAATTGCTTGGGTTCCAATTCAACAAAATCAATTGTCGTTCCATCCAGCAAGCCAAAACTGGACTCTGCTACAACAAGCTCTACACCATTGGATTCAAAGTGGTAGTCCTTCTCATCGCCGCTTCCAACATCATCAAACCCCATTCCATAGTGGATAGAGTTATCCTTGTTGCGTGTAGCCGCAATGCGTAACGGTGTATTGTCCAACTGTGCTACCAGGGCAGCTTTTTTAACCTGGTCTGCAGCAGTTTTTGTCAAACTTATAGACACACTCTACCTGGCTATGATGGTCATTGATAAAAGAGAGGCATCATTGTAGTACAATCTCAGAAGCAGGATTTTATAAAATCAAGAAAATCCGGAATCCACTGGTTTCGCTCCGTATTTCTCTGGTGGCTATAGCAGGCAAGCAGATTCTTATATTGAATCCCATCATTTTTCCCATTCACCCCAAAGCCACGTTGAACTTCAAATGAATAGTCGTAGCGACCTGCGATATTCGTAAGCATGGAGTAATGAAACTCATGCCCGGGGATGGATTGCCGGGGGGTGTCTGACCATAAATGTCGAGAACTTTTCCGCAAGACCGTATAACCGCGTCCAATGGGTTTTTCATGCATTTCACATTCAGCATCAATTACGCCTACCATGGTGCACCGTTCCGATCCAAACCTAATTGCATTACACAAATACATCAGTCCTCCGCATTCGGCATATACAGGCATTCCTTGATCAATAACTTCACGCAAGGCCTGTTTCATTGAAATATTTGCAGCAAGTTCCCGCATCCTCTTTTCAGGAAAGCCCCCTCCTATAAAAAGTGCATCTGCTTCAGGCAAACTGGTGTCGTGTAGCGTGTCAAATGGCAGCATTTGCACTCCCAGTCGTGAAAAGGTGTCCAAATCGTCCAAGTAGTAAAAGCCAAAGGCTTCATCTCTGGCATAGGCAATTCTCAGTCCATAATTCGATGTGCCTGTAACAGGTTCTGCCACATGCGGGAGAGGTGGTGCGGAATTTGCGATGACAGCAATGCGATCTAGGTCAACCTGATCCGCAACCACTTTCGAAATATCTGAAATGTGCCGTTCTGCAGACTGGTCTTCATTACTCGGCATCAGGCCGAGATAGCGTTCGACCAGTTCAAGCTCCCTGTTATGGTACACGGTACCGATAACGGGCACATCCGTGAAACCTTCCATGACATGAATCAATTTTGCTGCATGGCGCTCACCTCCAACAAAATTCAGAATGACCCCTGCAATTTTGACCTCCGGATCAAACTGCTGATAACCCAATACCAGGGGTGCCACACCTCGTATCGTGCCGCGCGTGTCAAGAATCAGTATTACCGGTGCCTTGAGCAGCCTTGCCAAAGCTGCATTGCTGTCACAGCCATCCTCAGACAGACCATCATGCAGACCCTTGTTTCCCTCAACTAAACCAATGTCCGCACTCTGGACCTGTTTCGTAAACATAAAACTGATTTCCTCATCCGTTTGGGTCCAGAAGTCGAGGTTGTAGCAGTTGCGCCGTGATGCCCGGGTCATCCACATCGGGTCAATGTAGTCAGGACCCTTTTTGAACGTCTGTACACGTAAACCCCTGTCATGCAGGGCAGCACTGATACCCGTACTCAAAACCGTTTTGCCGGAGGACTTGTGGGCGGCAGAAATCAGGACATGTGCCACAACGGGATAAGGAGCGCTTCCTGGAAGTGCCAGCTTTTGCTGGCTATGGCGTTGCAGATTCCAGTTTGAGGGCCTTGTCAGACAGGCTTTCAGGCAGAAACTCAAGTACGGCAACACCTACCGTAACAATGGCCATTGCCAAACAAACTCCGCCTACCCCAAGCAGGATTTCAAAAATACTGGGCGTATATTGCGCTACGACACCATCAAAGAAACTGCTGCTTTCCTCCATCCCCGGGAAAAGCACCAGAGGATAGGCCTGCCCGCCTATAATGATTACATACAGCTGTGCCAGACCACCCACTATCACCAGCAGCGCTGCAAGTGAAACCATCTGTCTTGACTGGCTGAACGGCTTGACAAAAATCAGTACGAGAGGCACGACACAGCCGACCAGCATTTGCACAACCCAGAACAGTAAGGTATACACACCTCCATCAAGCAGAATAAAGCGTTCAACGCCATGATGTTCTGTGGCATATAAATTGGTCAGATGATATGCCAGAACAAAATAGAATACTGCCGCGACAAAGATACCTAACAGGATCTTCAGTTTCCACAACAAGGCATCACCGAGCGGGCGCCGTGTCCATGCGTAGCTTGCCTGCAACACCAGGATGAATACTGCAAGGCCAAATGCAAACGACATGATGATGAACAATGGTGCCATGATTGCCGCATCATATGCCTGGCGTGCAACCAGGAACCCGAAAATCGATCCAGTGCCCGTGGTCAGGATGATCCTCCAGACGAATGCTATAAATCCTGCTGGCCTGGTAAACCGGTTCATTTTTCGTTCCATCATCATCCACAGGTATATGGCCGTGACAACGATGAATCCGATATACAAAAATATGTTCCAGGCAAAAATAGACTTGAAGTTATATATCGTCATAGCAACGATCAAACGGTCCGGACGACCAAGGTCCAAGACCAGAATGATCAAACCCCCTATCAGCAGAGAAATTGCCAGCAACCCGGATAACCGTGCAAGGGGTTTGTAATCGACTTTGCCAAATACGGAAGAGATTGAAGCCACATTGAGGGCTCCTGATGCCGCCACAATCAGAAAAACGGCCACTACGTGCGGAACCCCCCACACAATCTGATTGCTCATCCCGGTAATATGATGACCCTCCACATCCATATGATGTGCCGCAAGATAACCCACCAAAGCGGCCAACACCAAAGTGCCCAGCAGAATCCAGTATTGGGCAGATTTTGCTTCAACTGAACTGAACCGAACGATTTCCATGTCTATCTCTTTATTCTTGAATCACAGATCGTATTGACTCGCATGGCTCAGATTCCCTGATAGCGAACACCAGTGTTGAGCCCCAGGTCTGCCCGAATCTGCGAACCACCATGCCTTTTCAGTTGTTTTGAAATTTCACTGTCAGGGTCGTTCAGGTCACCAAACACAAGCGCCTGATGCCCGTCTTTGGTACAGGCCTCTGCACAGGCAGTATTATTGTCACCCCGATCTACCTTGTGTACACATAACGTACAGCTCTCTACACATCCCTTGCCACGGGGTGAATGCGGCAACTGGTCCTGTAATGGTTCATGGATAAAGGACCGTGCCTTGTAAGGGCACGCCATCATGCAATAACGGCACCCAATACAGGTATGCTTATTAACCAGCACAATCCCGTCTTCACGACGAAAGGAAGCGCCGGTAGGACATACATCAACACAGGGGGGATGTTCACAATGCTGGCACATCATAGGCAGAGAGGTAACGTGGCCAGTTTGCCTGTCTTTGACATGAAGCTTGCGAATCCACTGGGCATCCGTAGCTGGACGATCCAAGCTCCACAGACCATTTTCCTCATTGCAGGCAGTCACGCATGCATCGCAGTCTTCCTGACAGACATTCGTGTTGACCAGCATCCCCCATCGCTGCTTGCCTGATACAGGCTGATTGGCGGGTTTGGCCTCAGCAGAGTGGTACAGAACGACACCTGGTGCTATAGCCAAACCTCCCAGCGCAACGATACCGCGAGTGAAACTGCGCCGCGCGGTATCCACTTCCTGCGTATCAAGCGTATAGGGCATCAAACCTCCTGAAATTGCCAGTTATTGAACAAGTACATCTAATTGCAGGCGTTCATGCACCTCACGCAAAAACCAAGCCGTTGTCCCGGACAGGTCCAGCGTTGTTCGCACTGCCTCTTCAGGGCGGTCTGCATGGCACTGGAAACAGTCAATAGTGACTGCCGTAAACAGATGGCAGCTTGCACAAAAGTGTGTTTCTTCTGAGTAACGTGCATACTCACCTCGTTCGTTGGGCGTGATGTGGCAGTCAATACAACCGATCAGGCTGTATTGCTTGGTACGAATGCCTTCAATAACGGTTTTATCCCTATGATCTAAAATGTATTCAAAATGCCGCCTGCGCATGATCTCCACGGGCTCTACACAAACAGTGTCTTCACTGTATTTGCCTTTGGGCGGAGGAATATTTTCTGGGCTTCCCGCAAATACTCTGATCATGGACACACAAGTAACCATGATCACTGCAAGCCACAAAAACCTGCTATGGGCAATCCTGCTGACCAACATACTTTGCTTCAGTTCAGCCATGCAAGCGAAGGCAATTTCAGGCGGCCTCGGCCTGCTCTTCCCCTGGCAGCGAATCCTCGTCAGGTGGCAGCACAATCGCATTACTCACAAGTTGATGCAGGCTGACAACCTGGTCCATACTGAAATCATAGTACGGAAACACCTTTGAAAACTGGCTCTTGCATATGGCGCAGATCGCAGCCATATGGGTTACACCGTAGTTGTCTACCACATTTTTCAATGCTTCCATGCGTGGCAGTGCCCCTTTGACACGCAGTTCAATCAAGTCATCCGTTAGCAACCCGCCACCGCCACCGCAACAGTATGTACCTTCCTTAATGGAATAACTTGGCATATCCACATAGTTGTTGCACACCGCCTTGATAATCTCTCTTGGAATCTCGAACTGTCCGCCTGGCCTGTCCCCCATGCGCGATGCACGGGCAACGTTACAGGAGTCGTGATAAGTGATCACCATGTCATCATTTTGTGACGCATCGAGAGTTAATTTTCCTTCCTGAATCAGACTATGTGTCACTTCACAGATATGTTGCGGTACAGGATAATCCTGATCAAGAAAATCAAATGGCCCTGCAAGCGTGTTCAGGAAAGAATATGCCACACGCCATGCATGTCCACATTCGCCAAATACAATCCGTTTTACACCAAGATCAATTGCGGCCTGGCGAATTCGCAAGGCCAGCTTCTGCATATTCTCATAGCTGCCAATAAACATGCCAAAGTTTGCAGCTTCGCTGGCAAAGGAACTCAGTGTCCAGGAAATTCCTGCCTGATGGAATACTTTTGCATATCCAATTAATCCGTCTATGTGTGGTTCGGCAAAAAAATCAGCAGACGGTGTGACCAGCAAAACATCCGCGCCCTTTACATCCAGAGGAAATCGCACCGTTGCACCGGTTTCTTCCTCAACATCTTCCTCAAGCCCTTCCAAGGTGTCCGCCAATGCCGGTTCCGGCAAGCCCAGGTTATTTCCAATCACATGGACCTTGCCAATAATTTCATTACAGTACTTCTGCCCTTTTCCAACGGCATCCATCACCTCACGTGCTGCCATGGAAATTTCAGCAGTATCAATGCCATAGGGGCAATACACAGAACACCGTCTGCATTGTGAACACTGGTGGAAGTAGCTGTACCAGTCATCGAGAACTTCCTCGGTCAAATCCTCTGCGCCCACCAGTTTCGGGAACAGCTTTCCTGAAAGGGTGTGATAACGGCGATAGACTTTTCTGAATAAATCCTGACGTGCGACCGGCATGTTTTTCGGATCAGCTGTACCCAGGTAATAATGGCACTTGTCTGTACAAGCACCGCATTTGACACAGGAGTCCAGAAACACCTGCAATGAACGGTATTTGCCAGTGAGTTCACCCATTTTGTCAATGGCAACTTCTTTCCAGTTATCCACCAGTTCACCCGGGAATCCAAGCTTTTCCTGGAAATCGGGCTTTGCAATATATGGCTGACTATGTGCCATTGCATCTTCCTGCAAATGGGGAATTACAGGGTATTCATCAATTTTGGGGACTTTAAATTCTGCAGCAGCCATAGCTAACCTGTTTTTGATGATTCAAGTTTATTGGCCCAGTCCACAACATGACGCCGCTCTCTAGGATTGTCCACCTGATTGCGTGTAGGACTGAAAAATATACCTGGGGCATGCAGGAGCTTGCTGAACGGGAAAATTATCATCAGCAAGATAACTAGACTCAAATGCACAATTAAAACAAAATCGTTCGGTAACGGTGACCAGTCAAATGCCATCAGTCCCAGCAAAAAAGCCTTCAAGGCCACAATATCGGCATGATTCACAAAAGTCATCAGCGCCCCGGTTACCCCGATTGCAATCAGCAACAACAGCATAAGGTGATCGGAAGGGGCAGAAATGTAACGAACCCGGTCTACAAAAATTCTTCGTGCCCACAAGCCAGCGAGACCAGCCAGCATTATGAAAGCGGCATACTTGCCGAATGGCTGCAAAAACGTAACCCAGGCCCAGACCGGATCCGTGAAGTAACGCAAATGCCTTAACAGGACCAGAAGTAATCCAAAATGAAACAGCCACCCAAACAGCCATGTCCATTTGCTTGCCTTGAACAGGCTCTCGAATATTGTGAGCTCCTTGACCATCCTGAACACAACACCACTGCGTGTGGTCGGTGCAGGTGTAGTGGGAATTTTTAAAGGCGCTGGTGTTTTGGCATATAGCCAGATTTTATGGGCAGTAAAGACCAGTAATATGGCAGTTGCCATATAAAACAATACTGCAAAGATGATGGTTAAGACCGACATCAACCAAGGTACCCTGACATTTCATGCCCTGCAAAAACTCTGAGCCCGGCACAGAAATGAAAGGCAGGTATACCTTTCATTAAGTCCCCTTGCAAACTCAGTATTTACACGCAACCCGTTGGTTTGGGCAGACCTGCATATTTACAGGCCTGTTTGGCTGGACCGTAAGGAAACAGTTCATACAGATACTTGCTGTTACCCTTATCCTTTCCCAATTTCTTGCCAATTGCCTTGGTCAACACCCGGACCGCAGGAGCAATCTGGTACTCTTCATAGTATGAACGCAGAAAGTTAATCACTTCCCAATGGTTCTCTCCCAGCTCAGCACCGTCTGCCTCTGCCATTGCATTCGCTAATTCCGGCTGCCAATCGCTAAGATTGGCTAGATAACCTTCTTCATCAGTCTCAAAGGACTTGCCATTTACTTCTAGGGGCATTCAACTCTCCTCATATTCTCGTATCCGTTAAACATAAATTACAGCCACGACTGGACAGTATCATGTGCAGTCGTCAAATCTACAAAATCATTATAATCGACTACCTGTATGCCATCGATAATCTTGTCGCCACCAAGTCCGCGGGCCTTGATATCAGGACCCAGAACATAAAACGAAAAATCATGCATCGCCTGGGCAATTCTTTCACTGAACCTTGTATTTTGCATGGCACCCACCACTCCATCTTCAAACAAAAGTATGGAACTGCCTGCCTTGGCAAGGCGCAAGCATGATTCCAGAGCGTTGCGTTCAAAGGGTGATTTGTTTACGGTATGCAAAACGGCCATGACAGATTCCTAGAAACTCAATATCACATCCTGCTCATCAATAATCGTGGCCAGATCATTGCGGCCCACGATGAACAATGAATCCTTTTCTGCCCAGTCATCGTCCTCATCCTCATATTTCAATGCCTGAAGGTCATCGGCAGACAGGCCACGCTCTTCCAAGGATTCCTTTTCCACATACACCTTTTTGATATCGTAATCTCCTAGAGCTGTATAGGTCTTGGAGAAGTTTTTCATACCGATACCTTCAGTATCCTGACCCTTGGTCAGTTGATATACACCATCATCTGCAAACACCAAGCTGATGTCCTGATCAAATGCCGCGGCTATGAGCACAACCTCCAGCGACTCCAAAGCGTAAATGGTCCCGTAGGGTGCCTTGCGATTGATATAACAGAATTTCTTGACTACGCCTTCACCATTTTCCACTGGAAGTCTCCAAACACTAATCTCCAAAAGTCACCAGGCGGTCTGACTGGATCCCTGCTTCAATAAGTTGTCCCAAGCCGGAAATGCGAAAGCCCGGCGCCAGATTACTTGCACTCTTGCCGTGCCGTCCCATCTCGTCTTCGTCCAGAATGCCTCGGCGTTGAGCAGCAGCTACACACACGACCAAGTCCAGCCCATGTTTCCCGGCCAGCTCTGACCACTCCTTTGTCAGATTCCGATCATCCTGAGGGGGTACACCCAGACTGGTGCCGTTGTTGACTCCGTCATGGTAGAAAAAGACCCGAAAGATTTCGTGTCCCTTATCTATCGCAGCTTTTACAAATTGCAAGGCCGAATCAGAAGATTGGTGCGTATACGGTCCCTCATTAATAACAATTCCAAACTTCACACCAATGCCTCATGCTAGAAGCGGATATGAGTTGAAGAGTTCAGGCTTCTACGCGCACCACGCCAGTTATCAATGTGGAACTTGGTAAAGGGAAGTCCAGTATGTTCAAAGAACCTTGGCCAGCCTATGCGTTCGATCCAGTCATTGATACGCTCCCAGTCCTTGGCACCATCTCGATAGGCCCGCAGGATCTGCTTGACAATTGCGGTAGCCTCTGGCCAGCGCGGCGGGTTATTAGGGATCCCGGCGGCAACCAGTTTCTGAAAGGTAGGCTTGCCTCGTGCATTACTGTGATTTCCTCCAACCCAAATCGCAAGCTGACTGTGCTCGGCATCATTGATCTGCATGGGTGGACAAGGTGGATAGCATGCACCACAGCAAATACATTTCTTCTCATCGACCTCTAGGGAAGGTTTTCCATTCACCTGCGCGGGACGGATGGCGGCGACCGGGCATCTCGCTACTACTGAAGGCCGCTCGCAAACATTGGACACCAATTCATGGTTGATCTTGGGTGGCTTGGTATGCTGCACATTAATGGCAATATCACCCTGCCCTCCACAGTTGATCTGGCAGCACGAAGTCGTGATGTGTACGCGGTTAGGCATGTTGTTCTCGCGAAACTCATCGATCAATTCATCCATCATCGCCTTGACTACACCGGATGCATCAGTACCTGGAATATCACAATGCAGCCAGCCCTGTGTATGCGAAATCATGGCTACGGAATTCTTCGTCCCCCCTACCACGAAACCTTCCGATTCCAATGCGTCAATCAGCGGCTGTACCTTGGCTTCATCAGCCACCATGTACTCGATATTGCTGCGGATCGTGAACCGCACATAGCCTTCTGCAAACTGATCGCCAATTTCACAGAGTGTGCGCAAGGTAAACACATCCAGGATACGTTGTGTTCCTGCACGCACCGTCCATATTCTGTCACCACTGTCTGCAACGTGAAGCAGCACACCGGGGCGCGGATGCTCATGATAGTCCCAGCCCCCATAATTTTTTCGCATCACGGGATGCATGTATTGAAAGCCGTCCGGGCAACCTGATTCAATCGGTGCGCGATGATGTTGCGCCATACTTCTCTCCTAAAACTCTTTTTAAAACGGTGTGTTGCAGATGAAGCCCCAAAAGAGGGCCGCGATAGCTATGCTGCAGATGCCTGTTGCTCTTCAGCTTTTCTCTGGAACCATTTTTCGGCTTCCTCATCCCAGTTGTCTGCACGCAGATATGAACTCTGGCGTGGTTCGTTCACCATATTGGGATCCACTTCAACCCCTACGCCTTCCAGGAAGTTGACGAGACCGATGCGCTCGATCATTTCACCACAACGCTCATGCTCCAAGCCGTTTTCTGCCCAGAAATCAATGGTCTCCTCAGCAAGTTCAACCAGTTTTTCGTAGTCCTCTTCACTTTCAAGTTTCATGAAAGGCACTACTACGGTGCCCATCAGATCACCAATCTTGAGGGTACGTTTGCCACCGATCAGTATGGTAATTCCCTTGTCATCCCCCGGAGATAATGCTTTTACCATGACATTCAGACAGTGCATACAGCGCACACAGTCCTGATTGTTTACTTCCAGAGTGTCATCGTCCTTAAGTGCAAGAGCCTGGGTAGGGCAGCGGGTGACCACATTGTCAATGACATACTGCCGCCCTTTGCGTTTCACAAATTTCTTGACTTCATCCTGATCCACCTTCATATCGTCACGCCATGTACCGATAATGGAAAAGTCCGAACGTTCAACCGAGTTCATGCAGTCATTCGGGCATCCGGAAACCTTGAACTTGAACTTGTAGGGAAGTGCGGGTCTGTGAACATCGTCCGTAAAGTTGTTCAGCAGGGTTCGATGAATCTTCATTTCATCCGCATTGGACATCTCACAACGTGCAGATCCTACACAGGACTGGCCTGTACGCACACACGGACCTGCGCCCCCCAAGTCCCATCCATAATCATTGATCTCATCAAAAAAGTGCTGGGTGTTTTCAGTCGTTGCACCGATGAACATGATGTTGCCGGTTTGCCCATGAAATGTTACCAGCCCTGAACCCCATTTCTCCCAGCTTGTACCCAGCTGTCGCAGCATGTCTGTCGTATAGTAATTTCCTGCAGGAGGTTGTACGCGCAGGGTATGAAACTCTTTCGATTCGGGAAACGCTGCACCTACCTCGGAGAAACGCGGAATGATGCCACTGCCGTATCCGAAAACCGACACTGTACCGCCTTTCCAGTAGCCTTTGCGGGTCTCATAGGAATGCTCCAGCTGACCCAGCAGCGAGTTGGCCACGCCTCGTACTCGCTCGTCCTGATGCTTATCACGCAACCGTTTGATGCCGGATACAAAACTCGGCCATGGGCCCTTTTCCAGATCATCGAGCATGGGAGTAGGATGATGCGTATCGGCCATTGTGATATCTCCTTACTTTACTTTCTAATTTCTGCAAGCTCGACATCTCGAGCCTGGTACATGAACTTGAAGTATACCGGAACCCATTGAGGCAAAGAAGCCAAAAGTCCTACAAAGCACACAAGATTGAGTCTAGAAGCAGTAACAACATCACAAAATCCCCTCCATGGGGGGCGAACCTGAAATCAGGTTATCCCAATAGGGATAGGGTTGATTAGGGCGATGAGATACGCAAAATCCAGTGCACATCAGGTATAGTTTCCAAGGGTAGTTTGGAACGCAGGGACACAGCCTTTTGCCCCGGAAATCTCGAATTTCCCAATACCATGCAACAGTTCTCACTTGAAAATGACAGCACTTACCGCCGGTGGCGAGCCCACAAGCTCCAAGGATATCCAACCCGTACCGAACAACTGATCGTCACGATACAAAATCCCGGCCGGCTCACTCAAGCAGAAAACGCCAGCCTGCTCCAAATATGCGGAAAAACCAACCTGGTCCTTTACAAAACGAAACTTGACCCTTCACAAGGGAAAAACTTGGTAGCTGCAATCGCCGGGCAACTGGGGCTGTCCCGCATGGATGCCAACTTTTGTGCAGACCACGACCGGATCTCTTCCATACAGGTGATGGATGAAAGACCGGGCAGCACCTATATTCCGTACACGAACCGGGCTCTGAACTGGCATACGGATGGGTATTACAATCAGGATGCCCAGCGCATCCGGGCTTTTCTGATGCACTGCGTGCGCCCTGCAGGGACAGGTGGAGAAAATACGTACCTGGACCCCGAAATCCTATACATCCTGCTGCGAGACCAGAACCCGGAGCATATTGAAGCCCTCATGGACCCGCAGGCCATGACCATTCCACCCAATCCGGAAAACAAGGGGCGGGCACACGCAGCAAAGACCGGGCCCGTGTATATGCTTGATAAGCTCACACAAACCCTGTACATGCGCTTTACCGCACGTACACGCAATATCTCGTGGAAAGACAGCCCTGCTCTTCGCCGGGCAAGGCTTACGCTACTGGAAATTCTCAACGACAGCGAGTACCGGTTCCGGCACATCCTGCAAAGTGGAGAGGGTGTACTGTGCAACAACGTGCTGCACAATCGAACAGTGTTTGCTGACTATCCCGGATCAACTCGCCTGTTATACCGTGCGCGCTTCTATGAGCGAGTGCCCGTGTCCAGCACGACCAGTTACAACCGTTCTGCCAGCAATGCTGTGGCTTAGTGAACTTCTCATGCAGCACCATGAGCTGCAGTCGTTTGAGGAACTCAAGGAAGTGCTGAGCAGGTGCGCACAAAAAGGAGAGAGGTTTTTTCGCATGGACGTACGCCCCCCCTTTCATGACACACCTGAAAACTGGGAAGACATCCTGGAATCGGTATTTACTTCAGCCAACAAGATCCCCGACTGACCTAACATGTACTGGCAGGATCCGAAAGACAAAAATGAACAGTATGTTGTACCGGACGACATTGTCGACCTGTCCTTCAGAGTGCTATGCAAGCAGCTGCCGCTGGATCATGCCTATGACCTTTCCCAAGCCATTCAAAGCAATCTGCCCTGGATTACTGACGAACCCCAGGCAGGGATTCACCTGATACATGGGGCTGAATCAGGAAACGGCTGGATCCGGCCACAGGATCCCAATGCACTATTGAGCCTTTCAAGGCGTACACGCTTCATGATACGGCTTCCCAAGCCGCGGGTCGAAGCGGCCATGCAGCTTGCTGGAAGGAGGATACAGGTTGGTAACTATGAGCTGGTACTCAGCCAACCGCAGGAAAAACTGCTTTCTTCGCATACCACGATTTTTGCCAGGCACATTGCCACGGATTATCTCGAGGATGAAGAGGCCTTTCTGGACCAAGCAGCCGAGCAGTTGAGCCGTCAGGGCATACAGGCCAGAAAAATGATCAGCGGGCGCGCGCATGTATTGCGGATGCCAGAACGGAATTTAGCCACGCGCAGTTTGATGATTGCGAGTCTGGATGTGGAAGAGTCTATTCATCTGCAGAAGCACGGTCTGGGAGCGGGGCGCACGGTGGGGTGCGGCTTGTTTATACCTCATAAGGGGATTGACGCAGTCAGGCAATCGCAGGAAAAATAGTGTCATGTAACTTAAAACCATCAGGAAACAGAACGAGTGTGTGCTAGGAGTGAAATATGGAAATTAACGTTAATGGCAAAGACGTTGAAACCACAGCTTCAGGATTCCTGTCTAATCTGGAAGACTGGAATGAAGAGGTAGCGATAGTAATTGCTAAACAGGAAAATATTGAGTTGACAGACAAGCACTGGGACGTCATCCATTACCTCAGAGACGAGTTCATAAACAACAACGGGAATCTGCCCAACACCCGCAACATGGTCAAGGCCATGTCCAAGGCATGGGGCAACAAAAAAGTAAACGCAAAATTCTTATACGACTTGTTTCCCGGCAACCCCAGCAAACAGGCAGGACGGATTGGTGGCCTGCCGGAGAGCCGGCGTAAAGGCGGGTACTGAAGCTGAATCCGGACAGCAATACCCAATAGGGATACAGACAGTATATCAGCAGTCTACTAGATTAGGTTTCTACACATGACTGAACGCATGAGGGTCTGACGTGACTTCAAAACAGGAAAGAATTCAAAAATTGCTTGAGATGCAGAAGAAGTTCATCGAGCTTGAGCAAAAAGGTGAAGTTACTCCCGAAAGCTATTGGCTCCCGAAAGAGGGATCAGATCTGGATGGCTTCAAGGACGAATATACAAAATTGGCGATGAAAGTGGTCGATGATGCCCACGATGAAGTGGGTTCCAAACGCTAAGCCGGTCCCACTACCTGCTAAAACCTTTCCGACGGCAGGTGCGGCAGAATAGCCGGGGCTTACCTGCGTTACTCACTTTGTTTCAAGTCTCACCCCACATTCGCACCAGATTGACATACACATTGTCCACCCGCTTGGTGTCTTCACAATCCGGGTTCTTGCGCAACAGTCTTTCGCGTGTTCTACCCAGCTGATACAGCAAATTACGCCGTTCATCACTGCGGACCAGACTTTGCACCCAGGTTACCGCGACCAGACGCTCGCCGTACGAAACCGGGGTTACGTGATGGCGCGTTGAAGCAGGGTACAGCACGGCATCCCCTGCTGGATACCTGATGTGCTGGACGCCAAACGGGGTATGAATCACCAGTTCCCCACCTTCATACTCATCGGGTGAATTCAGAAATACGGTGATGGCAATATCTGAGCGGTACCGGCTCCCTTCCCCCATTACAGGGTCATCAATGTGCTCCCCGTAGTGCATACCCTGCCTGTAACGCACATAAAAAGGCACCGCAATACGGTGTGGAAGGGCTGCCAGCTTGTATTCAGGGTGGCGTGTCAAGTTGCCTACTACAAGCTGGTTCAATTCGGAATCTGGCTTTTCGTTGCCGACTTCTTCAGTATGCTTCACCTGCCTGGCAGACAGCCCTGCTGAAAACCGGCCCTCGCGGAATTCTGCAGTTTCAAGCAACTTGCGGACGTGCTGCAGTTCCTTTTTACCTAGAACATACTTGATTTGTACTAACATATTTGGACACTCGGATCAGGCTATACTGGACACACTTACATGAGGGAGTGACCCCGATGATACTGAAAGTCACCATTGATGAGAAAACTTTTCCCCTTCAAGTGGACGACGAAATGGTTCAGGATGCACAGGATGCATTCAGGAAAATGGATGCGGACATGGATCGTGGCTGGCAAATGAGTCGCATCTGGGTAGACCATCCTGATGATCTGCAACGCTGTCAAATTGCAGCAGATAAGATGCTGACTGCTATACAGCAGGAAAAGACGGCTACTGTGGGTCTGATGGCCGCCTACATCTTGAACAGGATGCCCGAGGTCCAGGCTGTGGACATTGATACTTCAGGCGATATGACCCTGACCGAGGTTGTCACGGGTTGAGTCAGTTGGCCCAGACTCCATACCAAATTTAGCGTAGTACATACCTGTCCAAAAGTAGTGCTTAAGTTATATTCTCTTATGCGCAATTTTCCGTATAATCAGTAATCCTTATTTGCTTGATTAATTTTTAATCCAGCCAAAGAGAATGCAAAGCGCTTACCTTAGGAGGTAACCGGCAATGGCAGAAAAGCCTACTTTTCGACTCTACGAAGATGGCGACCATGTTACGACACAGTGGAATAAGGATGTCGTGCAAAATGGATTGTCAGAAATTTGCCCCACTTATATTCATCGAACCCCTCCCTGTCAGGCAAGCTGCCCATCCGGTCACGATATTCGTGGCTGGCTCTCTATCGTTCGTGGTATCGACAAGCCTGTAGGCGACATGACTTGGCAGGAGCATGCTTTTCGACGCATGACCAAGGCTAACCCGTTCCCGTCGGTTATGGGTAGGGTGTGCCCTGCTCCCTGTGAGGATGGATGCAACCGCAACGAAGTGGAGGAAGCAGTCGGAATCAATGCGGTCGAACAGTATGTAGGTGATTGGGCCCTGAAACAGAACCTGACCTATGCAGTGCCGGAACAGGACAGCGGCAAGAAAGTTGCAATCGTTGGCGGTGGATGTGCAGGCCTGACGGCAGCATTTTTCCTGCGTCAAAAGGGTCATGCCTGTACCGTTTTCGACGAGTACGACAAGCTTGGCGGCATGATGGTGTTTGGCATTCCGGGCTACCGAACCCCACGTTCTGTGCTAGATGGTGAGATCGACCGGATAATCGATATGGGTGTCGAGGTGAAACTGAATACCCGGGTTGGCACGGATGTTTCAGTGGAAGAACTGGAACGCGATTACGATGCAATCTTCTGGGGTATCGGTGCAGTTGCAGGGAAGAAACTGCCCATACCGGGGGGAGACGCCCCAAATGTGGTGGACGGGATGTCCTATTTGCGTGCATTCAATGAGGACCGCCTGAAATACATCAGTGGACGGATACTAGTGATTGGTGCAGGTGATACCGCAATGGACGTGCTCGCAGTCGCAAGACGCATTGGCCACATCAAAAATGTCACGCAAAAAGATCGGCCGGAAAACGTTATCCTAGGATATACCGTGCATGATGTAGCGAGCATTGCCAAACGCCAGGGTGCTGATGTCTGGGTAGTCTATCGGCGTCCGATCACACAGGCACCTGCAACCCAGCATGAGCTGGATGCAGTAATTCGCGAAGGCGTGGAAATTCATGATGGACTCTCACCGGTCGAAGTCATCAAGGATGAAGACGGCAGAGCCAAGGCACTGAGGGTGGTGCCTGTAGAACTGGTCGATGGCAAGCTATGCCCCAAGGAAGGAGAAGAGTTTGACATCGAGTGCACCATGATCGTCAGCGCGACAGGCCAGGCCGGAGATTACATGGGTATTGAGGATTTTGATAATGGACGAGGCTTGATGGACGCAGATAAAGCCTACCAGGTAGTCGGCAAGCCCGGGCATTTTGTCGCAGGAGATGCTGTAAACCCGCACTTGCTGACCACAGCAATTGGCCAGGCCTCGATTGCTTCCGAAAGCCTGCACCACTACCTGATGGAACAGGATATTCCATCACGTCCGAAAATCGACACGCACCACTTCAAGCTTCTGGAGGAATTGCGTGTACGCGAACTGGAGCCTTCCCAGTTTCAAATCCAGGAAGCCTGGGGCACGG
Source organism: Gammaproteobacteria bacterium (assembly GCA_026713925.1). Taxonomy (GTDB): domain Bacteria; phylum Pseudomonadota; class Gammaproteobacteria; order UBA4575; family UBA4575; genus WTFY01. The sequence goes on from JAPONM010000035.1 coordinate 168,967, forward strand.
ACACTGCAGAATTTGCGATTCACAACTACGAGGACCGTTCGAAAACTGAAATCGCCACTCATGACCAGTTGCATCTAGCGTACTTTGAACAAGAGCCAATGAACCGAAGGCATGAGGCGAACATTACGTCTGAAGATGTTCTGAACAATTTCCAGGAAAGATTCTCGGCACTGGAAGAACAGAAAGCGGTAGATGAGGCCGAACGCTGTATGAGTTGTGGCATGTGCTTCGAATGCGACAACTGCGTGGTGTATTGCCCGGAAGATGCGATCTTCCGTGTAAAGAAAGACCAGCGTGCCATGGGCCGTTACGTGGACACTGATTACGACAAGTGCGTCGGGTGTCACATCTGTGCAGATGTCTGCCCCAGCGGCTATATCAAAATGGGACTGACCTACTAGCTTACTCAGCAAGCGGTTCACCTGACAGATCGCAGGGTTGACGAGGCTAGCGTCTAGGCAACACTCCCGAACCCCTTATCCACAGCCCCTGCAGGGACATGCAGACCTGCAATCTTGCAGCCCTGCGCCACGGGTCCACCTGGAAACAGGTCGTACAGGAATTTCATTCCACCTTTATAGTGAAACTTTTCCTCCAGCGCATCGTGAAGTTCACGCATGTTGATCAGGTTGATATCATGCCGCGAATAATACTCCTGCAGAGCATGCAGCACCTCATAATGCTCATCCGTCAGAGTGATTTCCTCCTCTGCGGCAACTTTTCTGGCATCCTCATCTGACCAGTCCTCTGATATGAAAGACCGCTCATAGTCACTTGTTGTCGAAGCTGTCATAAGTTTTCACCTCCTTGGAAAATAACGGCATCTTTGATGCAATCATATCATATACACCCGGACCAGAAGGAAATGGCACCCTGAAGGCAGGAACATGATACGTATCCCAGTTGAAAGGGCTCTGCACAGAAAGAGAGAAATCACAGGCTGCCAAACCAGAAGTCAGGCTATGCCAAACGCTTTTCCATCCTCTCGTGTCGCAAAGCAGACAACTCGCTTTCGCTTTGCCCACGCACAACGTAGCCATTCCTGGTATAAAAGCTTACTGCCGATTCACGCGAATACAGCCAGCAGACTTGTACATGGTGGTCGTATGCAAACTGCTCAAGTCTCCTGAGAATACAGCTTCCAACACCCTGACACCTGTACCCCGGGTGAACTGCCATGTACCGGATCCTGGCTGTGTGATCAGATTCGATATGCACCCTGCCGGCACCCACTATGTGCTGTTCATCATAAGCAGCAACATGGAATGCGCTATTGTCCAGCTCATCCTGCTCACTGCCACGCGGCAAGGCAAGGGGCTTGCGTAACAATTCCCATCGGAATGAAAAATATTCGGCAAATTCTGCAGGAGTAGCTGGAGACCTGTAGCGAACCGGATGGGCGTTATGCGAATACGATCCAGGTGGTGGCAATGTACTTCACTCCCTGTTCAAGGGTAACGCCCCGGTGTTCATGTGTCCAAAATGGAGGAAACAGAACCAGCTTACCTGCTTCAGGCTTGACCTTCACATCCTGAAACAGAAATTCCGTTTCTCCACCGGGTCCTGCTACATCGTTCAGGTACCAAATTGCCACCAGCTGGCGATGACTGAAATCATGGCTTCCACCATCTATATGCCAGTGATAATACTCACCTGCACTGGTTCTTTGTATTCCATAGCCCATATCCTTGAACGGCCCCTTGAAAAAGGGATACTGCTCACGAAACTCCCTGACTGCAAGGCCCAACGCATGGAAAAATGTCCGGTCTGCAGTTTCCCAGTGAGGTTTGCCACTTACCAAGAGGTCCGTGGACTTCTTGATAGCAGAATCCCGGTCGGCTAGCTGTCCGATACGCCCTTCAAATTGTTCATCTTCAGCATTCTCAAAGCGCTGGATGACCTCTGCACAAAATTGACTGGAAAGTGAGCCAGGTTGTTCAAATATGAAACTGCCAGATTTGATCTCATAGATCGTTGGTTGAGCCTGTTGAGCTCTGTCATTTGCATGCTTGCCAATCATGACTCAAGTGAACTTTCCAATACAATTTTTTCCAGCACCTGCAACCCCCTGTCACCTTGTCTCTCGTAACAGGCCAGCATATCGCCTGCAACGCACAGCCAATGCTGCACCCCTTTCGCCACCAGTTTTTTCAATGGTTTCAGATCGCCAGTGTCCATCCATGCCTGGTATGCATTTTGAAACCCCGGAAATAACTCCTTGCGGATGGCCGTCAGGTTGGCAGCATAAAAATGCAAGGATGCAGGGTTATAATTCTCTATCAATCCAGGCAAGGTTGAAAAACAGTCCGCCAGCAGATCCTTGACAGCCCTGGCCATCATTTCAGCCCTGGACCGGGGCAGATTTACAACCATCTCCCGCCAGCCGCAACCGAGTTCCCGCGATGCAATGAACTCTCCTATTTCATGTAGAGCTACGGCCTCAAGCTCATTGTCTGTCATTTGATCCAGCGCGCGAACGATGTCTTTGTCAAAATCGTAATAGGACAACGCCTTTGCCATGGCATTTTCATATTTGTGCCACCGCCACTCCTGATATTTTTCCCACAACAGCCTGCAAAGTGACTCTTTGCGTATAAATACATTTTTACCCTGAGTCATTGCAGGCGGTGCTGTCAGGTCCCTTGCACATTCATCAGCAGATACGTAAATGGTGAAGTCATTATAGACTTCCTTAGATTCAAGTCTGGCAAGAAAGAAATTTGGCGTAGCACGCAAGCCAATTCCACCACTGTAAACATAGCGTTTTGGCACCAGCGCCTTGTTTATGTTTTCCGTATCGAAAGGATCAAACTCCTTGCCATCAATTGACAAAGGAATAAAACTCTCCTCTTCAAGACTTTCCCACAAGTTCTCCCGCTCCTGTACCCAGTCACCTACTTCCTTTTTAGGCAGGGACTCATTGAATGCATACCCGTTTTCCCAGCGGAAATACTCCCGCATCTTCAAAAGATAGACACACAGCGTATAGTTTGCCGCATTGCGTGCATCTGAAATATCACAGTTCTTCTGAACTGCTGTGCAAAGTAGCTCGGGATGGCTCACCATAGGTATATTATACGCCCAGTTATATTATGATCATAAATAGGGTCCAAATCTGACAAGAACGGCATGAGGAAATTGTGGCAAGACTAAAATCCAAATGGAATTTGCAAGACCGGCAACGTACGCCCGAAGAGATTGCAAGCGTAGTTGCCTTCAACCTTTGGGTGCTGGCAGCAGACTCATGTCTGTTTCTTGAAAACGAAGGGTTCGAGACCCAAACGCAGTCACAGCGACTTGATGTCATAGCAGAATTTGGCGCATTTGGTGCTCATGTGGCAGACCGCATGGTATTTGACAGCATGACAGCATCCGAGCGTGAGCAATTCATCAACTCTCTGGGACAACATCTTGCCAACACTATGCAGTCCAATCGGGAGGAAGCCTGTGGAGCAGGCGACTATCGCAAGGACTTTATCGATTTGCTGAACGAAAGGATGGATGAATACTCTGAATGCAGCTATACCTCGGAACACGGACCAGGTTTTCCAATGAGACGCCTGGCAGGAAACCACGTACAGGCGGTAATGGGTGAAAAAGACAATAAGTGGATCCCGGATTATGTAATTGATTCAGAAATTCCCAAACTGCTGCTGGGCCTGAAAAAAGTTTTCAGGGGGCAAGAAACCTCATTGAGCGGGGCAGATTTCTCTCCCCCTCCAATCCCGGAATCGGGAGTATGGGGCGAGGAATGAATATTGAGGAATCGATGCCAGGGAAACAGGTATGCTCAGGGTTGACCCAGCCAGCATATCGAGTCCACTACTTGCAATGATCACACCTGGCCGGGAATACAGATTACTTCTTCCACTTCTCAAAGTTATCCGTGTTTTTCTCCTGACCATCCTCGTACCCGGCCGTGTAGGCTTCTGTCACACGCTGTTCTTCACGCTCGGGGTGACCCAGATATCCGCCCTGCCAGCCTAGTACATATTCCGGGTCCACACCTGCGGTTTCCATTTTGGTTATGGCATCTCTGTATGTCTGGTCCATGCTATCTCCTTAAGTCTTAATGTAGCCTGTTTTTCTGAAAATGCTTTAAAGCCTTGCCTGAGTCAATTGCAGCCCTGATAATCCCGGCAGAATCCTTCAGGTCCTTTTTGACTCCCATATGGGTGAGCATGATAGCCCCCGAATAAATCAGACTGTCCCGTGCAGGACCTTCTTTTCCTTCCAATGCGGACAGCCCTGCTAGTGCCGCCTTATTTGCAAGCTGGTCGATATCAAACTTGGCCGCCGTATCGTCACCCTTCTCCTTGCTTGCTTCCAGTTCCGGCAAGGGCACCGCCCGGACATCCTGGTGAACATCGGCCTGCCCGGGATCAATCTCCACTTCTGTCATGGCACCACCATGACGGTATTCAAAATACTTTGACACCTGTTTTAGAGACGGGGTCACACCCCCTTCTATACCACGCACAAACACTGAAGATTCAAAACCGGACAGCTTGGCCAAATGCTCATACACTGGTGGATAGGGTTTATGCACATAGCCTGTCATCAGGTGTGTTCCAATCTTGCCGCGTACCGGACCTATCAAAACCTCCACAGTTGTAATCACGGGTCTCTTGACAATTTGAGTGCGTAGAGGGATCAAGTCATGCAACGCAGGGCAGATGTGCTTTTGGTCAATATAAGACCATCCTACATCGGGGTGATTGATCTGTTGGACAGCCTGCTGCGGGGTCAGGTCTACATTGATTGCTGCTGCACGCAAAACCTTTCTGTGCGTGGCCCCGTATTTGGGTCCGACCGCTTCGGCACCATGTGAAACTGCCCGCAGACCACAGGCTGCCAGGACAGCAGGCAAAAAGGGAGAAACCGGCAGCCCACGTGTGTATCCATCATAGGGATCCGCAATATCCACAACATGGTCCACATCTGCAGTGACTATGTCCGAGGCGTCAATAATGGCCTGAAGGGAGCCTCCGTTTTCATCTAGTGTTTCGCGTTTCATACGCAAGGCAATCAAAAATATGCCAGCCTGAACAGGATCCGCTGTTCCGTTCAGTATGTGACGCATGGCATCGCGTGCTTCCTCGAATGATATATCCTTGCTGTATTCAGGGCCGGTAGCTACACGCTGTATATAAGAGCGCATTGCTCGCTTTGCGTCCGGATTGATGTGTGGTTCTGCTGCTGACATAGGATTCACGGTACTACTTAACGTAGCAGGGCAGGATATAAAAAGCAGTATCGACCCTAATATACCCCTATAGAGAGAACCTGTACTGCTCCAGGTGAGCATGGTGTCCTACAATTGTACTGAAATACCCTTGGATGCGCCCTACCTGAGCAGTGACTCCTATTTGAGGCAAAACCTACTGTTCACCATATTGGGCTATTCCTCCAGTTTTCAATATTCGCGTATCATATACAACACAAACCAGCACCCACGACAATTTTTTCTTGGAGAAACCATGCCAGACGATGATATGGATTTAGCCAGCGGCATCATGGCGTTTGAGGCAAAACATTTTTCGCGAGCACTGCAGATACTTTCGCAACTTGCTGAAAAAGGAGATACAGATGCCCAGTACCGCTGCGCAATCATGTGCCAGAATGGTTTAGGGGTTGTAGCCAAACCGGATGCTGCACTCAGATGGATGAAAGCCGCAGCAGAACAGGGCCATGCACTAGCCCAGCATGGACTGGGATTCATGTATATGGAAGGGGACTGTACCGAACAAAATGGTGAAGAAGCTATCAAGTGGTTTACCAAGGCTGCCGAACAGGGATTACAGGGGTCACAAACGACGCTTGCGATGATGTATGAGGAAGGCCATGGTGTAGAGCGAGACCCGGAAAAAGCCAAACAATGGTATGGCAGAGCCGGATTTTCATCAGAAGAAACGTAGCGCCTGTCTGAACCCGTATGCGACCCGCGCATTTATCCATCGTACTTGAAAAAGAATTCACAGGGGCTGCTGTAGGCAACCACACACCTGTGATGCTGTGGGGCCCACCGGGCGTTGGCAAGTCGCAGATAGTTGCACAGGTAGCGAATAAAAAAAATGTTGAAGTAATTGATATTCGCTTGTCACAAATGGAACCAAGCGACTTGCGAGGCATCCCGTTTCGCGACAAGGATTTGGTGGAATGGGCAATTCCAGCCATGCTGCCGGACGAGAACAGACATGGTAAGCACGGAATACTGTTCCTGGACGAAATTACTTCTGCAGCACCCAGTGTGTCGGCAGCTGCCTACCAGCTTATTCTCGACCGGAGTCTCGGGCAATACCGCGTACCGGATGGCTGGGCAATTTTCGCTGCGGGCAATCGCCAAGGGGATCGTGGCGTAACCTATTCCATGCCAGCACCCCTTGCAAACCGATTTTCTCATTTCGAAGTAGATGTCAATCTGGACGACTGGGTAGCTTGGGCATACAGCAATCAGATTGATGAAAGAGTAATCGCTTTTTTGCGTTTTCGTCCCGATCTGCTGTTTGACTTTGACCCCGCACATAACCCGGTTGCATTCCCGTCACCCCGGTCCTGGGAATTTGCGCATCGTGCCCTGCAGAAATTCTCAGAACGCCCCGATTTGTTGACCGGCGCATTACAGGCTTGTGTGGGACCTGCTGCCGGTGTAGAGCTGAATGCTTTCATCTCCAACCTGGATCAAATGCCTGACCTCGAGGCCATCGTACGGGGCGATGATATCGCCGCACCCAAGGAAATTGACCTGCAATACGCCGTAGCATCTGCGCTGGTCGGCCATGCAATCCGTGCCAAACAGACTGGCGATGCGCAGCATGTACACGGCAACATCCTGAATTATGCAGGCAGGTTTCCTCAACGGGAAATGGGCGTGATGATGGTTTCAGACATGCACCGTGCAATTGGTGAAGACCTGTTCAGTCTACCGGAGTTCATCACGTGGGCAGACAAGATTGCAGATATCATGATCTATGATCATGTCTGACACCCTTGCGTGACAAGCTAAGTGCGCTATTCAAGAAATCAAAGAAAACTTGCAACAGCAAGAACCCGTTTGATTCTTGACAAGCCTTTTCTTGGGGCATTGGTACTGCGCCTGCCGTTAGTAGCTGCCAATCCCGGCTGGTGTAAAACGACAGCCTCTGATGCACGTAAGCTGTATTTCAATCACGAATACATTGATTCACTGGACATACAGGAAACTCAGTTCGTTCTGGCCAAGCAGGCCCTTCATTGCGCCCTGTCTCACTTTGCCCGAAGACAACACCGTATCCAGCATCGGTGGGACTTGGCATGTGACTATGCGGTGAATCCCCTTTTGATCCATGATGGCCTGAAACCACCACCCGGCACGTTAACGGAAGATAGATATGAAGGGATGACTGCCGAGGAGATCTACCACTTTATAGATGATTTCGATAACGAAAGCAGCGAGCATGAAAAGCCGTCCCAAGAAAGAGCAAAGGACGGAGATCGTGACCCGCTGCAAAATGAAGGAGATCAACACCGGCAACCACAGGAATCCCGTGAGTCAGGCCCTGATGATGAAGCCGGTAAAACACATGATCTGGCTCCACGGCCAGACTCACTGACATCGCAACAGCAAGAAGAGATGTCTATCCAGTGGCAACAGCGCCTAGCAGGTGCAGCGCAGCAGGCAATGCAGGCTGGAAAACTAGGAGGATCCATGGCGCGAATGGTCGATTTCATGTTGCAGCCAAAGCTTCCATGGAGAATGCTGCTGGCCAAGTATTTGACTGCCAATGCACGCGAAGACTACAGCTATTCCAGGCCATCTTCCCGCCGGGGCAACCCGGCAATTTACCCCAGCCTGCGTAGCTCCCAAGTAAATGTTGCCGTAGGCATAGATATCAGCGGGTCTGTAAGCGATCAGGATATGAACGAATTTTTGTCCGAAGTCGATGCCATAAAAGGCAACATGCGTGCACGCATCACGCTTTTGCCATGCGATTCCGAGTTGACGGAGGGAGCACCATGGATATTTGAACCCTGGGATGATATTAAAATGCCGTCCGTCTTAAAAGGTGGCGGCGGGACCAGTTTCTGTCCTGTTTTTAAGTGGCTAGATTTACAGGACCAGTATCCTGATTTGCTAGTTTACTTTACTGATTGCCAAGGGACATTTCCTGAAACAGCCCCCTGCTACCCTGTTATCTGGCTCGTGAAAGGCAAAAAACCGGCTCCTTGGGGTCAAAGAATCCAACTCAACTGACATGCAGCTTTCAAGTGAAGATCAATTGCGACTGAATGTTCTTCTTGCACAGCCCTTGCAGGCAGTACGTATCGATGAGTCCCGCATGAGTGTCCATGCATTATCAGAAAAAGGTGAGGCAAGTATAAAACTGAGTCCTACGTGCAGAGACGAGAAATACATTCGCCTTATCCAGCAATTTCTGTCTACCCATTATCTGGGTTCGCCTGGCGGGTATCCGGTGTTTCTGAGACGCTGGACCCGAATGGGTCAGGCGCGCGATGATAGTCTGGAGAAACTGCTGCTTATTGGCGAACCCGAAGCTGTTGCTGCGGTTGTACATGCCTCAGGGCTTACGAACGAGTTGGCACGCAGGGCCTGGTGGACAGATACCAATGCCGAGAATGCACGGCGCATGCTTGAAAAAGAAAATGTTGTGCAGGGCGACATGGGAAGAACACTTGCACAATTCCTCGTCGAGTTTCTACCGTTTGAAGAAGAACAGAAAGCCATCATTGACAGCGTACGGCTGGTGCTTCAACCCGGGTTGATCAGCGAAAAGACACGCAACGATATATGGAAAAGAGGCAAAAGAAAGAACTCCTACTATGTAGGTTTTCTGCAACAAACCCCTGATGACTTGCCAATTGACATTGCTCCACATGAAAAATGGGAAGGTGCAGTAAACAGGCTGAAGCCTGAAACTGACAGAGGCAACAGGCTTGCAGAACAGCTGTGCCGGTCACTGAGCCCATGCGGCCAAGCTTTCTTGCATACAGCGAACCTGGTGCTGCAAAAACCCAATGATCAGGAAGTCGTGGTTGCGCTGCTGAATGCAATAGGGAGCTACTTCCGATGTGAAACACCCTATAAGAAAAACTGGCGTGATATGCAATCCTTGTCAGGTTATATTGAATTGCAATATAAGGATCATCCGGATCTTGAAAGGATCTTATCAATTTACCCAGCGGTACAACGACAATTGCAAGCAATACTGAGCCTGTCCATGATAAGCGAAACACTTGTTGATCCAATTTTTGGCATATCCGATGCAATTGGTACGGTGATGAGAAAAAAAATCGAACCTGTGACCCGCCCGGTTGCCGAGTATATCTGCTCCCTTCAATCGTAATACGTCATTACCTGCATGAACTACCTGCCCCTATTCCTGGACATCAAGAACAAGTCATGCCTCGTTGTGGGGGGCGGTCTGGTTGCTTCAAGAAAAATTTCGTTGCTGATTCGGGCTCAGGCAAGAATTACCGTCATTGCACCAGATGTAACATCAGAGATTCGCAACCAGACCACTACTGCAGCGGTTACCTGGCTACAAAAAGACTTCACGTCGGAAGATTTAGAAAATCTGGAAAACTTCCAGCTTGTCCTGGTAGCTACAAATAACCACAAAATCAATGCCGAGATCGCTGAACACTGCAAGATAAGAAAAATATTGGTCAATACTGCAGATGATGTTCAAAACTGCAATTTCATTTTGCCATCTATCATTGACCGTTCACCTGTACAGATTGCAGTGTCCACCGGTGGTGCATCGCCAGTCCTGGCACGGATGCTGCGCGCTAAACTGGAAAACTGCATACCTGCCGCCTATGGACAACTGGCAAAACTGATTGAGAACAACCGCCTCAAGGTAAAGGAAAAGTTTTCCACCGTAGACCAGAAAAGAAAGTTCTGGGAAAAAATCATACAGGGGCCTGTTGCCGAGCTTGTATTCTCTCGACAATCCAGTCGGGCAGAAAAAATGTTACAGGATGCAATCGAGCATTCCGATCATCATGGCTTGCCCCAAGGAGAAGTTTACCTGGTCGGTGCAGGACCGGGTGATCCTGACCTTCTTACATTTCGTGCATTGCGGCTCATGCAACAGGCTGATGTAGTGGTATATGACCGGCTCGTGTCTCAGGAAATCATGGACCTGATCCGTAAAGAAGCAGAACTTATCTATGCCGGGAAAGAACGATCACAACATACATTGCCCCAGGAAACCATTAATCAACTCCTGGTTCGCTTGGCAAAAGAAGGTAAACGGGTTTTGCGCCTGAAAGGCGGGGACCCGTTTATATTTGGCAGGGGTGGCGAGGAAATCAGCACACTGATTGATGAACAAATACCGTTTCAGGTTGTTCCCGGGATCACAGCAGCAGCAGGATGTGCCGCCTATGCAGGTATCCCACTCACTCACCGTGAACATTCACAGGCCGTAATTTTTGCAACCGGGCACCTGAGCGACGGAACGGTCAACCTCAACTGGGAAATGCTTGCACACAAAAACCAGACACTGGTGTTTTACATGGGGCTGCAGGGTCTGGAAAATATTTGTGCCAGTCTTACAAAACATGGACTGGACCCCGGTACGCCTGCTGCCCTGATCATGCAAGGTACAACTGCGCAACAAAAGGTAATCATTGGCAACTTGAGCAATCTGCCAAAACTGGTTATCCAGCATGCTGTCAAACCTCCAACCCTGGTCATTGTTGGAGATGTGGTGAATCTGCATAATACGCTGCACTGGTTCAATCCAGAAGAAGATGTATCAGCATCAGCTGTCAGGTATTTCGGGGGTAAAATTCAGTTTTGAGGGCAACCCTGAACCGTCCAGGAACCCCTCACACATTTCGCAGCAACAGAATGGCCGGGTTTTTATTTCCTGTGATACTGTTTTATGCAAGGATTTCCCACAGCGAATTGTCCGGCTATGCAAGGGTTGTCGACGGAGACACCCTGAAGATCGGTACACAACGCATTCGTCTCCATGGAATTGATGCTCCCTAGAAAAACCAGACATGTCTAGCTCATGACAGGATATGGCCATGCGGACAATCCGTTGCAAGCATGTTGAGAGACCCGATTCACGGGCACGTAGTACGGCGTAAGCAGACGAGTCTAGACAGGTATGGCCGTATAGTTTCAGTATGTTTTGTCGGGGAGATAAGTATCAATTGGTAGCTGGTCACTCAGGAGGGCCTGGGCCTGTGGCAGGACACAGGACCGAAATATTCCTGTAACCGCTCTGACTAATCAGCAATCTGGTGGGTTTTGGGTGCAGAAACCTCGGACGTCGAATACTGGATTATGATTACTTTTGTATATAATTTCCCGGCAATAAAAAGTGTATTAGGGTATTTAATTGCCCTGCGTTATAATTTTCAGCCTTTTTACAGGTCCTGCGCACTGGCCACATGACTCGCTTTAGTTGATCTGCTCTGGAATTACTCTTTTGCGATAGATAAATTTCCGTATAAAACACTTAACATAAGCAAATACAAAAATTTCCCATCCCGTTGATTATGAACGTTCACGAAAAGCCCTCAGGAGGTCTGTACGAGGCAAGCACAGAGCATGATTCGTGTGGCGTAGGCTTTGTGGTTGACATCAAAGGCCGCCAATCCCACAAAATTATCGAAAATTCACTAACTATTCTTAAAAACCTCATCCATCGGGGAGCCTGTGGCTGTGAGGAAAATACTGGTGACGGGGTAGGCATTCTCACCCAGCTTCCCCACAAATTTTTTAAAAGGGTTTGCAATGAAATCGGTATCAAGCTGCCGGAATTCGGGCAGTATGGTGCCGGCATGGTGTTCCTGCCTACAGACACCTTGCAGCAACAACAGTGTATAGACCAGTTACAGCAGGTAATCAAAGAAGAAGGCCAGCAGGTCCTGGGATGGCGCGAAGTTCCACTGGATGACTCTTTATTGGGGGTTACAGCCAGATCCGGTGAGCCCGGTTTCAAACAGATTTTTATTGGTCGAAGTCACGATATCGAAGATGAAGCCGCATTCGAACGCAAGCTCTATGTAATTCGAAAACGTATCGAACACATCATTTTCAGTTCAGACCTTTCACAACGTGACAACTTTTACATACCGTCACTTTCGTACAGAACCTTCGTGTACAAAGGCATGCTGACCGGCTCACAGTTTGAGCCCATGTTTCCAGATGTCACAGAACCTGACTTTGAATCGGCAATGTCCCTGGTGCATCAACGGTTTTCGACGAATACCTTCCCATCCTGGGAGCTGGCTCACCCTTTCCGCTATCTCGCACATAATGGTGAAATCAATACTGTGCGTGGCAATATCAACTGGATGCATGCGCGCGAGTCGTTGTGCAAATCTGAATTATTTGGCGATGACCTGCAGAAACTTTTCCCAATTGTAGTTGAAAATGGCAGTGACTCCGCCACATTCGATAATGTCCTTGAATTCTTGCATATGTGCGGTCGGCCCTTGCCACACGCAATACTGATGATGATCCCGGAAGCATGGAGCAACCACGAAACCATGGATGCCGCACGCAAGGCGTTCTATGAGTATCACGCATGCCTGATGGAACCGTGGGACGGCCCGGCCTCGATCGCATTCACAAATGGAGAAGTGATCGGTGCGGTACTGGACCGGAACGGCCTGCGACCTTCACGCTACTATGTCACCAAGGATGACATGGTAGTTATGGCATCTGAAGTAGGCGTACTGGATGTTCCACCGGAAAATGTCTTGATCAAGGATCGGCTGCACCCAGGCCGAATTTTCATGGTGGACACCAAGCAGGGACGCATCATAGACGATGAGGAAATCAAAAAACAGTTTGTGGAAGAAAACCCTTATCAGGATTGGCTCAGCAACAACCTGATCACACTTGAGAATTTGCCCGACCCCAAGCAGGTTTACAGCTTTGACCAGGATACCCTGCTGCAACGACAACAGGCATTTGGCTACACACACGAAGACTTGAGGATGCTGATGGCACCGATGGCATCTAATGGGCTGGAGCCAGTTGGTTCAATGGGAACTGATGCTGCACTCGCCGTACTGTCGAATCGTCCGCGTCTGCTGTATGACTATTTCAAGCAGCTCTTTGCCCAGGTTACCAATCCACCGCTGGATGGAATCCGTGAAGAACTGGTTACCCAGGTTGCAACAACTATTGGTCCTGAAAAAAATCTTTTGCATCCCGATGCCGAAAGCTGCAGACAGATCAGGATACCTTCACCTGTGCTTGCCAATGAAGACCTGTCACGTATACGGGAAATTGATTTGCCCGGGCTGACAACCATTACCATTCCCATCCTGTACCCTGTTGCAGAGGGGGGCACTGGCCTTGACAAGGCATTAAAAGATGTCTGTGCACAAGTCGATGCTGCAGTAAGGGAGAATTACACTAATGTCATCCTGTCTGATCGCGGTGCAACCAAGGAATTCGCAGCAATCCCTGCACTGCTTGCAACTGCTGGTGTGCATCATCACATGATTCGTTCAGGAACCCGTACCCGGGTAGGACTCCTGCTTGAATCAGGAGAGCCACATGAAGTACATCACTTTGCGGTACTGATAGGGTATGGCATTGAGGCGGTAAACCCCTATCTCGCCCTTGAATCTCTTGGAGACATGATAGGCAAGGGGCATCTGCCAGTGATGAAGCATGAAAACGCAATCAAAAACTTCATCAAGGCCGTGAACAAGGGCCTGATTAAAACAATGTCGAAAATGGGCATCTCCACAGTACAGTCCTATCGTGGAGCACAAATCTTTGAAGCGGTAGGCCTTAACAAGGAATTTGTCGATCAGTATTTTACCTGGACTGCTTCACGCATAGGGGGTATTGGACTAGATGAAATTTCCAGGGAAATCAGCATACGCCACCAGAATGCATTCCCAGAAAGACCTGTAAATAATCCGGACTTGGACTGGGGGGGCGAATACCAGTGGCGCCGCGATGGCGAGTATCATCTGTTCAACCCTGAAACGGTCTTTAAGCTGCAGCACTCTACACAGTCTGGACAGTACAAGCTGTTCAAGGAATATACCGACAAGGTAGACAGTCAAAATGAACATTTAGCGACCTTGCGTGGGCTGTTTGAATTCAAATTCGCCAGGGATTCGATTCCGGTCGAAGAGGTCGAACCGATAGAAAACATCATGAAACGGTTTTCAACGGGTGCGATGTCCTATGGTTCCATAAGCAAGCCGGCACATGAAACCCTTGCTATCGCAATGAACCGCATCGGCGGTAAATCCAATACCGGGGAAGGTGGTGAGGACCCGGACCGCTACACACCGGATGAAAACGGTGATTTTAGAAGAAGCGCAATCAAACAGGTGGCATCCGGTCGGTTCGGGGTCACCAGTGAATATCTGGTGAATGCCGATGACTTGCAGATCAAGATGGCACAGGGTGCAAAACCGGGTGAAGGGGGACAGTTGCCAGGCACCAAAGTGTATCCGTGGATTGCAAAAGTCCGTCATTCAACCCCGGGGGTTGGCCTGATATCCCCGCCACCGCATCATGATATCTATTCGATAGAAGACTTGGCGCAACTTATACATGACCTGAAAAACTCCAACCCGCAAGCGCGAATTCATGTAAAGCTTGTTGCTGAAGTCGGCGTGGGCACGGTGGCAGCGGGTGTCTCCAAGGCCCATTCTGACGTGGTACTCATTTCAGGATACGATGGTGGCACAGGGGCATCCCCCATGAGTTCGCTGAAACATGCAGGACTTCCATGGGAGCTTGGGCTGGCTGAAACCCAGCAGGTGCTGGTACAAAACGGCCTGCGCGACCGCATAGTTGTACAAACGGACGGGCAGTTGAAAACGGGGCGTGATGTTGTCATTGCAGCATTACTGGGGGCAGAAGAGTTTGGCTTTTCCACTGCACCATTAGTGGTGATGGGTTGCATCATGATGCGGGTTTGCCACCTGAATACATGCCCTGTAGGAGTTGCCACACAAAATCCGGATCTCACCAAAAAGTTCAACGGCCAGCCGGAATTTGTTGAAAACTTTTTCAAGTTTGTTGCACAGGAAGTCCGCGAATACATGGCGCAACTCGGTTTCAGAACGGTCAATGAAATGATTGGCCAAGTAGATCGATTGGATGTGAAAAAAGCAATTGATCATTGGAAAGCACATGGCCTGGATTTCTCAAGGATTTTGTACAAGCCGGAAGGACGGCCGGGCTTTGGCGTGTACTGTTCAACTGACCAAGATCACGGGCTGGAAAAATCCCTGGATGTAACCACGCTGGTGCCATTGTGCAAGGAGGCAGTCGAGGAACGCAAACCGGTTGACGTCATCCTGCCGATTCGCAATACCAACCGAACTGTCGGGACAATTCTCGGATATCACGTCACCAAACGTCACGGTGCCGAGGGGTTGCCTAAAGACACCATCCGTATTCACTTCAATGGTTCGGCAGGTATGAGTTTCGGAGCATTCGTGCCCAAAGGCATAACACTGATCCTGGAAGGGGATACCAATGATTATTTAGGTAAAGGTCTGTCCGGAGGCAAGATCATCGTGTACCCGCCACGACATTCGACCTTTGCTGCAGAGCAAAACATTATAGTCGGGAACGTGGTGTTATACGGTGCCACTTCAGGAGAAGCGTACATCCGGGGCATTGCCGGGGAACGGTTTTGCGTGCGCAACAGCGGAGTACATGCCGTCGTGGAAGGAGTAGGTGATCACGGTTGTGAATACATGACGGGTGGCCGCGTTGTCGTCATTGGCAACACAGGAAGAAATTTTGCTGCGGGGATGTCAGGTGGTATTGCCTATGTGATGGCAAACAAGGAACAATTCCAGATTCAATGCAATCTTGACATGGTTGATCTGGAAGAGCTTGAGGATGAGGACAAAGATACGGTCTCTACATTACTGGCCAATCATCTCGAGCACACCAACAGCACTGTCGCCAAACGCATTCTGGATGACTGGGGCAACAGCCAGCACGGGTTTGTGAAGGTCATGCCAAAAGATTACAGGCGTGTACTTGCTGCAATCAAAAAAGCTGAAATCGAAGGGACCTCTGTTGACGAAGCTGTGATGGAGGCTGCCCATGGCTAAGGTGACCGGCTTCATGGAGTACACGCGTGTCAAACAGCCGTACCGCCCGGTAGAGGAACGTATTCATGACTGGAACCAGGTCATGGCTCCCTGGCACATTGATCCACTGAAAAAACAGGCAGCACGCTGCATGGATTGCGGCATTCCTTTCTGCCACCAAGGCTGTCCGTTGGGTAACTTGATTCCAGACTGGAATGATCTGGTCTATCGGGATCAATGGAAGGACGCTATTCAACGTCTGCACGCGACAAACAACTTTCCGGAATTTACTGGAACTCTCTGCCCTGCTCCCTGTGAGGGATCCTGTGTATTAGGCATCAATGATGACCCTGTCACGATCAAGAGCGTGGAACTGACCATCATTGACAAGGCATGGGAAAACGGCTGGGTGCAACCTCAAATTGCAGGTAAGAAAACCGGCAAGCAAATTGCGGTTATCGGGTCTGGACCTGCGGGGCTGGCTGCAGCTCAACAACTTGCACGTGCCGGGCATGACGTTACCGTGTTTGAACGGGCAGACCGCATTGGAGGCCTGCTGCGTTATGGAATTCCGGAGTTCAAAATGGAAAAGCGTGTGCTGGACCGACGCTTGGAACAAATGCGAGCTGAAGGCGTTACGTTCAGGGTCAACTCGCACATCGGACACAACATTGCAGTGGATGATGTCCGGAATGAATTCGATGCCTTATTGTTGTGTGGCGGGGCATGCGAGGCGCGCGATTTGCCTACAGAAGGTCGTGAACTGAAGGGAATCCATCAGGCCATGGAATATCTGCCGATGCAGAATCGGATCTGTGAAGGGGATCCCGAACCAGAGCACTTCATTAGTGCGGCGGGTAAACATGTTGTCATCATTGGTGGTGGAGATACCGGTGCAGACTGCCTGGGCACTGCGAATCGGCAAGGCGCCAAATCTATACATCAACTGGAAATCATGCCTAAGCCACCGGAAGTTCGTGCAGCAGATAACCCGTGGCCTGAATGGCCCAGGATATTTCGCACAGCTTCAGCGCATGAGGAAGGCGTTGAAAGAATGTACTCAGTTTCCACCAAACGGTTTGTCAATGACGGCAACGGCTCTGTCAAAGCCCTGGAACTGGTCACAGTCGAAATCAAATCCGAAAACGGCAACCTCAGTTTCGAGGAAGTGACCGGCGGTGGGCAGACTTTAGCATGTGACCTGGTGTTGCTTGCAATGGGATTTCTAGGCCCGGAAAAGCCTGGCATGCTGGAGCAACTGAAGGTAGGCCTAGACAATCGTGGCAATGTCATCCGTGATAAAAACTGGATGACCAATGTAGAAGGAGTGTTTGCAGCAGGCGATATGCAACGTGGGCAAAGCCTCATTGTCTGGGCAATCGCAGAGGGCCGTAGCGCAGCGCGGGGCGTGGATCAGTATCTAATGGGAAATTCCGACCTGCCCGCTCCACTGGACTGACAATTCACAAACAGCGGACCACTTCAGGTCTGGGGCGTATCACAGCCGGTTAACAGTGATTTTGGAAACACGATGCATTTGTTCGCATACAGCTTTTTCAAATCCTGTACCCTAATATACACTTCATTCTCCCACACAAGTTTTCGCTCCACTTCCATTTCATTCTCAAGGTCCGCGCCGGGACCTGCTTTCCCCTCCGCCCTTCGATAAATTTCCGATTCGATAAAATCCAGTGACACCGCAGAGCCGTCATAGTGAATCTGCAACTCATCTTCCCTTATAAAGTAATGAAACATTTCCCTGACGAGTTCATGATCAGGTGGTAGTGATTCAGCGGAACAAGTTGTTCTTGCCAGGGATTTGGCAAAAACACGATAATAGGTGTTGTTTTCCAGCTTGCGGATTACTGCATATAAAAGGACAAAATCTGATTTTCCTACAGGAACCATTGGCAAACTATCTATATAGTCAGTACGAGGCTTTCTATTTTTTGAATAACCACAAAATAACGGAAAGGACGAGGCTGATAATGATCATTGTGGTAATAGGGAAGTACAGTTGAAACCCTTCTTTCTTGATAGCGATGTCACCCGGCAGCTTCCCAAATGGCATTTTGCTGATAAGGGGCCATAGCAGCCCTATGACCAAAATTGCTAAGCCTATGAGAACCAGTATTTTGTTCATACTCAGAATATGATCGGCTTATACAGGCTTCAGGATATTCAAAGGCTTCGAGCCTGACATTAATTACCATGTTTTTCAACAGCTTTCCACGAATGAGCGAATCCAGATGAAAATTAAAAAGCTTTCTGAAGCAGTGATTGCCCTGTCAATTACTATCGCCTTGCTGCTCCTTCTGACCAGTCCTTTATGGATTGGATGGATGATGGAACATGAACACAATAAAACCCTGCATGCCGTAGCGGATGTAGCACTCCAGTGCCCTGAAGGTGCCATGGAAAATCGAGAAGTCTGGAGCAAACTCGGAATTGCCATATTTTGTGAAAAAGACGGTGTAAAGCATGGCATGTGGCAGGCTTGGGACGGTGGATACATGCATATAGCAGGCGAATTCATGCACGGCGACAAGCATGGTATCTGGAAGTATTTTAATGCCCATGGAGAACAATGGGGAACTAGAAGCTACAACTCAGGAAAGGAGATATCCGGACTGGTCAATCTGCTTATTGCAGACTTGTTAGTCCTTAAAAAAAACGAGGGCAGGCTCTACCTAGTGAAAAACTCCAAACAGTACCGATCTTACGGGGTAAACCTGCCCACAGAGCGTCCTGACCACGATCAAAAACCTGGTAACAAACGCATACCGGAAGGAAAGTATATATTGAATTCCAAACACGAAGACAGCGAAGGCCGAAAATCCATACATGCTTCCTATTCAGATGAGCAGAGCCAGAAATCTGTTACCAAAACAGACTTTGAATTCACTATTTTTGGTCAACCGAAGATCCTTGGATGGATCTGGCAAAGGCTTGGATTTGCAGGCGGGACGAAAATTAGAATTGCTGTCAGCCACCAGGATCTGGATGAAATATGGAGCTTCGTCGAAAAAGATATCCCGATTCAGGTGTTACCGTAGACCTCCTGACCCTGAACGGGTTGTTGTCTTGCGTTTTTTGGCAGTCATTGCCTGGCCAATGCGAATCATACGAATGACTCGCTCGGCAACATCTTCCAAATGACTGGATGAATCCCGCAATGCTTCTGCCAATGACATGTCCTTGGCAGCGGCACTGGCAATTCCATCAATGCCATGTGCATACACATTACGTGCATCATCAGCCAGTGCGCCGCCAATTGCCACAACCGGCACCTTGTGTTTTTGAGCTGCCCGGGCAACGCCGGACGGCGTCTTGCCAAATGCAGTTTGAAAATCAATCCTCCCCTCACCGGTAATAACCAGGTCTGCATCTTTCAGGTATTTTCCCAACTCGGTTGTCTTCAGCACGATATCGATACCACTTTCTAGTGTAGCGCCCGTAAAAGCAACCAGCCCGCCTCCCAGCCCCCCAGCTGCTCCGGCGCCGGGCATTCGCACTACATCCTTTTTGAGGTCCCGTTTTATCAGCTTGCCAAGGTGCCTCAGGTTTCTATCCAGCACCTCCACCATTCTGGGTGTTGCCCCTTTTTGTGGCCCAAATACATGGGCTGCACCTTTCTTTCCGTACAGGGGATTGTCAACATCACATGCCACCAGGATATCAGCTGCAAGCACACCGGCATCAAGACCCGTTACATCTATTACACGAATTTTAGCTAACATGCCCCCGGATCCCAGCTCTTTTATTTCTCTCCCATCAGCATTCAAAAATTTCACACCAAGCGCCTGTGCCATGCCAGTTCCGCCATCATTTGTCGCTGAGCCCCCAATGCCGATGATGATTTGCTTGGCTCCATGGGCTATGGCATCCAACATCAGTTGCCCGGTACCATACGTTGTGGTCTTGAGCGGATTTTTATCGCGTCCCCTAACCAGAGGCAGACCAGATGCTTCGGCCATTTCAATAACCGCGGTTTGCTTCCCGGATAACCATCCATAGTGCGCCGTGACAATTTTCCCGACCGGGCCCTTGACACGTTTTTTTATCAGCTTACCTCCTGCGGCATCCACCAAAGACTGAACGGTGCCTTCACCACCATCTGCCATAGGTATTTTGATACATTTAACCTTGGGTAAGACACGCCTGATCCCTTTTTCGATACATACGGCGACTTCCATTGAGGTGAGATTACCTTTAAATGAGTCTGGAGCAATGACAATTTTTTTCATGCTGATTTCTGGGTTATGAACCAAACATTGGCTGTGGACGTGAAGTGTATCGGCACCTTCAACAAATATTACCGCACTGGCATATCAGGCGCGCTTTGAATAAAAAAGGGTACCGGAATGCTGTGCTGTGACTCCTGTCAAAAAGCAGGTGCGTACCTATAAAGATCCGTGAATGGGTGTGTGAAAAGACCAGGTAAACTAAATTGTCTCAAGCGGAACGCGTGTAACTTGGTAACCATCTTTTTCAATCAAAGCCAGAACACCCTGATCGCCATATAGATGTAACGCCCCTATGGCAATGAAAGTCTTTTTCTCTCGCATGGGTTTTCGCATATAGTGTTCCATCACAATATTTCTGTCCTTGATAACATGTTTCAGATACGTATCTCGATAGCGTTTATTTTCCGGGTGATTGGGGATGAAGCTGGTACTGATTTCGTACATTTTTAGCAGGTCTTCTTCCAGATAAGCAACCAGCATGTCGTCAATGGTATCTCGCATCTTGTCATAGCTGTTCACTGTAAACTCGAGCAGCTTGACCTGTACATCAAGTGGCATTGCATAAAATGTTACTAGAAATTCCTCAATGCTCTCGACCTGATAAAGTTCTTTACTTTGTGATGCAGCACGATCCAGCAGTTCATAGTCAAGAATCAAATCCTCCGTGTTCTCGGACTTGACTGCAAAACTGCGCATAGCGGCCCACGGTTTCATATGCAGAATTGTCTCCCGATCCAGCCCCAACTGAGACAGGACTTTCTCGACTTTGACATACAACTCCTCACCGATATGTTGCTCCAGCGTTTGGCCCCGGGGCAGAGTCATATCTGCCTTGATCATTTTCCCGCCATGGTAGGGATTCCAGTAGTGGTCACTTGGGAATGATTCCATCGCAAAACTGTTCATTTCGTCAAAAATACCCATAATGTTTTCGCGCACTTTGTTCACACGCTTGTCATTCATGTGTATCGTGCCGAAAAGGTATCCGATCAACTCCTCATCTTTTTCGATTTTCCACAAAACACCCTTGGTAAATTTACCAGACTCCTCTGTTGGCTTGGTTTCATTCTGAAGCGCCAGTAACTCATCGTCTGATAGCTCACCAATTTCTTCAACAACCGGTGTATGAACTTCTTGTGAAGGGGATGCTGCAGTGCTGACTTGTATCTCGCTTGAATAAAACGACAAAAGTGCCAGGAGCGACATAACACCTGTGATCGAAACCACTTTCAGTCTTATCATTAATTTTCCAACAGAAATCTGTGATGCTGCCTGTATTGAAATGAATAGCCTTAACTACCACTCACAAACCAACTGCCTTGAAAGCTATCAAGGAGCCGTTTGTAATTTTCCCAAAACAGCCTGCCCCGCAAATAATACTCAAAATTCCTATTTGTACATTCTCAATGTTTTGGGTGTTTTGTCATATGCTACCGAAATTGCATCATGCGGACAGGCATCAACACAGGCAAAACAGCGAATACATTCATCCTCATCAATGTACAGGGAGTTGTAATATAATCCGGAAGTATACGCAGGTCGCACACGCTCAAAATAAAAGCTCGAATCATCGCCGTCTGTTCTAAAGTTTGTTGCTTCAACCAGACAGTTGGGCACAGGTTTCACCAGCAGACACTCATCACACAAAACACACTTGGTATTATCCACCACAGGTGCCGGTGAACTTGCATCTTCAAACTTGTCGAAATAGATATTTTTGTCATCGAGTCCTGCATCCATTAACAATTTTACACCATGGTCTATCATAGGAGGCGGCCCGCAAAAATAGGCTTTTACTTCATCAAGATGCAGCTTGCCCGGAGCTAGGTATTCTGCCTGGAAGTGCTCTGTAACGAATCCGCGCGGACCCTCCCAGTCACTGCTTTCAGGCTCTTCAGACAAGACAGGGATGAATTCAAACCTGTAGCCCTGATTCCATTTGTTCTGTACAGCCTGTATCTCCTCACGACAGTAGAGGTCCTTCTGTGTGCGAGCACCATAGAAAAAATAGCAATCCCTAGCCACGCCAAGATTGGCAGCATGTTCAACAATGGCAACGATTGCACTCATGCCGCTGCCCCCCGCAATACAAACCATGGTGTCACTGGATGGGTCGAGCTGAAAATTTCCCAAGGGTCCGGAGATCTCTACAGGTTCACCGATGCAACTGCCTTTGGCCAGCCATCCGGATAACTCACCACCAGGAACCAGGCGTATGAAAAAAGTATGTTCGCCAGGATTTTCGTCTTCCGGTGCCCTCGCAAACGAATAGGAACGGGGCTTTCTCACCCCTGGCACCTTGATAGCAGCATACTGACCTGCAATCCCTCCCAGCGGCTGGCTACTGGCATCACACTTGACTACCAGCTTTAACGTATCATGCGTTAGATTTGTAACACCGAGAACACTACCCTGATTTATTTTTACTCTTTTCCTTTGTATTTCAGGATCAGGAACAGGCAATTTCCGTATGTAATGATCAAACGGGTCGTAAAATTTCTTTTGTACCGCAGTCACTTCTGTGCTTCCCCTGTTTTTCCTAGAATGATTGTCCAGCCTCAGCCGAAAATTCCCGGATGCTGTTCTTCTGCAAACGCAATGATTTCACTATCAGTTGCCTGAACACCTTCGTTCCGCGGATCTTCACGCCATTTTTTGATATAACCCTCTTTACCTCCCCACTCTTTCAACAAAGTCTGCTTGCGCATTTCTTCACTTGCTTTCTCGATTTCAACCAGACAGGAATAGAAAGTTGGACTGGTTCCAAAGTCAGTCACCATTTCAGAGTTCAGGGCATTGATATTCACACCACTCGGGGTGTTACTCCCTTTAAACTGTTTTTGAGTAGAACAAATGCCAGACAGCAATCCATCAATTATGACTGCATAGGCAAAGGATTCGCCCCGGTCATTATACAATCGGCAAAGATCCCCATCTTCTATGTTCCGTGCCTTCGCGTCTTCCGGGTTCAATTCCACTGTGGGTCGAGACATCATGGCCTGCAATCGTGGTACAGACTGAAATGAATCGCCAATGAAGTAGTGTGATGCACTGCTGAGCACCTGCAGCGGGTAGTCCTTACGCTTGGGATCTTCCTGACCTTCAATTTCTGGCACATAGGTAGGCAGAGGGCTTACACCTTCTTTCTTTAGCTTCTCACACCAGATATCGATTTTCCCAGATTTCGTTGGCCAGCCGTTTTTCAGAAAGTTTCTTTTTTCAGAACTCGTATTCGCTCTCACGAAACCATTTTTCTGGATATCCTCATAAGTGATACCTTCCATCAAAGGATTATGTTTACCTTCATCAAACATGATGTCACGGATGATTTCTTCATCTGTTTGCGTAAAGGCATTGTCCCCCTCTTCGACATACCCCATCCGTTTGGCCAGCATGCGGAAAACCTCAGAATTGCGGATGCTTTCACCAAGAGGTTCGATCACGGGCTTGTTCATGGTGTAGTACCAGTTGCCATAGGTGGCTACCATGTCCATACGCTCCAGCTGCGTATCTGCAGGGATCACAATATCAGCATACAGACAGGTATCAGTCCAGAAGGTTTCATGAACGGCAACGAAAAGGTCATCTCGCATAAAACCCTTGCGAACGTTGTTGGAATTTGGTGCACAGTTTGCAGGATCTGAGTTATAGACATAGATGCTCTTTATCGGCGGGTCCATTTTATTGCCATCTGCATCAATATGGTCAGACAATGCACGGCCAATTTGCACCATATTGACCATGCGCTTCCGCTTGCCCAGATCAGTTCTGTGCAGCTTGTCCATGTCCCAGCGCAACCACATCTCTTCAAGGTTGCCAAAACAGGCACCCCCACAAGGTTCTCGCCATGCACCGGTAATACATGGAAGTATCAGGATGGAGCGGCACATCTGTCCGGCATTTTGGTGACGGTTCAGGCCGTAATTCGCACGAATGAATGTTTTTTTGGTCGATGCATACTCCAGAGCAAGTTTTTCAATGTCCTTGGCAGAAACACCCGTGATCTGCTCTACTCTGTCAAGCGGATACTTCGGCAATTCCGTTTCCAGCAATGCTTCCCAGCCATTGGTCTGCTCTTTCAGGAACTCGAGATCGTGCAATCCTTTATCAACGATTAATTTCATCATGCCCAGCGCCAGGGCTGCATCGGTTCCGGGCCTCGGCTGTATGTGCCAGTCCGCCATCATGGTGGTACGCGTTACTCGAGGGTCTATAACGATAAGCTTCATGCCACGTTCCTTGCCCTCACGTATAAATGGGATGGCATGCACACCTGTGCTGACCAGATTTGCCCCCCAAAGGATCATGAGATCTGCTTCTTCAGCCGCTTCGTGTACAGACATGTTTGGATGTGCCAGACCGTAGGTGTGGAGTCCCGCCCACATGGCTGCAAAGATACAGATCGACTGAATCAGTCCGCTGGCACCCATCTTGTTCCAGAGCCGATAATCCATCGTCCAGTAGCCCACCATACCCATGGTTCCGGAATATGAATAGGGCTGTATGCATTCGCTTCCATATTCTTCGATTACGCTCTTGAAATTGTCGGTAATGGTATCCAGCGCCTCATCCCAGGTTATGCGTTCAAATTTGGCACCCGGGCCTTTTGGTCCTACTCGTTTATGAGGATAGAGAACACGATTGTCGTTGTAGACAAAATCTAGATAGTGGTTCACCTTGTTACACAGATAACCACGTGTAATCGGGTGAGTCGGGTCGCCCTGTACTCGCACAGCTTTACCTGTACTATCGTCACGCGTGACTAGCATCGAACAAGAATCGGGGCAGTCATGTGGACATGTAACATGATGAATAGAATGCCCTTCGGGTGCTTGGATCTTATCGGTTTGCATAACAAACTCCTCTGTCACTCCTGCAGATAGTTTTAGTGATTTGACAAGGTACGCCTGTCATTCCTGATTTGGTCAACATTACTACAAGCCCCGATTCTCTACAATACCAAAGTCCATGTACAAAACGGCTCACGAGCTCACAAAACAAGGAATCCAAGCATTAAAGCATCTCTACGTTGCTTGGTTTCGATTGAATTTCCGGGAGCAAGCCTCCAATTTCGGTGCTCAACTCGGTTTACAACCTAAACGCAGGCTTGCATACTCACCAAGATCCAGGATAACCATCAGGCGCCAATAATGAGCAACGTGCAGTCAAAATACCTTTGGCCTTTAGTCGGTATCGTCATTTTCATAGTACTGATTGCATTTTATATAGATGACCGTCGAAAGCTCTCTCTGGAAGAACCCGGAGAGGTGGCAAGTGAACATGACATGGATTCCGCTGATTCCGGCACATCTGCACCTGATGAGGCAGTTCCGGAACAGGCAACTGGTGATGCCGGGCACGCTGGGTCCATTGACGACCTTGGTACAGACACGAGTTCAAAGCGACATGTTGATTTGACAAGGAAGGCTGAAGAGCACAAGGGATTTTCAGGCTCGATTGAACATTATTTGAAGGCACGAGAATCCCATCAGGACAGCATGCATGAAAGCTCTTCTATGAGCATTGATGAATATCTGGGCAGTACAGAAAATTAATCTTAATTCTCATGTACGAGACAAGGTCGTGTGATACCAGCATAACACTATAGCCGCACAGGCTGTGTACCTGACAGGTGGCAGTCAGATCAGCAGGCCCTGATTTCCCCTTAATTGACTGGTAGTTGCATGCGCAGGTGATCACGGTCAAACCACCACTGATCACCTGCCATCACATCGATAATTTTTGCCAGTCGACTAAAGAGCTTGTCTGTGTCATCGAGTTCCAGAATTTGAATCCAGATTCTTATAGACTCTTCATCTTCAATATTACGATGGCGTTTCGCCACCTTTGCAAGAATCTGCATAGTGAGGAAAGTCAAGCTTTCATGCTGCTCTTTTGCACGCATGTCTGCAATATAATGGGCCGCCATCGCTGCTACGGCTGCACCGTCTGACTGGCTTGGGGTTTCATCCACGATGTTATGCAACATTTCGACAGACAAGCCAGGGTCTACCGGGTAGGTCACCGCGAGCCAGCAACCCTGGCCCAAGGCGACGATGGAGCCTTCCTTATCAGCTTGATACAGTACCCGACAGGCCTTGACAGCATGTTCAAATTTTCTTTCTGCAACAAACAGTTCAACCAGCGGGCAGGCACTGGACCATGCCTCTTCCAGCCGGCCGAGTCCGATCAGTGCCTCGGCAATCTCAAGTTCAAGATGTGCGCGTTGGAAATTACTTGCCCCTTTAGGCAGGTCCTGCAACTGCCGGCGGCAGCCAAGCAGTTTGTTTTCGAACCAGGTACGTTCATCTGCAAACTGGAACACATTGACCGCATCAGGAAGAGACTGGCGGGTTGGATCAAGTTTATCAGTCATCCGAATATTCTTCCCTAAACTCCAGTACCAGGTGACCTGTTTCTGGATTTAATGAATAAAAAATGATTCATGCAAAAAAAACGCCCTTGTCTTGTGCTACAAAGACAAGGGCGTGATAGAAAAAACGGAGGTTTATGCGTATCCTGCCTGTTTATTCATCCTGGCCGCAACCTTCAACTCGCCCTCACTCGCCATCTCATCGTCCCACTTCGCCAACTGCTTCTTCATGTACGCATGAAACACCGGGGGCAACAACGCCAACGCATACAA
>JAPONM010000036.1 GCA_026713925.1 Gammaproteobacteria bacterium
AACGCAAGACCGCAAAAAAAGCCGCTAGACCCAAATCCACTGCAGCCGCTAAACGCAAGACCGCAAAAAAAGCCGCTAGACCCAAAACTACTGCAGCCGCTAAACGCAAGACCGCAAAAAAAGCCGCTAGACCCAAAACTACTGCAGCCGCTAAACGCAAGGCCACCAAAAAAACTGCTAAACGCAGGTCTGCCTGAGATAAGGGTGTTGGCCTCTATTAAAAAAGGCTCTCCTCAGAGCCTTTTTTAATTTGGTACGCAACTTTTCATGGCATACTTCCCATGTAATTTCGGATCAGTCTCCAGTCTAAAAGTGTTTTTCAATTAAATTCTGCACTACTTCCCTTTGACAATAGGCTGTGCAGAACTCAACCTAAAAACAGCTTGTATACTGGATTGCCGGTCTCCTCCCAGCAGCGATATCCTAATTCAGCTAAAAATCGGTCAAAGCCCTGACGGTTTTCTGCAGGGACCTGTATTCCTGCCAGTACACGTCCATATGCTGCACCATGATTGCGGTAGTGAAACAAACTGATATTCCATTCCTGCCCGATCATCTCCAAGAAATTCAACAGTGCACCGGGCCTTTCGGGAAACTCAAATCGAAACAAAATTTCATCTTCCAAGGCTGGACAGCGCCCGCCTACCATGTGTCGCAAATGAAGAATTGCCACTTCATTGTCAGAAATATCAAGTGCAGGGTATCCAGATGTTTCCAGTTTTTTCAGTATTTGATTTTTTTCAGCATCTGCATCCTCGACATTTACACCCAAGAATACTTGTGCCTCATTAGTACCTGAATAGCGATAGTTAAACTCTGTAACCCCCCTAGCTCCGAGCAGTCTGCAAAATGACAGAAAACTTCCGGGTCGCTCCGGTATTGTTACTGCAAACAGGCATTCTCGCCGTTCACCGAGCTCTGCACGCTCCGCTACATGGCGCAGACGATCAAAATTGATGTTGGCACCGCTATTCACTGCAACCAGCAACTTGCCCTTGAGCTTTTCGTGGGTAATGTACTGCTTGATGCCAGCCAATGCCAAGGCTCCTGCAGGCTCAAGCAATGCACGGGTTTCATCAAACAGGTCTTTGATGGCGGCACAAATCTCATCCGTACTTACTAGCAGTACTTCGTCAACTAGATGCTTTGCAATGTTAAAAGTTTTTTCACCAATACATCGTACAGCAACACCATCTGCAAAAATTCCTACATCGTCCAGTTGCACCCTTTTACCAACCTGCAATGCAGAATGCATGGTTGGCGCATCCTGTGGCTCCACACCAATCATCTTTACATCAGGCCGATAGTGCTTCACATAGGAGGCCATCCCTGCAATGAGGCCACCGCCACCAATCGGGACAAATATCGCATTGATGTCATCGGTGAGTTGATCCAGAATTTCTAAGGCCACAGTGCCCTGTCCTGCGATGACATCCTCATCATCATACGGGTGCACATAGGCCAGACCCCTTTTTTCTGTAAGGACCTGGGAATATGCATAGGCTTCATCATAAGTGTCCCCGTGCAAAATGGCATTTGCCCCCATGCTGACTACAGCTTGCACCTTGATAGATGGTGTGGTGCATGGCATAACTATCGTGGCCTGAATTCCAAGTTTACGCGCAGCCAGAGCTACACCTTGGGCATGATTCCCTGCAGACGCGGCAACTACGCCACGATTTCTTTCAGACTCAGACAAGTGGGCTATTTTGTTATAAGCACCTCTGAGTTTGAAAGAATACACGCACTGCTGATCTTCCCTCTTCAAATAGATCCGGTTGGAGAATCGCTGGGACAAGGTCGGCGCAAAATCAAGCGCAGACTTGATCGCCACATCATAAACCGTAGCGGCTTCTATTTTGCTTACAAGTTCCTTGTTGACCATATGTGAGAGTCACAATCTATCATGCTTTTAACCGTTACTACGGGTATCATTTACTAAATTCAAACTGCACTCATGCAATGTCAACTGAAAATAAGAAACAAGCTGCAGCTGAAGCTGCCTTGGATTATATACAAGTCGGTGACGTAATCGGTATCGGTACAGGCTCTACTACAAATTATTTCATTGATGCACTAGCCAAAATCAAAGGCAAAATTGATGGCACCGTAGCAAGCTCAGAAGCATCAGCAAAACGACTGAAACACCATGGCATCCATGTACTGGATCTGAATAGCGTACCAAGTCTGCCTATTTATATAGACGGTGCAGATGAAGCCACTCAGCATAGACACCTGATCAAAGGGGGAGGTGGTGCATTGACACGTGAAAAAATTGTTGCCGGTGTCAGCAAAAAATTTGTGTGTATTGCTGATGACTCCAAACTAGTGGACATCCTGGGCACATTTCCCTTGCCGATAGAAGTCATTCCAATGGCAAGAAGTCACGTGGCCAGGCAACTGGTAAAACATGGTGGAATTCCCGAATTGAGAGAAGGATTCATAACGGACAATGGTAACCTGATTCTTGATGTCCATAACATGGAAATTCTAAATCCTGTCGAAAAAGAACGGGAATTGAACAACATTGCAGGAGTGGTTACGGTTGGGATATTTGCATTGCGTCCTGCAGATGTACTGATTCTTGGTAAAGATTCCAGTCTTGAAACTATCCAGTAGGCACTCAACTGAAGTGCCAGCTTCAATTGAGTGTCCTGCGTCTCGTCACTTTAGGAGTCATAAGCCGGAGGAATACCAAATTCAATCCTGCAGCACTGACCCGCAAGTAGCAGATGGGTTGGGTTATCTAATGTCGCCATACACCTGTCACTGTGCATAACAACCCACACAGGCCCTGAAGCTTCAATGCCCATACAGCCTGCATCAAAGAAAAGGCCGTAGTTTAACGCTTGGAATACTGTTCTTTCTTACGGGCCTTTCGCAACCCGACTTTCTTGCGCTCCACCTCGCGTGCATCACGTGTGAGAAACCCATTTTGACGCAAGGGCGCACGCAGGTCCTGATTATATTTCAGCAATGCGCGTGCAATGCCCAGCTGCACGGCACCTGCCTGACCGTTTGAGCCGCCGCCCTTGACTTTCACATCAATATCAAAGGCATCTGTCAAGTCAGTGAGCTCAAGTGGCTGGCGAATGATCATGCATGATGTCTCTCGACCAAAATACCGGTCAAATGCACGCATGTTGACCGTGATCTTCCCGGTACCAGGTCGCAGATAAACTCGAGCTGTCGAACTCTTTCTTCGCCCGGTTCCATAAAACTGTTCTTGTGACATGATTTGACTAAAACTCCAGTGGCTGAGGCTGTTGCGCCACATGCTTATGCTCTGAGCCTGCGTACACTTTCAGCTTCCTGAACATTGCACGGCCCAACGGATTCTTCGGTAGCATCCCTTTGACAGCTTTTTCGATCACACGCTCAGGGTGTTTCGATTTCATCTCCTTGAGACTCATGGACTTGAGGCCGCCAACATATCCTGTATAGCGGTGATACATCTTGTCTTCCATCTTGCTGCCGGTCACACGTACTTTTTCAGCATTGATCACAACAATATAATCACCCGTGTCCACATGGGGGGTGTAAATGGGCTTGTGCTTGCCTTTCAGTCTTCCTGCAATTTCACTTGCCATACGACCCAAGGCCTTGTCCGTGGCGTCCACGAGGTACCAGTTCCGCTGTACTTGTGCAGGCTTTGCACTGACCGTTACCATGAAATACACCTTTATTTTATCTTTACGGGAACCGGCGAATAGTACAGAACATCCTGTTTGCTGACAAGCTCATCTCATTTTCCAGACAAAAAAAAGCGCAAACCTTTGCAGTTTGCGCTAAAACTACCAAAGAGGTAGATGGAGGAGCTTTTAGTTCATTTAAACTATCAGAATATGGGCATTTTCTAATATGTTTATATTATTGTCAACTGCCTTTGAAAAAAATTTTGTCATACACCCCTATATGGATATACGATGGGATGTTAGATTTTCAGACGTTCAACAATTTGACCTGCAATCAGGTGTCTAGTGATGATTTCATCCAAGTCGCTCTCATCCTTATAGGTGTACCAGACTGCATCAGGGTAGACTACTGCGACAGGCCCCTCATCACAGCGGTCCAGGCAACCTGCTTGATTCACACGCACACCACCCTGTCCGGCTATACCCAGTTCCTTGGCCCTGTTTTTGGCATACGCACGCAGTTCGGCGGCACCATGGTCCTGACAGCAGCTGCGGTCCTCGCGCTGATTCACGCACATAAAAAGATGGCGTTTATAAAATGACATCACATATCCTAGCTGCAAATTTCCCACAGCTGTAACTGAAATCAGGCAATTGTAACAAGACCTGACTTCTTGCGGTCACTCCACGCAATTATAGTGGGATGCTCACAGGATTGATGACATTTGCAAAGCGGCTCAGCAAATAGTGAGGTCGATGTTGGATTCCCAAAGAATAGCCACCAAGCAACGTTCAGGGCATACCGTGGAATCAGAGGTCTCATGGTTAATTCCCGCAGCACGAAGAACGTAAACTCAAGGACCTAGACCTGAAAAATATTGTTTTCCAGATAGATTCATCGGACTATCCGTATTTCCCGAACAGGTCACTGGTGGAATCCTGGCCTTGCTGGCACTTTCTGAAAGGGGTACATACGGATACTGAATTTAGCTAAAGTGAGTAGCCCGGCTGTCACAGATCCGGGACCATTTCCCCAACATGCCAACGATATACAGCAGATGAAACCTTCCGGC
The DNA here is from genome assembly GCA_026713925.1 of Gammaproteobacteria bacterium. Lineage (GTDB taxonomy): Bacteria > Pseudomonadota > Gammaproteobacteria > UBA4575 > UBA4575 > WTFY01. Next base: position 4,709 of record JAPONM010000036.1, read on the forward strand.
TACAGTACAAAAGAAATCATTGCTGCTACCGATAAGTGCGTGATGTGCGGATTGTGCCTGCCCCACTGCCCGACGTACCTGGTTGCGAGAAATGAAGCCGAATCGCCACGCGGGCGCATCGCCATCGTCCGGGCTTTACATGAACACACACTGCACCCTGACCCAGCCCTGGTAAACCATCTTGACCAATGCCTGACTTGCATGAATTGCGCGGCAGTCTGCCCCGTACAGGTAGATTACGGGAAAATCCTTGATGCTGGCCGTGACGCAACAAAATATCAGCATACATTCCTGCACAGACTGAAGCAATCACTGATACTCGCCACATTGAGTAATATTCGAGTACGCGGATTCGCAAAAAGTTTGCTGCGAATGTATCACGGCTTGAAAGCAGATTTTTTGCTGAGGAAACTGTATACACGGTTCCCGTATGCAATACGCATACTGGCACTGATTCCGCGTCCGCACGAAACAGGGCTTATCAGGAGTCCGCTCCCTGTGCAAGCACCAAAATCCCGGGTGATACTAGTGCATTCATGTGCTGCTGACTTGTTTTCCGACCCAGCAATTGTAGCGGCCGAAGTCATTTTGCAGGCTTTACACTGTGAAACAGTACGCCTCCCACAAACACGCTGTTGCGGTGCCCTGCACCAGCACAGCGGCAATACCCGCGCAGCTGGCAAAACCATTCGGGAATTCTGCGAGGCATTCAGGAACCAGGAATTTGATGCAGTAGTATCCTTGGGAACAGGATGTGCGGCACAAATCCGCCAGTACCCGGAGTTGCTGGATGAGCCGCTTGCCACGACCGTCGCAAACCGCCATGTGGAAATCAACGCGTTTGTAACAAGATTGTTGGAAACACACAGCCTTTGCTTCAAACCGCTGCCACAGAAAGTACTTGTTCACAGACCGTGTACGCAAAAACAGGTCAGCAATGACCTGGTCATGGTTGAAAATCTGCTTGGTGTTATACCCGACATCCGGCTGGAAGCATTTCAGGACGATGCAATATGTTGCGGGGCAGGAGGTATGAACATATTCACCCAGCCCAGACTTGCAGACCGCCTGGTTCAAACCAAAATCGCTGAACTGAAGTCCAGCCAGGCAGTATACCTGGTGACTTCCAACATCGGCTGTGCACTGCATTTCCAGACACAGCTATCCAAAATCAACGCCCCAGTCAGAGTCTGCCATCCTATACAGCTGCTGGCTCAACAGTTGCTATACTCTGAGCATGCGTGAGTACAGCCCTCTGGATCATTTCTTATCCCACACCGAGCGTAGTGCCCGGGCAATGTTTGCGGTGTTTGGCATGACTCCCGACACCAAGGCAGTTGCGGAGGATACTTTGTCGGCATCGGACAAAAAAACATCTGCACGGCTGATGCGTGTGAACCATGCTGGTGAAGTTGCAGCGCAAGGCCTTTATCACGGGCAGGCATTTACGGCACGGGACGAAAACGTCAAACAGCAGATGCAGGCCTGTGCGCAGGAAGAGCAAGCCCACCTTGACTGGTGTGAGGAACGACTTACGGAACTTGAGGACCACCCGAGCACACTGACACTTGCATGGTATCTGGGGTCATATGCTATTGGCACTGCAGTTGGGCTACTTGGCGACGAATGGAGCCTGGGCTTTGTTTCGGAGACGGAAAAGCAGGTGGTGCAGCATCTGGACCGGCATCTTAGACGCTTGCCTGACCAGGATAAAAAAAGCCGTGAAATCCTGCTAAGGATGCGAGAGGATGAAGCCAGACATGACAAAAGTGCTCAGGATGCAGGGGCGCGTGAAGTACCCGGACCTGCCTGCCATGCCATGCGTGCCGTGTCCAAAATCATGACCACCACGGCATACTGGGTCTGAATCACCCGAAAGTACTGACACCGTAGTAGATCTCGTTCATCTCCTTTCTGAGCTGCCGCTCGATCACCTGCAGTTCGTCCTCATGGAATGCGTGTGTATCTTCCCCGAACAGATAATTCTCCAAACTGAAATCGAGCAGCTTCATTCTGGTGTGAAATATGTTTCCCTGCTCCACGTTCATGTCTGTGACCTGGTACTGATGCCTTGTCTTTTCTGACAGAAATTCCTGGATGGACGTAATCTCATGGTCAATGTAATGTTTTTTCCCGAGAGTATCCCGCGTGAATCCGCGTACGCGATAATCCAGAATGATAATGTCTTCATCAAAACTGCCAATCAGAAAATCCAAGGCCTCAAGCGGAGAGACCCGGCCACAGGTCGCGACATCGATATCTACCCGAAAGGTACTGACACCATGATCAGGGTGACTTTCTGGATAGGTATGTGCGGTGACATGACTTTTGTCCAGATGAAAAACGGCTGACTGTTTCAGGGCTGCATTACGTTCCTCCACATGCGTACCGGATATCATTGCCTCAGGTGGTGCAGGTTTTTCTGCAATCAGGCAGGTGACACTCGACCCGCGCGGCTCATAGTCATGCGCAGATACGTTCAGAACGCTTGCACCGATAATTTCGACAACCTCACATAGGACCTGCTGCAGACGATTTGTGCTATAAACTTCATCGATGTAATTGAGATATTCCCGCTGGTGTGCCGGAGTATGCGCATAGCAGATATCGTAAAAGTTGAAACTCAGGGTCTTAGTCAGGTTATTAAACCCGTATAGCTTGATCTTTGAACAATCGATGTCCATTTACGTGTTTACGGACAAGCTAGACAGACAAGTTTCATTTGTCTGCCAGTACCTCATAGTCATACGTGATGTCCACGCTTTCTCGCAGCATCATGATAACCGAGCAATACTTTTCAACAGACAGTTCCACTGCACGCTTGACCCGCCCAGGGTCCAGACCCGGCCCGGAAAGAATAAAATGCAGGTGTACCTTGGTAAATACTGCAGGAACGCTGTCCGCTCGCTGCGCATCCAGTAACACCCGACAATCCTTGACTGGTTGCCTGGCTTTGTTCAGGGTATGTACCACATCAAATGCGCTGCACCCGCCCAAACCTACCAATATCATTTCCATGGGCCGTGCAGCCAGATTGCGACCGCCATGATCAGGGGGGCCATCCATCACAACCGAGTGGCCGCTGCCTGTTTCGGCCACGAAACTCATGTGATCGGTCCAGCGTACCCGCACCTTCATATTTCACCTCCCGGATACCCTGTGAAGCGAGCCCGCAGGCCAACGCCATGACCTGACAACAGGAGTGACACTGCAGGCCGAGACCAGTGTCGCATCATCGGAAGGTCTATCGGTATCAAGGTGGACCCCGGTCTACTGACTCATGATATGCTGGAACAGCCTCTGAAAGGATTCCTGCACCTTTTCTCCGAACAGCGGATCTTCCGCCCGGGCAAGATCATTGTCAATTTCCTGCCAATCCTTTTTACTGAAATTTGAATCCAGTACTGGATAGACATGCACCTCTTCTTGATCCATGTGTTTTCTTTGTACTGAAATGTACTCTTCCAGTATTGTACAAAGCTCTTCCCTTTCTTGGGGAAGGCCCGCCAGCGCATTCTGCAACGATTCGAGAAGCCTTTCGGTGAGTGCGGGCATCCCTTCATGTTCATGAAGAAGTTCGTCTATGTTTTCATGCTCCGATCCGTAATGCTCCAGAAAATACCTGAATACGATATCCTCAAGAGGATGATGAATATAGTCAGGGTACTCTTTCATATACCTGACTGCATCCAGTGTAGCGTCAAGATTCGATATTTTACAATCTTTCAGCAGGTGCAACTGCTGTTCCAGAAACGCCAGAAGTTTACTGAAATTGATATGATCTCTATGTAATTTTTCAAGTATGGAATTCATGACACCTGTTCAGTCCCAGCACCCCCAGCTAGCACTAATTTCTCTGATACACCCAAGACATACTGGCCCATATCAGTCCGTTCCACCCACCTGTCTCACCAGCAATCCGGGTCCGGGAGCGTGTTCCATCTTGCGCACCGCACATACATGGTTCAATAGTACTCCGGATATGAACTGAGCTGAACATTTATCTACAACAGTATCGGCTCATTCCCGAACCATCAACACAGCTGCACCATTCAACCTTCCGTAGCGCAAATCTTCAAGTGCCCGGTTGGCTTCACTGAGCGGATATCGATGGATGTGTGTCTGCACCGGTATCTGCCCGAGTACCTCAAAAAACTCCGCCCCGTCCTTGCGGGTAAGATTTGCAACCGAACTGATTTGCCGTTCACCCCAGAGACTGGCATACGGAAATGACGGGATATCACTCATGTGGATGCCACCACATACCACCGCTCCGCCCTTGCGAACACTGTGCAGCGCACAGGGAACCAGATTTCCCGTCGGAGCAAAAATTATTGCGCAATCCAGTCTATCCGGCAGCACCTGGTCTGAACCTCCGGCCCAGGTTGCCCCCAGCCGGTAGGCGAATTGCTGGGCATCCAGATCATGTGGTCGTGTGAACGCGAAAAAATTGCTGCCACGGTGAATAATGATTTGCGCAAGAATATGTGCTGCAGCCCCGAAACCGAACAGGCCGATCTTCTCATTATGCAGACATAGTGTATCTGCAATTTTCAGACACCTGTATCCGATCAGCCCGGCACACAACAGGGGTGCCAGTTGTTCAGCACTGGTAACCTTGTCCACCGGTATGCAATACCGGTAATCAGCAGTTGTGTATTCACAATACCCGCCATCCAGCTGATACCCGGTAAACCTCGCATGCTCACACAGGTTTTCCTTGTGGATACGGCAAAAGACACAGTCCCCGCATGTCCAGCCCAGCCATGGAATCCCAACCCGCATGCCCGGCTCCAATAGCGCATCGGGTCCAGCATCAACAACTTCGCCAACGATCTCATGTCCTGGGATAACCGGCACATGAATATCCGGCAGTTCACCATCGACCAGATGCAGGTCCGTTCTGCAGACACCACATGCCGTAACCCTGATCAGCACTTCATTTTTTCCAGGCTGAGGAACCGGCAATTCAACCGGCTCAAGAGGCTGCCCCGTCGTATTCAAGATCATAGCTCGCATAGACATCCTCTCTCAGATCCAAACCTGAAGCTTATTGTACCGGGTCACAGGTCCGCACGGGCGACAAAAGCAAGCCGCTTTGCCGGGTTGTGGCAATCCGAAAAGATTGTGTTGATGCAACCGCACCAGGCGGTGCCGTGAAAGGACCTGCCTGTAACCCGAACTGCGCATTCACTTTCCAGGGTCCAAAAAAAACAGCAACCAGAGTCCTACCTGCGCCCCTAGAAAAACAGCTCCTTCAAACGGGTGCCCGGCTCTTCAGCGACCATGAAGGCTTCGCCTACGAGAAAGGAGTTGACACCCTTTTCCGTCATCAGGGCAATATCCCCTTTCGTGTGGATACCACTTTCAGTGATCACATGGCAGGTATCCGGAATTTCAGGCAAAAGCCTGAAAGTAGTATTCAAGGTCGTTTCAAAGTTCTGCAGATTGCGGTTGTTGATCCCTAGCAACGTGGGATCAAGCTCAAGGGCACGCCCCAGTTCTTCTTCATTGTGCACTTCTATCAGCACATCCAGATACAATTCTTTGGCAAGGGCATTCAGCTCTGCCATTTGTTCATCTCCCAGTGCAGCAGCGATCAACAGCACACAATCCGCATCGACAGCGCGGGTCTCGTATACCTGGTAGGTATCAATGATGAAATCCTTGCGCAGGATCGGCAGGAAACAGGCCTTACGAGACAATTCCAGAACAGCACAGGAGCCTTTAAAGAAATGGCTGTCCGTCAGAACCGAAAGACAGGTCGCACCATTCACCTGATAGCTGGCTGCAATTTGCATGGGATTGAAATTTTCTCGCAGGATCCCCCTGCTGGGAGACGCTCGCTTGATTTCAGCGATAACGCCGGGTCGATTTGCCCGCTGAGCATTGCGCAGTGCAAACTCAAATCCTCTCGGCGCTGGAGCCTCCTGCGCCCATTCCTCTAGCGTTTCCAAGGGTACGCGCTGCTTGCGTTCAACCAGTTCGCTTTTTTTATGTTTGATAATTTCCGTGAGAATTTCAGGCTGCTCGGACATGTTAAAATTCATTGGTATATGTGATGAACTGCCGAAACTTGTTCGCCGCCTCACCGCTCGCGATGGTCGACCCTGCCAACTCGATACCTTCTGCCAGAGTTGAAACCTGATTGCAGGCATACAGTGCTGCACCAGCATTGAGCTTTACAATTTCAGATGCAGCATTTGTCTTACGGCTGAAGGCAGCATTCACCATTGCCAGGCTCTGCTGTACATCGTGTACCACAATATCATCAAGATCGTAGGGTTCGATGCCGAATTGCCAGGGAGAAATCCGGTAAGTAGTCACCCTGTCTTCCTTTAATTCAGCCACCTTTGTTTCACTCGCGGTACTGATTTCATCCAGACCGTCATCGGCATGTATGACCAGTGCGTGTTTGCTACCGAGCAACTGCAGCACCTGTGCAATAGGCTCAACCCAGGTGCTGGCAAACACTCCGAGCACCTGGTGCTGTGCGCCAGCGGGATTCGTCAACGGACCCAGCAGGTTAAACATCGTGCGTACACCCAGTTCCCTGCGTACGCCTGCTGCATGTTTCATGGCACTGTGATGCGCTGGTGCAAACAAAAAGCCTATACCTACTTCCTCGATACACCGTGCAACCTGTACCGGTGTCAACTCCAGATTGACTCCTGCTGCCTCCAGCACGTCCGCACTGCCGCTTGTGCCAGACACTGAACGGTTACCATGCTTGGCCACACTACCTCCTGCAGCCGCCACCACAAATGCTGCAGCAGTGGAAATATTGAATGTTCCCTTGGCATCACCACCCGTACCGCAGGTATCAACGAGACAGTCTGTGGGCACCTTGACTCTGGTTGAAAATTCACGCATCACGGATGCCGCAGCTGCTAGCTCCGCTGCAGTCTCCCCCTTCATGCGCAGACCTACCAAGAGGCCTGCGATCTGCGCAGGCGTTGCATGACCGGACATGACTGCGCGCATTACAGCAGTCATCTGCTCACCGGCAAGGTCGTGCCCCTCGACTGCAGCCTGGATGGCTTGCTGGATATCTATTGCCTGTCCGCTCATTTCTGCATGTTCTGGTGAATGAAATTCGTCAATACATGATGCCCGAAGTCAGTCAGAATTGATTCAGGGTGGAACTGTACACCTTCCACTGAAAGCTGTTTGTGCCGTATTCCCATGATCTCATCCATGTCACCTGAATCGGTCTGCGTCCATGCAGTAATTTCCAGACATTCCGGCACACTTGCCTTCTCAATTACCAAGGAATGGTAACGGGTCGCTGTAAACGGGTTGTCGCACTGCTCAAAAACATGTGTATTGTGATGGTATATCTCAGACGTTTTGCCATGCATGACTTTATTCGCCCTGACGATATTCCCCCCATAGGCCTGCCCGATACTCTGATGCCCGAGACAAACGCCGAGAATCGGGATCTGTTCGCCCAACGCGCAAATGACTTCCAGTGAGATTCCGGCTTCGTTGGGGGTACATGGACCTGGAGAAATGACGATATGATCAGGACCCAGAACCCTGATTTCTTCAATCCCGATCTGATCATTACGTACGACCTTGACATCCTCGCCAATTTCTCCGAGGTACTGCACCAGGTTATAGGTAAAAGAGTCATAATTGTCGATCATCAGCACCATAGAAACAATCTCTCCAGCTTACAAATTTCAAAGATTATTGCCTGACACCCGTGCCGACAGTCCCATCTGCTAATTCAGCCGACGGTTGCGAACCTGTTGCATCAGATTGCTACTAAGCAGTTTGTCGCTGATTCCGTTGAAACTGGAACTTCATAACCTTGAAGTACGAAATTCTGTGTGAAGCAGGGCTTATTCATATGGTGTATCTCCTTGCTCGATACCCACGTACACCTGGCTTGCAACCATACCCTCAGGTATGGCCTCACCTGGTGAGGCATCATGTCAAGCGGGCATGATACCACTTGGATGGCAGCAAGGCATTCTTGCCAAAACCGAGCACTGCTTGCTTTGCCCTGCTCCACATACAGACAGCACATTGAGTACATAACACGACAGGAATCTCTGCATTTGCTGTCATGCCCAGCATCGATAACGCGATGTACGACAAGGTGAGGAACGGGACACGGACCTGCCAGTTAACAATTGCAGTCAAGTTGTCAAAATGCCTCCTTGCCTACCGGTGTGCCAGAATTCTTTCGACCGGATTCATGACCCTGAAGCTCATACCTTGTTTCATTGCCTCGGATATACAACCTGTCACTTGACACCGTAATTGAATGAACCACAATTCAATCTCTGAAACTACAGGGTGGTGCAACACAACCGTTGCAGCATCAGGACAACCCCAGGGCTGTTAAAATTGAACAAGGAGCAACCAGTGGCTGAAAAAAAGCCTGCAGATACTGTCACACAAACATACACTATGGGATACAGCGAAGAGTTCCAGAAGCTGCTTCGCCGTCGGAGTGCTGAGATCAGTGCGGCACACCTCCTCCCGCACCTCGAGCCGGGGCTTCGTGTTCTCGACTTCGGCTGTGGCCCCGGAACAATCTCTATGGGCCTTGCCAAGGCTGTTGAGCCCGGTGAATTACACGGCATTGATATGGAAGGATCCCAGATCGAGATTGCCCAGACCGCTGCGTCGGCTGGCAGGCATGACAATACAGTATTCCTGAAAGGGGACATAGCTAGTCTCCCTTATCAAGATGACTACTTCGATGTCGCTCACTGCCATGCAGTGCTGATGCATGTACCGGATACACAGGCGGTACTGACGGAAGTACAGCGTGTACTGAAGCCTGGTGGACGGATCTCCAGCCGCGAGATGATCGGTGCTTCATCCTTTCTCGAACCTGAACCTGAAGACCTGGGTAACGCCTGGGAGGCCTTCAGGAAACTCATTCAGCTTAATGGAGGCCACCCTGAGATGGGGAAGGAACTCAAGCGTGCGTTGGTCGAAGCCGGCTTTCAGGATATCGAGGCTAGTGCCTCATTCGAACTCTATTCTACTGCCGAAGATATCGAATTTTATCACGCGTTTGCCAGTGACTGGTTCTTCTCTACTCAAACAGTCGCGGCTCTCACGAAAGGTAGTCTGGCGAGTCAAGAGCAGGTTGAGCGCTGGCACACATTGCTGGACCAATGGAAGGATGAGCCGGGTGCATGTGCCGCAATTGGCTGGGGTGAAGCTATGGGGCGCAAGCCTTAAGCACACCAGGTATCCAGCTGGTATTAAATTCTTTCAGACATGCGGTGTCACGCATGTCTGTAATGGATCGCGTGGAGGCTGCAGGAGCCAGGTTCAAGCAATCGATCTAGCAAGCTGCACGGCTTTCATCAAGGCCCCGGCCTTGTTGTTTGTCTCATCCCATTCATTGTCCGGGACAGAGTCGTGCACTATGCCTGCGCCGGCCTGAATGTAGAGTCTTTTATCCTTGATCACCGCAGTGCGAATTGCAATGGCAGTATCCATGTTTCCGTCCCAAGAAATATACCCTACAGCCCCTGAATAGATGCCTCGTTTCACCGGTTCAAACTCACTAATGATTTCCATCGCGCGAATTTTAGGTGCGCCGCTTACTGTACCTGCCGGGAATACCGCCCTGAGCACATCTATCGCATCGAATGAATCTTTCAATTGCCCGGTCACATTTGAAACGATATGCATGACATGCGAATAGCGTTCAATAATCATTTTGTCCGTCAGCACCACTGATCCGGTATCTGCCACCCTGCCCACATCATTGCGCCCAAGATCAATCAGCATTAAATGCTCGGCCAGCTCCTTGGGGTCCTGCAACAGTTCCTGCTCGACAAGCCGGTCATGACCGGGGTTCTTTCCTCTTGGCCGTGTTCCGGCAATTGGCCTGACAGTTACCTCGCCCTCTTCTAGTCGCACCAGAACTTCCGGAGATGAACCCACAATATAAAAATCCCCCATATTCAGGTAAAACATGTACGGAGAGGGATTCACGCTGCGCAATCCCCGATACAGGTTGATGGGGGGATCCTCAAACACGGTACTTTGTCGTTGCGACAGAACAACCTGCATGACATCCCCGGCTCGAATGTACTCACGCGTACGTTCCACTGCCCGCTTGAAGGAACTTTCAGAAAATTCTCTGGTAAAGTGTACGGGTGGACACTCTGAACAGGTTCCGGCCGGGCCTGGAACAGGTTGCTGCAAAACCTGAACGAGATCATCCAGACGCTGCTGACCATCTTGAAAAGCCCGCTCTTCATTCGGGTTAACGTGCACAATTAAAAATATCTTGCCGTTCAGGTTGTCAAAAACGACCAGTTCCCTGGACACCATCAGGAAAATATCAGGCGTCTGCAGAGCGTCCGTCTGGCTACTGCCTGCAAGCTTCGGCTCAATATATTTGACGGTATCATAGCCAAAGTACCCGACCAGCCCACCGGTAAAGCGCGGCAACTCCGGGATCGCCGGCACATGGAACTGATGCTGAAACTTCTGTACCCATGCGAGCGGGTCTTTGGTCTGCGTTGAGCTCAAAACCTGTGCACCCCGTTCGTGCACAATTTTCTCCCCGAAAATCCTGATGCGCTCCGCACATGACAAGCCGATGACGGAATACCTGCCCCAGTTCTCGCCTCCCTGAACGGACTCAAACAGATAGGTATGGGGTTGATCAGCAAGCTTGAGGTACGTACTCAGGGGCGTATACAGATCAGCAAGAACTTCCCGCAGGAGTGGAACGTAGGTATAGCCCTGTTTTTTTAGCGCATCAAACTCGGCAAGTTGCACATCATCTCCACAATTATTCAGCAAGGGTACAGACTCAAGAAACCGTTTGTCCCGCACTTGTGAGTTGCTTGCGCATTTCGGAAATCGTCTGTACATAATCCTGCGCTCCGAAGATTGCAGAACCGGCAACGAACGTATCGGCACCCGCTGATTTGATTTCTGCAATATTGTCCACTTTCACACCTCCATCCACTTCCAGGCGAACCGAAAGTCCTGACCGGTCAATGAGGTTCCTCGCTGTCCTGATTTTGTCCATCACCGTGGGAATGAATTTCTGGCCACCAAAGCCCGGGTTGACCGACATCAGCAATACCATGTCGATTTTGTCCATCACATATTCAAGCGGGTCCAATGATGTGGCCGGATTGAATACCAGGCCCGCCTTGCACCCATGAGAGCCGATTAATTGCAGACTGCGATCGATGTGTTCGGAGGCCTCCGGATGGAATGTGATATAACTGGCCCCGGCTGCGGCAAAATCGGGAATTAACCGATCCACAGGTTTGACCATCAGGTGCACATCAATTGGCGCATGAACGCCGTAGTCACGCAGGGCCTTGCACACCACTGGTCCGAAGGTCAGATTCGGGACATAGTGATTGTCCATCACATCAAGGTGAATGATATCCGCGCCTGCATCGAGCACAGCCGTCACTTCCTCACCAAGACGGGCAAGGTCAGCCGACAATATCGAGGGGGCAATCCAGTCTGTCAACATAATGAAGTACGCCTGTTTACGGGTACTGCACTTTAGCCTATAACCATATAATTTGCAGCCCGGTTCCAGTACACTTTATTCGTCGATGGTCACCTGTTGCCAGGCTTGGGCACGACAAAGCATAAAGAGCGCGAAATATGGATGTACATGCATACTATTTGCCTGTTGCGGCTGCGGCCCACTTGCTTGCAGCCGTGATCTGGGTAGGGGGCATGTTCTTCGCGTATATCATCCTTCGTCCGGCAGCGGCTAAGCTCCTCGAAGTGCCGCAACGCCTGAAACTATGGCGAAAATGCCTGATCACCTTCTTTTTCTGGGTATGGGTCTGCATTATTACCTTGCCCGTGACAGGCTACTGGATCATCTTTACCCATTACGGCGGCATGGCACGGGTCGGCTGGCACGTGCATGTCATGCAGGCAATCGGGATTATCATGATTCTGATATTTCTGCATGTATTTTTTGTACCTTTCAAGTACTTTCTCAGGGCACTGAAGCAGGAGAACTTCCAGGCCGCACTGGATCACCTCGCACAAATCCGGAGGTTTATGGGAATTAACCTGTCTCTGGGAATCATTGCACTGATTGCGGCGGGCGGATTGCGTTATCTGGCCATATAAAATGAGCTGGTTCAATCCCTGGTAAAGTTCCTACCCGGCCCAGGTACCTATCATGCTTAACTACATCTGGTTTGGATTTTTTGCAGCAGCCTTTCTCAGTTGCATCTATCAGGCCCTCGTACGGGACAACAGCGCAATTTTCACACAGGTGATTCAGGCCACGTTCGATATGGCCGCATTGAGTGTTGAAATATCATTGGGGCTCATTGGCGTGCTTTGCCTGTGGTTGGGATTTTTCACCATTGCCGAGCGGGCCGGTTTTGTCGACTTTCTGGCAAAGATCTTTCGCCCCTTGTTCAGACACCTCATGCCAGAAGTGCCTGGAAATCACCCTGCCATTGGTTCGATTACCATGAACATGGCTGCCAATATGCTAGGCCTTGACAATGCTGCTACACCATTGGGGCTCAAGGCCATGCAGGACCTGCAGGAACTCAATCCGCAAAAAAACACTGCAAGCAATGCGCAAATCCTGTTTCTTGTTCTCAATACCTCATCCGTAACCCTGCTGCCCGTGACGATATTCCTGTTTCGTGCCCAGCAAGGGTCCACCGATCCTGCAGCAGTCTTTATTCCGATCCTGCTTGCAACCAGTGCCTCTACGCTCGCAGGGCTGTTGCTGGTTGCCTATATTCAGCGACTGAATTTGTTCAACAGGACCGTCCTGATGTACCTGCTGGGACTCGGGGTCCTGATCGGAGTGCTACTCATTTTCCTGCTGACCGGAGACAACGGGCTTGCTGCACGCTCAAGCCTGCTAGGCAACCTCTTGCTGCTGCTGGTAATCATGTCTTTCCTGGCGCTGGGTCTAGTACGCAGGATCAATGTATACGATGCATTCATCGATGGCGCCAAACAGGGATTTGAAGTCGCAGTCAAGATCATTCCCTACCTGGTCGCGATGCTGGTCGCCATCGGCGTATTGCGTGCCAGCCTTGTTCTCGACCATGCACTGGAAATCGTGGCAAAGGTCCTGGCGACATTCGGACTGAATACTGACTTCGTGGCAGCCCTGCCGACAGCCCTGATGCGTCCATTCTCAGGCAGCGGGGCCCGTGCGATGATGCTTGAAACCATGAACACACATGGAGTGGACTCGTTTGCCGCCAATCTCGCCGCTACCATACAAGGCAGCACCGAAACAACTTTTTATGTGCTGGCAGTCTATTTCGGAAGCGTAGGTATACAGCGCGTGCGCCATGCCATCGGATGTGGCCTGTTTGCAGACCTGACCGGAATCACCGCTGCGATTGCAGTGGGTTACTGGTTCTTTACCTGAAGAAGAATCCGCTCACTCACCCAATATCTTTACCAGCACACGACCCCGGAAATCATTGTTCAGAAGCCTTGTGAACACATCGGGCAATTCCTCAAGCTGTACGGTTCGAGCATGGATTTTAGCCATGTGTTCAGGATGGAGGTCAGTGCCCAGTCGCTGCCAGATGTGTTTGCGCAGGCCCTGCGGGCAATTGGATGAACTCACTCCCAGCAGGTTCACCCCACGAATAATAAACGGCATTGTCGACAGCTTAAACCCGGTTCCGCCTGCAATCCCCACACTCACGACATTGCCCCAAGGTTTTGTGGCGCGCACCAGGTGACTCAAGGTCTCACCACCCACATTGTCGATTGCACCAGCCCAGCAGGCCTTTTCCAGCATTGCCCCGCCGACCTCAATTCTTTCACGTGCCACCACCTCGCGTGCTCCCAGTTCACGCAGATATTCATGTGCTTCGAAAGAGCCCGTCACAGCTGTGACTTCATAGCCCAGCTTGTGCAAAAGATCGACTGCAAAACTCCCCACTCCACCGCTGGCTCCGGTTACAACAACGGGGCCAGCATCTGCTTGCTGGTGATTCTGCTGCATCAGGTGTATACACAACGCAGCCGTAAACCCTGCAGTACCAATAATCATGGCCTGGCTCAGGCTCAATCCGACCGGAAGCGGCACAACCCAGTCAGACGGGATACGGGCGAATTCTGCGTAGCCTCCGTCATGCACTTCACTGAGGCCGCTTCCATTGACGAGAACCTGATCTCCCGGTGAATACCGGGTGCATGATGACTCCACTACCTCACCTGCCAGATCGATTCCCCCTACCAGCGGGGACCGTCTGAGGATCTTTGCCTTGCCGGTACCGGCCAGCGCATCCTTGTAATTCACACTTGAGTAGTGTACACGGATGACCACATCGCCAGCAGACAACTGTTCCAGACCCAGCATCTCAATGCCTGCACGGGTCTCATCACCTTCGGCATGAATGCGAAATGCGGAAAACCTGTCCACGGAATGCCGGGCTAGTCCTGACCGTTCTGCAATCTCTGAAACAGCTGCTTGGCCTTGTACCGTGTGTCTTCACCTGGTGGTGCAAGCACACAAAAATGCCCCATCTTTCTGCCCGGACGTGCCAGCTTCTTGCCATACAGGTGCAGCTTTACACAGTTATCCCGTAAAATCTTGTCCCAGCACGGCTCACGCTGCTGCCAGAGGTCTCCCAACAGATTCACCATGGTGACAGCGCTGTGCATCTTGGTGCTCCCCAGAGACAAGCCGCAGACTGCCCGTACCTGTTGCTCGAACTGCGAGGTATAACATGCATCAATTGTGTAATGGCCGCTGTTATGCGTGCGTGGTGCCATTTCATTGAAAAACAGTTCACCCTGCCTGTCGACAAAATATTCCAGTGCAAGCACACCGCAATAGTCCAGCTCCTCCACAACCTTTTGAGCATAGGTACAGGCCAGACGCTGAATGTCCTCATCCACGCTTGCAGGAACCGTACTGGTAAAGAGAATGCCGTTTTGATGCACATTCTCAGCAACCCGGAAAAAATCCATTTCACCTGAAGACGAACGTGCCAACACACATGAGATTTCAGCCTTCAAATCTATTTTCCGCTCCAGAATGCATTCCACCCTGTCCAGGTCCTGCCATGCCCGTACGGCTTGTTCAACGTTCTGTACAACTGCCTGACCCTTGCCGTCATATCCAAACCTGGCGGTCTTGAGAACCAGATCAGTCCCCATGTCGTCAAAGGCCACTTTGATGTCCCGTTCGCTGTCTACCGGCTGAAACGGTGTGCAGGAAATACCGAGTGACTGTACGTACTGTTTCTCACGTACCCTGCTTTGTGCGATTTCCACTGCGTTCGCCCTGGGGTACACACAGCATTTCTCCTGAAGATGCCCAAGAACCTCGGCCGGCACGTTTTCAAATTCCGTGGTAATCACCGAACACTCCTGCACCAGCCTGTCCAGTGCACGGGCATCGTCGTAGCCAGCCTGCACATGCAGGTGGGCAATTTCACCAGCAGGACTCGAAAGGTCAGGGTCCAGAACTATGACCCGATAGCCCATGGCCGTCGCTGCATGGACAAACATGCGTCCAAGCTGACCGCCGCCCAGCACCCCCAGCGTGGCACCCGGTAAAACCATTACTAGTCCGGCAGCCGAGTCTCCAGCACTCTGGAGGTTTGGGTTGTACGGAATTCATCCAGCTTGGCTTTCAGCTTCGAATCGGTGTTTGCAAGCATTGCTATCGCAAACAACGCAGCATTTGCCGCACCGGCCTCACCGATCGCAAAGGTGGCAACCGGCACACCCTTTGGCATCTGTACAATTGAATACAATGAGTCCTGTCCAAAAAGATGTTTGCCCGGAACGGGAACCCCCAGTACGGGTACAGTGGTCATCGCAGCCACCATCCCGGGTAAATGAGCAGCACCGCCCGCCCCGGCAATAATGCACTGAATACCACGAGAGGCTGCTGATTTCGAGTACTCTGCCATGAACTCAGGTGTCCGGTGTGCAGAGACCACCCGTGTCTCATACACTACACCAAACTCGTCAAGAGCTTCAGCGGCAGCGTGCATCACTGACCAGTCACTGCCACTCCCCATGATCAGGCTTACGGTTGGATTGGCCATCACAGCCTCCCTCCCCCAGGCAGATTAATGAAAACAAACGCGCATTTTGGCTGAGACTGGTGAATAAAACCAGTGCACCCGGGATAATTACCTGTTAAAAATACCCGGATGCTGCTAGAACCCGGTTTAAAATCCCTGAAGAAAGTATATCAGGGCAAAGTTCGAGATATTTTTGAGGTGGATTCTGCTCACTGGCTGATTGTGACCAGTGACCGTATTTCCGCTTTTGATGTCATCCTTCCTGACCTCATTCCCAAGAAGGGCATCGCCCTCAATACCGTATCCAACTTCTGGTTTGACCGGTTTGCCAGCCAGGTCGATAACCATCTCAGCGGAATCTCTCTCGAGGAGGTGATCCAGGATGACCGGGAACTGGAAATTCTCGCCCGGAGAAGCATCATCGTACGCAGGCTCAAAGCATTGCCTTTTGAGGCCATTGTTCGTGGGTATATTATCGGCTCGGGATGGAAGGAATACCAGAAGACGGGCAGGATCAGCGGAGTGCCCTTGCCGGACAACCTGGTGCTTGCGCAAAAACTGGAGGTTCCGGTATTCACTCCATCCACTAAAGCCATGGTGGGTGAGCACGACATCAACATCAGCTTTGATGAAGTCGTAAACCTGGTGGGCAGAGAGACCGCTGAGAACGTGCGCGACATCAGTCTGAGGATGTATGGCAGTGCCGCGGAATATGCCTTGCAACGCGGTATTATCATTGCCGATACCAAATTCGAATTTGGTCTGGATGAGGACGAAAACATTACCCTGATTGATGAGGCCCTGACCTCGGACTCATCTCGCTTCTGGCCTAAAGACTCTTATGTCCCCGGGAAAAATCCGAAAAGCTTCGACAAGCAGTACGTGCGCGATTACCTGGAAACCCTGGACTGGAACAAGCAAAACCCCGGACCTCGGTTACCCAGAGAAATCATAGAGAACACCAGCAAAAAATACCTGAAAGCCTGCGAACAGTTAACGGGAATCAGAATTTGATCGTCTTTACGCCATGACGCCACACAAGGGGATATTCATCACGGGAACCGATACCGGTGCAGGCAAGACCTATGTGGGCACGCAGCTCGTAGCCGTATTGCATGACCGAGGAGTCAATGCCGTGCCGCGAAAACCGGTAGAATCCGGATGCCGCCGCATGAACGGTGAGCTGGTTCCACAGGACGCACACCAGTACTATGAAGCTGCGAACCGGAAATTCACACTTGAAGCGATCTGCCCGTTCCGGTTCGAGCCCGCGATCTCCCCACAGCGCGCTGCCCGTCTGGCAGGTCAGTCCGTATACCTGGACGACATTGCCGCACACTGTCTTCAAGGAACAGATCGTGATGACTTCCTGGTAGTCGAGGGTGCAGGCGGGTTTTATTCGCCATTGTGCGAAGACGGTAGGAATTCAGGTCTGGCAAAAAAACTGGGCCTGCCTGTGCTGCTGGTTGCCCAGGACAAGCTCGGTTGCATCAACCATATCCTGCTGACAATCGAGGCAATTCACCAACAGGGGCTGTCTGCATGCGCAGTCATCCTGAGTCAACAGAAGACTCAGGATGACCTGAAGATGGACAATCGTGAAGACTTGACCGCATTGCTAGATGTGCCAGTCTTTGCAATTTCCTGTCATGAATTGCTGAATCAGGCAAACCTCAAGTCCCATGCGGTCCTGCAGGCCATCAAGAGCCGGTAGTCGTCAGTAAGAACTTTTTCACTTGTAGATTCTGACGGCTGGGGGCTTGCGGACTCTACATATTGTAACCGGTTTCCTCGTGCTGTGTGATATCCAGACCTTCCACTTCCTGTTGCTCGTCCACGCGCAAACCCACGATGATTCTTATGACCTGCAGAATCACAAAAGTAGCCACTGCTGTCCAAGCCAGTACTGCCAGAACACCCTGAAGCTGTACCCACACCTGCTGGCCCATTGTCACACCTTCTGCCAGACCTGCACCACCAAATACCTCAGCCACCAGAATTCCGCACAGCAGTGTCCCCAGGATTCCACCGATCCCGTGTACCGGAAACACATCCAGGGAATCATCAATGTGCAGTACACGTTTAATGAAGTTGGTCGCCAAAAAGCAGACCAGCCCGGCTATTGCCCCAATCACAAGCGCTCCAATGGGCCCTACAAAACCGGAGGCTGGCGTGATACTGCCGAGACCTGCCACCATGCCTGTCACAATGCCCAGTACACTGGGCTTGCCATAGCGGATCCATTCCGCAAACATCCACACCAGCGACGCCGTGGCAGCACTCAAATGCGTGACCAGCATGGCCATCCCTGCGTCCTGGTTCGCGGCAATCGCACTCCCGGCGTTGAAGCCAAACCATCCTACCCACAACATCCCTGCGCCGGTTACCGACATCGTCAGGTTATGCGGTGGCATTGCAGTTCTCGGGAATCCCCTTCTCTTGCCCAGTACCATCGCTGCAACAATTGCGCCCGTACCTGCAGTCAGATGGACGACCAGCCCACCCGCAAAATCCAGGATGCCTTTCTCGCCCAGCCAGCCACCTCCCCATACCCAATGACATACAGGAAGATAGACAACAAGCAACCAGAGTGCTGAGAACCACAGCATGGAAGAAAACTTCATGCGCTCGGCAAAGCCACCGACCACCAGGGCAGGTGTGATGATTGCAAATGTGAGCTGAAACATTACAAACACTGTTTCTGGAATCGTGCCACTCAACGAGGCGCGTGTGACTTCGGACAAAAATGCATTGGAAAGGCCACCCAACCAGCTGTTTACTATGCCCCCGTCACTGAAAGCGAGGCTGTACCCGAACACCAGCCACAAGATTGAGACCAGACAGGTAATTGCAAAACACTGCATCAAAACCGACAACACATTCTTGCTGCGCACCAGACCTGCATAAAAAAGCGACAACCCCGGGATCGTCATGAACAACACCAGTGCGGTGGAAGTCAGTATCCATGCAGTATCCCCGGTATCCAGCCCGGATTCAGCAAGTACCACACATGGAAGTACGTATATGAACAAGGCAAGCAGACAGTAGCTCTTGTAGCCTTTAAAGGTTGCTCTCATGTTTGTTCCCCGGAATTTCCTACAGTGCATCTTCACCGGTCTCACCGGTACGTATCCGTATAACCTGTTCGACATTGGTGACAAATATCTTTCCATCACCAATTTTCCCAGTATTGGCAGTGCGGATAATTGCCTCGATTACCGACTCGACACGGTCTTCATACACTCCGATTTCTATTTTTATTTTTGGCAAGAAATCCACGACATATTCTGCCCCCCGATACAGCTCGGCATGTCCTTTCTGGCGGCCATATCCCTTTACCTCGCTCACAGTAAGACCCTGTATGCCAATTTCGGACAGGGCTTCCCGTACATCATCAAGTTTGAATGGCTTGATGATGGCCGTGATCATTTTCATGGCAACACTCCTTCATAGATGGTTTCAATGATGTACCGATGTGAATCGTTCCGGGCAGCAACTGTGTATCCGAAGTGGTCGCCTGCCCCAGAATTCCGCAAGAATTATAGATCAATCCGTGTTAGGGCGCACTGCAGATATGTGCGCGAATGGTCCCACGTACTCTCTGCATGCACCTGAAACTAGCACTAGGCCACCTCACTTTCCATGGCCTCACTGTACTTGCCAAGTGCCGCTGAACCATTGCACCGGGCACGCCAGAGCAGGGCCTGCTGGGCCAGCAACACATTGGCACGATCACCCTTCCATACCTGCATTGCCGTCTGCTGCAGGGCCCGCCCATACGAAAATGTCAGCGTCCAGGGCAATGGGCGAACTGATGAATTCATGGCATTGAGGTGTGTGCTGGCCTCCTGGTCCGTTTGTCCTCCCGACAGAAACGCAATACCGGGTACTGCCGCAGGCACGGTATTCAGTAAACAACGCACGGTCTGTTCAGCCACGGTTTTGGCATCTGCACGAGAGTTGGCGGATGCACCGGAGATGACCATGCTGGGCTTGAGGATCATGCCTTCAAGTGCCACACCTTGGTTTTTAAGCTGGTGAAAGACAATTCGCTGCGTAAGTTCTGTCACGGAGTAGCAGTGTTCGATCGTGTGATCGCCATCCATCAGCACTTCCGGCTCAACGATTGGAACCAGTCCGGCTTCCTGGCTCAGTCGGGCGTACCGGGCCAGCGCATGGGCATTGGCCTCGATGCATGCCCAGCTGGGGAGGCCGGGTCCAATCGTGATGACTGCACGCCATTTGGAAAACCGGGCACCCAGTTCATAATATTCTGCACACCGCTCCCGCAACCCATCCAGGCCGTGTGTCACCTTTTCGGCTTCGTGTCCGGCCAGGGGCTTGGCCCCCGCATCGACCTTGATGCCGGGAATGATGCCAAGATTGCCCAGGTGTGCCGCAAAAGGTATGTCACCCAAGGTATTTTGCCGGATAGTTTCATCGAACAAAATTGCCCCACTGATAAAGTCAGACAGTCCAGGGGAGGTTACCAGCATATCGCGATAGGCCCGGCGCATGGGTTCTGTGGTGGGAATTCCAAGCTTCTCAAAGCGCTTGTTACAGGTGGGATGGCTTTCATCCATGGCAAGAATTCCTCGCCCGGGCGCCACCATGGCACGTGCGATCTTATTGAGTTCTTCTATATTCATACGATTTCTCCTGATGCTCGTACATTCTGGTAACAGGTAACAGTTCTGGGGTAGAAAGGATGGATTATTCCGGCTCAATCAGGTGCCCGACACGAACAATTTTCAACGCATTGGTTCCTCCGTCAACACCGATCAGGTCCCCTTTGGTAATGATCACAAGATCGTTTTCATACACGACACGGCAGCGAAGCAATACATCAATCGCATCCTTGTTGACC
The DNA here is from genome assembly GCA_026713925.1 of Gammaproteobacteria bacterium. Taxonomy (GTDB): domain Bacteria; phylum Pseudomonadota; class Gammaproteobacteria; order UBA4575; family UBA4575; genus WTFY01. Next base: position 25,586 of record JAPONM010000036.1, read on the forward strand.
TCGGCATGGGACCGGCTCACTGTTTCCATCGGTGCCGGATAGACTCCTTTATACAAGGTTACCCTGCGCAGGGTTTTTTCATGCCGGGTCAACGCATAGATCGGAATTGCGGAGTTGATTCGGGACATCCACAGCACCGTGGACCCTGATTCAGTCAGTGCAGCGATGGCAGCAACGCCAAGATGATTCGCGGCATACATTGCTGACATGGCAATGGCTTCATCGACCCTGCCGCATTGCATGTCCTGCCGATAGTCGGATACGGTGTTGTGCACCCTTCTTTCCGACGCCATGCAGGTACGGTGCATGGCTTTCACAGCCTCTACCGGGTACTTGCCAATGGCAGTTTCACCCGACAGCATTACAGCATCCGTTCCATCCAGTACCGCATTCGCAACATCCGAGACTTCCGCACGGGTCGGGATAGGGCTGTACGTCATCGACTCCATCATCTGCGTTGCCGTGATGGCAGTACAATTTTTGGCATGAGCCCTGTCAATCAACAATTTCTGCAGACCCGGTACTTCGGCATCCCCGATTTCAACCCCGAGGTCTCCCCGACCAATCATGATGGCATCACATTCCTCCAGGATTTGATCGATAGTATCCAGGGCTTCTGTCCGTTCGATCTTGGCAATGATTCCTCCGTCACCTCCAGCTTCCACGAACAGTTCCCGTGCCAGCCTGATGTCTTCAGCCGAACAGGGGAACGAAACCGCCAGATAATCAATATCCAGTTTCACTGCGTCGCGAATATCCTGCCGGTCCTTGTCCGTAAGGGCGGCAGCAGCCAGACCGCCTCCCTTGCGATTGACTCCTTTGCTGCTGACGAGCTCCCCACCCATGATGACTTCACTGTATATTCTGCCCTGCGAAACTTCTGTGACCTCCAGCACGATTCTCCCGTCATCCACCAGCAGGGTGTCTCCAGTGTTTACATCCCTGGCCAAGTTCTCGTAGGTCACCCCCACCGCAGTCTGGTCACCATCCTCCAAGGACAGGTTCGTGTCAATGCAGAACGATTCACCGGTATTCAGTTCAATTTGCCCGTCGCGAAAAGCCCCGATCCTGATTTTTGCACCCTGCAAATCGCCAATCACACCCACCTCATGGTGCTTTTCCTTGCTGAGTCTGCGCAGGTTTTTTATGCGCCATGCATTGTCTTCATAGGTGCTGTGTGAGAAATTCAACCGCACGAGGTCAATGCCCACATCGATCAGTTTCTCCATGACCTCGTCACTGTCTGTGGCAGGCCCCAGGGTTGCTATGATCTTGGTATGCCGGAAAATTGTCTTCCGGTCACGGGTTTCAGTCAGTGCCCCCATTCTAATGCCTCATGACAGGCCTGCAGGCAGTCATCTGTTGCATACCTGCCGGATTTCCCTGCTTGAAATACACTGTATCGAGCATTTGGCATACCTAACTACGAGATCTGTGCTCCAGCATGTCAACTGCAGGCAGGGTCTTTCCTTCCAGGTATTCCAGAAATGCCCCGCCTCCCGTCGAGATATATGAAATCTGATCCTCCAGATCAAACCGGTCCACTGCAGCCAGTGTATCGCCCCCGCCTGCAATGGAAAAGGCAGGACTGTCCGCTACGGCTCTGGCCACAGCTTCCGTGCCCCGTGAAAAGGCGTCCAGTTCAAACATCCCGAGCGGTCCATTCCATATGATCGTACCTGCATCAGACAGGTAATCAGCCAATCTTTTCGAAGTATCCGGACCGATATCCAGAATCATATCCTCTTCCTCGACGTCATCCACACCCTTGATGGTAGCTATTGCCGTATCTGAAACTCCGGTCGCACACACTACATCCGTTGGCAGCGGGATATCCGTATTCCGAAGGCTGCTTTCCCGCAACAAGTCCCCTGCGATACCCAGCAGGTCTTTTTCATACAGCGACTTGCCAACCGGCTTGCCAGCCGCAGCCAGAAAGGTATTGGCAATGCCGCCGCCCACAACCAGCTGATCCACTTTATCCAGCAAAGATTTCAGGATCGTTAACTTTGTCGAAACCTTGGAGCCCCCGACGATTCCCACCATGGGCCGGGCCGGTTCGGTCAATGAACGATCCAGCATATCCAGCTCTTTCACCAACAGCGGACCCGCACAAGCCACGGGAGCATGTCTTGCCACTCCGCAGGTCGAAGCCTGTGACCGGTGTGCTGTACCAAACGCATCCATTACGTAGATGTCACATAGGGCGGCCATTTTTTTCGAGAGGTGCTCGTCGTTGCCTTGTTCACCTGCCTGAAAACGTACATTTTCACACATTACCACTTCGCCTGCCTTGACATCGATTCCGTCCAGCCAGTTTTTTTCAAGCCGCACATCCAAGTGGCAATGGCTTTCAAGATATTCAGCAACCGGTAACAGGGAGAGATCCTGATCGTGCCGGCCTTCAACAGGCCGACCACGATGGGAAAGCAAAATGACCTTTGCACCCCGCTCAAGAGCCAGATGAATCGTGGGCAGTGCGGCCTTGATGCGTTTCGCGCTGGTCACCAGGCCATCCTTTACCGGCACATTAAAGTCTTCCCGAATCAGCACACGCTGATCTGCAAGATCAAGATCGGTCATGTTCAGTACTGACATGCCCAGTCCAGTCAATCTCGTACTGCAAACATCCGGTAGGCAGGCGAGCGCCTGTCACTTTGCATTCATAAGGGCGAGTGTAGTGTCCAGCATGCGATTGGAAAACCCCCACTCATTGTCATACCAGGAACAGACTTTCACAGTACGGCCACCCATGACCTTGGTCATGGATGCATCAAAGTTGGATGAACGGGGATCGTGATTGAAATCCACTGAGACCAAAGGTGCGTTCACATACTCCAGCACATGCCCATCGGCCGCATCCTGCATCACGGAATTCACTTCCTCGACGCTCGTGTCACGTGCTGCCAGGAAGGTCAGGTCCACCAGCGATACATTGACGGTCGGTACACGAATTGCAAAACCGTCCAGCTTGCCATTCAACTCGGGCAGTACCAGCCCCACGGCTGATGCTGCTCCCGTTTTGGTGGGAATCATTGACATGGTAGCCGAGCGTGCACGCCGCAGATCACTGTGATACACGTCGGTCAGAACCTGATCATTGGTATAGGCATGGACTGTCGTCATTACCCCGTTTTCCAAACCGATAGCCTCGTGCAGTGGCTTGACCATCGGCGCCAGACAGTTGGTGGTGCATGAGGCATTTGAAATGACCGTGTCACGCGCACTCAGAATGTCATGATTGACACCGAATACGACCGTGGCATCCACATCCTTGCCGCCCGGTGCGGAAATGATGACTTTTTTGGCCCCGGCCGCAAGATGCGCCGACGCCTTCTCCTTGCTGGCGAAAAATCCTGTGCTCTCGTGCACGACATCAATGCCCAGTTCACCCCACGGGAGCCGGGCAGGGTCCCGCTCGGCACACACGCGGATACGGTCCCCGTTGATCACCATGTACTCGCCATCCACCTCAACGGTTCCACTGAACCTCCCGTGTGCCGTATCGAACCGGGTCAGGTATGCATTGGTATCTGCATCTCCGAGGTCATTGATTGCAATCACCTGTATTTCTGTATTGCGCCCCGACTCATAGATGGCACGCATGATATTCCTGCCGATTCGTCCATACCCATTAATTGCAACTCGTATAGTCATCACTTTCTCCGTAGTGCTCTCAAAAACAAATGTGTTCAGCTAGTCAAGCATTTCCAGGGCACGCCTGACGATGTGTTCACTGGTAAATCCGAAATGCTGCATCACGGCGTGCCCGGGTGCAGACATCCCGAAAGTGGAGATCCCCATTGTGTCTCCCTCAAAACCCACATACTTCAGCCAGTAATCCGGTACCCCAGCTTCGATGGCCAAGCGTTTTCTGACATGGACGGGCAGGACGGAATCCTTGTAAACATCGTCCTGGACATCGAATGCATCTGTACTCGGCATGGAAACCAAACGTACCTGCCTGCCCTGAGCATTCAGCTCCCTGGCAGCCTGCAGGGCAATGCCCACTTCAGACCCCGTGGCAATCAATATGAGCTCCGGGGTTGCCGCACAATCAAGCAGCACGTATCCACCCCGGGCAATTCCGGCAACCTGTTCTTCACTGCGTGGTATGAAAGGCAGGCTTTGACGTGAAAAAACCAGGCATGTCGGCCCGGTCTCACGTTCAATTGCATATTTCCATGCCACCGCAGATTCTACCGTATCGGCAGCACGCCACACTGACATGTTCGGGATATATCGAAGGGTTGCCAGTTGCTCGACAGCCTGGTGGGTCGGACCGTCCTCTCCCAGACCCACCGAATCATGGGTGTAGATAAAAATGTTCCTCAGACCCATCAAGGCCGCCATGCGCAGGGCATTGCGCGCATATTCCGAAAAAACAAGAAAGGTGGCGCCGTAGGGGATGAACCCTCCATGCAGGGCAAGTCCGGAATTGATCGCCGACATTCCGAATTCCCGTACACCGTAATAAATATAATTCCCTGGTTCATGCCCGGCACTTACGGCTGCAGAGCCAGACCACCAAGTGTTATTGGAGCCGGTCAAATCTGCCGATCCCCCGATGATCTCGGGAAGAAGACTTGCGTACCCATCCAGTGCAAGCTCCGAAGCCTTGCGCGTGGCAACCGTTTTTTCTTCCGCAACGGCCTTCCTGATCACCTCTGCAGACTCCACGACCCAGTCCGGCGGCAGGGCTCCCTGCATTCTTCTTGAAAATTCAGCAGCGAGTTGTGGATGCTGCTGCTGGTACTGCCTGAATTTCTCATCCCACTGCAACTGCTGGGACCTGCCCTTCTCCGTCGCATCCCACTTGCTGTACACAGATTCCGGTATCTGGAACGGCTCATGCTGCCAGCTGATTCTGGCACGTGCCTGTCCGATTTCCTGTTCTCCCAGGGGGGCGCCATGCGTCGCCGCCGTACCCTGCTTGTTCGGCGCACCCCAGCCAATCACGGTCTTGCAACCTATCAGGGTCGGGCGGTCCTTCGCGCGTCTGGCGTCCTCGATGGCATCCTTGATTTGCACCGCATCATGTCCATCTACGCCTGCAATGACATGCCATCCATAGGACTGGAAACGCATCGGCGTATCGTCGGTAAACCAGCCCCTGACCTCTCCGTCTATGGAGATCCCGTTGTCATCATAAAACATGATCAGCTTGCCAAGCCCAAGTGTGCCCGCAAGTGAACACACCTCATGCGATATACCTTCCATCAGGCAGCCGTCTCCAGCAAACACATACGTGTAGTGGTTCACAATATCCAAGCCGCCCCGATTGAATGTCGCGGCCAGGATCTTCTCAGCCAAGGCCATCCCAACAGCATTTGCCAGACCCTGCCCGAGGGGACCGGTTGTTGTTTCCACACCCGGAGTATCCCCGTACTCCGGATGACCCGGGGTCCTCGAATGCAACTGCCGGAAGTTTCGGATCTCTTCCATGGAAACGTCATATCCTGCCAGATGCAACAACGAATACAGCAGCATGGAGCCGTGGCCGTTTGACAGTACGAAGCGGTCTCGATCCGGCCACAGTGGATCTTTCGGGTTGTGCTTCAGATAATCATTCCACAGCACTTCTGCAATATCGGCCATGCCCATTGGCATGCCGGGGTGGCCGGAATTCGCGCACTGTACGGCATCCATGCTCAGCGCACGAATCGCATTCGCTAGTTCCCGACGATTTTCCATCTAGAAGATTCCTGCCAGTCCACCTAGCCAGGTATTGACCAAAACTGCTCCGGTTAACGCATATATCTCAAACAGAAAGGCTCTGCTTGCCACAGAACCCTGTAATCCCATCTACGGGGGGGCGCTATTGTGGAATAGTTGTCCCGGAAGGGCAACTATTTGTTATACCGGATCAGCATCGAGCAAAATCAAGCATGAACCGGTGATTACAGGACTCCTGCCTCACGGCTGCCCGCATGGGAGCCGGAGCCATTTCTTTCACTGCCGGGAATCTGCTGCCTTTCCCTGGGGACAGGCACATATCTTGGGAATCCCAGCCCGAGATCCCCGGCATTCGAGAGGTGGGTTATTCGAAAGCGCTCGCCGGCAGGCCTACCTGGACGATACGCTGTCCATCCACACCTGCAACACCCACATACTTGAACCGTGCACCGTCCAGGTCTCGAGGCTGGACCCCCTGTTCGACCACTGCGGCCTCACCGGTGATCAGGCGTGCAAACGGTGCAGCCTGGGCATCCGATGCAGGGTCCATCGGGAAGGCGAAACCCTGTGCCGGGGCACTCGAAAATTCAATCCGGCCGGATTCATCGCTGATCCAGAATTCACCGATCACGGTCCGGTCGACAATCTCCGACAGTACCGAGTTGATCTCACCGGCACTCATGCCCGCCTTAAGTGCAGCAGCGACATAGTGAGCAGCCAACATTGCCTGCGCCACCATATGCTGACCGACAACGGCCTCGACCGAACCGGCTTCACCAGCCCGTGCACCGCCTGTCCCCGTCAGGCACAGGCTGAAAAGTATCCCCAAAAGTAACTTCTTCATTGTAAACCCTCCCAGTCTCCAAAATCGATTGTGGGTATTCTTGCCCGTTTCTTTCGGTGAAACAACGCCCATACCCCCCATCACAGGGACGAAAGCCCGGAAAAGATCCGGTTGCATGATTTGCTCTTTACCCCTGACCCGGAATTCATTCAGATGGATTCATCAGGCATTGTTTCAGAATATATGGGGTCGCTCATTTTGTGACGGGGGAGTATTGTCACGACAGCCTGAATGCCCCGAAACGAAACCAGGTGCCAAAAAGGACTGCAGATTGGCAAAAGCCAAAAGTTTTCCGCTTCTGTTTAGGCTGCCGCTGTCACTGCCTTATCGATGGGATACCGATGTCGCGCTACACGGAACCTGAACTTCCTGTTCGGACTGAGTTTAGGCAGCGGATTGATTTTCAGCTTGTAATCCGCTGGAACCATCTCCAGCTCAAGGTGACGGGCGATCAATAGCAGATTTACGGCCATTTGCAGCTCGGTCCAGCGTGCTCCCCCGCACATGTGTGTCCCGACGCCAAAAGGCACATATACACCGCTGGCCTGCCTGTGTTCGTTCCGGGGCGGTGCATACCTGTCAATATCAAAAGTATCAGGATCCTTGAAATGCTTCTCGTCATAATGAACTGAAGAAAAGGCGGCCAGAACGGTACTGTAGGCCGGTATTTCCATACCCTCGACCTCGAACGCGTTCATGGCAGTGCGCAAGTGTATAGGTACTACCGGATACAGCCGCAGTGTCTCCATGACAAACCGGCGGGTTACGTCGAAGGCTGACTGGTTGAGGTCTGCACCAACCGGGTCTCGATCTGCAAACAGCGCGTCAGCCTCGGCGGTAATTCGATCCAGCAAATCGGGGTTTTTCAGCAATTCATAGATTGCGAAAGACATTGCACTTCCCAGGTAGTGTCCAGCGATGATCGGGGCGATGAACGAGAATCCCAAATCGGTCTCTGGCAGGAACTGGGGGTCTGACTGGTGTAACGCCATCAGGTCATCGACCAGATCCCTTCGCTTGCCCTCCCGTTGCGCAGGCGTGTGAGATGCATGAATCTGGGCATAAAGCTCCAGAACACGTGCATGAGCCCGCTTCATGGCCGGCGTGCGCAGCATGAAACGAGGCATCAAACGATACAGATGGACCAGTAATGCCCGGTATTCGAATTTAAGGAGATCGTCGAGTATTTCGGAAGGTTCAACGCTTACACTCAACTGTGAAATCTGTTCACCAACCAGTCGCTGGCAACTCATCTCTCCAGGTACGACTTTCCCGATTTCCCAGCTGGCAAATGTGCGCCTGCCCAGTGCCAGCACTTCACCCACCCGGTCCTCGACGACAGCACGGGAATTGCCTGCCTGTACCGCTTTGCGCATGCGGAAGTGGTCTGCCCCGTCCAAGCTGGCAATGGACCGCGAAGTGCCCCACTCCTTTTGAAATCCTTCCAGGTAATCCCGAGTTCGCAGATAAAGCCTGCCCTTGTGGCCAACCCAGCGATTCATTTCCGCACTGGCCAACACTACCAGTTTACGGCCAGGAGCATTGATCTGGAAAACTGGCCCCAACTCCTTGCTTTTCTCGGCCATGAACTTCGGTATGTTTCCGGAACGGAATGTTCGCGATAAAAGGAAGCTGAAAAGCCCTGCGACTGGCAATGAGGGGCGCTGTACGGAGCGGATACTTGCAGGGGGCTGATAGGAACTGCGCACCGCAGCCCCGATAGTCCGTCCAATCAGATCCAGTCCGCTGAAGAGTTCGATTCGCTCCTCGGCAAGCTCGTATTCCTCGGGCTCAAGCATGGCACGTATTCCGCCACAACTATTCATAAGGCCGATGATGGCGAAGTCGCGGGGGTCCGGAATCTCATCGTCCAGCAGAGCCCGCATGATTCGGCTTTTGATCTCTTCTCCGGTCTTGCCGTCAACTGTGGGATAGCGCCTTGAATGGGCGACCCTGCTGGACAGGGACCAGAATCCGCCGGAATCGGCGTTGAGTATGCCCAGTTTGGTCAAGCGGTCAAGCGCCATAGTACTGATCTCATCCGAGCGCCGCGCAATTCGCTCTACCCAGTATTGCGGGGAATGTACCTGGGTCTCCTGTGCGATTTCCTCCAGCACAGGATCCAAAAGTTCATCACCGGTTGGAGTCGGATCAAGCAGAGTGAGTGTTTCCAGGTCCGAATCAACACGGTTCTCCAGCGAGAGGTCTATCAGAACGCTGCCTGCGAGCACGCATGACATTTTCCACTCCGGGATGGGAATGAAATAGCCTGTTTTCTCGTCGAGCAACAACAGGAGTACTTCTTCAGCAAATCTCATGATTCATACCCGCAATTGGAAACTTGGGACCTTTGCCGGAACTACACACGGTATCGCCAGCGTCACGATACTCGAACTGATCGAAGTTCTTGCAAGTCCTGACCGCTGTCGAGGTCCGGATAGAACTGTTGGCAATAGCGCCGATACACTGCAATCTCACCATCTGACCGGCACAGTCTCGGGTGGGGCCGATATCGTTTCCGGCTCCATATCGCCACATCCTGTAAAACATCCCGCTTTTGCACAGACGCAATGATTTTGCCCATGATTTTGGTACGCAGGTTCAAAGGAATGAACCGCATACCGATGACCGGCCGCTTCGGTTTACGCATTTCCCGTAACTGCCCGACCAGAACCAAGTCGATGAGCCTTCCATCAACAGGGGTTGCAAGCACCCACAAACGCGAATCCATCCCCAAGGAACGCTCGTAAATCTGCACGAATGAGTAGCCCAGCCCGAAAACGTAGGTCACTGCGGAAACATCAAACTGAAAGCTCATCATTCCTGCGATAGTCTGGGTTCGTCTGAAGTCGAAACAACTTTTAAGGCAGGTACTGTTCACGGACACCGGTGCTGTCCGGCTGACATTGTTGTAGCCATGCACATACCTCAAGTGTACCAGATCTACGGCGTTCTCGGTAGTTTCCTGGGGATGACCAGGAAACTGCATGGCCCGGAACTCCAGTTCGCCCCAGTCGGGTCCAGTTGGTGGATCCTCTGGAAGGTTCCACTGTGAGGACCGTCCATTGCTTCCCCACCAAGCAAAGACAAGGCCTAGAAGTTCCCGTGTCTCAAACACCTTCAGTTTAGCGGACCGGGGTGCAGGGGCAAAGGGAGTGGCCACACATTGGCCGCTTGTATCGTATTCAAAGCCGTGAAATGGACAGACAAGACAGCCGTTTCGTACCTGGCCTCCGGCAGCAGGCCCCAGGTCCGAGCCCATATGCGGACATACCGACTCGGCCACGCAGATGCGTCCCTCATCATCGCTCCAGGCTACAATCTGTACACCCAGCCAAGTCTTTTGAATGTGGTTTTCTTTCAGTATGGCCTGACGGCTGGCTACGAAGTACCAGCCTTCGGGAAACGGGAAAAGCAAGGAAAGATCATTGCACTCAGTTTGACTTGCCTGCATTTTTCACCGGATAGCTTGTAGTTTGGCCAACGCACCTTGCCTAGTGGTCAACTAACCATATTCATGGTGCCCAAAAACATGGTTCCATAGCAATGGCTGTAGGCTTACTATAATGAATTGACTAGTAATTTACTATTACTCAGTCAAGTACGAATGTAATGTATAGAAACAGGATAAGCAGGACTCAAGTAAAGATTGGGCTGTCTTGCGCTACTGGACATGGAGCTTGACGATGACACGTGACGCTGCAAACCACATGCAGGTCCACACTCCGGCCACGTTCGCAAAGACACAGGATAATCCACTGTAACTTTCCCCCCGCTACTTATACACGATAAGACCACTCGAGTATATGATTGCCACCCTGTATGATCAAGGTGTTGTTAAGGAACCAGAGTCCTCGATTATCTATGGCTAGCAGACAGACCCGCTTGTGGCTGGCCTTTCATAGCTGCAAAAGCTTATGCGGGAGCGATCAACCTGCTGTATGAACAGGTGTGGAGGGGGCAGGAACGCTGTCCTCACCACGTCGTATTTTTTTGCGCAGATGGATCGCCATCAGTGCGGGGATGACCATCATGAGTATGGCCGTGGTGATCATAATACCGAAACCGAGCGATGCGGCAAAAGGAACTAGGAACTGTGCTTGAATGGCACGCTCAAGAATGAGAGGCGTGAAGCCAAGGAATGTGGTCACGGAGGTGAGAAAAATTGGACGAAAACGCCCTTTGGCGCCCTCAATGATCGCGTTTCGCGCAGGGGCACCCTCGTCGAGTCGCTGGTCAATAAAATCGATCATAACCAAGGAGTCGTTCACAACTACGCCGCTCAGGCCAAAGATTCCCATAAAGGATGCAGCACTCATGGCAATACCCAAGACCCAGTGACCCATGATCGCGCCAATGAGCCCAAACGGAATCACGGCCATAATGATAAACGGTTTGGTATAGGAGCGCAGGGGAATGGCCAGCAACGCAAAAATCGTGAGCAACGCGAGCACGAAACCCCGCTTCAGCGAGTCCAGGGACTCCATTTGCTGCTGTTGTTCGCCTCCGAACGTATACGTCAGATCGGGAAAAGCCGACGAGAGTTTCGCAAGAATCGAGTCCTTCAAAATGCCATTGGCTTCCCCGCCGGAAATCACAGTCTGGTCCACATCCGCCGTGACCGTGACGACTCGCTGTCCATCCTTGCGCCGGACTGCCGGCGGCGAAACGCCCGATTTCAACTGAGCTATCTGGCTTAGTGGTACCTCGGCCCCGCTTGGCGTACGGATCAGATACCTTTCGACATCGGTAATAGCATTGCGCTCATCCTCTGGTAGGCGCACATAAACCCGTACCTCTTCCCGCCCTCGCTGCACCCGCAAGGCCTCGGCGCCGAAGAATGCTGAGCGTGCCTGTTGAGCCATTCCCTCAAGCGTAAGTCCGAGTGTGCGTGCTTCAGGCCTCAACTCCAGTTGAATCTCCTTGACACCCGGCGAGTGATCGGACCGTACGTCAAAGACTCCCTCCAATCCGCGCAGGCTATTGACCACGGAGCTTGCAACTTGGACGAGGCGCTCCGGATCCGGATGCGAGAGTACGGCCTCAATGGGGTTACCCAGATCAATAATCTCGCCGCTGAAGGTGACACCCCGAACATAGGGCAGGATTCCCACCTCGTCCCGCCATGCATCCACTACCGCCTTGGTAGAAATTTGACGCTGCTGCGCGCTCAGCAGCTTGAACTCGATGGTAGCAATATTGGCTTCCGGATTCAGGGTAGGTTCGGGCACTAACCCCCCTCCCTCGACACGAGGGCCCTGGCCAATCGTCACGGTAACCCCGGAGAGCAATGGAGGCGCATCCTCGGGCCGGTCATGCGAAAATCGTTCTATGACCCGGTGCCCGGCCGCCTGCAATTCCCTCGCTACCTCGTATGTCCGCTGTGCAGTTGTCCCATCAGGCATCTCGAGACTGGCTGTCACGAAGTCGCCCTCCACCACATCAGCAAAAGTTGTTTTGACAATGCCAGCTGGCAACAGGGAGATGCTGATGATGAGCATTCCAATGGCAGCAGAGATCGTCACCACGGGCTGAGCCGTCGCAAACCGCAACCCGCGATCCAGAGGGCCGTCCACAAACCTGTTCAACATGCGGTCGACAAAGTTCTGGATCCGTGTAAAGAACCGGTCGGCAAAATTGGCTGGAACCCAGTCCGGACCATGCAGATGGGACAGGTGGTTGGGCAAGATCAGCAACGATTCGACCAGAGAAATCAGCAGCATACCAATGATGATGACCGGCAATGCGCCCCAAATTTCCCCGATGCCTCCTGGAATGAAGAGCAATGGGGTGAATGCAGCGACCGAAGTGAGGACGGCGAACGTCAAAGGTACCTTGATCCGCCGTGCTCCGCGGATCGCCGCCACAACACCCGGTGTGCCCCGCTTGCGTTCATAGTGAATATGTTCAGCTACGACAATGGCATCGTCGACAACGATTCCAATAGCAAGGACGAATGCAAACAGGGAGATGGTATTGATCGCAATGTCGAGCGTCAGCATGACGGCCAAGGCGCCGATTCCCGAGACAGCCAAGCCTGCGGCCACCCATACGGCGAGCCGAATCTCGAGAAACAGGACCAGCGCGATGAATACCAGCAACAAGCCCAGGGAACCATTCTTGACTAGAAGGTCGACGCGTTCCGCATAAGTCTGGGATTCGTCATTCCAGATAGTCACTCCCACACCGTCAGGAAGGGATGGAGCTATCACGCTGGCAATGTGTTCCTGCACAGCCGTTGCAACATCCATCACCTGTTCACCGTCAGACCGGTAGACCTCGACAAAGGCACCAGGCTGGTTCTGGTGCCTGATGATCAGGTCTGTGTCCCGAAAACCATCGTGAACCACGGCAATTTCGCCCAGACGCACGACCGTGCCATCGCTGCGGCTAAGAACGACGATTTCCTCGAAATCCTGTTGATCGTAGCGCTGTCCGAGAGTGCGCACGCGCACCTGGGCATCCCGGGTTTCGATGCTGCCTGCTGACAGGTCAAGGGAGCCATGGCGAATCGTATTCGCAATGTCAGCCAGGGTAAGCCCCAAGGCACGCAGGCGGTATTGCGGCACTTCAATGGAAATCTCGTATTCCCGCACACCGCTGGTTTCGACTGCTGACACGGAGGGAAGCGAAGCGAGTTCATCCTCGACCCGGTGCGCCAATTCCTTGAGTGAACGTTCGGAGACATCGCCATAGACAACAAGACGGATCACGCTCTGCCGGTTGGTCATCTCCCTGAACTCGGGACGCTCGGCGCCAGCCGGGAAGGACTGGATGCGCCCGACTGCCGATTTGATATCATCCAGCGCACGACCCATATCCGAACCAGATTTCAGTTCGATTCTGATCGATGCCATCCCCGGGGCCGCTATTGACTTGACTACCTTAACGTCATCCAGCGAGTTGACCTGCTCCTCGATCTTGACGACGATCGACTCTTCCACTTCCTCTGGCGTGGCACCGGGGTAGGCCATGGAAACTTCGATGGTGTTGAAGGGTAGCGTAGGCCAAGCTTCCCGCTCCAGACCAGTCAACGCCACCAGACCTGCTGCCAGTATGGCGAACATGAACAGATTGGCAGCGACGCTGTTACTCGCCATATAGGCGATCGGGCCGCCCGGTTCACCCAGATTACTTTCTTTTCGGCTCATTGTTCAGCAGCGTCCAGACTACGTACCACCATGCCTTCAGTGGCGAACTGAATGCCGCCGATAACAACTGCCTGGTCATTTGCGAGGGCACCGGTCACAAAGATTTCATCATCACCACGCTGCAGGACATGTACTGGAACAATACTGATCCTCTGGTCTTCGCGTATCACCCAAATTTCGTTGCCCGGCTGCAGGGCCAAACGCGGTACCCGATAATAGCTCTCCGGTGCAAGACCCCGGATCTCTGCCTCCACAAACTTGCCCACCAGAAGCGGGGGGAAGTGGTCGCGGTGACCGGCCCCGTCCACCATGGTACCTGCGGAAAACGGTTCGGGGACTCGCACAATCACATCAATGGTTCGTGTCTGCTTGTCAAGTGACACCTCGGCCCGGTCCACATAGCCGTCCCAAACATAGCGTGCATCTGCATACCTTGCCGTCACCCGTGCATCCACCCGTCGTGTGGCGCCTGCCTGCAGTTCCCACAGTCCCGGAATCAGGGCCGTGTTGGCATCCGACAGGGGTACGACCACCTCGACGGCATTAGCGGCAAACAGCCGCCCGACAGCCTGGCCGACCGTCAGGAATTGCCCGATATCCACCGACTCTTCGCGCACATAGCCGTCAAAAGGTGCCTTCACCCGCGTTCTGGAAAGCGCCAGCTTGGCTTCAGCCACCTGGGCTTGTTCACGTTTCAGTGCGGCTTGGGCCGCCTTCAGTTGAGGTTCCCGAAGAGCAAGGGGGCCCGCTTCATTGACCGTAGCTCCGGATTCAAGTTTTCGCCCGGAATACTGCTCGTATTCTGTGCGGGCCACGGCGGCCTGTTCCTGAGCCTCGAGGAGCGCTACCTTGCGCTCTTCAAGATCGGCCTCAGCCTCGCGAAGGCGATACAGGTAATCCGCCTGTTCAATGCGGAAGATCGCCTCGCCGGCCTTGACTCGCCCACCGCTGTGGAAACTCGGATTCACCCAGTCAATCCTGCCACTGACTTGCGCAGTGATATCAATTTCCGCACTGGGCCGCACGGTCCCGGCACCGTATACAGGGATGGCACCGACACCTGCCACAACCCGAGCCGACTGTACAAACGGGATCCGGGGCGGCTGCTCGCGGCGCTCCGGTTCAGGTGCCAGTGACACAAGATAGACTGCCAGCATCCCCGAGCCAGCGAGGATGACTACCGCAGCCAGATAGCCTAACAGTTTGCTCATTAGTCTGCTCATGCTGATTTACTCGGTGGACAAGGATACGGCCTGCAGGCTCGCAGCCTGCGATGAATGGTCAGTTTGAGTGGCATCCGGCTCAGAGACGGTCCACATGCCGCCCAAAGCGCGGTGCAGCGCGAGCCTCGTAAACCCCAGATCACGCTCCGCTGCCACGAGCGAGGAATTCACACTGGTAAGGGTCTCCGAGGCAGCCAGAAAATCATCATAATCCCCGACTCCGGACCTGTACCGCCGTTCCTGAAAGGCTGCCTCGGCCCGTGCCTCCTCGACAGAGGAACTCAGCAGGGCGTAGCGGCGGCGGTTGGTTTCCAGCTTGGCCAGCACAGCCTCCACCTCATTGACCGCAGAGACGACAGAACGCTTGTATGCGGAAACGGCTTCTTTCCACCGGGTCTCAGCGAGTGTGACGTTATTGCGCAACCGCTGACCCTGGAATGCCGGGCCCACCAGATTCAGGGTCAAATTCTTGAACCACTGGGCCGCATCGAACCACTGCTGGGTTTCCGAGCCTTGCAGCCCGATGGAACCGGACAGGGACAAGGAGGGCCGGAGTTCTGCGCGTCGGGCCCCCACCGCATAGCGGGCAGCTTCCATTCGCTGTCTTGCTGCACCCACATCGGGCCGCTGGATCAAAAGGTCGGCCGGTATTCCCACCGGCACAGGATTGAGTGTCACGGACGGCGACAGGGAATCGGGCAGCATGCCGGCCAGATCCGCATGGTATCCCCCCAGCAGCACCCAAAGGCGTCCCTCAGCATCGGCCAGCTGCCCTTCGATTACAGGTAATTCAGCCTGCGAATTCCACAGCTTCAACCGCGCCGTGTAAAGGTCACGGGCTGTGTTCAGCCCGCGATGGTACCGGGTTGCAGTAAGCTTCTCACGGTCCTGCAAGATTTCCACGATTTCGTCCGACAACTGCAGTTGACGACGAAGGTAGGCAATCTCGAGGTAGGTACGCACGGTTTCCGCAACGACCCCGATGCGGGCTGCCCTATAGTCCCACTCCGAAGCCAGATGCTGAGCACCGGCCGCCCGGGCATTGTTACGGTTTCGATCCCAGAAATCGGCTTCATAGGAAAAGTTTGCACTTAGGGAGTACGTGGTCAAGGCTAGCCGGTCTGGCACTGAGATACCAAACTGCTCTTTCAGCTCGGGACTCAGACCGATCTCCTCAATCTGCTCGCCAACTCCCGAATTTGTAGGCGTATCGACATCCTCGACGCCTGTAGATGGCTGCAGCACGGGGTACCTGGCTGCATTCGCAATGCGCGCCCGAGCCCTGGCCTGCTCCACGCGGGCTACAGCCTCCGCGAGGTCGAAGTTCGAGGCAAGTACGGCTTCGACGACCCGATCGAGTGCAGGGTCGCTGAATGTCTTCCACCACTCCAGGGGCTCATAGGCATCGACAACCACGTCCCCGGTGAATTTTTCGGGCAGGTTCGGGGAGGGTTCGGAAACCGGCAGGATAGACTTGGACGAGCAGGCGGCTGTGAAGCAACCGACGATGACTGAACACATCATCGCCTGCAAGGAGTGCCAGCGCGGTCTTGTGAAGCTTCCTGAATGAACGGAGGTGGCGGCACATTTTCTCAACTCCGTTGACGCCTTGTGTTCCGACCTTCTCGCGTCGGTATTCATGGCACACATCATATCAAAATCCACTGTTCAATTGGCACAACCATCGCAGGGCCCATCAGGCATGGTGCGGATAGGCAGCCAGATTGACTGTGGCATCCATCCGCCGTAGTTTCATGGGTGGCTGAACCGGGAAATGCAGTGCACGGAAATATTCAGCCTGAGACCCTTGTTCAGCTGAACCTTTTCATGGTGCACCAGTTGTCGGATGTCAACAATTGGAAATCACAAAAAACTTCTTGAAAGGACTCAGGATGGTCCAGACTGATTTCAATCCCTTGTTGAAGGCAACGATATCCCCTTCCCGCACATGGACGGTGTCTCCTCCTGAAAGTGCAACCTGCAAACTGCCTTGCAGCACCTGGAAGATTTCATCTCCGGGAAACTCATATTCAAACGTCATCGGTTCACAACGCCACAATCCGGAATAAGTCGGCTGGCCCTTTGAGTTGGTCTGGGTCAGCCAATGCACCTCACCCACCTGCTTGTTTTCGAGCATGAATGGCTCATAGGATTCTGATGATGCGGCGGATTTTACGTACTCAGCAATTTCATTCACGGGACCCTCCTGTGTTCTTGTCAGTTCGACACATGAATTTTTTGAGCAAAGAACAAGTGCAAAAACACGTTGAGTGGCTGTGCCACACGGAAAAGACAGCCATTGGCCGCCCCGCAGGCACTATGCCTTCCATTTGATGTTACACCCGACACTCGGCTTCTGGTCCGGATCAACGGTCCGGCCTTCAAGCAGGGCATCCAGGGCACGACGAAGATCCGTGCCGGTCACAGGGATGTCATTTCCAGGACGCGATTCATCCAGCTGACCGCGGTATACACATTCCAGCGCCTGATCAAAGACGTAGAAATCAGGGGTGCAGGCGGCATCGAACAGCCTGGCAACGTGCTGGGTCTCGTCATACAGATAAGGAAAGGCATAGCCCATGGACACGGCCAGGGACTTCATGTTTTCAGGCGAATCCTCGGGGTACTGGCCTGCATCATTGGAACTGATGGCAACCAGTGCACCCCCCCGTGAAGGGTACTCTTGCCCCAGCTTGACCAGCTCACCCTGGACATGCTTTACGAAAGGGCAATGGTTGCATATGAACATGATAACGGTTGCCACTTCCCCGCAAATTTCCGCCAGGCACAACTCATCGCCAGAGACCGTGTCCGGTAGGCAAAAATCCGGGGCCGGGGTACCCAAAGGCATCATATTGGAAGGTGTAAGTGCCATTTAGTCAGGAATGCGTGTTTCATTTGTGCTTGAATTGCGTAGAATAGCGCGATTCAAGGCACCTGTTAACCATTAACAGATTTGTACCATCACCAGGGAAGCCCATGCCTGCAACACGCGTATTCACTTCCGAGTCCGTATCGGAAGGCCATCCGGACAAAATGGCGGATCAGATTTCCGATGCCGTGCTTGATGCCATACTGAAACAAGACACCCGTGCACGCGTGGCATGCGAGACACTCGTAAAGACAGGCATGGTCATGCTGGCAGGGGAAATCACCACGACCGCACACATGGATCTTGAGCCTGTCGTACGGGATACGGTCAACACGATCGGTTACGACGACTCCAGGGCCGGTTTTGACGGACACACCTGTGCAGTAGTCAACGCGCTAGGCAAGCAGTCACCTGATATAGCGCAGGGAGTCGATCGGGAAAACAAAGAGGAGCAGGGCGCAGGGGATCAGGGCATGATGTTTGGCTACGCCTGCAACGAAACCGATGTGCTCATGCCGGCCCCCATTACCTACGCACACCGCCTGGTCCACAAACAGTCCATAGTCAGAAAAGCGGGCAAGCTGCCCTGGTTGCGTCCAGATGCCAAAAGCCAGGTGACGTTTGTCTACGAGGACGGGAAACCGACCCGTATTGATGCCGTGGTACTGTCCACCCAGCATGACCCGGATGTCTCGCAGAAAGACTTGCATGAAGCCGTCAGGGAGCTGATCATCAAACCGACCCTCCCGGAAAAGTGGCTGTCGCCTGAAACGAAGTTTCATATCAATCCGACCGGCCGGTTCGAGACGGGTGGCCCGGTCGGGGACTGCGGGCTTACCGGGCGCAAGATCATTGTCGACACCTATGGAGGGATGGCACGCCATGGCGGCGGGGCCTTTTCAGGAAAAGACCCGTCAAAGGTTGATCGATCGGCTGCGTATGCAGGCCGTTACGTCGCCAAGAACGTGGTTGCAGCAGGCCTGGCGGAATGCTGTGAAATCCAGATCTCCTACGCCATCGGAGTGGCGCAGCCGACATCTGTCTCGATCAACACATTCGGTACTGGAACCATTGCCGATGACAGGATCGAGGGTATCGTACGGGACATGTTTAACCTGTCCCCCTACGGAATCCTGTCCATGCTGGACCTGGTGCATCCGATCTACCAGGCTACGGCAGCCTATGGCCATTTCGGTCGTAACGAGGACAGTTTTCACTGGGAACGTACGGACAGGGCCCATGAACTCAAGGAACGGGCAGGAAAAGTCGCAATGCTATAATGCAAAAAATTTATCGAAGGGACCCAACAGGATCATGAATATACACCCTGCAGAGAAACTAGAACCGGATTTCAAGGTCGCTGACCTAGCCCTGGCAGACTGGGGGCAAAAGGAAGTCGCCATTGCTGAAACCGAGATGCCGGGCCTGATGGCCCTGCGCAAAAAATACGGAAATGAAAAACCGCTCGCAGGGGCACGAATTGCGGGTTGTCTGCACATGACGGTGCAGACAGCCGTACTGATCGAAACCCTGATCGAACTGGGTGCGCAGGTTCGCTGGTCATCGTGCAACATATTTTCCACACAGGATCATGCCGCCGCGGCCATGGCTGCCCGGGGTGTTCCCGTGTTTGCCTGGAAAGGCGAAACAGAACAGGACTACACGTGGTGCATCGATCAGACCATCAGCGGACCCGACGGCTGGCAGCCCAACATGCTTCTTGATGATGGCGGTGACCTGACCAAGGTCATGCATGAAAATTTTCCCGAACTGCTGGACAACGTACGGGGACTGTCCGAAGAAACCACAACCGGAGTGCACCGCCTGCTGGAAATGGAAAGAAAGGGTGAACTGAAGGTCCCGGCATTCAATGTGAATGATTCCGTGACCAAGTCAAAGTTTGACAACCTTTACGGTTGCCGTGAATCACTAGTAGACGGGATCAAACGCGCGACGGACGTAATGATTGCGGCAAAGACAGTCGTCGTCTTCGGCTTCGGAGATGTCGGCAAAGGCAGTGCGCAATCCCTGCGCAGCCTGGGTGCAAATGTCCTGATCACGGAAATTGATCCCATTTGCGCACTGCAGGCCGCCATGGCGGGTTACCGTGTCGTTACCTTGGAAGATGTCGTCTCCGTTGCAGACATTTTTGTCACAGCAACCGGCAACTACCATGTCATCACACATGACCATCTGCGGGCCATGAAAGACCAGGCCATTGTCTGCAATATCGGGCACTTTGACAACGAAATCGATGTAGCAAGCCTAAAACAGTATCCTTGGGAGAACATCAAACCGCAGGTCGACCACGTCATCTTTCCGGACGGTAAGCGCATCATTCTTCTGGCAGAGGGCCGTCTGGTAAACCTGGGCTGTGCTACGGGTCATCCGAGCTTCGTCATGTCGAATTCCTTTACAAACCAAGTGCTGGCACAGATGGAACTGTGGAAAAATCCGGACCGGTACGAAAAGAAGGTTTACGTATTGCCCAAGACACTGGATGAAGAAGTTGCACGGCTACACCTGGACAAGATCGGCGTAAAACTGACGAAGCTCACAGCTGAGCAGTCCGAATATATCGGAGTAAATGTGAACGGACCCTACAAACCCGATTACTACCGGTACTGAACCGGGTGGCTACCCGCCTTTGCTGCCATGCGGGCCACCCGTCTGTACGTCAACCAAAAGCTGGCGGTAAACGAAGAAGTCAGACTGGATGACAAAACCCGTCATCATGCGACTGCCGTACTGCGCATCAACAAGCACTCCCCGCTGGTGCTGTTCAATGGGGACGGATACGACTACCCGGGCCAGCCAGCAACGTTTCACAGGAAATCGGCAACAGTCCTGATCACCGACCGGATCCGTGCGAAGAAGGAATCCATGCTGGAAACCCACCTCGTCCTTGGCGTATCAAAATCTTCGCACATGGACTACGCGGTCCAGAAGACCGTCGAGGCAGGTGTGACCGAAATCCATCCGGTCATTACCGAACGCACGGTTACACGGTTTTCTGGCAAGTCCGGAGTCAACAGGCAACCGCACTGGCAAAACGTTATTATCAGTGCCTGTGAACAATGCGGGCGTGCAACCCTTCCAATCCTGCATCAGATCAGGGATCTGAGCGACATGAGTCCTGTAAGTGAAGATGCACGGGGGTTTGTTCTGGATATTCAATCCAGCCGAACACTGGCCCAGTCCGGCTGTGAAACCCTGAAAAAAGCATGGTTTGTCATTGGCCCGGAAGGCGGCCTCACACGCTGCGAGACCAACCAAGTAATGGAGAGAGGCTTTGAGGCCATCACACTGGGCCCGCGGACACTGCGCACCGAAACGGCCGCACTGGCCGCAATCCTCGGCGCACAAATGCTGTGGGGGGACTTGTCCATGCAGCACAGTCATGGGCCCGGCTATCCTGCACCCCCATGACCCGATTTCCCAACATCCCTCCTGCTGCCTGGCAGCAAACTGTTTTCCCTGTCTGGACCCCTGCGGAACTGCGGGCAGGAACGACCTCCACTCCCGAGCCCCGAGTGGTATCCTGTAGTCACCCGGCACAGACGAGGCAGAACTGGCAATGACTGTAAAACTGGGTGTAGTCATGGATCCCATAGAGGACATCAAGGTCCACAAGGACAGCACGTTCGCCATGCTGCTGGAAGCACAGCGTCGTGCCTGGGAAATTCACTATTTACAGCCATCTGACCTTTTTCTGCGAGACAGTGCTGTGATGGGACACACGACCCGGATTACGGTACAGGACGATCCTGCACACTGGTTCGAGCCGGGAGATTGTGTAACCAGGGACCTGAGTGAACTCGATGTGATACTGATGCGCAAGGACCCGCCGTTCGACATGGAATACATTTTTACAACCTTTCTGCTTGAGCGCGTTCAGCAGGCGGGCACACTGGTGGTCAATCATCCTTTCAGTTTACGTAATGCCAATGAAAAATTATCTGCAACCCGCTTTGCACAATGTATCGTACCCTTTGTCGTCAGCCGCAACAGGCAAGCACTTGAGCACTTTATCGACGAACACGAGGAAACCGTGATCAAGCCTCTGGACGGTATGGCAGGCGACTCTGTATTTCGCATCTGGCATGACGATCCGAACCGAAATGTCATTCTGGAAACCGCGACACAGTGCGGTGCTCGAACGGTGATGGCACAAAAACTAATTGCAGATTACAGAAAAGGCGACAAACGGATTCTGCTCATCGGCGGCAAACCCGTGCCGTATGCCCTGGTGAGGGTTCCTGTCCAAGGGGAACTGCGCGCCAATCTGGACAAAGGTGGCCTCCCCAAGTCTGCTGCCCTGACAGAACGGGACAAGTGGATTTGTGAGCAGGTCAGACCGGAACTGATTGCAATGCAGATCGACTTTGCAGGGATCGACGTCATCGGTGACTTCTTGACAGAAATCAACATCACAAGCCCGACCGGAATACGTGAACTGGACAGAATGTGCGGTCTCAATATTGCAGCAATACTTTTCGACACCATTGAACAAAGGCTAGGCCATCAACCACGACCTGATGCACCCTGAATTGAGGTGGAAAATTACGCAAACATCATTCCATACCCATCATTTCCTGAAAAATGAAGAGCAACTGCGGTATATTGGTGACTACACACAGCTGGCTGTTTCGAGAAAACATCCTGTTACGTAGCGGATAAAGACATGTCAGAATATCTTACCAAGCACCTGCTTATCGCTATGCCTTCCCTGCATGACCCGAATTTTTCACGAACCGTGACCCTGCTTTGCGAACACAATCGACACGGTGCGATGGGCATTGTAGTGAATCAGCCCATTACCCTGTGTATCGAAGAACTGATCAGCTATCTGGACGTTGACACGGACGACCAGATGGCATCCAACCGTGACCCCGTTTATGCAGGAGGGCCCGTGCATTCCAACAGGGGGTTCATCCTGCACGATTCGGACCGGGACTGGAAATCCACATACACAATCGATGAAGATCTGAAACTGACCACTTCGGAAGACATCCTACTGGATATCGGCCGGGGCATCGGGCCTGAGAACTCCATTGTTGCACTTGGGTATGCCGGCTGGGGTCCCGGGCAACTGGAACAGGAACTTGCAGAAAATGCCTGGCTGACGGTCCCCTACCAGCCCAAAATCCTGTTCGAAACACCCGCCAAAAAACGCTGGCAAACAGCGGCCAGCAAACTGGGAATTGACCTGCACCTGATCTCGAACGAGGCCGGGCATGCCTGACTGTCCATTCAAGAATATACCTGCAATTGCATGCCGCATGCCGGGTTGCTGCCGATGTCCAGCGTGATCGGATTTGATTACGGAAAATGCAGGATAGGGGTTGCAATCGGTGTACCCGGTATCGGCACAGCGAATCCGTTGACGACCCTGACCGTCCCGACATCTGGAACTCCCTGGGACAAGATCGATGACATCATCCGGCAATGGGATCCCCATACCCTGGTTGTAGGCCGCATTGAACATGCCACCCAAGATGACGGCCTGATCAAGAAGCGTATCCGGAATTTCTGCAAGGCCCTGCACTCCCGCTACCAATTGCCTGTAGAGACAGTCGATGAATCCTGGACTTCTGCACGCGCCTATGAAGTGCTCAGGGATCTGCGCAGCCAGGGCTGGCGAAAAAAAATCAGCAAGGCAGATGTTGACAAGACAGCGGCAGCCATTATTCTGCAATCCTGGTTTGCATGCCATGCAGACCCTGGCACTACCTCTCGTACGGCATGACTGAACTGGACGCTCAGCAACTGATCGACAAACTAGGCCACGACACAGGGGCCTTCATGAACGAACGTGGCATTACCCGGCCCCTGCTTGTAGGCATACGAACAGGTGGAGTATGGGTTGCCGAACGGCTTTTGAACATACTGGAGATCAGGGATGAACTCGGAGTGCTCGATATCACATTTTACCGGGACGACTTCAGCCAAGAGGGCATCCAGCCCACCGTAAAACCCTCTCATTTGCCGCTGAGCATCACCGACAGGCACATCATCCTGATTGATGATGTCCTGTATACCGGGCGCACGGTACGGGCCGCTTTGAACGAGATTTTCGATTATGGCCGCCCGGCATCCGTCAGCCTGGCCATACTGGTGGAAAGAAGCGGCAGGGAATTGCCGATCCAGGCAGATGCCATAGGCGTGAGACTCAGTCTGGAAACCAGGCAGCATGTACAGCTCAGTGGTCCTGACCCAATCGTTCTGGAAATCGTGGACTGAACCCCGCATGAGACATTTCCTGGACATCGCCAGACTAAATCACGAGGAACTCACCCATATTCTCGATACCGCCAAATCATTCACCAGTGTGGACGGTCAGACTGTAAAGAAAGTGCCGTTGCTGCGCGGCAAGACCATAGTAAACCTTTTTTTTGAACCCAGTACCCGAACCCGTACTACGTTTGAGCTTGCCGCCAAGCGCCTTTCAGCCGATGTTTTGAATATCAGCGTTGCAACCTCCGCAACCGTCAAAGGTGAAAGCCTGCTGGATACCCTGTTCAGCCTTCAGGCGATGAACACGGATACCTTTATCGTCCGGCATCCGGAAAGCGGGGCCGCCGATTTCATTGCGAAACATGTCGCTCCCCACGTCAGCATCATCAATGCCGGTGACGGCCGACATGCCCATCCGACCCAGGCCTTGCTGGATGTTTTCACGATCCGCGAGCATCACCAGGATTTTTCCAGATTGCGCGTCGCCATCGTCGGCGACATCCTGCATTCACGCGTTGCCCGTTCCCAGATTGAGGCACTGAATATCCTGGACACCCGGGAAATCCGGGTTATTGCACCCCGCACGCTGCTGCCTGCAAATGTCGAGCAACTGGGCGTACGGGTATTCCAGAATTGTTGGCAAGGGTTGCGGGATGTCGATGTGATCATCATGCTGCGGCTGCAAAAAGAACGCATGCAAGGGGCTTTCATCCCAAGCGAACATGAGTATTTTCAACTGTACGGACTGACTCCTGAACGCCTGGCACTGGCCAGTCCGGACGCAATCGTCATGCACCCTGGCCCAATCAATAGGGGTGTGGAAATCAGCTCAGAAGTTGCGGACGGGCCCCAGTCCATGATCTTGCAGCAGGTGAAATACGGGATCGCCGTTCGCATGGCTATCTTATCGATCGCCATCAGCCCCGGCGAGCGCGGAGCTGGCCATGAAACTTGAAATTCTGAACGGCCACCTCGTCGATCCTGCAAATGACATGGACCAGGTTGCGGATGTCTTCATGGCAGACGGGAAAATTGCAGCCGTCAACAAACCGCCTGTTGCCTGGGAAGCCGATCACACCATCAATGCAGCAAACAAGCTGGTCCTGCCCGGGCTGGTTGAACTCTCGGCCAGCCTGCGCCAGCCTGGACAGGAGCACAAGGCTACCATACGGACAGAAACAAAAGCCGCGGCGGCGGCAGGCATCACCAGCCTGGCCTGCCTGCCGACCACGAGCCCGGTCGTGGATTCACCTGCTCAGGTCGAACTGATCGAACAGCTTTCACAAGACAGCGGCCACTGCAGGGTGCACGTAATCGGAGCACTGACAAAAGGCCTGAAAGGGGAAAACCTGAGTGAAATGGCTGCGCTGAAAGCGGCCGGCTGCGCAGGGGTTACAAATGTCCTGCACCCCCTCAAAAGCTCCCTGGTACTGCGCCGTGCACTGGAATATGCCTCCAGCCAGGCCTTGACCGTTTTCACCTATCCCCTGGATCACGATTTGGCCAATCACGGATGCGTGCATGAAGGACTCACCAGCCTGCGGCTGGGACTTCCGGGTATCCCCGCTGCGGCGGAAACGGCTGCACTGGCCGTTCATCTTGCGTTGATCGAGGAACTCAACGTGCGCACTCATTTCTGTCGCCTCACGACACAGCGCGCAGTCAGCATGATTGCCCGGGCACGGGATGACAAGCTGCCGGTGACCGCCGATACCAGCATTCTGCACCTGTTCCTGACCGATCAGGACATCCAGGATTTTGATGGTCTATGCCACAATTTGCCTCCCTATCGCACGAAGCTGGATCGTGAAGGCCTGCGCATGGGCGTTCGCGACGGCACGCTCTGCGCCATCTGTGCAGATCACCAGCCCCACGAGATCGAAGCCAAACTGGCCCCCTTTCAGTCCACCGAACCCGGAAGCTCCACCCTTGAAACCCTGCTGCCCAAAATTCTCCAGTTGGTGCATGAAAATATCATCAGCCTGAATGAAGCAGTTCGCCGTGTCACGCAACAGCCTGCCGAGATCCTGGGGATTGCTGCCGGAAATCTGTCTGTGGGTGCACATGCGGATGCCTGTGTCGTGGATCCTGACCAGGACTGGACCCTGAGCATTGAAACCCTGCAAAGTCGCGGCAAAAACACACCCCTGCTGGGCCATCGGCTCAAAGGCCGTGTGATGCATACAATTCTGGGTGGCAAACCGGTCTTTCAGCTCGAAACCGGTTAAACAGATACCCCAGGCCCTGCAGGCGTGAAGACACATCGTGATCCGATCTTCGAGGAGTGCGCCGGCGTTGTCCACCACGATCTCCTGGCAGCCCAGCAGTTTGTCATCAGGCTGGATGCTCCCGAGTGTGCACGGCATGCGTTACCCGGCAACTTCGTGCACCTGCAATGTGATCCGAAACGGGCCATGCGGCGGCCATTCTCGATCATGCGCAGTGACCCGGCCACAGGCTGCATTGATATCCTGTACAAAACTGTCGGACAGGGAAGCGCTGACCTGGCCCTGCGCAAACCCGGCGATACGCTGCAATGCCTGGGGCCCATTGGAAACACCTTCACGTTATATGACCGCACGACGCACCCGCTGCTGCTTGGCGGTGGCGTTGGCATCCCGCCAATGATTTTCCTGGCTGAAACACTCAGGGTAAATACAAGGCTGCATCCTCTCGTGATCATGGGTTCAGAAATTCCTTTCCCTTTCCCGACCCGGCCTTCGAAAATACTGGTACCAGACATACCGGAGGATGTCATTGCAGCAATGCCTTTGCTGGACGACTGGGGGATTGCCTCACGCCTGACCAGCCTGAAGGGGTACCCAGGCTGCTATTCCGGCTATGTACACGAACTTGCTGAGAACTGGTTTGTAAACCTGGTGCAGCAGGTGCAGCAGGGCGTACAGGTGTTTGCCTGCGGCCCGAACCGGATGCTTGAAGCCGTTGCAGGATTTTGCAGACGGCATGCACTCCCCTGCCAGGTTTGCCTGGAAGAATACATGGCGTGTGCAGTCGGCGGCTGTGCCGGCTGTGTCGTACCCTACATGGAGGACAACCGGGTCGTGGCGATGAAACGGGTGTGTGTGGAGGGACCGGTATTCGATGCGGCCAATATTTTCTGACCAGAAGGTGGGCATCCATACCGCCGCATCATCCTGCCCGCACCTGACGGGCCTGGAGTACATTTCCGGGTACGCCCGCCATGCAGCAGGATTTCCAGTCGTGCTACCAAACAAGGAGATGCGCCATCCGTGAATTCAGGAACGGGCACACGCCTTGCAGAGGTCAGGGCCATGATCCTCCAGATGGAAAACAGGTACAAGCGTACACCTGGAAGCGTACGCCTGCTGGCTGTCAGCAAGAAAAAACCGGCTGACGAAATCGCGGCCACAGCCTGCGAATGCCAGCATGATTTCGGTGAAAGCTATTTGCAGGAAGCCCTGGAGAAGATCACCCGGCTGGAAGGCCGGAACCTGTGCTGGCATTTCATCGGACCCATACAGAAAAACAAGACCCGGCAGATTGCGGCGAATTTCAGCTGGGTGCACAGCATTGAGCGTCTGGTTGTCGCCGAACGCCTGAACGCCCAGCGCCCGGCACACCTGCCCCCCATACAGGCCTGCATTCAGGTCAACATCGACCGTGAAAGTTCAAAATCCGGAGTCCAAACCGATCAGGTGCAGAACCTGGCAACGGCTATCCAGACACTTCCCAAGCTTAAATTGCGCGGTCTGATGGCCATCCCGCGGCCAAGTAATGATACTATTCAGCAGCGCCTGCGATTTGCACAGCTTCGAAAACTCCTGGAACAGCTTAACCAGTCGGGGTTCAGGCTCGACACATTGTCGATGGGAATGAGCGGCGACCTGGAGGCGGCGATTGCCGAAGGCGCGACGATCGTTCGTGTCGGCACAGCGATTTTTGGTAAACGGACACCCGGATAAATGGCTCAACGTTCAGAACACCCGGAAATTGTTTTTTTCGGTGGCGGCAATATGGGGCAGGCCCTGGTAGGGGGCTTGCTGGACAGCGGCTGGCCATCCGGACAGATCACTGTGATCGATACTGATCCTGCCATGCGTGCAAAGCTGGATCAACTCTTTCCAAAATGCCACATACGCCAGCAGGCGAAATCGACTCCGGACCCTGCACAGGTCGTCGTGCTGGCAGTCAAGCCGCAGGCAATACATATTGCCTGCAGGGAAGTAGCCGCCAAGTGCCAATCGTCACGTCCGCTGGTCATTTCCATTGCTGCAGGCATGACAATCCGGAATATCATCACCTGGCTGGGGGACAAATATCCCATCGTGCGCTGCATGCCTAACATGCCTGCCCTGGTACGTTCAGGCACCACGGGCCTGTACGCCAGTCCGGAGGTTTCTGATATACAACGGGACCTTGCGCAAGGCATCCTCGCAAGCGTGGGCTCCACGCTTTGGCTGCAGCAGGAAACCCTTCTGGATGCAGTAACGGCAGTTTCAGGCAGTGGCCCGGCCTATTTTTTCTTCCTGATTGAAGCCATGCTGGAAGCCGCTCAGTCACTGGGGCTGACGGCCGCCCAGGCACGCCAGTTGACCGTGCATACCGCTGCGGGTGCGGCTAAACTGGTTGAAAAAAGTGACCAGGATCCGTATGCATTGCGCCGTGCCGTGACTTCGAAGGGAGGTACCACCGAAGCAGCCATTGAAGTCCTCGAGCAAGGTGACGTCAAAAAAACCATTCGTGCCGCCATTACCCAGGCTGCACAGAAGGCGCAGTCGCTTTCCCGGTCTGTCCCTTCTGCCCAAACAGATGCCGTAACTTCCGGACAAGGTGAATAAATCATGAATGCATTGCTTGGCATCGCTGATTTCTTGATCCATGTCCTGTTTACCCTGTATGTCTACGCCCTCATGATCCGCATGCTGCTGGGATTGACCCATGCGGATTACTACAATCCTTTCTCACAATCCATACTCTCGATCACGAATCCGGCCTTGCGGCCTTTGCACAAATGGGTGCCCGGTTTCAGGCGCCTGGATACCGCTGCACTGCTGCTGATGATTGCCGTCAAGCTTGCAGAACTTCTGCTGCGCGGGATCCTTGCAGGAAGACCTGTTGAGGCCGGTCCTCTGATTTACTCGGCAGTTTTCGGAGTGATCGACCTGGGGCTGAACCTGTACATCTTTGCGATCATCGTGCTGGTCGTGATCAGCTGGATTTCCCCGCAGATGCATGCACAAAACAACCCGTTCATTTCGGTATTGCGCTCGATCACTGCACCCGTGTTGCGTCCAGCAAGGCGGCTGATTCCTCAAGTCGGGATGTTTGATTTTTCAACTTCAGTCGTACTGCTTGCACTGTTCTGCGCGAAAATTTTCCTGCATTCGCTGTGACCTGGAATAGTCCGTGTCTTCCGGGGTCATTGTGCACCGCACATGCACTCATTACACTTAGGACCTAAACAATCAATACCAGTAAGGTGCCTAACTCAATCCCGGTGAACTCTGTTGGTCTGGTCAAGACCAGGTTTATGACCATTAAACGGTCCCTGAAACTGGACTGTGGCCGGTCACTTCCTGAATTCACACTGGCCTACGAGACCTATGGAGAGTTGAATGCGCAACGAAGCAACGCCCTGCTGATCTG
Organism: Gammaproteobacteria bacterium; assembly: GCA_026713925.1. Taxonomy (GTDB): domain Bacteria; phylum Pseudomonadota; class Gammaproteobacteria; order UBA4575; family UBA4575; genus WTFY01. Next base: position 55,217 of record JAPONM010000036.1, read on the forward strand.
TCATGCACTTTCCGGCGATCAGCATGCAGCCGGCTATCACAGTACTGAAGACCGCAAGCCGGGCTGGTGGGACAACTGCATAGGTCCTGGCAAGCCCTTCGATACGAACCGTTTTTTCATCGTTTCCCCCAATAACCTCGGAGGCTGCAAGGGCAGCAGCGGTCCTGTCAGCATCAATCCCGAAACAGGAAAGCCGTACGGACCGGATTTTCCACTGGTCACCGTGCATGACTGGGTGATAAGCCAGAGTTATCTGGCAGACGAACTGGGCATTGAGCAGTGGGCAGCGGTCATCGGCGGAAGCCTAGGCGGCATGCAGGTCATGCAATGGGCCATTGACTTTCCAGACCGGTTGCGCAGTGCTGTGGTCATCGCCGCGGCACCCAAGCTCACAGCACAGAACATTGCATTCAATGAAGTGGCTCGCCAGGCCATATTCTCCGACCCTGAATTCCATGAGGGCCACTACTATGAGCATAAAACAACTCCGCGCCGTGGGCTCATGCTGGCGCGCATGCTAGGACATATTACCTACCTTTCGGATCATGCCATGCGGGAAAAATTCGGTCGCGACCTGCGAAAGGGAATGCTCAATTTCGGATTTGATGTGGAATTCCAGGTTGAGAGCTACCTGCGTTACCAGGGGAAATCCTTCGTAGACCGGTTTGATGCAAATACCTACCTGATCATGACCAAGGCCCTGGATTATTTCGACCCGGCCCTGAATTCCGAAAATGACCTGTCCCGAGCCTTCCAAGACACCGGCGCAGACTTCCTTGTAGTGTCCTTTACCGGTGACTGGAGATTTTCGTCTGCCCGTTCACGGGAGATCGTACGTGCACTGATTGCCGCAAAAAAGAAAGTCAGCTACCTGGAAATCGAAGCCGAACTCGGACATGACGCATTCCTGACCCAGATAGCCGAATACCACGACGCCCTGCGCAGCTACATGAATACCCTGCAGACATGAGTACAATACTGCGCCCCGACCTGAAGATCATATGCGAGTGGATCCGACCCGATACCCATATCTTGGACCTGGGCTGTGGTGACGGCACCCTGCTTATGCACCTGCGACAGACCCGCAATGTAACCGGCTACGGCCTGGAAATCGATACTGCCAACATCCTGCAGTGCATCACCAAGGGGATACCTGTCATACAGACCAACCTGGACAAGGGCATTACCGAGTTTTTTGATGAAAATTCCTTTGACTATGTAGTGATGACCCATACTCTGCAGGCCATTCAGCATCCGGGTAAACTGCTTGACGAAATGCTGCGTATTGGCCAAGAAGGAATTGTCACCTTTCCCAACTTTGCCTACTGGAAAAGCCGCATGCAACTGGGATTTGGCGGATACATGCCTGTTACCCGGGCTCTGCCCCATGAATGGCACGACACCCCAAACATTCACCTGTGCTCGATTCATGATTTTGAAAATTTGTGCCAGAATAGAGGAATCCAGGTTCTCCAGCGTGCTGCCGTAAACCATGCCTTCCGGTCAGGCCGGGAAACCCGCCTGTGGCCCAATCTGCTAGGTGAGAGTGCCATTTACCGATTCTGCAAATCCACCCCCCAGTAAGCCTTGCAGCAGAACACCAGCACATAACAGGTTTCCACTCTCACGACCGAGCCAGACAAATGCCAGAACTGACCCTTGCATGCAAGCAGGCTTTCTTTGTAGTTTTCAGGGATATAGAAATACAGAGCCGATTGCACGGCCGAGCTGTGCATATGCCCGGACCGGGAGATACATGTACAGTACATGAAAGCCCGAACAGATGATAAGCCGCTAGTTTTTCATTACAATGCAAAAAATCACTGCTCCTGCACTGCTGACATGGTCACCGCTCTCTTCCGGTGTGTGGCCATGGACTTGTGCCCGATCTTGTTACCGTAAATAAGGATAAACATTCATGGCCACATCCAGACCCGAAAAGAAACCTCCTACCAAAACTGCAATCCTGAACCAGATTGCAAAAGACACCTCGCTTTCCCGGAAACAGGTTGCCTCAGTGATTGAATCACTTGAGGGCATGATTGCAAAAGAGTTAAGGCCAAGAGGTGCCGGATGTTTCAACCTTCCGGGCCTGCTAAAAATCAAAGCTGTCAAAAAACCGGCCAAAAGAGCGCGCAAAGGCATCAATCCTTTCACGGGAGAAGAAATGACGTTCAAGGCCAAACCTGCCAGCAAGACGGTCAGGATTTTGCCCCTGAAGAAGCTTAAAGACATGGTTTGACTGAACATGCGCCGCAGAACCCTGTTCTTTTAATCCTACCCCCGTCCTTCCAGTACATCCAGCTTGGTCTGGATAAAGGCGCTGTGCGGCAGGTACAACAGGTCAGCGATCTTTCTGATCTGGTACTCCTCATATTTGTCCAGCCTGTGATCAGCGTATGCAGTCTTCCACAAATCCAGCAGCAGGTTTTTTTTCTCTTCCATCGTGCATCCGTCATTGATGATTTTTACAAACGGATAGATCGAAACATGGTTTTCCTGCTCTGAGCGCGCCAGATCAATGAGGTTTTGCACCTCTTGTTCAGTAAACTGGAACCTGTCTGCAAGTGCACAGACAATGGCCTGCAGTTCTTCCTCCGAAATATCGAAGTCTGCACGACTTACCTCCAGCAACAGGACAGCTGTAGCCAGATGCATGATGTGGGCATCATCCACCTCATCCTGCAGCGGCCGTATTTTCTTCTGGATAAAGGCTGTAACCGATTCGAACATCGTCAGTTGTTGATCCGACTATTGCGATACAACCCTTTCTCAAAACGATCGAAGTAGTTTTCAGTAAGGGGATGGGAAATCGGTGCAGGCGATGCATCCTGCTCCAGATGCTGCTCTGCAACATAGGTCGTCATCAACTGTCCGTCTACCAGGACATGGTACCATGGCTTGTCTTTGGGCGGCCTGGATCTTGCTACCTCCTCATACCACTGTTCCGTACCACTATATTCGGCATCCACGTCAAAAATGACACCTCGATAATTGAATTTCTTGTGCACGATGACCTGACCGATTGAAAACTGTGCCTGATTCATGCCGGAACTCCTGAGCTTCGGGTTGCGGGTTACAGTCTGACCTTCCACATACTACCGCAATTGCCATGCCATGCTAACCAGGCCCTGAATATAGTTCTTTCCTGCCTGCATGAGATGGTATATAGGTGAAAATCTGTTAGGCTATGTCTGAGCCGGTAAACTTAAATGATGCCAAGCGCAACACGTCACATCAATACCCCGTCCCATTATGTCTAGCAGAAGCACGGAACAACGCATACTGGTTGTGATGCGGAAACTGCTGGCGCAGATTGTACGCGATACCACACCTGGCCCCGGTGAGCGGCATCTTTTGAGTGAGCAGACCATCAAGGATATACGCGACTGCTTCAGCCTGATCGCGGCGCGGGAGCGTGAACTGATTGAAGACACCGGAATTGAAAACAAGGACCGACCCTATTTTGTTGATGAACCGAAAACTTCGACTGTCCTCAAGTTCAAACCTCCTCGCAAAAAGTCACCGGATGAAGACTGAGCCTGCTGCACACTCCTGCACATGGAACGCCTCGCAGATATCAAGGTAAAACTCGAACCCAGTGTCAGGATCACGGCAGAAAACAAGTGCGGCTACTGCACAAATTCATACTGCTGCACCTACGTAACGGAAGAACTCGCCACACCCCGCAGCAAGCTGGACTATGAGCACATGCTCTGGCAGGTATCACATGAAGGCGTTGAGGTGTACAAGGACGACGAAGGCTGGTGGCTGATGATTTCCGGACGCTGTACTCACCTGCAGAAGGATGGAAGCTGCGGGATCTATGAGGTGCGTCCACAGATCTGCCGCGATCACAGCAATGATTATTGTGAATTTGATGCGCCTGTGGAAAATGACTATGACCTGCACTTTCCGGACTATCAAACCCTGCTTGAATACTGCAAGAAGCGTTTCAAACGCTGGGAACGGGGATAGCTAGGCAGGCATGATCTGGGCAAAATCCGAAATGGTTTCATAGGGCATTGGCCCCCGCTTCGGCTTGGAGCTGTCAGGCTGCTGAATCGTGAGCAGGTACCGGATGCCGTAGGCTTTGGCTGCTGCCAGCACATCAAGATTGTCATCAATGAACAGGGTCCTTCCCGGATTATAGGGCAGCATGTGCATCATCTTGTGCCAGAAATCCTGCTGCTCCTTCGGGTACCCGAGATCATGGGATGAGACAATGCGGTTGAAGTATGACTCAATTCGTATGGAATCCATTTTCACCGCTATGCTGTCGGGATGCGCATTGGTCACCAAGGCGGTATGCTTGCCGGCCTCCGTCAGCTTTTCAAGAAACCGTTCCACATTGGGGAACAGCCGGATGCGCCCAGCAATCTCCCGTGTGAGTGCAGACAGATCAAGACCCAGTTCTTTCGTCCAGTAGTCCATGCAATACCAGTCCAGCGTACCGGCTTTTCCTTTATAATAGCCCTGTAAAAGCTCCTTGGCATGACTGAATTCTATTTTGTTCTTCTGACTGTACCGCAGTGGCAGATACTGGTGCCAGAAGTACGTGTCAAAATTCAAATCAAACAAGGTCCCATCCATGTCCAGAAAGACAGTGTCGATATTTTCCCAGTCTGCTGGCATTGACATGGACAAGGATTCCCTGGACAGATAACCGTTGGTAATGGACCCGGATACCATACAGCTTCAGGTGCTCATTGCTCCGGTCTGCGATATTGTAAAGCAGGCTGGACGCGAGATCATGAAAATTTATCTTGCAGGATTCGAGGTGAAAGAAAAGGAGGATCATTCACCGCTGACCACTGCCGATCTGGCCGCCCACAGGTTGATCTGTGACCAACTGCGTGCCCTGACGCCCGGTATCCCTATTCTCTCGGAAGAATCCGCTTCCATCCCGTACACTCAAAGGTCAAAGTGGGTAAGTTACTGGCTGATCGATCCTCTGGACGGTACCCGTGAATTTATCAAAAGAAACGGTGAGTTCACCGTCAACATTGCCCTGATTATCAATCATGTCGCCCATCTCGGTGTGGTCTATATTCCCGTACAGGACATCTGCTATTTTGCTGCGACCGGATTCGGGGCATTCAAGCAGGAACAGGACCGGGCTGCATACAGGATCAGGACCCGGCCCTCTGCACCCGGTGAGACGCCTACAATTTGCGGCAGCCGTTCACATGCCGGCAATTCATTGCTGGCCCTGCTGGCACGGATTGGTGAACACGAAATGATCCGCATTGGCAGTTCAATCAAGACCTGCCTGGTAGCCGAAGGCACGGCAGACCTCTATCCCCGTTTCGGGCCTACCTCTGAATGGGACACTGCAGCGGCGCATTGTGTCGTACACGAAGCGGGGGGGTCGCTGGTCGACACCCAGCTCAGACCCTTGCGCTACAACACCAAAGACTCGCTGCTGAACCCTTCCTTTATGGTACTCGGAAACTTGAATGATCAGTGGCGGGAAGTGCTGCTGTGCTGAATCCTGAGGTGACCAGTACGATCCTTGTTTGCCTCGATCGGCCCGCAGGTTATCAGGTAGACCGCAACCCCTGCACAGTGCTTGCCTGAATTACTCGGCACCAGTACGATATTCGCGCTCAGGAACTCCAGTCCTGCAAGACGATCTTGCCGATCGTGTGCCGGCTCTCAATTTCTGCATGGGCCAGCTTCAGATTTTCCGCATTGATGGGTTCAAGTACCCTATTGGCGGTAGTCCTGATCCTACCTGCATCCACCAGCCCGGAAACCCGGTCCAGCAGGTGGTGCTGTTCGATCATGTCCTGCGTCTCGTACATGGAACGGGTAAACATGAACTCCCAGACAAAGGTAGCGCTTTTGCTCTTTAATGCGCCGAGGTCAATATAGGCTGCGGTTTCAACAATTGAACAGATTTTTCCCTGGGGCGCGATCACGGTCGCCATGGTCTGCCAGTACTTGTCCGTATCATTGAGGCACAGGATAAAATCATAGCCGTCGATACCCAGTTCATTTACCTGCTCCGGGATGTCCTGGTAATGGTTAATAATGTGATCCGCACCCAGTTCCTTGCACCACGTATGTGACTCCGGCCTGGAGGCCGTAGCAGTCACAGTCAGCTTTGCAATCTGCTTGGCGAATTGCACTGCAATGGAACCCACACCCCCTGCACCGCCGATAATGAGCAACTGCCTGCCCTGGTCTGCACCATCCGGGTCGATTCCCAGTCGGTCAAACAAGGCCTCCCATGCCGTGATGCTGGTAAGAGGCAAGGCCGCTGCCTGGGTAAAATCGAGACACTCCGGCTTGCTTCCCACGATGCGCTCATCAACCAGGTGAAACTCGCTGTTACACCCTGGGCGAATGAAGCTGCCGGCATAAAACACTTCGTCTTTGGGTTTGAACAATGTCGCCTCCGGACCCACAGCCTCAACCATGCCCGCAGCATCCCACCCCAGTATGCGGGGGGCCTCCTCCACCTTGTCCTGTGGAGCCCGCATTTTCGTATCCACTGGATTGACAGCTACGGCCTGCACCCTGACCAGAATCTCCCTGCCTGCAGGGGTGGGCCGTTCAAGCTCCAGATCGAGCAATGAATCCGTCTCATGGATTGCAAGATACTTGTACAAACCGACTGCTTTCAATGTTTGCCCTCCTTATCTTTTGCGGTCATAGGATACAGCAGTCCCTGCGTGAGTATATAACGGATATTGTCACAGCATTGTTTCATGCATATAAATTTCCAGGCTGAGCTGACGGTATGCGTGCAGAGACTACGCCGAAACGGAGCCGGGCAAATTGTCTCGACTGTACAGTGCTTTAGAAGTCGATGACCGAAACCGGGAAGCACGGCATGCACCATGAATTCACGGGCGGTGTCTTGACAGATGCAGCCAGGTACCGAGAACGGAATCAGGATTCAGTGAAATGCTGTCAATGCCCTGCTTGACCAGCCAGTCCGCAAAGTCAGGGTAATCCGAGGGCCCCTGCCCACAGATACCTACATACTTGCCGGCTTGCCGACAGGCCTGAATTGCCATGCCGATCAGATGCCGGACGGCCGAATTCCTTTCATCAAATTGTCCGGCGACAAGTTCCGAATCGCGGTCAAGGCCCAGCGTCATCTGGGTGAGGTCATTCGAGCCAATGGAAAACCCGTCAAAATAGTGCAGAAACTGTTCGGCCAGTACCGCATTCGAAGGCAATTCACACATCATGATTACCTTGAGACCGTTCTCCGAGCGTTTCAGGCCATATCTGGCAAGCAGTGCAATCACACTCTTTGCCTCATCCAGAGTGCGTACAAACGGTACCATGACCTGGATGTTCGTAAACCCCATTTCATTGCGCACCTTACGCAAGGCCTGACACTCCATCTCAAAACAAGGTGCAAACAATTCCGACAGGTACCGTGAAGTGCCCCGGTACCCGATCATGGGGTTTTCCTCCAAAGGCTCGTACAGGTTCCCACCCAGCAGGTTAGCGTATTCGTTCGACTTGAAATCAGACAGCCGGACCAGAACGGGCTTGCCTTCAAATGCTGTGGCCAGCGTTGCAATGCCCTCCGCCAATTTTCCGACATAATACGCCTCCGGGTCGGCATACGCTGCGCAGCGGGTTTCGATGGTTGCCTTGAGCTCGCCCGGGAGCTGGTCAAAATCAATGAGTGCTCGCGGGTGCACACCGATTGTCTTGTTGATCATGAATTCCAGACGAGCAAGTCCGACGCCGGCATTGGGTGTCTGCGAAAATGAAAAGGCCTGCTCTGGGTCTCCTACATTGAGCATGATCTTGCACGGGATGTCCGGCATCTTGTCCAGCCGGGTCCGGTTAATTTCAAATTCAAGCCGGCCATCATACACATACCCCGTATCCCCCTGCGCACACGACACTGTGACCTCCTGTTCAGACTGGAGAGTACGGGTGGCATCTCCGCATCCAACGATCGCCGGCACCCCCAGTTCACGTGCAATGATGGCCGCATGACAGGTCCGCCCGCCACGATTGGTCACAATCGCTGCGGCACGTTTCATCACGGGTTCCCAGTGGGGATCGGTCATATCCGTCACCAGAATTTCCCCAGGCTCCATTCGCTGAATTTCCTGGAGCGACTGGATAATTCGTGCCCTGCCTGCACCGATGCGTTGTCCGATACTCCTGCCCGTTACCAGCACCTGCGAGGTTTCCGTCAGGGTGAATTTCTCGATCACTTTTTGTTCAAGGCTTTGAACCGTTTCGGGACGAGCCTGAACGATGTACAGCATTTCATCCGTCCCGTCCTTGGCCCATTCGATATCCATGGGCCGCTGGAAATGCTGTTCAATCAGCATGGCCGCCCGTGCCAGGTATTCCACATCCAGGTCCGAGATGCAAAAGCGGTTCCGCTGGTGGGCGGGGACCTCAACAGTTTCCGTGCCACTGGCACCGTTCCTGAATACCATCTTGTGCGACTTGCTGCCGCAGGTGCGCCGGATTATGGAAGGCTGGGCACGGGCAAAGGCAGTCTTCGCCACATAAAACTCATCGGGATTGATCTGGCCCTGAACAATGGTCTCTCCCAGTCCATAGCCGGCGGTAATAAACACCACTTTCCTGAAACCCGATTCCGTATCAAGGGTAAACATTACACCGCTGGCTGCCAGGTCACTGCGCACCATCTGCTGGATACCTGCCGAAAGTGCAAGCCCGGTATGCGCGAATCCCTTTTGCGCCCGGTAGGCGATAGCACGGTCACTGAACAGGGATGCGAACACCTTCTGGACAGCAACCAGGACGCCTGCAGCCCCGCACACATTCAGGTAACTTTCCTGCTGACCCGCAAACGAAGCCTCGGGCAGGTCTTCTGCCGTCGCTGAAGAACGGACAGCAACTGCAACACCAAGATGCACCCGGGTTTCCAGTTCATGGTAGGCCCCGATGATCGCGGCTCGCAGTTCGCCAGGCAACTCAGCATCCAGTATCCATTTACGTATGGTCCCGCCGGTCTTGACCAGCATGGGAATGTCCTCCACATCCAGGGCATCCAGTTGCTGTGCAATTTTCCGGGTCAGGCCGTTGGCGGCGATGAACATGTGAAATGCCTCCGAAGTGGTGGCAAACCCACCTGGCACACGTACTCCCAGGTTGTCCAAGTTACTGATCATCTCACCCAGGGAGGCATTCTTGCCCCCCACCCTGGATACGTCCTGGGAATTGAGTTCAGCCAGATCGATCGTATAGCGGTTCATATCGGGTATATTTGCAACATGTCAGCTAAAAAACAAAACGTATTTTTCATTTCAGACAGTACAGGCATCACCATTGAGTCATTGGGCCAGTCCCTGTTCACTCAGTTTCCGGATACTGAATTTGTCATAACGGTATTCCCGTTTGTCTCCGATAAACAGGAGGCCTTGCGCGTCATTACACATATTTCCGGTTTAGCCAATGCGGGTCACCGTCCGCCCATTGTATTCACCAGTCTGGCAGATGAAGCCCTGAAAAACCTGTTCCTGTCCCATGACATACCTATATTAGATATTTTCTCAACCTTTATTCCGGTTCTGGAAACCTGCCTTGCCGCGAAGGCCTCGCATGCAGTCGGCGAGACACACGGCGTGGGCAGCCCGCTGAAATACGTACAGCGGATAGAGGCCTTGGATTTTACTCTGAACCACGATGACGGGATGAAACTCAACGATTTGGCAAATGCCGACATTGTGCTGACTGGGGTGTCACGTAGCGGGAAAACTCCTACCTCCCTGTATCTGGCGATGCATTATAACCTAAAGATTGCGAATTATCCTCTAGCGGATGCTGACTTCGAAAGCTCGATTCTCCCTCAGGCAATTTCCGGTGTTCGAAACCGTCTGTTCGGGCTTACCCTGGCACCCCGGCAACTATTCAAGATCCGCCAAGAAAGAAGACCCGCCAGCCGGTATGCCTCCCTTGAACAATGCGAGTACGAGGTGCGCCGGGCGGAATCCATTTTCAGGGCAGCACGACTGCCCTTCCTGAATACCACTTCCATCTCGATTGAAGAGATCGCAACGACGATCCTTCAGCGCCTGAAATTAAGAGCCCGGGTCAGCGGGCAGTAGCATCCCTTGAACTCCTCGCGAGCGCCCTTGCGAGGGATGGCTGCCTTCAAGTCAGGATTCAGTAACGCGAATTATCGCCCACCAGAAGCCAGGCGCTTGCATCACTGTGCCGAATGCAGATCAAAAACACCCGAACCGCAAGGTCCGCTTTGGACGAACCGGGGCGAGCACTCCCTCAGAAATGGTAACGCATGCCAATTTCGAGGAACTGGACATCAAATTCGGTCTTTGTGTCGACCGTACCAAAGTCTCCCTTGCCGTCAAACTCCAGGTCGTCTGAAGTCTGATAGCGATACCCCAAACGGAACTGAATATTGTCGCTGTACTTGTAACTGACCCCTGCTGCAGCCTGGTAGGCGAGCACCGTGTCAGTTCTGGAGATCTTGGGCACGTAGCCTGGTGGAAGCGGTGGAGCCATTGTGTGCGCACCGCCGGTTTGGATAGCAACCAAGCTATTCGCCACGTGCTGTGCGAGGGCATTGTCGTCATACTTGACATCACCAAAATCGACCTCGATGAAACCGATGCCAGCACCCACATAGGGTATCCATTTGGAATCGTTATGGAAGTCGTACCACAGGTTCAGCATGCCTCCCATCTGCTCGGCAGAACCGGATACCGGAATGGATGTCTTGCCGGGAATGGAAATCGGCTGTAGCCCAAGCTGTGGCATCCCTGGCACCGGCACGGAGGTCGTGATGCCACTATAATAGAGCTTGAATAGAGCTTGTCCACATCAGCCTCGGCATAATACAACTCGATCTCAATGCGGAAATTGGAGCCGAGTTCGTAGCCAACAACGCCTTCTATCTTGTAGCCTGTATCGAATTTGTTGCGGGCCTTTGCACTGTAGGGTTGCGTGTAGGAAATAGCTGGCATAGTCGGATCCGGAATGACCAGGTTTTCACCTTGAGTGGTCGTATCCGTATCGTCGATATACATCACAGGCAAATTCATTCCAACATACCACCTGGAGTCCGCTGCTCGTGCTTTGGACGCGTACACCATCAAGAAAAGTATCGACGCGGCAACTACAACCACGACGATTCGTTCGCTCACAGAGTACAATACCTGTCCCATATCGCTTCCTCCCGCCAAGCTGCCGTTACCCTCATCCTAGCATGTTCAGCACTTGACATGAAATATCGTGCTGGTTATTTCAGACAGGCAACCTTGCAACCCAAGGCCAAAGTGATTTTCAGATGCACATCAGCGCCAGAATATGTGATGGAGCCCTATCACACGGGTCAGACTGCGTGCCATGCCCTGTCCGGGTATCGGGCTGACTGCCTTCGACTGGGACAAGACACTTTTGATGGAAGCAGACACTTTCTCCTTTGACCCGCCTGGAACTGCCTGACACCTTATACCTGGTCGGGTTGCATCGCCCATGCTACCGACAAGGAAACCGCCCGGTGGCCTTCCATACCCCGGTTATGCTGAATTCAGCACCTAGATTGATTTCCATACCGGGAAATGTGGTAGCATGCGCGGTTATCCATAACAGGCAGGTATTTTTTCACGGCCACTTTGGTATGTTATATGCGATCGGGCCGCACAGAACGAAACGAGACCATCCTGTTACGTACGGCAGCCACCAAGGAAGCCCGTAAGGTGGTTATTTGAAGCTGTCACAGTACTGGATTCTGACGGTAATGTCGGAAAGCGTTCGTTCCGGAGCAGGAACCAAACAAACGATACGATTGAATACATAATATCTGGTTGGTATGCACGCGGTATCTGTTTCAAAGAGCCTGAAAAACAGGCCTGTGAATACCCTGACGATTGCTTCACCGGCGTCGGGGACAGTTTCCGTGGACTCCGGGCGCATTCGGAAGATGGCTGATTCGGGGATACGACTAGTTGTTACAACAGTTTATGAAAGCAAGGCACTTGACTAAAGTACTGCATACCGAGGAAAAATCTAAGTACATACAGTAGAAGCTTGAAAGCCAGGCAATATCCTTGGACACACTGACGGGTCAGTCAGGATTTCAATCCAGCCAGTTCAGGATGAGAGTAACACTCATGTGCTATGGCCTACTAGGGAGTATTGTTAAAGAGTGAATGCAACCATAACGGCAGTCCGTGCCCAGGCAAGTGATTTTGCGGAACTTTGCAAACCGCGGATTGCCACGCTAGTGCTGGTTACCACGTTTGCGGGGATGTGGCTTGCCGGAAACGGCACGCTTATACTGGACCTGCTTGTCTTTACCCTTCTGGGTACGGGCCTCGCCTCAGCTGCAAGTGGCGCCCTCAATAACTATGTAGACCGGGAAGTAGACAAGCAGATGGCGCGCACGCGCATGCGTGCATTGCCGTGTTCCCGCCTGCATCCACAGCAGGCGCTTTGGCTGGGCGTGATGCTCAGCTTGTGGTCATTCGCGATTCTTTTCTACCTGGTAAACCCACTGACGGCCTATCTTGCCGCAGCCACTACATTTTTCTATGTAGTGATCTACACCATGTGGCTGAAACGTTCATCGCATTTGTGTACTGAAATTGGCGGAGTGGCCGGTGCGGCACCTCCCGTTATCGGCTGGGCTGCAGTCACCAATGACATCGGCTGGCCAGCTGTGATCATGTTCATCATCATGTTTATATGGCAACCGCCACATTTCTGGGCACTGGCCCTGTTGAGGGCAGACGAATACCGCCAGGCCCGGTTGCCGATGCTGCCGGTTACCCGTGGCCAGCTGGCCACCAAGATCCGGATGCTGATCTACACTGTGGCCCTGTTGCCGGTGAGTACGGCCATGTACTGGCTGGATCTGGTCGGAACCACTTATCTGGTGCTGGCAATAGCCCTGGGTGTAGCCTATCTGGTTTTGACCGTAGACTTTGCGCGCAAGCCGATCACACACCAGAGCACGCGCAGGCTGTTCGGTTTTTCAATTTTGTATTTACTGGGTTTGTTTACCCTGATATTTGCGGATTGCAGGTGCAGCGGAGGGATTATATGGTAATGCCGCTGCATAACCTTAGAGATTCAGCACAACCACGTATCGAAATGACTAAGGAGTCTTGAGCATGGCCATTGCCATTATATTAATCTTGTTGGTAGTCGGGTCCGTCATTTTCCACTTCATGAGCCCGTGGTACTTTACGGAAATTGCCTCGAACTGGGGGGCCATCGATACGACTGTTAACATTACCTTTATCGTCTGCGGTGCGGTGTTCGTTGCTGCCAACCTGTTCATGGCGTACTGCATTTTGAAATACCGTAACAAGGGCAAGGACCAGCGTGCCGCCTACGAGCCAGAAAACAAAAAACTGGAAGGCTGGCTAACCGCCATCACCACCGTAGGGGTTGTAGCAATGCTGGCGCCGGGACTGATCGTGTGGGGCAAGTTCGTATCCCCACCGGACAATGCGGCCGTGGTCGAGGTTGTCGGACAGCAGTGGCAATGGAGCTTTCGCTTCCCGGGCGAGGATGGCCAGCTCGGCACCTCAGATAACCGGAAAATAAGCATCGACAACCCCTTCGGCATGAACGAGGAAGATCCGTACGGCCAGGATGATATCCTGATCCCGGGAAACGAAGTCCACATTCCTATAGGCCTGCCAATCAAGTTCCTGCTGCGCTCGAAAGACGTACTGCATAATTTCACGGTCCCCCAGTTCCGGGTAAAAATGGACCTGGTGCCCGGCATGGTTCCCTGGCAATGGCTGACGCCTACACGTACCGGAACGTTCGAGATTCTTTGTGAAGAACTGTGTGGCATAGGCCATCACACCATGCGCGGCAAGGTTGTGGTTGAAGAAGAAGAAAAATTCCAGGCCTGGCTTGCCCAGCAGCCTACCTATGCACAACTGTCGGCCCAGACAGCCGGAAATGCTGTGGCAGGTGAAGCGCTGTATCAGGTTTGTGCCGCGTGTCACGGCGGGCAGGGCGAAGGCAACCAGATGCTCAACTCACCCAAGCTGAGCGGCCAGGAAAACTGGTATCTGAAACGCCAACTGACCTACTTCAAGGATGGCATCCGGGGTTCGAACCCAGAAGATGTATTCGGCCAGCAAATGGCACCGATGGCCGCCACCCTTGTCGATGAAGCGGCATTGAACGATATCGCGGCCTATATCCAGACCCTGCCGGATGAGCCGGCTGTCCAGACCATAAACGGAGACGCGGACAAGGGCCGCAAGCTGTATACCACTTGCGGCAAATGCCACGGCAGACAGGGCGAAGGGCGCTGGGCTGTGAATGCCCCGCGCATTGCAGGCATGAGCGACTGGTATCTCGCCACCCAACTCAGGAATTTCAAACACGGGCTGCGCGGCAAACACCCTCAGGACGCCACAGGAAGGCAGATGGAATCCATGGTGCTCAGCCTGAATGACAAGAAAATCAATGACCTGATTGCCTACATCAATACCTTCTGACAGGCCGGTCAATTTATTTGAATACACGAAACGAAACGAATACAGTATCTGATATACAAAGACTGAGGAGAGACTCATAATGGCACACGTTGCATTAGCCGATAAAGGACAGGAACTTGCCCATCCAAAAACGTGGATCGGCATGTATGTCTGGAGCCAGGACCACAAGATTATCGGTATTCAATACATCATCACTGCCACGGCAGTCGGAGTGGTTGCCCTGATCCTGTCTGGCATCATGCGACTGCAGCTGGGCTTCCCCGGAGTGTTCGACTTCATACAGCCGGATGAGTATTACCAGGCCGTGACCATGCACGGCATGATCATGATCGTCTTCATGCTGACGGCATTTTTTCTGGGCGGATTTGGCAATATTCTGGTGCCGCTGATGTGCGGTGCGCGAGATATGGCCTTCCCGTACATGAACATGCTGAGTTACTGGGTATACCTGCTGTCCGTTATCGTGGTGTGTGCGAGTTTCTTTGTCCCGGAAGGGCCAACAGGCGCTGGCTGGACCCTGTATCCTCCGCAGGCGATTACCGAAGGTTCGGCCGGGGCTGACTGGGGCATCCTGTGCATGACCGTATCACTTGCCCTGTTCGTGGTGGCCTTCACGATGGGGGGTCTGAACTACGTCACCACGGCATTTCAGGCCCGTACACGCGGCATGACCCTGATGCGCATGCCCTTGTCCGTTTGGGGCATCATCATGGCTACGATTCTGGGCCTGCTGGCGTTCCCGGCCCTGCTCGTAAGCGTCATCATGATGACGCTGGACAAAGCCCTGGGTACCAGCTTCTTCATGCCCGCCATTTCATCATTGGGAGAGAACCTGGCGCATGAAGGCGGAAGCCCGATCCTGTTTCAGCACCTGTTCTGGTTCTTTGGTCATCCCGAGGTATACATCGTCGCACTGCCGGCATTTGGAATTGTTTCGGACCTGATCAGTACGCATGCGCGCAAGAATATTTTCGGCTACCGCATGATGGTCTGGGCGATTGTTGCAATCGGTGGCCTGAGCTTCATCGTGTGGGCCCACCACATGTATGTCAGCGGAATGAATCCGTACTTCGGTTTCTTCTTCGCCACAACCACCTTGATCATTGCGGTACCGACTGCAATCAAGGTGTATAACTGGGTTTTGACCCTGTGGCAGGGCAATATCCATCTGACGGTACCCATGCTGTTCTCCATCGGGTTTATCTTTACATTCATTCACGGTGGCATTACCGGTCTGTTTCTGGGGAACGTGGTCGTGGATGTACCGCTGTCCGACACCTATTTTGTTGTCGGACACTTTCACATGGTAATGGGGGTATCGCCCTTCCTGGTAGTCTTCGGGGGCATCTACCACTGGTTCCCACTGCTGACCGGGCGCATGCTGAATGACACCATGGGCAAAATCCATTTCTGGATGACATTCCTCGGCACATACGCCATTTACCTGCCGATGCACTATATCGGCATTCTGGGTGTGCCCCGTCGCTACTATGCCAACGGCACAACGGAATTCCTGCCGGACAGCGTGCAGACAGCCAACCTCAGCATTACCCTTGCAGCGCTGGTCGTGGCAGCAGCACAGTTCCTGTTCCTGATCAATATTATCTGGAGTATGTTCAAGGGCAGAAAATCCAGTCGCAATCCATGGCGTGCCACCACAATCGAGTGGCAGACTCCTGACTACCCGCCAAAGCACGGCAACTGGGGTAAGGAACTGCCCGTTATACACCGCTGGGCCTACTCCTACAGTGTACCGGGTGCCAAAGAAGACTTCATTCCCCAGAATGAGCCTCCCAGTGAGCACACTCGGGGAGAAGGAAAGGTTTAGGAAGTGACAGCAACGCTGATCGTACTGGCCCTGATTATGGGCGGGCTGGTGTTCTGGCTGATTCGCCAGACCATCAACGTGCAGCCTTGGGCAGAAGAAGGCCCGGTGGGCCAGGACCATGCAGGAGGCGCCTACTCCGTACCTGCCGCCAAGATCGGGCTCATCGTATTTCTCGGCGTGGCGACTTCGCTGTTCTCGCTGTTTGCCAGCGCCTATTTTCAGCGCATGGAATTCGGGGACTGGCGCCCGGTTGCCGAACCTGGTGTACTGTGGTTCAACACAGCCCTGCTGGTCCTGGGAAGTGTGTTTTTCCAGCGTGCGCGCAACGCGGCGGTTCGCAGTCAGGCCAACGGGGTAAAAATCAACCTGCTCATCGCAGGCATGCTTACCTTTGCCTTCATTGGCGGACAGTTGTGGGCCTGGAAGGGACTGCAGGAAGCCGGTCACTTTCTGTCAGGCAACCCGGCCAACTCCTTCTTTTACGTGCTGACGGCCATACATGCCCTGCACATTCTGGGCGGGCTGTGGGTCTGGAGCCAAACGATTTTCAAATTACAAAACAAGGTTGAAGTCTACAAGGTTCGCACAAGCGTGGAACTCTGTACCATTTACTGGCATTTCCTGCTACTGGTCTGGGTGGGTTTGTTTGCATTACTGCTATCTACTTAAGAAGGGGACATAAGAAACATGGCACAAGGTTCGGGAGAAGTCGCCACAAATGACGCCGTGACTGATCTGGTTTCGGATTGGAGCGCAGAAAAAGAGGTATTCAAGGTCCACTGGGGCAAGGCCATGATGTGGATCTTCCTGTTGAGCGATACCTTCATTTTCACCTCCTTCCTGACCGGCTACATGAAGGTACGCATCAGCTCCACGGTGCCCTGGCCCAACGCCAGTGAAATATTTGCATTGAGTTTTGGTGGAGATCCGATCCCGCTCATCCTGATTGCGATCATGACCTTTGTACTGATCACAAGCAGCGGCACCATGGCCCTGGCGGTAAACTACGGGTACCGCAATGAGCGTGTCAAAACCGCCCTGCTGCTGTTTGTCACTGCAGGGTTCGGTCTGCTTTTCGTGGGCATGCAGGCATTTGAGTGGACCAAGCTGATTGCTGAAGAAGGGGTCCGTCCATGGGGCAACCCGTTTGGTGCGGCACAGTTTGGTGCCAGCTTTTTCATGATTACTGGATTCCACGGGGCACACGTGTCCGGAGGGGTCATCTACCTGACCTATGTTGCGTTTGGTGTCCTGAATGGACGTTATGAGAAAAAGGGCTATGACATTGTTGAGATCGCGGGCCTGTACTGGCACTTCGTCGATCTGGTCTGGGTATTTATTTTCGCATTCTTTTATCTTTGGTAAAGGGTACACATCATGGCTACGAAAGAAGAAGGTCAACAGCACCCACTCAGCATCTACATCTGGATCTGGGTACTGCTATTCGTATTCAGTACAGCTTCCTATATGGTTGACTACTACCAGTTTCAGGGGTACCTGAGATGGAACCTGATCCTGATTTTCATGATGCTGAAAGCGGGTTTCATCGTGGCAATCTTCATGCACATGGCCTGGGAACGACTGGCACTGATCACTGCCATCCTGCTGCCTCCCCTGGCCCTGCTGGTACTGATCGGCATGATGTCCATTGAAGGGGATTACACCTACCTCGCACGCGCGGAGTTCTTTGGAGTTGATGAAGCCCCGGTTGTAGAGCATCACTAGCCTGATTTCCATTAACTGAATGATTGCGTGTCGCAATGAAATGCGGCACGCTTCTCTCAGAGTCCTGCAATACCCCCCTGCAATTCCGGCTGCAAAAGCGATTCTCACCCTGACCGGCAGGGATCCTGCAAGAGGCTTGGTGCATCTGTTATGCTGTGCACCAGCAGATCCGTCAACGTACAGCTTTTCACAAACGATATTCTTGGCGCGTTTTACAATTTTCCTCACATGCCTGGCACTGTGGCCAGGTCCCGGCGTTCAGGCGCATGGAGGCGTATTCCTGGAAGACGATCTGTGTGTTATACAGATCGGTTTTTACAAGGCGCATTTCAAGATCTACCAGCCGCAGAGAAGCCAGCATGAAGAGTTGTGCGAGGACATTCCCCATGCGGATGAGAGCGTGTTTGTGCTTGAGTACCTGCATGACAGCATGAGAGAAGTCCCGGTCGAGTTTCGCATTATCCGGGACGTGGTAAACCGTGGACGGTTCGTACAGTGGGACGACATCAAGAACAAGGATGTATCCCGTGATACCGTGTTTTACCAGCCTCCCCAGATTCGACAGGATGGTGTGTTTCTGGCCCTGCATGAGTTTACTGAAGATGGAAACTACATCGGTATAGTTTCAGCCTCAAACCCGGAGCACAATGACACGTATACCGCAGTTTTCCCGTTTCGGGTGGGCGGTGCAGACTGGGGTACGATTCCCTGGTTCATCGCACTTGCGGTATTCCTGCAGCTGAATTACTGGCTCATGAGCGGGGGCTACGCTCGCATACGCAATGCTCTGAAAACCTGAAAGGCCCCACACTCGATCATGAAAATAATGCCAGCAATTTTTGTTTTATTCCTAGCAGCTCCACTTCCTGCATTTGCTGAAAACAAATCATTATCTATGGGCGTCGAATCCTCCAGGATTTCAGACGGGCAGCATTTTCAGGTTTCGTTCTCCAGCAAACTGGACCCGATCACCATCAACACCATGCATGCATGGATTCTGCACATTGAAAACAGGTCAGGTGAACCGGTTATCGATGCCAGGATCCAGATCTCCGGGGGAATGCCCAAGCATGATCACGGACTGCCTACACGGCCCCTGGTCACCCAGAACCTGGGCAATGGCGACTACCTGCTCGAAGGCCTGAAATTCCATATGGGCGGACAGTGGCAGGTCATACTCGCAATACAGCAAGGTGCCGTGTCGGACAGTGTGACGTTTGAACTCAACCTGTAACCGTATGTCAAAACCTGCGCAAGGCGTGCTTGTTGCGGCAATATCAATCGTACTAGCCAGTGCTGTCTTCTGGTGGTACACGCAATCCCGCATACATGAATCATGGACTCCGGCAGAACTCACCCTGCTGCGCTCGCTTTGGATCACCAGTCTTCCGGATTTGCCGGCAAATCCGGGTAATGCCGTATCGGAATCGCTGCAGGCCGCAGAGTTCGGCCACCGTCTGTTTTTCGACAAACACCTGAGTGCCAACGGGCAAATCGCCTGTGCCAGCTGTCATCAGCCCGAACAGTTTTTCACAGACGGGCTTAAAGTTGCAGCCGGGGTAAGAACAGGGGTGCGCAACACCATGAGCATTATCGGCACGGCGTACAGCCCCTGGTTTTTCTGGGACGGGCGCAAGGACAGCCTTTGGTCGCAGGCACTGTCTCCGCTTGAAAATCCACTGGAGCATGAAAGCTCGCGCATGCAGCTTGTACATCTGATCGCACAGGACAGCAGATACCGGGCACAGTATGAAAAACTGTTCGGACCGCTTGCAGAGTTTACCGACCCTTCACGTTTTCCGGTTGCGGCAGGACCCGTAAAAGACAAGACCCTGTACGGCAACTGGCAATCCATGTTGCCCGAAGACAGGGAGACGGTCACGAGAGCCTTTGTCAACATAGGCAAGGCCATCGGCGCATATGAACGGCTGATTCTGCCCGGAGTTTCACGATTTGACCAGTACATGGAAGCCCTGGTCGCAGGCGACCACAAAAAAATGGATATCCTGAGCTTCGATGAGCTTGCAGGGCTCAGACTGTTCATCGGTAAAGCCCAGTGCATGAATTGTCATAATGGCCCGCTATTTACCAACCATGAGTTTCATAACACCGGTGTACTGTCCAGTCCGGGTGCACTCCCGAGCATGGGCCGGGTGGAAGCAGTGCGCAAGGTACTGGAGGACCCGTTCAATTGCCTGGGAGAATTCAGCAATGCCGGCAGCCAGGGATGCGCCGAATTACGCTTCACCCGGACCGGTGACGAGTTAATCGGCACCCACAAAACCCCCTCGCTCAGAAATGTCGCCGAAACCGCACCCTATATGCATGCTGGCCAACTGGCCACGCTCACCGAGGTAATCGATCACTACGACCGTGCACCCGCAGCCATGGTGGGCCACAATGAAGCCAAGCCGTTATCGCTTGGCAGGAATGAAAAGCGTCAGCTTGAAGCTTTTTTACATACCCTGACCGCACAGGTGGAAACCGATCCGAAATGGCTCACGCCACCCGAAAACTGATCCGATTGTTCCCTGCAGTCTGGAGGAAAACCTTGTTACCGATGAAAGGTTTTTGGAATCATGCAAACCCCGTTCATCCCGGGCCAAGGCGCTTGCATTCAAGAGGCCACTATCATGAAAATGCAGATACCCACAGTCAATTGCTGCACACCTGCTATGTTATGATTGTTGATCTATCCATAGCTAAAATCTATGGGTTCAATAATGAGAAAGTCTTGGACGGGCGGTGTTTTATTTACTATATAATAGATTATTAAGCTTATGTTAATAACCTGAGTGCGGAAGTAAAAAAAGCGCTGGTTTCCAAAACGGCATACTGTACGGTCAGACAATTACGGGCAGTCTGGCCAGAACCCTTGCAAGGGAGGAGAAAAACCATGGTCTACTTCAAACCTCTGCCATACCTCATGGCCGCTGCAATGCTGATGCTTGCGCAAAGTGCCGGAGCGGTGGGCTTGCCTGATGTCCCCAACACTCACCATAACCCTCATCACAAGATGCAACCTCAATTTCCTGATATCGGGGGCGCAGTTGCTAACGGGAGGCTTGATTTCTGGACACGTCTGCGCTTTGAGGACGTTGAGGATGATTTCCCCTCTGGGCATCCGCTCGGTCATACCAATGATGCCGACGCAATGGTCTGGCGTACAGCGATTGGATATACCACGGGTCGCTGGAACGGCTGGTATGCCCGTCTGGAAACGGACTTCAACAGGATACTGGGCACTGACCGGGCATTTAATATTGACGATGACTTTAACGTTCCTCCAAACCTCCCATCCGGTGGGATAATGGCGGTCCCTGCACCTATACGTGGCAACCTCCCGGCCATGAATCGCTTTACTGAGGGCCATGCAATCATCCCGGATAACGAGTATGAGGAAATTAGCGAAGCGTACATTGGCTGGCGCAGCCCGACTGGCGGTTGCCCCAATTCTCCAGATCCATGCGATGGCACCTTCTCATTCAAGTTGGGCCGCCAAACAGTAATCTACGACAACCACCGCTGGATAGGTGACGTAGTCTGGCGTAATAACAATGCATCCATGGACGCCATACGAGTAGACAAGTCTTTCAAAAACCTCGGTATCTCATACACATATGTCGACAAAGTGAAGCGGATCTTTGGAGAAGATTCAATTTTCCACGAATGGAATATGGACAATACCCACCTCCTTAATGTCTCCTACAAGATGCCAAACCTAGGGGGTAAATTGGTGGCCTATGCCTACCTGCTGGATTTTGAAGACAACAAACGAACCCCGTTCCCCGAGGGTACAGGTATGGCACCTCCTTTTGTAGGTCCAGTGAATTTCGATTCGGAAACCTTCGGTCTGCGATGGACAGGCAGACACGAGATGAGTGACTCGTTGGATATCTTGACTGAATTTGAGTGGGCCAATCAAGATCCCTCCGACGATGCAGCGAGCCATTTGGATGACAATGATTATTACAACATTGAAATGGGGGTCAGGTTCGGGGGTACCCGGGTTGACAACTTAGGCTTTATGCCTATCGGTGAGCCTACCTATCAAATCAGAGTAGGCTATGAAGTCTTGGAAGGTGGGGGTAACGGCAGTAATGCACTACAAACCCCGTTGGCTACAGTGCACGCCTTCAATGGCTGGGCTGACAAGTTTGTCGCGGCACCTGGTGGTTCGGCAACCCCTGTGGGTGGCATAGAAGACTTCAGTGTTACCTTGCAAATCCTGGGTCTATTCGGTCACGTAATTGGAAAAAACAAGATTGTCGTTAATTATCATGACTACAGTACAGATACATCATACATGCAGGGAAGCAACCGCATTTCTGATTATGGAGACGAGTGGGGTGTACTTTGGGGCAAGCCCATCGGCAAAAAACTTCTGCTTGCAGTGAAATATTCGGACTTCAACAGTGAGGACGGATTTTCCACTGATACCCAGAAGTTTTGGACACTGCTCCAGTACCGCTGGAAATAATCAGATCGCTTTGCTGAAAGGCAGTCATCACACAAGACCAGAGGGGTGCAAATTGTACCCCTCTTTTTTTTTGGCCAAAAATACTTTTCTGTTGTTTAACTCTTTACTTCACTCAATGCCACGCCTGCGTGAAACAAGAGCTGCACATTATCATGTTCTAGTGCTGATATTGCTGCTATTAACCATCCTGGCACACCCATCAACAGCGGCCTCCAAAACCAGGACAATGGCACAAGTAATCTCAGTCTATGATGGCGACACGTTCAAGGTTGAAGTCATGGTATGGCCGGGCTTTATCTGGAAAGGCAATATCAGGGTGGAAGGGGTGGATACTCCCGAGATCAAGGGAAAATGTGATCAGGAGCGCAGCCTTGCCATCAAGGCACGTGATTTCGTGATTGATAAGATCGGTAAAACCGTCATACTGGAAAATGTAAAACATGGTAAGTACGCAGGACGAGTCGTTGCAACAGTTCTACTAGAAGACGGGTCAAACCTTGCAAATATCCTGATTGACGTGGGCCTTGGACAGCCCTATAACGGTGGTAAAAAACAGTCATGGTGTAACCCATCCGATCCAAAGAATTGAGTGTGACACTACTGGTCTGGTTCAGCCACTCATATTTCTTTTCACTCGTCATAAATGACCACAGTGCATAACTCAAGTTTTACATTCCCCCATGCCTTACCATCATTACAGAAATGAAGCTTTTTCAAGTTAAGATCCTATGTAGTTCAAGATCAACACTGTTTGCAAGATTATCAAACCTGACATTCGATGTTAAAACTGACACCCCTATGAATTTGACTCAGAGGAATTTAGTTGCCTTATGTGCACCGATGAATTTTTCGTTGAACCAATCAATGAACATCAGACTCGAAAAACAGCAGTTTCTGTATCAATTGATTTTGGTAGCTTAAATTGATTAATAACTA
The DNA here is from genome assembly GCA_026713925.1 of Gammaproteobacteria bacterium. GTDB lineage: Bacteria > Pseudomonadota > Gammaproteobacteria > UBA4575 > UBA4575 > WTFY01. The sequence continues at coordinate 78,636 of JAPONM010000036.1, forward strand.
GAAACATAGCAGGTATGACAAGCAATGTAAGTACGGTTACGCTAATCATGCCACCAACCATTGGTGTAGCAATGCGCCGCATTACTTCTGACCCGGTTCCACTTCCCAACATGATGGGTAAAAGACCTGCAATAATTGCTGCAACGGTCATTATGATTGGTCTGACTCGCAACAATGCGCCAAAGATCACCGCACTTCGAATATCATCTCTAGTCACTTCACGATGATTAGCTTTTGCTTGTTGCTGTATATTTTTAAAAGCTTGATTTAAATACACCAGCATCACCACACCAATTTCTACACTCACACCTGCAAGTGCAATGAAACCAACGCCAACGGCCACAGACATGTCATAGTCCAGCAGATACAGTAATAAAATTCCGCCTACCAGTGCCATTGGTAGTGTCGACATAATGATGATTACTTCAGTGAGGCGACGGAAGTTCAAATATAAAAGGAGTACGATAATGACTAATGTTAGTGGTATCACAACCGACAAGCGTTCCTTTGCTCGTAAAAGATACTCGTATTGACCTGACCAAGAGATGCTGTAACCAGGGGGTAACGTTATATGTTCTGCAACCGCTTTTTGGGCATCCTGTACATACGAACCCAAGTCTCGATTTTCTATATCAACATAGATCCAACCATTAAGACGTGCATTTTCTGTTTTAATTAAAGCAGGACCATCTTCAATCCGGATGTCTGCGACTTCTTGTAGCGCTACTTGTGCACCTGTAGGTGTAACCATCGGGAGATTACGGAGACGAGTAATAGAATCACGCCAGTCTCGCGGATATCTTAAATTGATAGGGTAACGTTCAAGCCCTTCCGTCGTCATCGATATTTGCATTCCGCCAATAGCAGTTTGTACAACTTCTTGTATTTCCATAATATCAAGTGCATATCGAGATGCTGCATTACGATCAATGTCAATAATGATGTAACGCCCACTTGAAACACGTTCAGAGTATGCACTTACAGTGCCACGCACTTGTTTAAGTATCACTTCGATTTCTTTTCCGATTTCTTGAATTACAGATAAATCGGCACCTGCGATCTTAATTCCAACCGGTGTCTTAATGCCTGTAGAAAGCATATCAATGCGACTTTTAATTGGCATCACCCAAGCATTGGTCAAACCAGGAAACTGAACAAGCTGGTTAAACTCACGTTTTAAATCTTCAATCGTTACACCTTCACGCCATTCGTTTTCTGGCTTAAGTTTTATCGTGGTTTCTATCATTGTGAGTGGAGCGGTATCGGTTGCAGTGTCTGCTCGGCCCATTTTCCCAAATACAGTATCGACTTCAGGTACGGTACGAATTAATTTGTCAGTTTGCTGTAATAGTTCTTGAGCTTTACCAATTGAGATAGAAGGGTACGTTGTCGGCATGTACAACAAATCGCCCTCATTTAAATCGGGCATAAATTCACTACCAAGTCTTGTTATGGGCCACATCCCTACAATGATTACAATCAATGCAACCAGTAAAACAATTTTTGGAGCTTTAAGAATAAAACTGATTAGAGGTTGGTATCCAGCAATGAGTAATCGATTAATTGGATTCTTATTTTCTGGAGTGATACGCCCTCGTATGAAATAACCCATCAACACAGGTACTAATGTAATGGATAAAACTGCCGCCGCAGCCATCGCAAACGTTTTAGTATAAGCAAGCGGACTGAACAATCGACCTTCCTGTGCTTCTAAAGTAAACACAGGCAAGAAGCTTAAAGTAATAATAATGAGTGAGAAAAATAATGGTGGTCCAACTTCTTTAGTTGATTCACTGATAATTTCCCATCTATTTCGTTGTTCTGCTCCTTCTTTTTCTAAATGTTTGTGGGTGTTTTCGATCATCACTACCGCAGCATCTACCATCGCACCAATTGCGATTGCGATTCCACCAAGTGACATGATGTTAGCGTTTATGCCCATCTGTTGCATGACAATAAACGCAGTAAGGATACCAACTGGCAGAGATAAAACAATGACAAGTGCGGAGCGCACATGAAATAAGAAAAGTGCACATACCAATGCAACAACAATAAATTCTTCAACTAACTTTTCATTTAATGTATCAACAGCGCGTTCTATAAGTGCAGCACGATTGTAGGTTTCAACAATTTCAACACTTTCTGGCAGACCTATTTTCAGCTCCTCTATTTTGTCTTTTACATTTTGGATGGTTTGTAGTGCGTTCTCTCCAAATCGCATGACGATTACACCCCCAACCACTTCACCTTCTCCATCTAGTTCTGCAATACCCCGTCTTAATTGGGGCCCTAGTCGTATTTCTGCGACATCTTCAAGTAGTATTGGCGTCCCGCGTTCGTTTACTGCCAAAGGTATTTTGTACAAATCCTGAATATCATCAACATACCCAGTTGCACGCACCATATATTCAGCTTCAGCCATTTCAATCACAGAACCACTGGTTTCTTGGTTTGCTCTTGCAATGGCTTGACGGACTTTTGATAGAGGGATCCCATGTGCTCGTAAACTATTCGGGTTTACAACTACCTGATACTGTTTGACCATTCCACCTACCGTAGCCACTTCAGAAACACCACTCACAGTCTGCAATTCATATTTCAAATACCAATCTTGAATGCTGCGAAGTTGCGCAAGATCGTGACCACCACTGCGATCAACTAATGCGTACTCGTATACCCAGCCAACACCTGTAGCGTCAGGCCCGAGCTGCGTCTTTGCAGCAGCAGGTAAACTACTGGCTACTTGGCTTAGATACTCAAGTACACGTGTGCGTGCCCAATAAAGATCTGTTTTGTCTTCAAAAATAATGTAAACGTAAGAATCACCAAAAAATGAGTACCCACGGACATTAACGGCTTTAGGTACGGATAACATCGCAACGCTAAGTGGATAGGTAACTTGATCTTCAACAACTTGTGGTGATTGTCCTGGGTAACTAGTTTTAATGATGACCTGTACATCTGATAAATCTGGAATTGCATCAAGAGGTATGCTTTTTACGGCGTATATTCCCCAGCCCACAATAAAAAAAGTTAAAAGTAAGACAAATGTTCGATTCTTAATCGATAAGTCAATTATTTTTTCAATCATCCGAAATTCCCGCTTTAGTGTTCCATCTTCTGTATGGAGGAGATTTCGTAACGATTACCTAGCTTTATTAAAGTGAATGTAATTTTAATACCTGGCTGTAAATTAAATTCATCAGCGCAATAATCATTGCTGACTTTAAATTTCATTTTCATTTGTAGCTAGCTGAGTGTATCTATTGGTCATGTTAAATTTATGATTTTTGTTCGCTTCGAAAAATTTCCATGACCGCTGCAGCAACAATCTCTTTATCCATAGACTTTTTCAAGTATGCCCTTTTCACTTTATTGGCCAGTCATGCGGGTAAAACTAGCTTTAGTGCTGGCTTCAGAGTCAATGAGAAACTGACCTGAAATAACGACATCTTCGCCTTCATTCAAACCACTTTGAATTTCAATCCAATCACCACTCTCGATTCCAGTAATAACTTCACGAGGTTCGAATCGTCCTTTTCCTTTTGCAAGAATGACTCGTTCGCTAGTACCTGTACGAATGACTGATTCACGTGGTACAACAATGATGTTTTCTTTTGCTCCCGAAAAGATATACACATCGCCATACATGTTTGGCTTTAATGTTTCACCCGGATTATCAAATTTCAAACGAGCGGTGAGTGCTCTAGTCATCCGGTCTAGGTTGGGATAAACATATTCGACTTGTCCTTCAAATTTTTCACCAGGCAAGTAAGAGAATCGCACTTCTGCAGGCTGTCCAACTTCAACCCAACTACTTTGTCTCTCAAATACTTCGGCCGTCACCCAAACTGTAGAAAGGTCTGCGAGTGTGGCTATTTGATTTTCAGGTTTCACAAACATGCCATCTCTAACTTTAAGTGAGGACACTACACCGTCTTGGGGTGCATAGTAAGAAATAGCCTGTTGGGCGATACGTTCTCTATCAAGACGTTTTATTTCTGAAGAAGGGACACCTAATGCAAATAAGCGTTGTTTGGATGCATAAATTAATGTTGTACTCCCAATCGTGAGCGCTTGTAGATATTCCTCTTGTGCATTCACAAGTTCAGGCGAGTAGAGCTTAAAAAGAAGTTGGCCTTTTTGAACACGGTCTCCTTCTGACTGCACAGTCAAACTTTCTATCCATCCTTGTGTACGTAAATGAATATGGCTTAGCTTGGATTCATCATAATCCACAAAACCTACAGTGCTCACTCTTCTCCATAGTTTTGATCGCTCCACTGTTGCAGTACGAACCCCCAAGTTCTGTACAACTTGAGGCGAGATTACGACTTCACTGCCTGTTCCTTGTTGTCCATCTTTATAAACAGGTATCAGATCCATCCCCATGGGCGATTTTCCTGGTTTATCTCTTTTATAATTAGGGTCCATTGGGGCAACCCAATACAAAACTTCACGATCTTCTTCATCAGCCAGAGCTGTGTTGATAACTGCTACCAAAAATAAGCCTAAAATAAAGACAAGTGAAAGATTTAATTCATTATTCATCACAATGCTCCTTCAGCAAGGTATAAAAGGCGTGAATGCACGCGACTGCGTTCCGTTTTCATGCGTAAAGCTTCCAAGCGCACATTCAGCTGAGTAATACGTGCTTGTGCAAGCGTTGTAAATTCTGTTATCCCACTTTGATATGCTATTAAAGAAGCGCGTGCATTCGCATTTGCTTCAGGAACTAGCCTTGTTTCATAAAGCTTGCTTCTTTCAGACAGTCGTTCCCAATTTGCATAGTCTCTAAGAACTGCTCGTCTAAGTGATTGCAACTTATCGCTTCGAACAAGTTTTGCAGCTGAAACTTGATGTTGACTAGCAGCTAAACGCCGATCTTGGCGTTTGATGGTGAAAATAGGCAGGTCTACTTTTACCATGGCAGCTACTTGGTCTTCACGGTTGGTCCCGTCTATGTTGTCACCAAAGCGTTTTCGATATTCAACGTTGATGTTCCACCCTGGCTTGTACTGTTCGTGCGCAATTTCAACGCCTACATTAAAGAACGAAACCATGGCATCTTCTGCTTGAATAGACTGATGATTGATTAATGAATCAATTATTTCTTGTAGTGGGGCAAGTGGTGGGAGAGTCGGATAGTCATTTTCTACTGGCTCAAATGCTCTTTCATCTAGCCATTTACTTAGCTCTGCCCTTACTAAGTCTTCCTTGGTTTTAAGCTCGATGACACGATCATCCAATCTTGATAGCTCAAGTTGTGCTCGTAATATATCTTGTTGATTAACACGCCCGACTTTGTAATAAGAATTTGCAATATCTACAAGCTGTTCGAAATATTGACGACTTTCTTCAAGAGTTTCTTGAGCACTAATTTGATAGTAAAGGTTGAAGAAATGTTCACGTGCCGATTGAATTGATTTTAGAACCTCATCGGATGCACGTTGATATTCGGCATGACTTGCCCATTTAGTTTGCTTTTCTTTAAAAGCAAGTGTTTTGCCACGTGGAAAAGATTGCGATACTCCAAATCGTAATTGGGTATTGGGCTCACTATTAATATCAAAATTATCTATCGGTAAGTTGAACAGCCCAAGGTTTAATTGTGGGTCCAGAATTTGTGCATCCGCGATTGCAGATTCACTTAAAGCATCACCTCGAAACTGATGTGCTTGAGAAATCAAATCCTGTTGTTTCGTAATTTGTTCAACTTCACGCAAATTTAATGCGTGAATTGGCGGCAAGTAAAAAAACTGTATTAACAGTGCAATCAATGACGATAGCGCAATGCCTTTGACACATTTCCGGTTTATTGTGCCTCGGAGTTTATTAATGCTTACATGCGATTGAAGTGAGCAATCGCCAGCAATGTGTTTCGATTCGCACATAACAGTGCTCCTTCATATATACTGCTTGCTGCCATGATAGCTTCCGCTTTTACAGCTAGCCTTTACGTAACATAATCTCAAGCTAGAGGCTTAATATACTGTACTTCAACTTGTCCTGCCCCCCTAAACTTGGTCCATTTTAGATTCGAAACTCTCTAAACTGGAGGTCACCCCTACGTGGACCAGAAGATACTCTCGAACATGCACTATGTCGGGATCAAGTGTGCACTGCGGTAGGCACAAGCAGGCCCTGCAACGTGTTTACTCCCGGGCTGTGGCCAATCGTACACCCATGTGAATGAGTTGCGCGGCCTGTTGGCCGAGTTCGGCATCACGATTCTGCCAAGCCGCAGCCAGGTCCGCCCTGCGTTGGCAGAGATCTTGGGCAACGGTGGCCCTGGCTAATCGCATGGCCCGTGCCATACATAGGTGGTGCTGGCTTCAGGCAAGCCCTACATGACCCTATGTACCGGCCTAGGCAGACACAGGCCCACGAGGGAAGATCAACTCTGAAGGACAGAGGAGGACTGCTACCCACCAGCGTTGCAATAGAGCAATACATCGTGATGGCTGAAAATGCGACGTTGCTGGGGTGAGAACCTAGACTGGCCAAAGACCCGATGCGGGGGACCGAAAAGTGTCCGTGCCGGAGGTTGACCAAGTGATAAAGGCACACCGGCGTGAACTTCATCAGAACAAGAAGGCACAAAGCCTTTCGTGAAACAGGTCGGATAGGTGGCTGCAGCCTACTCTTTCTGAATGAAGGATTGCTCTTGCAAACGGGGAACGGTCCATAGATGGAGCCCGTTTATCCCTTCTGGGTTGGGCGCTCGCGGGCGAAATATTGAAATCCGTGACCCCATCGTTGCACTTACCTCATCGAATCCGTTCTTGCGGGCAGGTGCCCCAAAGCTTTGATCCGTGACCGGATGGCAGCAGCGGCACAGGTGGATTATGTTGAAACGATCATCCAGCACGATGTCCGCGATATCGCTCGGAGTCGAGTATCTGAGCTTAATAACAAGGCTGTTGCACGTTCTCGCCGAGTATTGCCTACATCTTAATTTCTCCGGTTTCGGTACGGTGATTTGCCCTCACACAAAAATATTTGGGCGTCTTCGAAAACTTGTTTCTCGTCCGCACCTTGCAACCTTGGTATACAAATGCTCTGAAGCGTCTCGTTAAGTCTCCCAAGCTGCATTTCCTTGATACATAATTCCCCTTGTTTTCGGCAGGTCCCTCAAACTCGCGAGTTGGGCTGATGACCGATACATGCTTTCACACTTCCGCGACAAGGGGCGTAACGAAGTTGATATAGTGGTCAAAGACAGGCGCAGGTGGGTCGTTGGGATCGAGGTGAAGTCATCGGCAACTATTTACGAAAGAGAATTCTACAGCCTACGTAGCCTCACGACCTCCTGCAGCGACAGGTTCGTGCTAAGCCTGATGCCCTGTGAATGGCCAGGATTGCCATCCGCAGGGCATAGAGAGATTAATTCGCTAAGGAATTCTTACTGCCTTAATGGCAAGGGAAAGCCTGGGAATGGCGTACATCATGGGCCGCATTGTGCACCGCAGCCGCATTCATGAAACCTGCACCATACAGGATCACCGCTCCCAGCAAAAAGGCGGCAGCAATCTGCAAAGGCCGCCTCAAAATTGCTGCATCATGCAGTTTGACACCAGTGGCTGTCTGATTTTGCATAGTTATATCTCCTCAATCTTTAGTAGTTGTAGTTTGCATTCATCATTGATGATGCCAGCTGAAACGCTTGATCAGCATCGCACAGGAACTGTCAAGTATGTAACCCATCACTCCGATGGTGAGCACCATTGCAGTGAGATGGTCATAGGAAAGCGTCTCCCTGGCATCCGCAATGGAATAACCCAGACCAGAAGTCACACCGAGAAATTCCGCCGGTACCAGCACGATCCATCCGACACCCAGGGCAAGCCGTACACCCGTCAGGATATCGAACATGATCGCCGGCAAGATAATCTGCGTCACCATATGCCAGGGCTTGGCACCAAGGTTGCGTGCAACCTTGAACCAGGCCGGATCCACCTTGGCCAGACCCGCAGCGGTTGCAAACACAACCGGCCAGATCGCAGCCACCGCGATCAGGAATACGATCGCCCCGTTCCATGTGGCAAACACGATTACCGCAATAGGCTCCCAGGAAAGCGGGCTGATCATGCGGATCAACTGAAACGGCGAATTACTCAGTTCGCGAAAGACCTTGCTACGGCCAAGCAGGATTCCAATGGGTACCCCGACGACAATGGCAATGAGCAGACCCGCGCCCAGACGATAGCCGCTGGTCGAGACTGCTGCCTGAATCTTGCCTATCGCAAACAATTCCGGAAATGCCTTGAACGTTGGAATTGGTCCAAAGCCCTTGAAGTTTGTCGTATCGGGGTTGATCTCGATGAGGTAGCCCCCAAACCACCAAAGCACGAACAGAATTGCAAGGCCTGCAGCCCAGTTGAACAGGCTTTTGCCCACCGACTTTGCAGTAACCGTATTTTGTGCAGCCTTTGTCGATGCAGCTTCTGCTGCATCGATATTGGCTACATCAGCATCCCCATTGCTCAAAGGACAAACACCTCCGAACGTACATACGGATCACCTTCTTGCGGAACGCTTGCATCATTCCTCCATTTTGGATTGGCTTCCAGTGCCGTCTTCACGTAATCATAATTGACCAGGTCATTGGCTACGTGTTCCGGGGTAAGCGTATCCAGGAACCTTGCATCCCCTGTGACCACCGTTTCTTTCAGGTCGCTGACGACAAGCTCTGTCGCTGACCGGTACGGCCAAGCCTGGAAGTCAATGCGGTTCTGATCCCATTCCGGATGCTTGATCGCAGGCGGATTCTTGTAGTAAGCAGGGTCATAGAACATCATGGCCCGTTTCACGACTTCTTTTGGTACCGGCAGGTAGCCCTTCCCATCACGTGAAAGCCGCTCTGCCATCGCTTCCCTGTTCTCGGCGAGATGAATCTGCGCCTTGACGACAGCATTATGTACCCCTTGCGCCCAGGCGGCACGATCAGGGTCCATGGCATCCTCTTCATGCATCACGACCACACAGCATGGATGTCCTTTCCAGGCATCCCCTGTAAAGCGCAGTACCTTTCCACCGGCTTTGAGTTCGCCCAGCGCATTGAACGGTTCAGCTACGCAATACCCGTCAATCGTTCCTGCTGCAAGAGCAGGCGGCATGGAAGGCGGTGCCAGTACAAGGAAGTTGCACTCATCTGGTGCCAGCTTCGCTGACTGAGGCCGAATCACTGGCTTGATCCCTGCAGCCTTCATGATCCTCTGTGAAACAATGTTGTGGATTGAGTACCAGTACGGTACGGCGAACTGCTTACCGCCAAAGTCCTTCGGCTCATTGATGCCGCTCTTCTTGCCTACCAGTACAGCCGAGCCGTTGGTGTGATCCCAAGCTGTGATCTTGATCGGGTACTTGTTGTTGTACCGCATCCAGACCGGAATCGGAATCAGCATGTGTGTAAGGTTGAACCGGTGCGCCGCAAAGGCTTCCACCAGTGGTGACCATCCACGTATGAGGGTCGGTTTCACGGAATCGATGCCCTCATCCTTGAAGTAGCCCTGATCATGTGCGATCAGCAGGGCCGCCGCATCAGTAATGGGGATGTATCCTATTTTGATCACCGGATCCCATTTCTTCTTGGCAGCAAAGGTGGGCATGGGCAAGGCACTTGCTCCTCCACCCAGGGCGGCAAGACCCCCTACCTGGAGCAATTCGCGCCGGTTGATACCGGTACCCAAGACCCCTTTGAACAGCGGATCATATTCTATGGCAAGCCTGGGATCATCATTCTGTATCCCCTCGCCATGTTTCTCATAGATTCTCTTCATGTCGGAATTCCTCTCATCATTACTCTCTCGTTAATAGGGTCTGAAGTGCACTTTCAGACATATTTCAGTTGCCGACCAGTTCGGCATTTGATGCAGCATTACTGTTCTCCTCCTCCTCAGAGTCAACTGGTACTCCTGCCGCATCGTGGAAAATCTGCATGAGGGTCGCTCGCATCGACTGAACCTTAGGATCCTGCCTTTCCCGCGGATCCTCAAGATCGACTTTAAAATCATGGACAATTTGACCGGGAGACCCTGCCATGACCAATGCGCGATCTGCCATGATCACCGCCTCATCAATATCGTGGGTAACCATTACCAGATTGAAACCCAGCTGTTTCGAAAGGGCCCTCACATCTTTTTGCAGCGTTGCCCGGGTAAAGGCATCCAGTGCCGAGAAGGGCTCGTCCAGAAGCAGTAAATCAGGTTCCATTACCAAGGAGCGTGCAAGCGCAACACGCTGCTGCTGGCCACCAGAAAGATCCTGTGTATTGCTTCGGGCAAATTCTTCAAGATGTACAAGACCAATCACCTCGGCAACCCGCTTTTTGACCTTATCATCGGGCCAGCGCGCAAAGCGCAAGCCGATACCAACATTCTGCTCGACAGACATCCAGGGGAAAAGATGAGGCGCCTGAAACATCATGATCCATTGTGACGAGGGTTCAGTGACATCTTTGCCATCAAGGCGAACCGTGCCACTTGTCTTGCCGAGTAACCCGGCTAGGATGTGCAGGAGGGTTGACTTGCCACACCCAGAGCGCCCGATAATGACCAGTGCCTCACCCGGTTCTGCCATGACATCGACGTTTTCAAAAGTAACGGGACTCTTCGCAGTATAACGGTGCGTAAGGGTCTTGATAGTAATCTGTACTCCTGTGCGTTCTGCCATTTAGGTTCCTTACTTCTATACCGGTCATTCCACAATACAAATCGCCGTTTCATTCACTTTCAAAAGCCGAGCCACTCAGTGGTTGACGTATGATCTTATCTATCACTCAGCAATAATCTTATCCGACCATTCAACACTCTCTACGAAGGTGTCGGGATTACCAGGCTGTGCGCCGGCATTTCTCATATCCTCTTCACTCACCCCCCGGGCTCTTGAGCATGCCCCGCAACATTCAATTCGAACTCCGTTTCCGACTGCCTCGTCCCATTGCTCGGCAACGGACGGCCACCCTACGGGAATCATGTTTTCCCGTACAACAGGTCGCGCAAGGCATACTGCTTCCCCAAGTAAAAAAATACGGACTTCGTGGCCTTTGCCTGCCAACGCATTGGCATGTCCAAACACCATCGCAGCCCGGGTTGGATCATCGCTTCCCCATGAAGACTTCATAAATATCTTTGCCATAATTCCCTACTTTACATCTTTGTTTTTACTATCGTTCATCCCTCCTGGAACAAACTGCTGTTTCAGGTACTGTTGAGGCGCTTGTCGACAAATTTCATGCGCCTAGCAAGCTCGTCTTCATCGATCAGGCCACGCTGAATCATCGAATGTACAAGGGCCAGAAGCTGGCGCTCCGGATACGGGACATCCTGATAAAGGGTTTCAGAGAGTTCATCTTCCTCATTGCGCCGCTCAAGCACGGGCAACGTACATTGCTCGGAAGCAAGCGCCTCACATGTCGAATCCAAATTGATCTTCCAAGGAGGATCAGGATTGTCCACGCCATACTTTTCGGCCAGGTCTTTCCATACCCTGCCCCGATTGCGAACTTTCTCAAGCAATGAAATCGGAGAAAAGTCCGGATCCGTATCTGTAAAACCGGAGCCGGAAGTTTTTTTTCCTAGAGAAGTCATTGCCTGCCTAGTGTCCGTGTACCGGATTGGCTGCCTTGTGCACCGGGCGCTTGTCGTCCAGCTTGCGCTCCGGGTGCGGCAACGCTACGCCCAGCATACAGTCACGGGTTACAATTTCGGTAAGCTGGTCCTCCGTCCAGCCCTCCGTCCCTTCAGGCCGCATTGGTATCACCATAAAGCGGCACTTCTGATTCGAATCTTCAACCCTGACCTCTACTTCTGCAGGAATCTGAAGACCGAACTCTGCCAGTACCTGTCGGGGCCAACGCACCAATCGACGGCGATAATTCGGGGTTCGGTACCACTCAGGGGAATGCCCCAGAATGGGCCTGGGATAACATGAGCACAGTGTACATACGACTACATGATGCACCGCTGGAGTGTTTTCCAGGACGCGAAGATCACAGTAGTCACTAGGAGTCCCGAAACCAGTCGGATTCAGCCAGTCGATCCCTACTTCCTTACTTGCAGTGAAGCCATCCTCCAGAGCAAGTTTCTTGAAATCAGGGTCCAACCAGGCCTTGGCTACCAGCCTTGCAGCCGGCAGTGGACCTATGCTGTGTGCAAACTCCGCAAAACGTCGATGATCTTCAGCACTGAAAAGACCTTTTTCAATCGCCAGTTCACGAACAGCGATCTCCAGCACTTCGAAGTCGCTGACCTCATCCACCATGGGTGCGGCTTTATGATTCTCTGCCATAATCTTTTCCTCTCTATCCTCTCTTTTCTGTTCTCTTTGTCCGTTCCGTTCGCCCGGTCACGCCTTACACCGACTCCAGCCAACGTTCGGAAAACTCAGTCTGTAACGTATCATTCGCATACGCATCAGGATATTCGTCCCAGAGATCCTTCTGCTTGAAACGCACAATGTAAAACCACTCGGGATCATCTACATTATCCCATGCCTCGTCCTCGGGAGCGGGGCTCTCATGGGTAACCACGGTTACAACGCCTTCTGCGCCTCGCGTGTACACCTGGCAACGGGTGTAAAATATGTCCGGCAAATTACGGATCCGTACACGATCACCAACCTTGAACTTCGGTTCACCGGCCTCGCCCGTGAAACACTGGGGGTCGCCTTTCCCCGTAGCCTTTTCGGCGTGATGGCCTCTACTCATAGCGTTTCTGGACCTCGTCGATCTTGTTCATTAATTCAGTGAGGGTAACGTGCTGTTTGTCGACCATGATTCTTGCTGCAGAAAGTAGCCAGCGGCCGTAGTAGGGCAAGCCCAGATACTGCGTCTGACCGAGATCAACATTCTGCCGCCGGCGTCTTTCTTCGGCATTCCAAACACCGCGCCACGCCAAGCATTCGCAGGTCACATACGTATTCAATTCCCACTGCTCTTCTTCTTTTTCATGCCACTGAATGGACACATCAGGTTCGCCACCGACATCATGCGAAGTGCGCATATAGGCCCTGAAATGAGCGTTATCAACCTCGGTGGGAAGCGGTGCATGCTGGGGCTGATGCAAGGCCGGTTGTAATTGACCGACAATGTCAATATGCCGCATCACCTTCTTTCTGGTATCGGATGACATAACCTTGAATTCCTCCTGTATTGAATATCTAACAAGCTGTCTTGTACCCTCGACAATCAGTGTATCTTAGTATTTTCTTATATACTTATTTTATAGGGTGTACACTTTAAATAATGACAAGTCTAAAGGAGTTATGTTATTAATCCAAGACTTTATATTTATTAAACCCATAGGAGTTAACTATGGATCGAAGAGACATTTTTCCGCGTGCTCTCCAATACCTGATTGCAATCGCTGAACAGGGAAGTTACACAAGAGCGGCTGAAACCTTACATGTCTCACAACCTACTTTATCGCAACAGATCAAGCAACTGGAAGATTATCTACAATCGCCTCTGCTGGACCGGTCCGGGCGAACCGTGCAGCTAACGGATGCCGGGAAAATCTACGTGCGCCATGCCAGACGAGCCTGGGGTGAACTGAACACCGGCACACGAGCAATCCACGACGTCAAGAACCTGAGCCGCGGTTCACTGCGTCTGGGCTGGACACCAATTACCGACTATTTAACCTGCTCCTTGCTGGCCAACTATAACTCCCGGTACCCTGGAATTACCCTGAGCACTCTTGACATGCCCCAAGATGAAATTGAGTCGGCCATATCCGAAGCACGCGTGGACATCGGAATTACATTCAGCAAACCCACTGGCCCCGAGGAACTTTCGGGCCCCACTGAAACGTTCACGCTATTCGAAGAAGCGCTATACCTTGCCGTTGGCAGGGTACATCCCCGTGCCAAGCGACGAAAACGGATGAGCGCCCAGGAATTCGGGATGGAATCACTGGTGCAGCTCAATACGGACTTCGCACTGCGTCATCACATTGACCGCTATTGCCATGACCACGCGATTGAGCCACACAATGCAATCGAGACCAATTCGCTTACCGTGATCATAGAAATGGTGGAACTCGGCCTGCTAGCCACGGTACTGCCCAGTACGATCATCAATACGCAAAGTGGACTCTATGCGATCGAGGTATCCCCAGAGCTCCCTCACCACACCGTCAGCCTGATCTGGAATAAGAGCGGCTATAAGAGTCCGGCATGCCTGGCCTTTCTGGAACTGGCATCGGACTGGTCTTCGCATCTGCTCCAGGAGAAACGGATTCAGTGATGCACCCTGCAGGGCCTGCTCAAGGAAGGAGCGGTGAATGGGTCATGGTTGTGGCGTGTCAAGTACGTGTGGCTGGGCTATGCAGGTGCAGTTATGCACTTTATTAGTGCACAACTGGCCTCTGGAACGTGCATCCATTACTTTTCAGATTCATTCATTGCCCAGGTACATGCAACGTACAAGATTGGCCTAGTAATTGCTTGGAATGCTAGTCCATGCACCTGATTCGGAGAAAATGAGATGACCAAAGAAGAAATGACAGACCTGATCATTGAGTCCAAGAAAGCAAAGGGGATGACCTGGGAGGCTATCGCCGGCAAGGTTGGCATGGGCGAAACATGGGTGGCTTCTGCCTGCTTTGGAATGAACAGCATGCCTGAAAATGTCGCCAAGAACCTTTGCGAAGTCCTGGAACTGGACGAAAACGTGTGCGCAGCCCTGCAGGAATTTCCCTGCAAGTCATGGGAAAAAACCGTTCCGCAAGACCCCGTGATATACAGGCTGTACGAAATTGTGGGGGTGTATGGTGCGACCATCAAGGAAATCATTCATGAGAAGTTCGGCGACGGAATCATGAGTGCGATCGATTTTTCAATGGACATCGACAAAGAGGAAAACCCTAAAGGTGACCGGGTCGTGATCACACTGAACGGTAAATTCCTGAAATACAGTGCGTGGTAGCCTCGTATCACAGCCTTTACATCTCCCCGTCTGGGTTCCCATGCACTTGGCAGCTGAACCCTGGCTGGCTACCTGCACGGGCAGAAAGGCAGACCGGCTCCAAAACAGACCTGTTCACGCCGCTCACAAATATCAGCGTCACCGGCCGGGTGACGGATCGCCGTGAGAATGCCTTCCGGGACTGCCACACAGCAGGCGCTCGTCTCATTCTTTGAGCTGGCTGCTCGAAAAGACAGGCATATCCTTGAAAAGCTGAAACAAGAACGACATTTCATCGTGGAGCCGGAGCGCTGGTGCTTTACACTGCCAAGCCTGTATGCCTTCCTTCAACACCAGGATGAATCGTTCAACCACATCGAATACACACAGTTTCGAAAACTGGTTTTTGGCACCGCACTCAACCAGACCGTAAATTCATACGGGGCTGAAATCACCATTCACGACAACCAGGGCAACGTCGACAAGTCGGGTTACGCCCTGGCCTGGCATGCCAGGCCACAAGCTGATTCATGCTGACGCCCCAAAGCGGCTTGAGCTTCTACTTGCCGACCTGCATTGGTTTATCTTTGCGTTCGCTTGCGCTTGCTGGCGTCAGCGAAATGCACCACGCTGTATGAAATTCCGAATCCCGCAAGCAGAGAAATCACAATCAGCACGGCATTTGCCAGGTCGATATCCCCGCCGATATTTGTTTTCACACCAAACAGCCTCGCCAGGATATTCATAATCAGCAATCCCAGAAACACTCCTCCAAAAAGCAGGATGCGAAACGGCCTGTTCTTTGCCGTGACGACATCTACGAATCTGTCAATCAACTGTTGCATGATCTAGCCTTGTACGGCGAATTTCCACCTTCAGCATGATATTCCGCAAACGACAAACTACCTGTTTGGCTATCACATCTCACGGCAAGAATTTATGCTATTTATGCGGTATCCACGGCAGGTTCAAATGAGTCATAGTACAGCATATCCTCGGACAGCCCATGTTGAGGAAAAGATGTACGGATAGCGGAAATCATCTCCGGTGGTCCACTAGTGTACACCTGCACTCCCGACAGGTCCGGGTAGTCAGCCAGTATCGCCTCATGCACCCAGCCGCGCCGTCCTTCCCAGTCCAGGTCCGGTTTGGACAATACGGGAATGAAGCCCAGGCCCAGTTCCCGCTCCCACCGACCGACCTGCTCGAGGCGATACAGATCCCGTCTCGAACGCACGCCCCAGTAGAACTTGACGGATTTTCGGATTTTGTTCATGCGCAAGTCTTCAACCATGGCCGCAATCGGAGCAAATCCTGGACCACCGGCCACGAAGATCACCGGACGCGGGTCATCGCGCAGAAAAAAAGTACCAAGAGGCCCCGTCAAGTGCAGCAGGTCCTGCTCCCTGATTGTACTGAGCTCATGTTCACTGAATCTGCCACCGGGAACCCTGCGCACGTGCAACTCAACCGACTCAGTGTTGTGGGGCGGGCTGGCAATGGAGTAACTGCGTCGGCGATTGTCCCACAGCAAAAGATCGACATATTGTCCAGCAAGGAAGCGCAGGGTGCCGCGCCCTTTCATCAGGCCGAGAGTCAGGGCAGTGACATCATGGCTGAGCGGCTCCAGGCGCAGGACCCGGGCCGGCAGTGTACAAAACTCAGTTCCGGCCAGTGCCTCTACCTCCTTAGCTTCGATGACCAGTTCACTGGATCTCGCCGCTGCCTGGCACAGCAAAATGGCATCTCGTGCCCATGCAGATGCGCCCAGCACTTCAACCGATGCCGCGCCCCCTGGAACAATTTTACCGGCGATCAGACGAGCGTGACATACCCCGCAACTGCCACTGCGACAACTGTAAGGGAGCACGAGTCCCTTGCGAAGCGCGGCAGCCAAGACTGTTTCGCCATCCCGGCTGGTGATCTCGCGCCCACTGGGCTGGAATTGAATTCGTGCCATCTCGACTACAGTGGCCTCTTTGTGCTGCATTGCATGCTTGCCACGGTTTCAGCATCTTGCATGCCCTGTACGCGGGTAAACCGCCGGCCTGCTCATGCACGGACAAGATAAAATCATACCGCTCCTATCAGGGATGTAAAGGGCGGGATGCGCGACCCAGCCTTCCAACCTGAAATTCCTGCTCTCTGCGGCAAATGTTTTTTTACGCTTTTGTACTATTTGGTATATGCTGTACTGATCAGTACAAATCACGTTAAGGAGTTGCAGCCATGCCCGACCGCCCCCCCTTTCCACCATTTACCCTTGAAACCGCCACACAAAAGGTCCAAATGGCCGAAAACGCATGGAACTTGCGCGACCCGGAGAAGGTTTCACTGGCGTACACGGAAGACAGTCACTGGCGTAACCGTGCCGAGTTTTTACATGGCCGAGAAGAAATCGTGGAGTTTCTGACCCGCAAGTGGGCACGTGAACTGGATTATCACCTGATCAAGGAACTCTGGACGTATCATGACAATCGGATTGCAGTGCGCTTTCAGTACGAATGGCGTGACGATTCCAGGAACTGGTTTCGTGCACACGGCAACGAAAACTGGGAATTTGACGAGCGGGGCCTGATGCGCAGGCGCGAGGCCAGTATCAACGACGTGCCCATCCAGAAATCCGAACGGAAATTCTTGTGGGGAGAGGGGCCACGCCCGGAGGATTATCCAGGACTGACTGAACTGGGCCTCTAATCCATGCCACGCAAAATTGCGGAACGCCAGGATGCGATTCCGGCACTAGGGGAAGTGTTCAGGGAATATGGTTTCTTGGGCAGTTCTCTCACAGAGATTTCGCAACGGACGGGCCTTGGCAAGGGCAGCTTGTACCATTTCTTTCCCAACGGCAAAAAAGAAATGGCCGAGGCCGTGCTGGATGACGTGACAAACTGGTTCAGGGACAATGTATTTTCAACGCTTCTCAGCAGCAACAAACCCGAAGACGGCATTCAAAACATGTTCGAAGCAGTGGACCGCTATTTTCATTCGGGAAAACGGGTCTGCCTGGTTGGCGCTTTTGCGCTTGACGATACCCGGGACCGGTTCGAGGCCAGAATCCGCACGTATTTCTGTGCATGGACCGATGCACTCACCACTGCCCTCAAACGCAAGGGGTTCAGTGACCAGGATGCAACTGAAACCGCAGAGGAGATTATCGTCAGCATTCAAGGGGCATTGGTCCTGGCAAGGTCAAAGCAGGACCCGCAGGTCTTTACAAGGGCACTGAAACGGCTGCGACGTCACATCACTGCAGGTTCTTGAGGCGGGTCAGCCATTACGGGAGTACAGAGAATGCAAAAGAGCACCCAGGCAGGTGCCCTCAATATCTAATTCCGTATTGACGCAGTCCCTGTACGCCTTAGTATACGCTCTATCTGACATAACCATTCAGCCACGTTCACCCGGTCTTTTACACTGCACGATCATCTCATCCAATGTACAAGGAACCGCACACGTATCAGCACGAGACTTTGAGATTTATCCATATCACGGATACCCACATCCTCAATCATGCTGAGGAAACCTTTGATCAACTCAATACGAGAAATAGCCTGCAAGCAGTTTTAACCCACTGTGCATCGTTCTATCCGGATATCGACTTCTGGTTGTTTACGGGCGATATTTCCCAAACGGGAACCAAAGAAAGCTATGCAGTGTTCCAGTCTGCCATCCGGCAATATGACATCCCGGTGTATTGCGTCCCCGGTAACCATGACACACCGAAATTTTTGCAGTCTGTCGTCCCTGACAGTCCGGCAGACTCAGTCAACATCATCCACCTCAACAGGTTTTCACTGGTATTGCTTGACAGCTGGGTCAAGAATGAACATCACGGCATGATTTCCCGGCACTGCCTGCAGCAACTGGGGGACCATCTGCAAGAGTGCGCAGACCGGTTCAACATCATTGTCCTGCACCATCCCCCTGTGGAGGTAAACAGCCAGTGGCTGGATGAAATCAGATTGCAGAACCCAGCTGAATTTCTGAAGGTCCTGGGCACGCACTGCGACAACATGCTGGTGCTGTTTGGACATGTCCATCAGGAAGTTGACCTGCAGTCAGACAAGCTTCGCTTGCTGTCAACACCGTCAACCTGTCACCAGTTCAAACCGGGCACGAGCGTGCATTGTACTGACACGCTTCCGCCTGCATACCGGTTTATTGAGCTGAACACAAAAGGTTGCATAGATACCAGAGTTCACTACGTCGAGGTGTAACTGCAGAAACTGGGCCCGGATAGTGCCTGGCTGAGCCGAATTTCATTAGACCGTATATGCTTCTATCGAATTCATGGATTCCATAGTCTTGTTCTATGCTTTTGACTGCGTCCGGTTATTGGCATCACTTTTTATTTTCCCTAAACTATGTAGCTGTCAGGCAAACCGCACACCAGAACAAACAGTAAACTGCGTGCAACACCTGATCATGGGGGAGTCGGAAGAATTAGTTCATGCCGAGTGGCAACGTGCAGCGTTGTCACCTGAATCCAATCAGGGTGCTGGAACCGTATATCCCTACACTCCCGGGTTATATTGATTAATCTAGACAAGAATAGTGAGGCGTGAAATGAATACAGTTCAAAATCCAAAAGACCTGTCTGCTCAAATCCAGTTTCCGTTGACGACCGTTTACGGGATTGCTGCCACCATTTTGATCGGAACCCTGATCATTGCCGCCGTGGGGTTTGCCGGGTCGGAAGTCATCCACAATGCTGCACATGACTTGCGTCACAGTCTTGCCTTTCCCTGTCATTAACAGGTGAAGGCATGAAAACTTTCAACACCATCATCTTGACAGCCCTGCTGGCAGGAGGCCTTGCAGGCTTGGTCCTCGGGGGAATCCAGCAGTTCACAGTGGTCCCCATGATCCTCGAAGCAGAGACCTATGAAACAACAGGTGAAGGAGGAGGCGAGGGCGAGACAGCCCATGGTGCTGAGGATGAAGCCTGGGCACCGAAGGATGGTGTGGAGAGAACCTTCTGGACAGTACTCAACAGCATGCTGGTGGGGATAGGATTCGGACTGCTGCTGACAGCGTGTTATGCATTGCGCAAGCGGGTTACATGGCAGTATGGAATCCTATGGGGACTGGCGGGTTTTGCCGCATTCAATCTGGCCCCTGCACTGGGTTTGCCGCCGGAGCTGCCGGGCGATGCTGCAGCGGGGCTGGAGCAGCGCCAGGTATGGTGGATACTGACCGTTGCGGTAACAGCTGTTGGCCTTTGGATCCTTGCCTTTCAGCCGAACCGCTACCTGAAGCTGATCGGAGCCGGGCTGATTGTATTGCCCCATCTGTTCGGAGCCCCGCATCCTGAGAGACACGGGGGGCTGGCACCTGAAGAACTGAGAAATGCATTTATTGTGGCAACGCTAGTCAGCAATGCGGTGTTCTGGATTGCACTCGGTGTCCTTTGCGCCCTGTTTTATCAGCGTTTTGGGGGCAACACGGAAAGTACTGCACCGGGCTGAAGGTACCAGGCGATATCCCTGGGATTCACAGGATTTACCAGGACAGGGCCTGTGACTGCTAGAGCCTCCGTACGGCCTTCGAAAAACGCCTGTCACAAGTGATGCGAATGCAACACTCGCGTGATTTCGTGGCAGGCAGGTGCCACGGTTTCGGAAATCTCATTTGTGGAATGGATTCCAGACCCGATACAATACCGCTGTCCATCATCTGAAAAACGGGAAAACGACATGCATCCAGGCAAAAGTATCGCTGTAGCACTGATCTTGACAGGCATGCTGTGTACAGCCCAAAGCGCCCTCGCCAGTGAAAGTGGCAGCTTCAGCATGGTCAGCAGTTGGACCCGCGACTACACCACGATGGAACGTCCCGGGCGGGCAGTCACCATCGGTACCCTCAACGGAACGACCACCATTCTTGAAAGCAGTGGAAATCCTTTTGCCGCAAACACACATAGCCTCTCGACTTGCCTGGTTTATGCAAAGAAATCGGACAGTGAATACAGCCTTGAAGCACACTGCACTGTGACAGACGCTTCAAACGACAAGCTGTACATGGGGGGAGGAAGGAGTGAAGGCAACACCGATGCCGGGGGTGGCGGCACTGGTCGATGGAAGTTTTTGGGCGGTACGGGAAAATATTCCGGTGTGGAAGGTGGCTGCGAATATCAGGTCGATTACCTGGAAAACGACTGGTTAACCAACACGGCGAAGCATTGTGAATGGCATAGGCCCTAGACGGATGTAAATACCAAGCCCGGCTGATCGCCTGCCTGAATTCAGCGGAACCCCCCGGATTCAGTCACTGTCTTCATTCAGCATCCCCTCAGAACGAATAAACCGGATAATTTCTTCCAGTCCTTCCTGTTGTTTCAGATTAGTAAATACAAACGGCCTTTCACCACGCATTTTCCTTGCATCGTGCTCCATGACTTCAAGCGATGCACCAACCATGGGTGCCAGATCCGTTTTATTGATCACCAGCAAGTCAGACTTGGTAATCCCGGGTCCCCCTTTACGTGGAATCTTGTCTCCTGCAGCGACATCGATCACGTAAATCGTCAGGTCTGAAAGTTCCGGGCTGAACGTGGCGCTCAAATTGTCGCCGCCACTTTCCACCAGCACAAAGTCCAGGTCAGGAAACTCATCGCAAAGCTCTTGTACCGCAGCCAGATTGATTGAGGCATCTTCGCGAATGGCGGTATGTGGGCATCCACCTGTTTCAACCCCCTTGATTCGGTTTTCAGGCAGGGCCTCATGCCTGATCAGAAACTCTGCATCCTCACGCGTGTAGATGTCGTTGGTCACAACGCCTATCTCATATTCGCCTCGCATTGCCGTGCACAACGCATTCAACAATGCAGTTTTGCCCGAACCAACGGGACCCCCTACTCCTACTCTCAAGACTTGTTTTGGCATCATCGCACCCTACGATCTGAACAAACGTGAATACTGTGTTTCATGATTGGCACTGGCAATTCCCAGCCCGATCGAAGTGCCGCCGATATCATTGTCTTCCATCTGCAATCCTGTCTGCACCAAGTTCGGGATTTCATTGACCAGGGATGAAATCATGCGCTGACCCGCCGTCTGACCGAGCGGAACCAGTTTGATGGACGCATTCACCTGATTTTCACACCAGGCCCACAGGTACCCGCTGCATGCATCTGGCTTGGCAATCTGCCACTGTACGGCTGCAAGCGAAAATGCAGTGGCATAGGTTACATACGGCTGCGTCATGATTTCCTCTGCCTGGCGAATCCCCAGGTCTGCCAGAAGTTTTAAAAGGGCTTTTCCCAGGTGAAGGTCCTCGCTACGCAATTCCCTGGATTCGCGGCATGCAAGGAGATACCGGCTCCAGTACTCTACCTTGCCTGCCTGGCATGCATGCCAGGCATCAAACAGCCGCGCCAGCACGGGTACATCCAGACGGGCCTGCGTGTTTCGCAACAGCCCTGCAATCCAGTCCAGGGCACGGTCTTCATCATGCACCCAGCCCTGGTCACAGGCAAATTCCAGGCCTTGCGAGTAGGCAAATGCTCCGATAGGCAATGACGGGCTTGTCAGCCGCATCAGATTCAGCATTGCCGTGTTGTTCACTGCTTCAACTGACACGGCTGCGAACAGGATCGTGTGCAGAATCATGCGGGTGAGCGTGATCCCCGTAGGCACCCGGCTCCGGTTCAAAGGAGCGCATTTCATGTGACACAGAAAGTCCCAGGTTCCGTACCATTTCATCCAGCACATGATCTTTCTGGTAGACCAAGCAACCTTCTTCAATCTGCAAGGGCATGTGCCGGTTGCCAAGATGATAGCTGGCTTTGGCGAGTAACAGCTTGTCGTCACAGCATGCCAAGGACACTTCCTCCAGCGCAGCGATGACCCTGACAGTCACTGCACCATCTTCGCTTTGCAGGCAGTCTCCCCCCCGCAACACCCGGCCCCTGGGCAGCATGACCCCTATTGTTTCGCCGCTGTCCGACCGGGTCTTGAATCGTGCCTTCTGCCGCAATTCAAATGCCAGGGTCAACGTATGGCTATGCAGATGAGTAGACTCTACGCGTTCAGTGAGAACCAGCATTACAGTCAGAACAGGAAGTATTTCTGCGCCATCGGAACGGTGACTGCAGGTTTGCAGGTTAGCAATTCACCATCCGCACGCACTTCGTACGTTTGCGGATCCACATCGATATGCGGCTGGTATGTGTTCAGGTGCAAGTCTTTCTTCCGGATCAGGCGTGTATTGCTGGCCACAACGACTGTTTTTTCCAGATGCAGCAGGTCTTTTATCCCTGCATCCAGTGCCGCCTTCGAAACGAACGTCAGGGAAGTGGAGGCGTTGGCCTTGCCTTGGGCACCGAACATGTACCGGTAGTGCACAGGTTGCGGCGTCGGGATGGAAGCATTCGGATCACCCATCGGTGCCGCAGCAATGAACCCCCCTTTCAGAATAAGCGAGGGCTTCACACCGAAAAATGGCGGCTTCCATAACACAAGATCAGCCAGTTTTCCGACTTCAATCGACCCGACTTCGTTTGCAATACCATGCGTAATAGCTGGATTGATGGTGTATTTGGCAACATAACGCCGTACCCGGAAATTGTCATTGCGGGGGCTGTCTTCCTGCAATGCACCGCGCTGGACCTTCATTTTGTTCGCTGTTTGCCAGGTCCTGACAATAACTTCTCCGACACGTCCCATGGCCTGGGAATCCGAAGCGATCATGCTGAACGCTCCAAGGTCATGCAGGATGTCTTCGGCGGCTATGGTTTCCTTGCGGATACGCGACTCGGCAAAGGCCACATCTTCAGGAATCCTTGGGTCCAGATGATGACACACCATCAGCATATCCAGGTGCTCGTCTATGGTGTTCACCGTATAAGGCCGGGTCGGATTGGTACTGGACGGCAGCACATTGGCCAATCCACATACCCGGATAATGTCCGGTGCATGCCCGCCTCCAGCGCCTTCCGTGTGATACGTATGTATCGCGCGGTCCCTGAATGCGGCGATGGTATCTTCAACAAAACCCGATTCATTCAGGGTGTCGGTGTGGATGGCTACCTGCACGTCATGCTTCTCGGCAACCTCCAAGCAGTTGTCTATGGCTGCAGGCGTTGTGCCCCAGTCTTCATGCAGTTTCAGCCCCATTGCACCGGCCTCCACCTGCTCATCCAGCGCACCGGGAAGGCTGGCGTTGCCCTTACCCAGAAAACCCAGGTTCATGGGCAAGCTGTCTGCGGCTTCCAGCATGCGGTGAATATTCCAGGGGCCCGGTGTGCAGGTTGTTGCGTTGGTTCCCGTTGCGGGGCCTGTGCCGCCTCCTATCATGGTAGTCACTCCGGACATCAGGGCATCCTCGATTTGCTGAGGGCATATGAAGTGTATGTGTGCATCGATTCCCCCGGCCGTCAGGATTTGTCCTTCCCCGGCAATGGCCTCGGTACCCGGGCCGATCAGGATATCCACACCAGGCTGCACGTCCGGATTACCTGCCTTCCCGATTCCTGCAATTCGTCCGTCCTTGATCCCTACATCGGCCTTGACAATTCCCCAGTAATCCACAATGAGTGCATTGGTGATAACGGTGTCAACAGCCTCCTGACTGGTCGCCTGGCTCTGTCCCATTCCATCGCGTATGACCTTGCCACCTCCGAACTTCACTTCCTCACCGTAGATCGCAAAATCCTTTTCAACCTCCACCAGTAGCTCTGTATCCGCAAGACGCAGACGGTCACCGGTTGTCGGACCGTACATCTCCGCATAGGCCTGTCTTGAAATCTTCCCCATGGTTACTTTTTCGCTCCAGACCCTGGGGGCGAATCAAGTGGGCCCATCACTTTTGCATTGAATCCGAAAACCGTTCTTTCCCCGTCCAGGTCCACCAGGGTGACTGTCCGGCTTTGCCCCGGCTCAAACCGCACGGCAGTCCCTGCAGGGATATCAAGTCGCTTGCCCCGGGATGCTTTGCGGTCAAATTCCAGTGCAGTATTGGTCTCGTAAAAATGGTAATGCGAACCGACCTGAACGGGACGATCCCCCGTGTTGGCAACAGTTACTGTGCACGTGGCCCGTCCTGCATTGATTTCCAACTCGCCTTCTTCAGCAATCAGTTCACCCGGTTTCATGGCTGGTACCTCGTGCGTTCCGGTTTTCAGTTAATCGGGTTATGTACAGTGACAAGTTTGGTGCCATCCGGAAAAGTGGCCTCGACCTGCACTTCATGCACCATCTCGGCAATGCCCTCCATCACGTCTTCCGTCGTCAGCAGGGTCCGCCCGTATGCCATGCATTCTGCAACGGTCTTCCCCTCGCGTGCAGCCTCCAGTATCGCCGATGAAATGTACGCAATGGCTTCAGGATAGTTCAGCCTGATGCCTTTTGCCTTCCTTCTTTCAGCCAGCAGGCCTGCCGTAAATATCAGAAGCTTGTCTTTCTCACGTGGTGAAAGCTCCATATTGGCTCCTTCGCTGTTCTCTCAGGTTGCCCAGATTCTGGGTTCGCATGACGCTTTTCCAAGTGTGACCGGTCGAATCGCTTTCCAGATCTCGATAAACTGATCCCGTATGGCCATTGAACTGCTCCCCAGGCAGCGGCATACCAGTACACAACCCGTTACGCTGACACTTGAACAGCTTGTATCTTCGATCATATTCCGTATCCGGCCCTGTGCCGCCTCCAGTATATCCACATCCCTGTTTGAAACTACCATCAGGCCCATGACCGGCATTTTGCGAAGACCCCATGCTGCATTCAATACCTCCGCACAGTCCTGCAGGATGATGCGGTCGATAAACAAGGGTTCCGCCCCACTCCAGATCTCAAGGCTTTGCCTGAACCTGCCCGTGTCAAATATCTCTTCGCATGCCGGGCGTCCGAAACTCACGATCTCCCAGCCAAGATAACTGGCCCGGTCCCCAAGGTGTACTTTTGTACCGGAATGCACTCTTGCGCCATCGAACAATATGGTTTCCTGCGGCAGCCATTCCAGGCAGGCCCCCTCCTGCACCGTGAATACATGATCCTGGGTTGCAGTCAAACCGTTCGACCGGTAGAACTTGTTTGCTGCGGGGGTCGTGATCAATGCCGAGGCCCCGGCATCACACGTCACCGCAACATCCAGCGAGTCACCCCCCACGACGCCTCCAGGCGGGTGCAGTACATATACATGGCAGGTGCCGTCCGGTTCCGGATAAAACGGACGCTGCAGCACCAGCGGCCCTTCATGGTGAAGCCTGCTGACGACTGTCCTGTCATTTTTCAGTGTCAGGCCGAACTGCAGGCGTGCGGCCCAGCCCGGGTCGTACCTGTAACAGGTTTCTGCGGCGGCAGCCATTTACCGTCTTGATGCTTTCTGGAAGATCCAGCCGGCAATTCCCAGCCCTGAAACCAAGACTGCAAGCACAAACAACCCCAGGAAATAATACTGGTGGTCATACATCTGATGTAAAAACCCCGACATCCCCTGGCCGTGTCCCGGGTGTGACATTGCCGAACCCGGCAATAACACAGGGACCCAAAATATGTGTACGAGCAATGATTTAATTTGCATGACTTTCTGCGCTCCCGGTATGCTTACACTTTCAAATATCGATCAATGAGATCCTCATTCAGTTTACTCATTTCTCCCGTCGCTACCACAGTTCCTTTTTCCATAATGCTGAAATCGCTTGCCACCTTCCTGGCAAACGGCAATTTTTGTTCAACCAGTAAAACGGTCAGGCCCAGATCCTTGTTAAGCCTGTTTATAATATCGCCTATCTCAGACACGATGTTGGGTTGAATACCTTCTGTCGGTTCATCAAGAATCAGCAACTCAGGCTCAATCGCAAGTGCCCTGCCCAACGCAAGTTGCTGCTGTTGCCCTCCTGACAGATCTCCCCCCTTACGACTCAACATTTTCTTCAAAACAGGGAACAGTTCAAAAATCAGGGGCGGCAGGGTTTTTATCCTGTCCGCACGCGCGCTCAGGCCTGTCTGCAGGTTCTCCTCCACTGTGAGCTGGGAAAATATCTCTCTCCCCTGAGGTACATAGCCAATCTTATGTCTTGCACGCAACTCGGCAGCCCTTGATGAAAACTCGATGCCATTGAAATGTATTTCACCGTTTCTTATTTTCTCCAGACCCATGATGCACTTGAGCAACGTGGTTTTGCCTACCCCGTTTCGACCCATCAGGCACATACAGGCACCCTTCTCCACCTCGAGGTCAATCCCCCAGAGAGTATGACTTTCACCGTAGAAATGATCAAGATCACGTATCTTCATGGCATCTGCAGCTATTCACCCAGATAAACCTCAACGACCTTTGGATTGCTCTGAATACTTTCCATCGAGCCTTCCGCCAGCACGCTTCCCTGGTGCAGGACAGTCACACGGGTCGCCAAAGAACGGACAAATTCCATATCATGTTCAACCACCACAACAGAATGTCTTTCAGCAAGTCTGGTCAGCAACTCGGAAGTATGCTCCGTTTCCTGACGGGTCATGCCTGCCACAGGCTCATCTACCAGCAAAAGCTTCGGGTTCTGCACAAGCAGCATGCCGATCTCCAGCCACTGCTTTTGGCCGTGAGACAGTTCACCCGCATCGCGACGCACATACTCCTGCAAAGCAACGGTTTCCAGAACATTATTTATCCTTTCATCGTCTTGGCCAGACAGCCTGAAAAACAGGTTCTCAAACACTTTGCGGTGTCCTTCCAGGGCCAGTTTC
Source organism: Gammaproteobacteria bacterium (assembly GCA_026713925.1). Lineage (GTDB taxonomy): Bacteria > Pseudomonadota > Gammaproteobacteria > UBA4575 > UBA4575 > WTFY01. The sequence continues at coordinate 106,227 of JAPONM010000036.1, forward strand.
AGGTTGTCATACACTGTATGATTTTCAAACACAGTAGGCTTTTGAAACTTGCGGCCGATACCAAGGTTTGCAATTTCTGCCTCACTGATGGATGTCAAATCTGTCATGTCACCAAAGATGACACGCCCTTCATCAGGACGGGTTTTACCTGTGATGATATCCATCATCGTAGTTTTGCCTGCACCGTTCGGGCCAATGATACAACGCAGTTCATTTTTATTGATGTACAGGCTCAAATTGTTGATGGCCTTGAATCCATCAAAACTGACAGACACACCATCCAGATACAGGATGCTCTTGTCCGGAACATGTATGGCAGGATACTCGGTTACATTCGGGTTGCTCATTTTTTTGCCGCCATTCCGGGTAATCCAGTGTTGCGGGATGCCCCGAGCATCCCCCGGATTTTCTGTATTGCACCCACGATGCCACGTGGCAAAAACAGCGTGACCCCGACAAACAACCCTCCCAGAATAAACAACCAGACCTCCGGTGCCACGGCGGTAAAATAGGTTTTGGCGAAATTCACCACCACCGCTCCAAGCGCTGCGCCGTAAAGGGTTCCGCGCCCGCCCATGGCCACCCAGATCACCATTTCAATTGAGTTGATCGGGGAGAACTCACCAGGGTTAATTATGCCCACTTGAGGCACGTACAATGCGCCTGCGACCCCTGCCAGCATGGCTGCCACAACAAAAACAAACAACTTGTAGTATTCATCGCGATACCCCAGGGCCCGAACCCGGCCTTCCGAATCCCGGATCGCCATGACCAGGCTGCCCAGACGCGACTGCACGATGAACCGGCAGGCAAAGTATCCCAGCATGACTGCCAGTGCCGAACATACAAACAGGGCAATCCGGGTCCCGTCCGAGCGCAGGTCAAAACCCAGAATATCCTTGAAGTCTGTCAACCCGTTATTGCCCCCAAATCCAAAGTTGTTTCGAAAAAATGCCAGCATCAGCGCATAGGTCAGCGCCTGGGTAATGATCGAAAGATATACGCCGGTGACCCGCGAACGAAATGCCAGCCACCCGAATACAAAGGCTAATAGGCCGGGCACCAGCACCACCATCAGTGCCGCAAACCAGAACTGATCAAAACCGTACCAGAACCATGGTAATTCCTTGTAGTCGAGAAAGACCATAAAATCCGGCAGCACAGGATGACCGTACACGCCCCGGTCTCCTATCTGCCTCATCAGATACATCCCCATTGCATAGCCGCCCAAGCCAAAGAACGCGCCATGGCCCAGACTCAAAATACCCAGATACCCCCATACCAGATCCAGGGAAATGGCCAACAGGGCGTACGTCAGGTATTTCCCGATCAACGTGACACCATAGACCGGCATGTGAAACGCAGAGGACTCAGGGACAGCCAGATTGCACACCGGCACCAGCACCATCAATGCCAGCAGGATGGCGACGAAATACTTGCTGCCCCTGTCAGTTTCCAGCAGCCTGAAAATGAAAGGTTTATATTTCAACATCAACTTTCAGCCGCACGACCCTTGAGTGCGAACATGCCCCGGGGATATCTCTGTATGAACAAAATGATGAATATCAAAACAAGTATTTTTGCAAACACCGCCCCCGTCATGGGCTCCATGAACTTGTTGGTAATCCCAAGGATCATTGCTCCAAAGAACGTGCCCCATAAATTTCCGACACCGCCAAACACTACAACCATGAATGAATCCACGATATAGGCCTGACCAAGGTTTGGCCCTACATTGGTGAGCTGGCTTAACGCCACCCCCCCAATACCGGCGATACCCGAACCCAGTCCAAATGTCAGCGCATCCACCCAGCCGGTACGTATACCCATCGCTTTGGCCATGTTCCGGTTTTGGGTCACAGCACGCATCTGCAGACCGAATGAAGTCTTTTTCAGCAGCCACAGCAGACCAAACAACACCATCAACGCAAATACGACAATGTACATCCTGTTGTAGGTGAGCGATAAGGCCGGATTGAATTCAAAAGATCCGCTCATCCATTGTGGAGTGATTACCGAGCGGTTAAGGGGCGAGAATATGGATCGCACAAGCTGCTGCAAAACAAGACTCAGCCCGAACGTGGCAAGCAATGTCTCAAGAGGACGGCCATACAGATACCGGATGATGCCGCGTTCGATTGCAATTCCGGCCAAGCCCGTCACGATGAATGCTGCCGGTATCGCAACAAACAGCGAGTATTCAATTGAATTCGGCATGAGTTGCTGCACAACGAATGTCGTATAGGCGCCCAGCATCAGCATTTCACCGTGCGCCATGTTGATGACTCCCATTACACCAAAAGTAATCGCCAGCCCGACTGCAGCCAGCAACAATACCGAGCCCAGGCTCAAGCCAAAGAATATATTTTCAACCTGCTTGTAAAAACTGACTTTCAGACTGGTCGCCCGCAATGCAGAGTCAACAGCCGGCAACAACCTGGGGTCCGCAGCTACACTGTCTGTATACGCTGTTTTCAGCTCTTCCAGCAGAACCCGGACTTCGGGATACAGTGACCCGGCCAATTCGTTTATTGCGCCCAACTGTATCTCCGGGTCCTTTGACCTGGCGTCAGACACCGCAATACAGACCTGCATCAACTCCTTGACTTGCGGATCCGTCTCCCGGGGGGCGGCATCGCGCAACAGTTCTACAGTGGATGGGTTCAGATTCTTAAGAAGTTTACGTGTCGAACGCAGGCGTGTGCTTTTATCCTTGCTGTAGATCGTCAGTGCTGCCAGCTTTTCATTTAACAGCCCCCTTAACTTGTTATTGATGCCAACTTTTTTGTACTTCTTTCTCAGTTCCTTTTTGCTCTTTGTGCTGACCAGTTCTTCAGTCAGTGGATCAGTGATCTCGTAATGCCTGGGTGTTGTTTCCGTCACCAAAACCATATTTTTATTTTTCTTGTGATAATAAAGATCGCCCTCAAGGATACTGCTTAATACCAGTACTGCATGCGAACTTCCCGACTCTGCAATACTATTGATGGCAGTTGCTTTATCAGCAAAACTTTTTGAGGAAAGCAGCCTGAAGCTGCTTTGTATTAGGCTGTCAGAGTTTGTGTGGTCCGCTGCATCCAGGCCGCTCAAGAACACTAAACTGAAAAAGGCCAGGAAAAGTAAGCGTTTCATGGATGAGATGTTTCAAAAATGTAGAAGACTGACCACCCTGGAGATTCAGGATGGCCAGTCGTTCCTACCGATGCATACTGAACGTAGTTCCCGCTAGCCGTTAGCCGTTAGCCGTTCAGTAGTTTTGCCCAGAGCACTTCTTGGTTTCAGTGTTGAAATTTCCGCAATTTATCGGGTCGGTCCAGTTCGCCACAATCAGGCTGCTTTCCGGCAACCAGTCAGTCCACGCATCACCCTTTACCTCTCCATCGGTAGACCAGACGATTTCAAACTGTCCGTCATCCTGAATTTCACCGATTAACACCGGCTTGGACAAGTGATGGTTGGTGTTCATGACAGCCGTACCGCCAGTGAGATTGGGCACTTCAATTCCGTACATGGCAGGCCGTACTGCATCGACTTCAGTTGTACCGGCTTTTTCCACAGCTGCAGCCCACATTTTGAACCCGATATATGTGGCTTCCATCGGATCATTGGTCACACGATCTTCGTCCTCGATAAAGGTATGCCAGGCTTCAATAAACTTGTCATTTTCTTCTGACTCTGCACTCATGAAGTAATTCCATGCGGCCAGATGACCGACCAGAGGTGCAGTATCAATGCCGGATAACTCTTCTTCACCAACGGAGAATGCCACAACCGGAATATCCTCAGCAGACAGCCCCTGGTTTCCAAGTTCCTTGTAAAAGGGCACATTGGCATCACCATTAATCGTAGAGACGACAGCTGTTTTCTTTCCTGCCGAGCCAAATGCCTTGATATCCGAAACGATGGTTTGCCAGTCAGAATGCCCAAACGGTGTGTAGTTAATCATGATGTCTTCATCCGCGACACCTTTTTGCTTAAGGTAAGCTTCCAGAATCTTGTTGGTGGTACGGGGGTACACATAGTCGGTACCTGCCAATACCCATCGCTGTGCACCCACTTCATTCATAAGGTAATCAACTGCCGGAATCGCCTGCTGATTGGGTGCCGCTCCAGTGTAGAAGACGTTCTTGGAAGACTCTTCGCCCTCGTACTGAACCGGATAGAAAAGTAAACCATTCAGTTCTTCAACTACCGGCAGTACCGATTTGCGTGACACGGATGTCCAGCATCCGAAGACAACATCGACTTTGTGAACCTCAATGAGTTCGCGCATTTTTTCAGCGAACAGCGGCCAGTCTGAAGCCGGGTCGACTACTACCGCCTCCAGTTCACGTCCAAGCAACCCGCCTGCTTCGTTTTGCTCATCAACCATCATCAGTACAGTATCCTTGAGCGTGGTTTCACTGATGGCCATGGTCCCGGAAAGAGAGTGCAGAACACCGACTTTAATCTTGTCGGCTGAATAACCCAATTGTGGTAACAGCAACATCCCCAGAACTACCAGGATGGCTTGTATTTTCCAATTTCTAAACTTCATTTTTTCACTCCTGAAATTTTCATTCCTGTAAAAATATCCAATCACACTGAACACAATCCTGAGATACGCAAGCCTCGGAAACAGGCTCACGCAGAAAGTGCAGTCGCACAGAAGTAATGCACTAAACATGCCATCGATAGCCATCGCTTTAAAAATTAATTAGAATCAACAGGATAAGTGCACTTTATCCCGCAACCGGAAACAGGTGACAAGCATTGGCTAATTTAAGCGCACCGCTCCTATGCATTAATGCACCTACAACAAGCATTTTCGAATTGAACCCGTCACACCGGCTTCCTTGCCGTCGTGGTCCACTCCAAATGGGTTTGCGGTCCCTTGATTAATGACACCCGTCACACGATCTATTCATGACCTTTTTGGGACACCTGGCAGAACCCGGCCAGCCTTTGCACAAGTGAGGTTGGAAATGAGCGGGCGTACCCGAAACGGCAAATACCAAAGTGATTGGTCAGGCTATTCTGGGACCATTTAACAGAAAATACATGCTATGCAAAAGTGGATGCTTGACAGTTAGAACCGGCGCTTGAAACCTATCGTTACCGCAAAGTACTCAATGTTGTCCATTTCGATTCTGTCCACAAAGGGAGTGACTCCGTCCACATGCACCGGTTTGTGACTGCGAATCTGGTCATATGCAGCACGGTCACTAAAGTCATCGAACTGCGCCCAGCGTGCCTTGATACCGATGGAGGCCAGATCGGTCAATTCGTAGTCAAGGCCTGCCAGCAACTGGAACCCGAACAGTGTGTCGGCTAGCTTGGTGTCCATGGAACTTGTCGTGCCTGCTGCATTTTCCCGCCATTCGAGCCATGAATCTTCATCCCACCCATATCCACGCTGTGCCTGTGGAACGTCTGGAGCCACATTTAGATAGCCCTCGTCGACGGTCTTGCGAACGAGCTGGCGCTGGTACTGCATCCGAACTCGCGCCCATCCTGCACCAAGTCCCACGTAAGGTGTCCATTTAGACCCTGATTCGAATCCGTAGAGCACGTTGACAAAATATTGCCGAATACGGAATTCCGAGATCCATTCATAGGGCGGTGCGCTCTCGCTCCACTCGCGATCCTTGCTGGCGAGACCTGGATGCGTCGAGGCTGTTATGATCGGGTAACTGGCAGAGCCGGGCTCGACATGCATGAACTCCAACTCGAAGCGGAATCGGTCACGGGCATAGCCCGCATGCAGACCTGCAGCCAGTCCACTGCCCGCATCAAACCGGGAGTTCCACTTTTCCCTAGAACTTACATCCCCACAGGCAGGATCATTGCCAATTGCCCTAGATGGGCGGCTCGCATCGCTGTACATCAGACCGTCACAGCGGGTCGGATTGCTCCGCCCGGTAACCATGGAAGCCAGTGATTGGGAATCCGCTAAGCCGATTTCAGCACCTCCGTAGAAGTCGGCGTGTGCGGCAGTCAGAATGCCCATTCCAAGCACCAGGAAGCACAAGCGAAACATTGTCAAATGCAACATTTTAGGAAACATCTGTAACTGCAGTCAGTCAGCATTATACGCCGCCGTGCCGTTTTCCGAACAGTACAAATGAACCCACGCGTATAGGGCTGTAAAACAGTTATAAAGGGCGATTCCCACGGGAACAATTCGTTTGCAGAATTTCAGGTATTCCTGGAAATTCCAGAAAGTAATTGTGGTGACCAGAGGCGAAATCGAAAAACTATAACTTACTGATATTTAGATATAATTTGATGGAGTGTATAATTTATACCACACCCTTACCCACTTCACATGCGCACCAAGTGTCTTATGGCATAGAACTTAGGTGGCGAGAAGTTGGCATACGTCATTTGCGGAACCTCCAACAGGTACTTGAGGCCGACATCAATACTTCAAGGTCACGTGCTCGGAGTACGGTATGTTCAATACAGTATGCAGATTGAAGGCGGCCGCCTATTGCGTATCATCAGTGCGGTGATCCATCACTTCATCTATTGCAAAGGTGCCGGGCCATTGTCAACTACTACGAAAAGTGGAAGTTCCTGCCTGTTCCCAAGCAGGGAAAACAGGGATCATCACCGCCTATTCGCCTTGCCATACAGGTATTGTATTCAGCAGGTAACCCGGCTCTGGGTTATTTCGTAGAGTTGACCGAATAAGTCTATACCATAGATTTATTGGTGTGCAAGCATTGTTTGCAGATTTGTCAAACACAATTACAAATCTGTGACAATTGACGGAATTGAGTGCTTGACTGACCGCTGAGAGGGACAAGGTACGGAGATGTCCTACAGCACGGTGGATTAGTATTGACGCCAGAGCAGCAGAAATTACTCACCTCACCTTACTGAACAGCCATGAAACAAGACTCAGTACTCAGACTACCAAGTCGTCTTCAAATTAGGCAAATAACTTCATAATAAGGCTATGGCTGGAAATCTGGATTAGTTCGCTCGCTTGCTTGCAATTAAAGTTTTTGAAACAAGTTAAGTGCACCCTACTCACCACCTTGACACTTAGGCAGAGCTTGTTCGTAGCAGACCCCAAGCCTCTCCGAATTCTGGAATAGTAGACTTGACAAGAGTTATTGCCTCGTACCGCCGTATGCACCCAGCAGACCCTGGGGATGCTCGAATACGCCACCCACTTCCTCGTGATCAGGACCGTAGAATACACCCGATAACCGGTCATCATCCGCATGGTAGCGACTGAACTGACCGTCCGTCACCAGCATGTCCTCGTAGACCACATCGGTATAGGCCTGACCCGTGGTGGCGTTGGCCATGCCCGTCAGGTACACATCCGCCAGCACCTGCTCACCGATGCTCACGGATAGGCTGGCATCACCCGTAACATATGAATCACGATCGATGCCTGCCGTGTCATCCCTTGCCGATACAAACCCTGTCCAGGTGGCTTCCACCTCGGGATTGGTGAGCGCTGCATTCCCGGTAACGGTAGCAAATACCTGGACAACGCCCTGGTCCGGATCCTCGTCGCTCGTGAATATTCGTGCAGACGAAGCAAAGAAACTGTATTCCATCCAGCCACCGTAGTTGTGTGCTTCAGTAAAGTCGCTTCTGAAGTCTTCCACTGCTGTGCTGATTCCGTTGGTATCCGACAGTACCGTGAGTTCCTGTGCATCTACACTGACCACCTTGTTGGCGCGCAAGAAAGCCGAGTAGCCTACTGAGCAGTACAGGCCCTTGCATTCCACGGAAACACGTTCAGGCTCGGTACGCCCCGGCACCCAGTTTATCCGGTCCGTAGAAAGCAGAAGATTGGCATTCGAGGCGATCCGCACATAGTCCTGTATCGCAAGCTCCTCCGGAGTAGGCGGAGGAACCTCCGGTACCCTGCTGGACCCCCCTCCACCCATGCAGCCTGCAAGCAGGGCACACAGTGCAAATACGATGCAGTATTTCATTTTTTATTTTTCCTAATATATCAGTTGGTCAGGCATTTCGAGCCGAACCTTTGCCGGACTCGGTATCTGCATCTGCCTAGAGTTTATACGATTTACAGTGCTTCGCTGTGTAAGTAAACCAGTCGTTTTCCAGGTAATCGACCTGATATTAGCAACTACCTTCCACACCTGCATACTTCCCCGTACCACCCAAAAACTTCCAGACAGTGTATCCGTTTGAAATTGGTCGCCGAGGGATCGGGCCAACAGGTCAGTACTTCTAGAACGAACAACCAATAATACAGGATACCGCCTGTTAGAGTCTTCCCCCCTCAACGTTAATAAAAAACACAGGCCGCACACTGGACCACACGCGGTCGGGAATGGCAGGCTCACCGGCGCACAATCCTATTTTTCACTTTCCCGGAAGCTTGGGTAATCAGGATGCATGGTGATGTGTAACGCGTGACCATGCTCATCCACGAACCAGCCGTAATGAGTATCCAGTCCAAGGTCGGAAAAACGCATGTCGTTACCCGCGGCGTCTCTACGCCATGTCCTGGGTGAATACTCCGGGATTTTCTGGGCAGCTTTCCATGCCTTCAACTTCAGTTTCTTCGGGGTCATTTACTTTTTGCCACGAAGGCCGCTTTCAAGCGAACTGGAGAAGGAAACGGAAACTTGGGCTGGACAGGCTCAGGTTTGAATTTCTTGACCAACTTCCAGCAACCTGTGCCGCCACCCCGGCATCGGTGTCGCCTTCATTCCTTCCTGCTCCCATGTACAGCTTGATGCTCGAAGTGTCTGTCACAGTACAGTGCGCTTCCAGGGTGTATTTGCTGTCCGACTTCTTTGCATATACCCGGCAAGGCGTTTATTTATTACCCATTTATTTGCATCTCAATTTTTTGAGAGCCTTGTCCAATTTGTAGGCAAGGTCCAGCTTTTGCAAAAGACATTTCGCGCATATTGCTTCTGTCGAAGGCTTGGAAAGATCTCTCCATAATCGACGCTCGTAGGCTTCGATTGCCAGACACTTTTCAGTCTCACTGACGTCCTCATGTTCATTAGGGGAATTCTTGTTTAATGATTCGGCATGCGCACCTAGAGAAAATAAAACAGCCAACACCAACAATATAAAACTGATTTTTTTCACCATCATTACTCCTTACCTTAACTCGCTGACGCTCTGCCCACGATCGCTCTCGCCACAAGTGGTTTCGCGCGCACTAGCATTGTCTCTCCCAGTCCTTGTGCTTCAAACGATGCGTGTAGTCGAACGGGAGGTAGTGTATCCGTTTGAAAAGCGTACACCGGCTTCACCAACTGAGGGCAGGTGTCTTGGTGAATACCAAGCTCCACCGGTGCACAACACTCTGTTATTGGCTCTTTAAACGTCATTCCATCGCGCTGGCCAACAGGTGCACGACGTACCCCACACAGCTACCGACCAGAACGAACAGGAGAATCACCGCCGTGGTCTGCCAGACAACTGTCCACACCTGATGCCACAAGCTCTTGGCTTGGTGCTTGAACTGGATCGGCTGGTAACGTTCGTCTAGGTCAACATGGTCCAATATCTCACGACCACGTTTGCTGTACCTTTTGGCCATGCCCATACCGCCTCTTGTTTATTTTTCCAGAAGATGGCATAGGGTTATTTTCTTCATATTTTTCCTCTTGTTGTTAATGTAAAACAGCCCTGAGGTCTTAGAACAAAATTGAGCAACACTTCCCTCAGGGCTGTCGGGCACTTACTAAGCCACGCAAATTAAAGCTCGGTAATACCCTACTGGTGATCGTAGGAGTCTAGTCACCAGATTCGATGGCGGGTGCTTCCTGTCGGTTGAGAAGCCCGCAAACATGGGAGTCATTGGTTTCAAGCATAAGGAGTTCACCCATAACCTGAAGCTAAGGTAATTGCGATTTAATCCCTTGTGTTGCACTCCAAAATTTCCAAACGCTGGTTAATACTGATCAGGGCTTTTAAAATACAAGCAAAATTCTTGTTGCTTGCTTCAGGGTCATTGCTTATTGTCGGGTTAGGCATGATATTCCTGATCGCTTTACTAGTTTCTTCCGCAAGCTCAAATTGATTTCCCATCATTCTTCCTCCTTGCACAGTCCAACTTCCGTCAAGGCTTCATCCAAACGTTTGTACAGGGTGATATGCCCACGTGTGGATTTCCCGTTAGAAGTGACAGAAACATGGCCGTTTTGAAGCCCGAAAATAACCATGTGGATAGAGCCGTCCTCCTCCCTGAAGGCGCCGGCTTCGAAATAGACAGACTTACCCTCACCGTCATTGGACCGTTGTAGATTCCTAGGCATTCTTCGCACCTGTTTCAGAATTGTGATTTCGTAATTTTTTTCTGATATTTGAAATCCCGGCCAAAATTTCAGTACCCTGTTGCTCCAGGTAGCAACTAATCCTAGGTGCCCGGTAACAACACCGCTCGGCTTTAAAGTGTGTCTTTGGGTATTTCAAAACATGTGCACCCGGCCCTTTGCCAGAATTCCCCAAGGGGAGGACATTGCCCCGGGGCAGTTAACTCCCAGGCCAGATGCACATGATTAGTACCGTATATAGTTTCCCTTTTTAACCTTCGTACCATGGCGCACCCACAAACAGGCACGGTGAACAGGCGGTGATGATCATCGACTTTAGCAAAATCTTTATGAACGTAGTGTGATAAATACGGGCAGTACCATGATTATTTCATGAACTCATGCGATAATTGAGTTGTCATCTGTTCCTGATCCAATGGAGGTAAGCAGTGGACAATCCCGATGAACTGAAGCAAGAGATCAAGGTACTGCGTGAGAGCCTATCCGGACTGAGTTCAGCCATACTGCGCATCAGTGCGAGCCTTGACGAGACCACTGTCCTGCAGGAGGTGGTCGACAGTGCCCGCGCACTAACCAGTGCCAGTTACGGCATGATCACGACCATGAACGATGACGGACAGGTCCTGGACTTCATCACCTCCGGTTTAACACCGGAAGAGCACCAGCAGTTTGTCAGCTGTCCGGACGGACCGCGACTGTTCGAACACTTCCGAGATCTTGCGTCACCTCTGAGGATTTCCGATATGCCTACCTTCGCCCGTTCACTCGGCTATCCCTCAGACCTGGTGTGCCCGAAGACGTTTCAGGGCGTGCCGATGTGCCACCGGGGTGTGCATGTCGGAAACTTTTATCTTGGTGGGAAGGAGAGTGGACAGGAGTTCACCAGCACAGATGAAGAGGTACTCGTACTGTTTGCCTCGCAGGTGGCAACGGCTGTTGCCAATGCGCGGACACACCGGGAGGAACAGCGCGTGCGTGCCAACCTCGAGACCCTGATCGAAACTTCCCCGGTCGGGGTCGTGGTCTTCGATACCCGAACTTTAAAGCCCGTATCGTTCAATCGGGAGGCAAGACGGATTGTCGAGGGCCTGCGCAGTCCGGGTTGCCCCATCGAGCAGCTGCAGGAAATCACCACCATCACACGTGCCGACGGGCGCGAGATTGCCCTCGATGAGTTTGTGCTGGCACGGGAATTGAGCACCGGTGAGATGGTGCGCGCTGAGGAGGTAGTGTTCTCCATCCCGGATGGGCGAAGTGTCAGAACGCTGATCAATGCCACACCCATCCATGCCGAGGACGGTACGACCACATCGGTGATCATTACCATGCAGGACCTGGGGCCACTGGATGAACTTGAACGTCAGCGAGCCGAGTTTCTGGGTATGGTGAGTCATGAGTTACGGACACCTCTTACTTCCATCAAGGGCTCAACGGCCTCTGTGCTGGGTGCAGGATCGCCACTCCCTCAGGCCGAGATACGGCAGTTCTTCCACATCATCGACCGGCAGGCCGATCATATGCGGGGGCTGATTAGTGATTTGCTGGACGCAGGCAGTATCCAGGCGGGTACGCTGACGGTTGAACCCGAGCCTTCGGAAGTTGCGGACCTGGTTGACCAGGCCCGGAACACTTTCCTGAGTGGCGGAGATCAGCACACCATCAGTATTGACCTACCGCTGGACTTGCCCCGTGTAATGGCTGATCGGCAACGCATCGTCCAGGTCCTGAACAATCTTTTTTCGAATGCTGCCAGGCACTCTCCTGAGTCGTTACCTGTCCAGGTTGGTGTGGTGCTCGATGGTGTGCACGTTGCGATTTCGGTTTCAGATGAAGGCCGGGGTATCCCATCCGATCAATTACCTTACCTGTTCCGCAAGCATGCCGATGCGGCCGGTCGCGATGGTGAGCGCCGTGTCATGGGCACGGGCCTGGGTCTGGTGATCTGCAAGGGACTGGTCGAGGCGCGCGGGGGGCGTATCAAAGCCGAGAGTGGAGGCATGGGCCAAGGCTCTCTCTTCACCTTTACTCTTCCCGTCGCAGAGGAGGCCGACGGTGGCGTCTCACCCGTCAGGCACCAGACAGGTCCGCGCCTGCAGGGAGAAGAAGATCAGCCCCAACGTATCCTGGTGGTGGACGACGACCCGCAGATACTGCGCTATGTTCGAGACGCACTCTCTGCGGCGGGTTACGCACCGCTTGTGACAGGCGATTCAGAAGATCTGTCCCGCCTTATAAAAATAGAGAAGCCCGAGCTAGTCCTGCTGGACCTGATGCTACCCGGACGAGATGGCATCGAGTTGATGGAAACTGTACCCGAGCTTGCCAATATTCCAGTGATTTTCATCCCCGGATATGGTCGGGACGAGACCATCGCCAGGGCCTTGGAGGCTGGTGCCGTCGACTACATTGTCAAACCTTTCACGCCGACAGAACTCACGGCGAGGGTCTCTGCAGTATTGCGCAGGCAGCACAAGCCCGAGCCTTTCCGGCTGGGGGCTTTAGTGATTCACTATGAGCAACGCCAAGCGGTCGTGGCAGATCACCCACTGGAGTTGACGGCCACTGAATTCGATTTGCTCAGCAAGCTCTCCCTCAATGCAGGACGTGTCATGACCTACGAATCCTTGCTGCATCAGGTATGGTGCAGGCGCGAGACAAATGACCCAGAGGTCGTACGCGCCTTCGTGAAGAAACTGCGTCGCAAACTGGGTGATGATGCAGCCAGTCCAACCTACATCTTCACCGTGCGCGGGATCGGCTACCGCATGGCCGAGCCGAGTGAAGAGTAAGGGCTCCCTATTCGGGTGGGGCCGGGAGGGATTGGCCAGATTGAGCCACTATAGAATCATAAGCTCTGCTTCGCCGATGAGTTCACGGTTTCAGTATCCAGCCCATCATGCTGCAGTGCGCCATTGAAGCGTTCGTTGTGCCCGTTCTCGTATAGCTGCCCGGATAGATATAGGTCAGTTCAATTTGAACCGTAAACAGCCATGCCTGCAGTACACCGGCCTTGAACTCGCTGAAGTTGTCACTGCGGATATATTTCGGTTTTCCATACCAAACAAAATTCTACTTAAGGTCTCCAGTAATGAGAAGTCAACTGAAACCGTGCATAAACTGTTATGCACGGAGTACGTACTCATCCATCACGGTGAGCATCTTGTAGCAGCGTCCCCAAATGAGACCATCATGGTTTTGTCGTAAGGATGCCGGCATGTGCACGGGCTTTGCCCGAGATCGCCTGCTTACAGTTCACCCGAATTTTCATTGCCCGGCCTCACTGGGCCAGGAACTGACTGCAGCCCTGTAGTCACATTAATTCATGCAATGATCATGATACTGCCCGTATATATCACACTACGTTCATAAAGATTTTGCTAAAGTCGATGATCATCACCGCCTGTTCGCCATGACCTGTTTACAGGTACGCTGCGTTATGAAGGGTTAATAGGTTCAGCAACAGGATGCATATATCGTGAAATATTTTGTTGCTTCACAGACTCTGTGACTAGAGAACTGCTGTACACAGCGACCGCTTTTGCTTTTATCCACTGATCAATTGAAGCAAAAGCCGTGACTGACGAGAAATACCACCTTGCCGCGCGCCTGATTCACTGGGTCATGGCGCTGGGCTTCGTCTTTATGTGGGGATGCGGCTACGTGATGACGACCCTCATCGTGGAGGATTCTCCGCTCGAGGAGTTACTGTTCGACGTGCACATTTCGGTTGGGGTGACGCTGCTCGCGCTCCTCGTCCTGCGCATTGTCATCCGCCTGGTCAACCCACCTCCTCCGCTGCCCAATACGATCCGGGGACTGGAACGCACTGCAGCCCACCTGGGACACGCCGCCCTCTACGTGCTGCCCGCCCTGGTGATTGCCCTTGGCTGGGCCGAGACCAACTTCGGTGGCCACGCTGTGCAGTGGTTCGGCATCGAGATGCCGCGTGCGTTCCCAGAGACCGGGGAGGCCCTCCTAAACCTGTCCGAAGATCTGCACATGTGGCTTGCCTACATCATGCTGACTGTCGCCGCGGGTCACGTTGCGGCAGCCTACAAGCATCGCTGGATTGACGGCCATGACGTTATCCGCCGCATGACCATTGGTGGCGGTTAGGATGGCTCGTCTTCCCGGTATCGGGGGGCGCGGAGGGCCCATCCCACCTCCGTAGAGTGCCCGCAGGGGATCCCTCGATCGCCCAGCGTTTATGGCGGACTTGGTCACAAAGAACGGGAGAGTCATAACGTGATTGACACACATACGTATTGCGGGCACGCGGCGCCCTGAGCAGGCGAGCGTTCCCAGCTGGTCACAGCCGAACCTCCTGATCCAGTTCCCGCTGTTCCAGAGTGAATGATTTGCGGTCTGGCCCTCCCGTAGTTGGATACTTCCAGCCGGTCAATTCCTCGTAGCGTTCCTGCGCATACGCATTGCGTAGCCCGTGCATGCTGGAAAATGTCACTTCTGAAGTAATACTTCCCATTCCTGCCGAAGTAAAAGTAGCCGTTTGTTGAACCTGGTGCTCTTGTTGCCAAGCCATGGGGATGGTCCCTGGTAATTTTTATCAGCGGGGCGGAATTGTGATCAGCAATGGAGAGCTATTCGTGATGCATGAACTGCGACGTCAGGGGTTATCGATTTCGGCGATCGCACGGCAACCGGGCTTGGCCCGCAAAGTACTGTGCGCAAAGCATAAACTTACCGGCACCTTAGGTGCCGGGCCATTTGTCAACTGATCGGGAGAGTTCCCACATATAAGTGATTGATATATTTGGTGGCCAGGGGCGGAATCGAACCACCGACACGAGGATTTTCAGTGCAAGCAAAATCGATAACCCTTTGATTATCTTGATGCAAGGAATATTCGGAAAATCTAGTAGAAATCTTGTTAACTCAATATGTTAGGCCAGTCTAGCGTGATCAACAAAAACTGATGGGTGTACCAAGAGTGTACCGAAGAATAGGAATTTTTTTGAACAGAAGAGTTTTCCTCAAGGTGGAAAAAGCATTGAATACAAAGTAGGAAATTAGGCAAATGCGTAAATAAGCGATCAATAGTACTCAGGGACCTTAACAAAATATATTCAGTAGATGAGTTGATTTTGGACACTCAAGGTCAGTCTACTTTCAGCCAAGCAGATCAATCTTCTAGCTCTTTAATTTCCGCTTCAATATCCTGTATCAACATCTGCGATAGGTCGACCATTACCTCCAGACGCGCGCGCTGGTTTTTAAGTGTATTCACTGCCTTCGTTCGACTATTTTTCTGAAGCTCGCCTTCAAAGTGCTGATCTTTTCCTGCAACAATTCTAACCACACTCGTAAGAGAAATATCTGCGTCGAGCGATTCAGCAAGCTCAAACCAGTCAAGCTTATCCTGAGCGATATCACTGGCAGCTTTTTTAAGACACATTCCAATCAAAATACGTGCCGAATAATCAAGTTCACGCGCCAACTCTAACCAGTTTTTTGTTTCTTCTGAGAGCGTAGAATTGTCGAGAAAGGATTGGGCTTCCGAATGGTAGAAATATTCCCTGTTATCAGGATCAAGCGCTTTGATTGTTGCGACAAGAGGTTCGATATCTGCCAACGGGCGGTGTCCTCTAGGAAAATTGTTAATGTGTTTCCAAAGAGAAAGAATTGCTTCACGACATCGATCTTCAGCTTCAGTCCTTTTCAACCCTATGGATTTTTCCACGTCCTGCATAAGTTCAGCAACGTGATGTGCCATCCACCGCCCCAGAGTATCAACTGATTGACCAAGTTGAAGTTCTTCAACGAGCAACTCACCGAGCGCAATGATGTCATTATATTGTTTCGATTTCTCCATTTGATCTAAATAAAATCACCAGGGTGTATGGAAGGAGATACTCTGGGGTATCCTCCTGTCTGTGGCGATAGGATCCTCGCCTGAATTTTCGTTTGATTTGCACCTCGAGAATCAAATCCATGTTGATCGAAGAGAGCCATAGTTTCAATGCCTCTACGTTCGCGACCAACCTTGAACCGGTTTTCGGAGTAATATAGTCATTCTTCTCAGATTTCCAACCCCACACATATGAATACATAATTGGCCGTTCACCGAGAGAGGGTGAGTGCCAGATTCGACATTCATAGTTAGACTGAAGATCGTGGCTGGTCGCAAACCATTTTGCTGGACGTAATGGTGGGTAATCAATGTCACCTGCCCAAGGATCGCGTTCATCAATCCCGTGCTCTCGTGATGTTTCGAAAATCCATCCCTTCAGTTGGAAATGCCCTGAATCAATCTCTAAATCGTTCTCATTAGGAGGAATACGGTAGTCATGGGGATTGGAAGCGGTCTGGAGTGCGCGCATCAACGAATGTGCATGCTCTGCATCTACAAGTGCACTAGAGACACTGATACGCTCTTCCCGATCGCTGTCTGTATTATTCCAACTGCCCCAGACACAGATGCCTTGGTCCGCAAACTGAAACGCATCCAATAGATCGTCCTTAGTTACCGAGAAGCACCAAGTATCGCTGGCCTCTTCGGATTTCCATCTTGGGATTTCGATGGGGTCTGGGTCGCGGCGATCTGCCAGCCAGAGGTCATCAGTACGTGTAAGGCTATGCCTAGCAATCCACTCTTCGAGTTCATCAGAGTATTCTTTGTCCTGATGCCTTTGAACCGTATCGATCAGTTCACCCGCTACCATCATCATGGAATGATAAGCATGGTAGAACGACAAGTCCTCCACCTGAGGGTACGAGCCATGAGAATGGTAAGTTTCACGGTCTTCGTATAGTCCCTGACGATGTCGTGGATCGCCTTTCCAGCCTCCTTGTTCGAACACACCAAAATCATTACGAATGATTCTCAACGCCCTGTGTTCGATTTCAGAAGACCCGAAAGAAAATATCTTTCCTAAACTCTCAAACCAGTAAGGGGAGATATCGCATCCAAAGTAATACTTTTCCTCTTCAGAAGTCGGTCCGGGGGTGACCACTTTCAAATTCCGCCGGTAGGTGCTCGAAACCACTACATCAAATTTTGAGGAGTTGATCACTTGCAGTCGTGCTTTCTCATTTTTAGACAGCTTGATTGCCTTTACATTATCTAGATCCAGTAGGGTTTTGGCAGCAATTCCGCGAAGCATGATATGGCACTCTGTAGGGTGGCATGCCCGACGAATAAATCCCTCAAGGTAAAGGACTGATGTCGCATAACCAAGCTTGGTTGCTCTATGCAGGGCAATCAGCAGCCAAAGCCTGGCACTCAACTCATAGATCGGAAGACCTGAATCATGGAACGGGCTGGGATCATGGCCTAGCGCAAATGACAGAAGGGGGCCTAATATCTCCTGGCTCTCAAAAGCACACAATAAGCAGACAACGTGAGCTGCTTGCCATCGTTCTGCTGTGTCTGGAGATGCAAGGGATGCCCAGACATATCCCGCTAAGGAAGCTCCGACATCATCAGGCGGTTGTAAGCTCGAAGACCACTTTCCATCGCCATCTATTTCAGTCATTTCCTCCTCGAGTAACCCAAGTCCGTAGTCTAAAGCCGCTGCAGCCTGCTGTTTGGTAAGTTCGGGAACAATCAAGCCTACGAGGGAAAAAAGACGGCCGGAATCGAGAATGAGAGGATTTTCGGCAATGGCCTCTACAACCCAATGATAAATCTGCATCTCGGTTACGCCCGAGTACCGCACAATAACTTCGTATGGCAAGGCCTGATAATATCGTGATTTACTAATTTCGTAGGAAAATTCCTTACAGACTCTTTTCGTAATTCTCTCCAACGCCGAACGAATATGGTTTCGGGAAAGCCAACTCTGTGGGATAGACTCATATAAGCTGCGTATGTGATACAAATCAAAATCCGAAACGTCAAAAATTGCCTCCAGTGCATCTTTTTCCTGCCCAGGAGTAACGCGACGAAAGAATTCCTCTGCAAACGGCCCGGTGTGGTAGGGTGGTTTACCTTCCCACATTCTTCTATGGGCTTCCTGAATAGACTCTGGCGAAGTTTGCTGTAATTCTTCGAAGATGTAATCCCAATCCTTTGGCGGATCAGGTTCAGGCTCACAATCGCCAAGAGATCCACTGTTTCGCTTATCTTCCCGTTCTTCATTACTTGTTGATAGAGCTATACGCCCTTCAAAACCCCAGTCCTCCCAACCATTTTGAGTGGCAATATTTACAATAGATTCCCATTCTTGAGATGTTGTACCACCAATTTGAATGTACCGCACAGCATGATTAAAGAGCGCTTTCTGTTTCTTCTTGTCTTTGACAGAAGCAATTGCTGACTGGATTCGTTCCACATTTGGCCAACCATACCGGTAGCCAATCAGTGCTAACGCTGTGGATGACAAAACTTTGTCCAAATCCACCAAGTTCTTTATGGCGTATGGGAACTCCCTGCCTGCCCAGCAAAATTTTCGATCTTTCCAGCGACTTAGGATAGCCAAACTCGAAGCAGGACAGAGCTTTGTGATCCCCTCGATCGTCCCATCCCAGTCAAAGTGCTTGTCGCGTGCCACAAAATCATAGACTACTTCCGCAGCTCGCGAGAGGCGATAACACAACTCCGGTTGTGGCTGTTCAGGATCGGATGCAACGAAAGCAAGTTCAAGCAAAGCAGACCAGCGATCCATATTTTCCTGACCGATTTGCCCTGCTACCTCCACCGCTTTGTCCACGTAGTCCTCCGCTTCATCAGAACTTAACGCGTAGATCGCTCTGGATATGTCGATACAGGTTTCAATCTTTTGCTCTGCATCCATACGGTCTTCGTTGATGATCTCGAATGCCTCTTTGGCAAAGTCATATGCATAGTTGGAATACGCGTCCGAATGCGCGCAAAGTCTCGCCAACCTCGTTAATGCTGGAGTAAATAGTTTTTGTTTGAGCGATCCTTTCCATGTGACAAACCTTTCCATTCTCGCCGTCGTGGGATCAACTATGAGTAGGATTTCAATCCAGATTCTTGAGATCTCTTTCGATATGATGCGATCATCCCGATGATAGATGTGAGAAGCCTTCTGAGCTTCCGAAACGCACTCCTCGATTGCCTGATCCAACTCATTAGACCTGAGCTGTCCCAGAAAAGCACGAGTCCATAGCGTGTGCCAAGGTAAAACTGTACCAACATCCTCAAGAAACTCTTGGATATCCCTGTCGTGATAATGGCTTTCTTTCTCCATCTGCCTTTTCATTTCCGGTTTTGCCAAGTTTGAAAGTTCGATGGATTCACCTCGCAGCGCTGCTCTCAAGCAATTTGCTCGCAGCAACGTGAATCGTGGTTCATCTGAATGCCTGCTGAAATAATATTTCTCAGGAGATGGAATATAGATGTCGAGGACATCGGCAATCTCGCTGTATTGTGCAGCGTTACGGGCAATCGCCGCTTGCACCACAGAGTTCACGACTGAAAGGGTCGGTTCCTCATACGACGGCCCTAATTGGTGCTTTTGTATCTGTCGTGCGTATCTTTTCAGCCCACGAAGTGCAGCCTGGACAGCGTCCAAATGCGGGTATTTGAGGACTGCGCTCTGCTCGTCGATAGCAGCAAGCAATATACATATGTTTCCCAAGGAATGGACAACGACGTCATCGATCTGATCGTGTTGCCCCAGATCAACCATTCGCTGAAAAACGATTGAGCCTACATGGTAAGCAACTACTCTCGGCTTCCAGTTCTCTAGCTCTTTGACAAATGATTCAGCCCCATTGAGGTAAAGTTGACACATCGCCATTTCGGCGATGTCGCTATCATCTATTGCAGCATTTTCTCGTTCTTTCTTGGACAATTGCGACCAGTTGTGAACCCATTTTTGTGTGAGACGGAGGTAGCTGCGGGACTCGGCTAACGTATCTGCACAACCGGATAGAAGGCATGCCTCGTATGCGTGGTGTCCGCCATGCCAATCCGTCGAGAATGTCTTCTGCGATACTATTTCTTGAAGCTGATAAGCAGGCAATAAGTGTGAAATCAGGTCCGTATTGTCCTGTATCAACGACTTCTGTCGGTCATTTCCGGCTGTTTCACCTCCGGCTTTCAGGGCCAGTTTTGCTGCATCATCGTATCGTTCGTTTCTGAGTGCGGCTTTTAGCGCGAACTGCAATCGCTGCAAAGATGCATTACGTTTATCGACTGGATTTTCATCCGGCAGTTCTTCATCTTTAAGCACTAGGTCAACAAGCTCACCATACTGTCCGGCTTCCAGCATTAACTGCGGTAAAGCGGAGGCAACGTAGCTGTACTTCAAAGCAAGAGGCTGCAGTGCTCTGATGAATTCGATAAGCCTGGTTTTTGTTGGCTTATACGTCTCTCTAAACCATGTCTCTGACGGCTCGTCAAAAAACTGTACCGCATCACCCGTCAGTGACAACGGACGTCCCAGATCCAAGATAAACGTCCTAATAGCACTCGCACTTAACCCAGAAGCCAATGACAGAACCTTAATTGGAATGAAGGGGCGGAGGGCCGCCAGCGCTTCACACAATGTATGTATCTGTTTGGCTTCAGCCTTTGGGGCACTGTCCAAGAGCTGCTTAATCGACTGTTCAAAAATGTTCTTGATTGCATCTTCAACAGTTGTAGGGTTTGGACCAAGCATAAACAGTGTCTCAGGCAAGTTGAGATTTCTGTCCAATGCGATTGCCTGAACACGGGGGTTCTGGGAACTTAAGCGGTGGAACTCCAGAACGTCATGAGAAGTTGCATCAGGAAACCTCTTCCTTAGCAAGTTAGCTGTTTCGTCTTCTGAGAAAGGCCGGAGTTTCAAATCAACGTATCCGCTTGGCGGACCCAGCTTTTCGATCCGATGGGTGCGGCTCAAGAGTACGAGCACCACACCGTCAGGCAATTGCTGTCTAATGAGATCTTTCGCGAAACTGGCACGCTCTTGATATTCTTCTGCTGCCATTTCAGCATTGTCTGCCGCATCAATCAGCAATACCAATCTTGCATCAGGGTCGCTTCCCTTCAACACCTTAATCGATTGCCTGAGGCGATAATTGAAAGCCTTCAGATAGTCGACCGGTCTGGCATAGGTCGATGGAATAAGGGGATGACAGAGCTTATGCGAAGCCAACTCATTTGCAATTTGCACAAGCCCAACACGATGTTCGTCGCGCCTTTGGGTCAAGTTTCTGTACTCGCCGTTGTTAAAGCAATCATAAAGCACTGCAACCGAATGACTTGGCATTCGGTGACACAACCTTTTTGCCAGAACGGTTTTCCCCACTCCGCCTTCAGCGTGAAGGATCACAGGATTAAGGTCATTCCTAAAAATTTTATGGAAGTATTCATCCTCCTGTTCCCGGGCAAAATAGCTTTCTGCGCTCTCAATTGAGCAAGGTGCGGGGAACAACTCATCCTCATCTGTATTGAGGAAGCGAAGGACGTCTTCACGGGTGATTTCAGGATTGCTTGCCTGCTCCGGCAACGCTTTCTCAACCACAAGTCTCCAAAGCTGGTCGGCTACTTCCTTATCTGAGCCGGCCAAGTAGCCGTTAAGCTCTTCAATCAAGAGACTCCGCTGTTTCCAATGCGCATCGTTTGCATCGTCAATACGAAAACTGGCGAAAAATTCCTGAGCCAATGCATCATCTTTGGTGTTCAAGTACCCTTTGATTTGATTCCACTGCTCTGAATCCTCAGGAGCTAGTGCGTTCTCTCGAATCCTACCAAGAAGTTCTTTCACACCCTTTGCAACACGCCGGTTGGTTGTAAATGTGAAATCCACTGTTTGTTGGACAGGGTCCTCAGCTTCCTGCTTGAAAATCTCAAAACGCTTGAAAAAACCGGTTAGGGTTTTGCCCAATGCACTCAGCGTCCAAGGGTCGCTCACATA
Source organism: Gammaproteobacteria bacterium (assembly GCA_026713925.1). Classification (GTDB taxonomy): domain Bacteria; phylum Pseudomonadota; class Gammaproteobacteria; order UBA4575; family UBA4575; genus WTFY01. Next base: position 128,326 of record JAPONM010000036.1, read on the forward strand.
CGAGTGCTTCAGCTGGTGGTAAGAAATCTTCTTTGCGTGCTTGATAGTGCTGTCGCCATAGTATTCCGCAACATCAACGACCTCCTCACCTGTTTCAGAATTATTATTCTGGGATTCGTCACTGGGCACACCCTCTATGGTGATGCATACCAGCTCTGACCGAGGATCTAGCAGACCAAGACAACGACGGGCAGCCCATCGATAGTGAAACTGATCACCTGCCCTTGAATATCGAACTGTATCTGATTTTTTGGTCATCGGAATCTGATAGATTCAACTCAACTTTCTTACCTTGCAAACTATTAATGATGGAGCCTGCCAGTCAAGTTCTCTCTCGCATTTCTATTCTGCAGTCCTTGCCCTATCCCCGTATCGCCGCATCACCTCAACTACCCGAGCAGTTTGCCGACTATCGATCTTCGCACCATGAATTCCATCACCCTTCGCCCTGAGATCTTCAACACCCAGTGCTTCCGTCAACGTATCTAACGACGGACCTCTATAGCTGCACGGTAAATCCATTGCTTGTGCCCAAGAAATAGCTGCTTTCTGACTACAAAAGACACCTTTGATCGAGGGCATATTCAGATGGTATTGAGCAGCTTGATCGAGCAAGATTGGCCAATCAAAACTTGCGTTGTGAATGACAATGAGTTGATCATTCAGGTAATCAGCAATTTGACTCCACTGCAAATCAAAGGATTCGAATCCGGCGACCTGTTCGTTGGTAATGCCATGTATCGACTGCGCTTCTTCTGAAATTCTTTTTTGTGGTCGCGTTTTATGATCTACGGATTCCGCTATTTCTCGATTCCTCACCACCGTGACCCCAAGCGTAACGATATCCGGCAGGCTATTTTCATTAGGAAGACCGGTGGTTTCGGTATCGAAGACAATGTAATTGTCAGGTAGTTGGGTGAATGTTCACAGCAGTTCGTTGTACATTGCCGTCATCTCATACCGCTGCCATCTAGGGGCTCCACCTCAACGATCGATCCCTGGTTATAGTGGTACCGAAGATATCGCCAGTGAATGGTGTCCGCGAGCACTTTGGGACGCAATACGCCAAAACACTCCCCATCCGCTCTCACACTTTGGTAGTGAATGCCGAAGCTATCAGCATCCCGCAATGCATAGCCGAGCTGCTGTGCTTCACTGTAGTCATCGGGATGGTAAATGGTGTGTCCAGTCAATTGTCGCACGTCATGCAAAGTGGTGGGTCCCAATTGCGCACGTATAACGCGCATTTCCTGGGTAGTTTTTTCTACTCTCGATTCTCGAAGAAATCGTGCCCGGTGAAACGAAGACTCAGCAATGGCGACCGCCTCATCAGACGCGCAGCAATAGATACCAAAATCTCGGTTGAATCTTCCCCCTCGACCATCGACCGGCGGATGAGTAAAGGCCGCCATAATCCAGGATGCGCCCTCTCCGTACACACGGTCTTCCGGCGCCACAAGACGTATATCACCCACTTCGTCACGTAACCGGGGATTCGTCAGCGATTCGACCGCATAGAGCACTTCCCAGTCCCGTGGACCGGAGACACGCTCAAACAAGTCAATCTGGGGATAACGTGACAGAATGACCCGATAGACCGGTTCATCCAACTCGCTAAGGGGTAGAATATCGATGTCGATCACCAGCCACCCCGCTCCGTATCGAGGAAATCCCTGACCACGGCCAGATCCACTACCTGTCCGGCCAGCAACCGGTCCAGCGGTGCTGTGCCATTGAACAGCGGGTTGTCATTGGGAGTAGCCAGCCACTGATCGGCCAATGCCTGGTCGGGTAACAGGATTTGCAGGGATTTATAGATTCCCAGGATATAGCTAGCCCGTTCCAGTAGGTCCCGTGTCAGCTTGGCCTTCTCCGGCTGGCCCTTCCAGTTGTAGAGAGTCTTCTCGTTGCTAAGCCCTAGCAGGGTCATCTGCTGAGTTCCGGTCAGGTGCCATTGACTGAAAATAGTAAAAATCGCCGGCAACAGTGAACTGGTGACACTGGGACCACGTTGCAGCAGTTGTTCGGCTTGAACAATCATGATTACCTCCAATACTGTATTTTTACAGTGCTTTAATGCAGCCTAGCAGACTGTAACAATACAGTCAACTATATCAAAGATACTTCTTGAAAGTACTGGTCATGACGGTGACGACCAGAGCAAACCCAAGGCCCATGGCAGGATGATCCGAGTCAAGTGCACGCTGAGGGGCGACAACAGGCATAGTACCCAGGAAGACAGAACGACAGCAATGTTTCTTGTTAGGTAAGATGTAACACAGAGATTATGTCAGTAAGTTTCAGCGCACTATGTACAGCAGCACTTTCTCTTTTTGTCATAATTATTTTCTCATCATTAGCCATACCCCTCGAACTTTATAATAGACAATAAAGGTATTTTGTAATCAACCATTCAAACGAGAGCGCCATTTACAGCAAGATTGCAAAGCTTCTTTTTGATCAAGTGAGAAAGGTCATCAGTATCCCCTAGCTCTAGAATTTCGCGTGTTGTAAGAACTACGAGTCGACGCCTTTCCGCAAGGGCTTTGGAAATTATGCTATGTGCTGCAGAAAGATTATCTTGGTTGCCAGTAATTCCTTTCGGGGAAATCAAAATTCCGAAATCCAGCCCCCTATGACGTAGTTTGGTATCAAACCAGTTGACTTCTTCACTACCAATCCGGACGGACCAATTCTTACACTCCACAAGAATAATGTTGGGGAGAAAGCTCAATCCGGCATCATCGCAGTCATTCCACAACGCAACATCTATCTCTTCAGTATCAAAAACGTTTAGTGCATTGCGATGTGTAATAGTGATGCCTGGTACCAGTGCAAAAAGCGAGCAAATAAACTCCTCTAATGCCCGGCCTTGTTCAGTGGTGTTTAGAGCATTTTCTCCTGTACGGATAAACTCCTCCAATACCTGTCTATTAATCACAGGCATCAGGAAATTCCACAATGCACTCGCTGATTGCGAAGATTCCTAACGATATCAACAAATGACTGATTACGCATCTTGTTCAAGAGGTCGTTTGCTGGAATAGTGAGAACAGTGGGAGCGATTGAAGCCCATGAATTTTTAGTCATTGAAGGACCATCACCATAAACCAAGAGACTCCATGTTGATCCAGACTCTGCAGTCATTTGAGCACATTGTCTAAGTACACCTCTAGCATGCTCTTCACATCGAAGCTTTAATTTCATTTCAACGAGAAGGGGGTGCCCAAACATACTTTGGAAAATGTCCGACCAGACTACGAGGTCAACCTTGCGATTATCCAAGGGTGCTTCTACGGCAAATTCAACACCTGATTCTCGTATTGCCTGAGTTATAATTTTTTCAAACCTTACTCCATCATTAGCGATAGTAGCTGTTTGTACATTGTGTAGAAATTTGTCGATGTGTGCTCCCATACCATGGGCATTGTGTGCTTCCAGCTTTTCTAACTTTTTTGGAGAAGAAGGTGCTGATAAAACTTGGTCGAATGCAAAATCAATTGCTTTGCGATTCAAGAGACTCACGCGCAAGACTAGAAATTGTTGAAGATTGAAAGGTATAGATCCGCTTTTCGGAGGGGCAAATACGATAATTTGGCGACCAAGAGCGACTGCTTGGCCAAGCTCAAATATAACCGACTCTGATCGACGCTCCCGGGTCAGTACACCTACAACAAGATCAGCATTAGTAATTAGATCTAGGACATTTGTGTACAGGTCACGACCATCATCTATGTCGTTAGGAAGAAGTAACTGTACTTTTCGTTCTAACAGAGAAGAACGAATATTTTCAATATTTGTACCGATGGGTGCTGAAATATAGCAATTCCGTCTTGCGCGACCTAACTTTTTTCTTCTGACCATTGTTTATATCTGTTTGTGTTGAAAGAACACTTAATCCTCTGTTTCATTTGTGCTGTGATTTTTAGCTTCAGCCGTTCTTACAGGGGTTACTTGCCTCATGCATACCTCGTCGACAATGGGTGAATTCTACAATTTCACGCCAAGCTTACAAAATGCCCAAGAGCTCTTATTGCCAATCCTGATCATCATCAGTATCCTGGTCCTCGGACTTAAGCCCAGTCTTCGGTGCTTGCCTTGCCTTATTCCATTTGGCATGTTGCGAGCGGGCAGCTTGCATACTACCTCCTCTGTCTGGATGTTTCATTCGCTTTCTATGATGGTCCAGACACCCCTCGAAGTATTGTCTACTGCTCCAACATGCTTCAGGTCGGTGCGTGCCCATCCGGCACGGTGATCCACTTCGGACTGCAGCCCATCTTTGTCAGGGATATCCAGGATCTCGTCAGACAGTGCCAAGTCTATGGCAATCTGCTCTGAGAGTTTATAGATCGATGCAGAACCACCCAGCAATTCCAATGCTTTGAGGGTTGGTCAGAGCAAGTCCTCGCGCGTGGGTGATTGTAACTTAACCATATCCTAATCTAGTCAAATATAACCCTTTATTTGACTGCCTAGCCATGCCCTATAAATTAAAGAGTGGGGAAAAACCACAAATTGCTCCAAGCAAAGGCCAGAAACGCCCGTCTATCTGGACGGGTGTTCCTTGCAATAGCTGTCCAGCAGATTCTTCTTGCGGGCCTCTTCCAAGCTAAGATACTTGCCAATAGCCATAACTACTCAACAACAAGTAACCAACTGCAGTGTTTGTAAATCAAGTCCATAACCTTTGCCGACGCTTCAATATCCTCAATACTGTACCCTTCATCATTCATCATGTTTGTAGTGCCTTGACTCGTATATCCTAGAAATTCGCACCAGAGAAGAAGTGCCTTATGCACCGCGTTTTGGACAACCTCGGTTTGGGATTGCTCTAGGGTGACTGTCTCGAATGGATTGGGGCGTTCCTGTGGCTCATCAGCAAAGGCCAAAGGAGATAAAAATAAAGCAGTTATAAGCACTGCCAGCCTAAATTTCATGGTCTGGTTACCTCACTCAAATACGTTTTGACACGTCACTACCGCAGTCCAGGATGAGTGGCACAAGGTAGGGGTTGAACTACCACCAAGCTCACAGCACCTCTCTCAACTGCTATAATTTCTATCCTCCATTGATGGTGCGTCCCAAACGACCCAATAGTAGCAATGCCAAAATACTCTGCAGTTACCACGGCTCCCCCCCGCAAGACTTGATAGTCTGGACATCCTCTTGGAAGCTTTTACGGCTAACGTCAATCCATGCTCCAATTCGTTTGTGCCAGTCTTCTACCTGTTCCACGTCAGGTGGAAGGCTTGGTGCTGTCGTCAACACCCGATGAGGTAGAATACATTCCAGAGGGCGTTGAATCTTCTGATAAGTGTTAGTCCGCGTATACACTTCGTTGTTTCCCTGCTGGTCTTCGTACTCACCAATCCCCTGTGGTCGGTTTGGACACAAAGACTTCGCTCCTGCCAACATTGCACCTTTATCACGTACCCATGCAGCATGTCGCCAAATCTCGGGGGATCTGTCTTTCAAAGCCATCGATCGCCTCCCATCACCCATCTCTCCCTTCTTCCAGCTAGCGACTCCATACTCCAATGCTGAAATAACGTTACGTCTCCATGCTTGCCGAGCTTCGCAGTGTTCCATATCGTCTTGTCTACACCACAATTCAGCGACCCTGATCTCTCTGGCTAATTTCTTTATGTAATCCAAATCAGCACATGCAAGAGCCAAGGAGGCTTCAAGCTCTACGAGTTCTACAACCTGAGGAACCCCAATGATTAAATTGCCTTCCACTACTGCGTCATCAATAATCCCAACTTTTGACCGGAACTCATGCGTCGCCTCAAATGATGTGATCAATAGTCCTGGATCGTTTTCCCGCAAACCTCTAGCTCGAAGAAGATTCGCCCTAATGCCTACCAAATAAGATGCCACTAATTCTTTCCCTTTCACTCGAGCAATTTTCAACCACCGCTCCGTTCTTGCTTCTCTTTCTACAAATTCCTCTTCCGACCACTGGATTTCCTCTAGCACGCGACAGGCGATGTCCATTTTCATATCCTGGGTACCTCTTGCTGCCACTTTTTTTGGTATACAGTTTTCCTCTACCTGCAATTCACTTTTAGCCTCGTCCGCTCTTGTCAACCAGGTCCTAGTCGCCAGCATCGCACCTTCTGATAGTACCCCTTGAGTGTCTTTGAAAGTCTCAATTTGGCGTTTGAGCGCCGTAACTACTCCCTCGATATTGACATGAATATCGTGGATAAATAGTTCTCCCTCTGTCTGAAAGTTTCTAGTACTCGCCCATGCTTCAATAAGCCCTCTTTCTGCAGCTATCTGCTCGGCCTCGTACCATTTACGTACAGCAGCCTTCGCCATTTTTTCAGAGCCTTCTTGTTTGGCCACTCGGAACTCCGCTATCCCCAAATTGACAAGAAGCCTCATTCGGGTTTCTTCCTCCTGAACCTCCGTCAGTAATCGCGTGTATATCCCCAACGCCGCTTGTTGTGCCTCTTCTTCTCCTATTTTATCTGCACGAATATTTTCGATATATGCAATTATGAATTCCGCTTCCTTTTGCCATTTCTCTGTTGTCAGTTGCCGCCGTACCTGCCGCGCTCTATCACGCACCCACTCATATTCCTTATCATTTCCAATTTGTGCTCTAGTCAGCCAAGCTTCGTAAGTCATTCCGGTTACCACCATTCTTTCCAATGCATCTGCTAGTTCTTCCAAATCATGCTTCCCACGGCGGAAAATACCCTCTGCACTTGTGCCACCCCCCTTTGCCCATATCCGAACAACTGCTTCATCTGCTCCAACGTAGCCTTCAATTAGTGCTAGACTTCGAGTTCTGGTGAGTGCCTTATCCCGTTTCCCTGCGTGTTCCTCCGTTTCCTTGTCTTGTCTCCAGCTTCTTCCTAATTCGTAAAACTGTTTCCCCTGCTGGTCCACCCACTGCAATAAATCTTCTGTATACCTGCCTTCTTTGTCGTTGCGTAGCTTTGCAACTAGAACCGTCGCATCATCGGGAGCACTACGCCGCATGGTATCCCATAATTCCCATTCACTTATCTGCTGTCTGTTCAATGCCACAAGTAATAGAACAGACGATATTCCTGTCAGCGCAGCCACGATTGCTGCTACTTGACTGGCTCTTTCCATCTCCGCTTCTCTTCTAGTCCGTTTCGATATTTAGCTAGACTGACTGGAACTCTTTAAGTAGCAGGAAGGTCGCGTCTTGCTGCGGGTAGTCTTCTTTGGTTAGAGCATGGGCCTACCATCACGTTTGGGTAGATTGCCTCAATCGAATCTTTGACACCCAAATACCGGCAGTAGGCGTGGCGTAGAAGTGCCGGTCCCATGACCTGCAAAAAATATTCGTTACCGGCGTAGCTTAAGTCCACATGCAGCGTATCCGATTGATATAACAAAGGTTTTTCAATGACTTCAATCTGTTCAAGCCGTGACATCGCTCCAACTCTTAAATTTCCTAGGCTGCCGATCATCCCTTTCGCATTATCTCAGCTCGTTTGCTCACACCCGCAAGAATTGACTCGGCTGCTGATGCCGGCACGCCAGTATCGGCGGCCATAATTGATGTCTCTGCTATTGCATCATCCATCCTCGTGATCAGGTCGGAAAAGATACTATCCATGTTCTGCCCACGCAGCCCTGCTTTTTGACCTGTCTGATAGAAGTGTCGGAGTTGAATTTGATTTAGACGATAATGGTTTCTGTTCCCCAAGGCCATGGCTAGTTAGCACAAGTAGTAGTTACTAAACAGTGTACCAAGTGTGCACCCTAAAATAAGGGTTCTAGTCATACACAAACTGAATTTTAGACTCTTAACTTGAAGATTATATGCTTAAATCTACCCCTGCAACTAATCCAAACTCTTGGACAAATTGATGTTTTTAATGGTTTCCGCAGGCTAAGAATTACCTGCTTTTGTGCAGCCTATAATACAATCTTGTGGACTGCTCATGCTCGGCCTCACGGATGGTAGCTTACTTACGGCCAGGCGGCTATATTCGCGAACTGTCTGATAAGCAGGTTTCGCTATTTTTGACTTAACTCTTTGCAAATGAAGAAATCGACCAAAGTAATTCATCATCGGATAGAACCGTTTACGCCCGTTCTTTCCTAGCACGGCGAATTTGGCCTTGCTCTTCGTAGTAACTGTCGATGAATTCACCATCTATGAAGCGTTTTGCGACGAGGACAGGATCTTCTTGTATGTTAAGTGTGGACAAAACAGCTGTGAACATTTCCTCGATGGCAGCTCGTATGCTCCGAGTAATCTTGAATTTGCTCCTTGAGCGGTTTAGGAGGCCTTCAGAGAATTGATTAGAGTAACTAAGGACATCTTTTGACCACCAGTAGGTATTGTTACGCATCCCTTGGAGGAGGGTTTCGCAAAGATGCCTGGACATCCAGTTTGATTCGTCACTCAAGAGCCAGACTAGGCATTCAAACGGATCAAACGAATTTCGTGAGTAATGGCCGTCATGTGCGTGCACAAATGATTGCGCAAGTTCAGCAGCAGTATAATTTCCGTAGGTAGGATGACGCCAAGCAATCAACTCACCACATAATGGAGCATTTCCATCCGTAGTTTCGGGAGAGCCATAACTAAACAACTGATGTGAGTCAGACCACTCAGTCTCCAACAATAAGTCGAAAACGTCGGAAAGACCTGTATCGAACCCAGGAATAGTAAGTTGCGGCACGTACATGGCAAGTAAATTTGGGTTATCTCTAGCGCATTCAAGTAGGCCGGGCCATTCCTGCAGGAATTCGTGCACTTGCTCGGGATGAGTCAATTGGCAAATTTTGCGATTTTCACCTTCAACTGACCAACCCATTTGAAGTTCAGCCCAAGCAATATTCAACCCGCGCTCCCTTCCGCCTTCAGCATCTGGAAATGGCAGCGGGAAAATCCATCGGCGGCCAAGGTTCAGGTCCGGATATCGTAGCTGGGCTTCCATGATCTCTATAAGGTCAATCCACCACTCATCCGTGACGTTTGGTGGCGAGAGTCCTTTGTCAGTCAATAAATCTCGGGCGACAATGAGCGGATCCTCCTCTGGGTGAATCTTTCTGAGAAGGCTGCGCACTACCTCTTCGATACCACATGATGAAGAGACTGCAAACAGGTCTGCCAGCAGTGGCGAATACTGCAATACTTCATCACGACTAATATTATGCCAGATAGGTAGAATGATCCGACGGTCTTCCATATCCTCACGTGCTACCAAGCCGCTTAACTCCCTTTGTGACATGCGTTTGGCGAAAAAATGTTGACTTAGGATAACTATGCCAAATCGCGACCGGACTAAACCTCGATCGATTGTTTCCCGTAAGCTATCCCCGACTTTGAGAACGAATTCATCGTACCAAACGTCTAAGTGATGTTCGCGAAGCGCTTGCGCAAGGGGGCGAACAAAGTCGTCCTTGTCCTCACTAGCATGGCAGATAAAAACGTTGTGTTGCATCAAGTCACTCAATGCATAAGCGAACGAATCAATTGTTCCGAGCAGCCAGCAATCCATCGACTTTGACTGGCGGTGGCCGTGTTTATCTTCCTGATAAACCAATCTTCATCTTGACCAAGTATTGTGAAAGTTTCCAGTTCCGGATTAGGTGATGCTAGAACAACCACATCGTGGGCAATAGGGAGGCAACTCTGCTTATTGTTCATCATCTTGAAAATGGTGGTGCCATGACTTCCAATTACAAAACTTCTTTTAGGGATGCCAATGACACCAACCCACAAACCGGTTTCCCTGCAAAAATTTTCCTCATCTTGAATAAGGTGGCTATCATCCCCAGCTGCAAATTTTGCATCGACATTTCGTTGAAGTTTTTGCATCAGTTCTACAATTTGCTGATCTTGGAAAAGCGTATTTCTGTCAGGCAACGGATAGCCCTGTTGTTCGGCCCTCCCTTTTGCTGCTTCATAGAATAAATTTTTAAAACTTTCGCTCAACTTTACTCTCCGTTGAGATTCTGGTGTTCTCCGCGCTATAGAAAGCATAAATCGTTTGAAGGTATTGGAATCTTTTTCAGATAGTTCTGGGCATTTTTTGCCTCGGGCTTTTTCGATGATCTCATTTACAACGGTGCCTGCTGCACTTTCTAGCTTTCCAATAGCTTTATCATACTTATAGCCTTTTTTAGTCAAGTCACCTGTGTCAGGATCTAAGGCATGTTCGGTATACAGGTCATTGATGACAAAATTGCTTCCTGGTTTGGTTTTTCGGACATTTCCTGTTTCCGTATCACCCACCCAGAAATAACCTTCAGAATCACAAAAATTTCGAAGCAGAAATTGTGGAACGTAATGCTGCCGTTTCGGGTGATTAGAGCTCATCCGAATTTATCTTTACAGTTTTATCCATTCAAAAAACTCGGCACACAGCGACACATAATATCTGGAGTCAGGCCTGAATAAAATGGTTCTACATTGCGGCCCTACGCAACATGAAGAAATCGCTGGGCACTGTGCCGAAAGCGTGCAACAAGATCTGCTTAAACTTGCAAGCAAAGGCCACACTAGCCAGCTCAATGTGATTTCTCTGCCTATGTATGCCACAACTATAATGACGCAAAGATTTCATCCCATCCCAGTTTCATCATACAAGCCGCATTCTCAGTTTCGAAAAACATTTCGGATCATCCCTTCCGTCATATTCAACTGTCCATTGCAAACACGCACGCAAACATAACCGTGCCAAACTTTCTGCATAGTTTCTTGTATTGCTCCCGTATTGCCCCAACTGGTCACTCTTACCATGAATGGTTTGACTACGTCCTTTGGTGTAGATTTTTTTGATTCTCTTGAGATGTTTGTCTTCATCCTTAAGGGCTAAGCGAGCCTTTATCAAATCTTGGATACCTTCCACTCTGTTACCATCAGCTAAAGCTTCCATCGATGAACAGAATTTAACAATCGCTATAGAATCTACCTGCTCCCGACAGCCCTCATGAAACCAAAGAATTGCCCGAAAAAGTGCGTTTAATATCTTGGGCTGTGACACAGAATTTTTGCCATATATAAAACACTTGATGACTTCTCCAGCACAATGAAATATTTCATCGAAGTCCGTTCGTAACTTGGCCCAATCATCCTTTTTCAGCCAAGTAACTCCACCTGAAATATAAGATCGCGAGCTTTGCCATCCGCACGGCCTACCTGGAATCGCAACCAAGTAATCCTGCAGATACGATTGCCGGTCAAAAGGGAGTGTTATCACATCCAGAGCCGATGATGGTCTTTCCCATGCAAGAGAAATCACTGCCGTAGCAAGGCGCGCGGCTGTCAAGGCTTTTTGAGAACCTGCCTCAGATCCCATCTTTGAAACAGCAACACTGCAAACAAAATCGCTCTTTCCAATGGCATCAAGAATCTTCGTCTCGCACATTGCATCCCTGGAACCCTTTCTCTCGCGCAGTCTTTCTCCACGCCATGACCTTTGTATGCGTAAGAGCGAAACCTTCGATAGGCTGCTATTCCCATATGTTCTTTCAAGCCATGCAAGCCTCGGCTCGAACCGAACAGGACCCATAGACAGAGGTTCAAGATCATGGACGTTACAGAGATAACAACCGAAAACATACTCGCGCTCCGGTATGTTATCGATCCAGTCACGAAGTTTTCCAGTCACAGACTTCAGAATGACTTCAGCGACTTCCTCCATGCTCAATTCATTGTCCTGATTGACAAGAGCCATTCCAAACGCCTGTTTCACCATGCGACCCCACTCTGAGTCAGTGAAGTCAGATTTGTTTGCGTCAAAGCATGTATCCATTACCGACTTGGAAAGTGAATAAAGCATCCTGTCAATCTCAGGTGTGATGTCAATCACCTTTCCATTGCCTACATCCAGTGAGATCGGAAAGGGATAATGATTCTCTGCAGTGTCTCGAATCCAGAGTGGACCCTCTGGAGGGTTATCGATTTCCCTAACAATATCCTTGACCTGTCGGATACAATATTTACTGTTATTCACATAGTTATTGCTTGCAATTTCTTTTACGCTATTTTTGAATTCCAAGATTCTATCAGGATGTCCAGGCCCTCTTCTTGTACCTGCTTCAGGCCGTTTCATAATATATGAATAGTGATGTATTTTTTCTATCTTCGGTGCTTTAAGTCCGATTTTTATCATGTACTTCAGAATTTTCTCTGCCTGACCCCCAAGAGCAACTAATACTTTAGGCCTGCCAATGTCTATCTGCTCTTGGAGTACAGGCATCCAGCGTTTAGCCTGATTTTCCAAATAGTTTCGATCTCGTTTTTTCTTGTTCCTTTGACTAACGATCTCCGGCTCTTTAATGGCATTCGTTATATAGCAATCCCAACCTTCGTTCGATCTTGGCAACCCATGCTTTAGACCTGACTCTGATAATGCCTCACGAAATAACCTGTCCCCATTATGTGAGTTCCATTGCAGGTTTTCGGTCTTGTCTACTGATCTCCGATCGACACGTTTTACCCCAGAAAGGCTGGGATTTTCTCCAATAAACCAGACTGGACTGTTGATGTTTCCGAGCTGACCTGTAAGCCAGGGATAAACATCAAACCAATTATCCAGATGATCTCTTCGTATTATTTCCTTAATACTATTGACAAGCTCCAATAGATTCTCCGTCTTCTTGTTCACTAAAGTAAGTCATAGCCGTTCAAAGTTTTCGATATTTGATGGTGAATAAAATTAAACAAATTGCATTTGGTCACACAATTTAGTGTTGCAGCTTGTCAATGTCAGCGTTCAATGGATCATAATCTCCGACATCATCGATGTTTTTTTTCTGTGACTGGATGGCAGCGACTACTGCTCTGCCATTCTGTAAAACAGCCTGTATAAGTTCTCTCAAATGAACAGTAGTTTCAGCATATGAACCAATATAACCTGATCGGACAAGGCCAAGGAACGGACCTTGGCGAAGGTATCGACCATTGAGACTTTTGTAACTAACACGTACACCACCTCTAGGTCCTTTGCATTCAGGGCTAGTTCTCAGCAACTCAAAATGGTCTATTGGAATTACAATTGCTGAGTTTTTCATTGCGCCGTTGCGTTTTACAAACTTCAAATAAAAAACTTGCGGATTCAAACGATACTTATACTGACCCGGAGTAGGTTCAATGCTGAAATCCCGCATGCGTTTAATCTCTGATTCAAGATTTGCGTCCGGTCTGTATATCCAGTCTGGGCTGGATTTGTTAGAGTTCTGCCGTTCTAGCATCTTGTACTGTAACATTACGATGTTCTGGTGGGTTTTGTTTAGGTAGATGAGATCGACACCAAAGACTTTTTCAAGTGGCCTTCGGTTTGCTGTGTAGACTTCGAGCTTTTCAAAGTCCTTTTCAAACACTGCACGCCCAGTGACATCACTACTTGCCAAGTCATAACCCGGAACAAAACGTGCATCATGTTCGATAACAGAATCTTCAACGATATTGACTCGATCAAGTGCTGTTTCTCTGCCTTTGACTAGTTCTAGGGAGACAGCTTTGTCATCAGCGGACAAACCAAATGCACGAAGAGCTGTTTGCACTGCATCTTGCTGTACAGCTTCATTATTCTTATATCGTTTAGGAGAGGAAATTGAGGCAGTTACAGAGCGCATTGGGCCACAGTTTGTTTTAATTTCTGCTAGTTTCTCGATTAAATGAACACTGAGTTTAGAAGACAACACGCTAGCTACCTCGTCCGAGGACAGTTTAGTTTGCAAATTCGTTGAGTGTGGTTTTTTTGTAACGAGCGATGGCAGTTCTAATTTGGATGAAGGCTTTATATGATGTGCACGTCTTATCTTGACTCGGGATTCAAGCGTCGAGACAGAAGCTCGTGAACTCACTACTCCAAAATATATTCCAGACTTAAAAATGTTTCTTTCAAGTAAAATACAAGCAGTAGGGGTTTGAATTTTACCTATTGATAGATGTGACCTAGCAATAGTAAATTCATTTGCCCCATGTCTTGAATCAAGCAGCTGCAACCATTCATCGCTGTCAAATTGAAATACTACAAGCCCTTTTTTTCGGACAACTTCTTTGAGTTTGTTTAGCCAGTCAATTTTCACTTAATTTCAAATACTAGTTACAGTAACTGCTTAAATCATTGGTCACTAAATAGACAAGAGCTTGATGTATTGCTCTGCACCTGATAGTTATTTGAATTGTGGCACAACTCAAATCACCCCAAAATGATAAGGCACATTTAAGATGGATATTTGCCTAGTTTGAAAGCTCTTTGCCCTCAGGCACCTCGACAGTTACAGCAACCGTAGCCGCAATAGGTCCAGATCGTCTGTAAAACAAGCTTCCCATATCATGTGAATCTGCATCCGTAAAACGCCTCCCTTCCTTGCAGCTTAACAGCAGGTCTGCCATAAAATGTTCGAGACGCCAACCGTAATCGTAGACAGCTGCATCACTAGCCAGGTCTTTGAGTGATGGGCTGTAGCCCTTTGCTTTTGTGCTAAGGGCTTCTGCAACTTGTCGGTAAGGGACTACCCTAGAACCCAAAAAAGGATTTTCAGTAACATCAACATTTTGGGTAATAGGTACCTGTACGTGCAGTGGAATTGTAGGAGGATTGTAAAACAAATAAAAAACAGGGATATGGTGCAAGTTTGTGTATTTGCCAATTGCCTCAAATTGACGGTCATGGGCATGAAGCGCCTGATAGCGAGAGGTCTTTTCAAATGTGAATAACCGTTGTGAAAGCATTGAAGGGGCACGCTTGTCACGCTGCCCAAGACGGGCCATTCCAACAAGGTAATCGTATTCTTCCAAGTGATTAATCTCTCCAACTTTTGGATAGAGTCGTTTGGATTGAAGCAACGCTACTTTTTGCCGAATTATCGAACCACCACACTGAAAGAATACAAACACACCGATATCAGCTATCTCCCATCCGTTAAAGTGCCTTAACCCTCCAAGGTAATGGGTCTCAATTCGAATACCCCAACCAGACGGAAATATGCGAGGAGTAGAATACCCCATCAAATGCTCAACAAGCGTTGTATCTAGATGAGGCTCATGGATAGCCGGTACATTTTGAATTTTCTCTGCAAGTCTTCGGTTCGATGCTGCAAAAATACCCCGAAACCAACTAATAACCTCAGCAGGTATGTTCATCAGATTTCTCCATCTTAATAAATTACTGACTGATTTTTCCCATAGAAGGTGGGCACTATCGGAAAGACAAATACATGATTCTCAGGCTACCTGCTGCCATGGAAGTTTTAAGTGGGATAGATAGCGGGTTTCGTAGAAAAGAACACTAGCGCAAAGAATAGAAGAAGCTATGAAAAATGAATATTACCCTGCGTTTAATTTAGTCTGAAAATCTCTCACCACTTTCAAGACTTCTTCAAATGTCGGCACATCACCATAAAACATCTCCTGACGCATATTTTCGTAATCAGATTTCCACGCGGGCAAATCAGCCTCTGTCGGTACGAGCCGCAAATGTTCATATTCCATTGTTGAATAATCAACCCACGCATAACGAAAGAAAATCTGACGATGTGCGGCTATTTGATGGAATAGATCAAGGCTATGGTAAGCCTGATTACCGATACCGGCTTGAATCAGCCGGCAAAGATCATAGTAATGACGTGCCATACCATCTCGCCCTCTCCTATTAATTTCCGGACGAAAAGCCTCCTCATGCAGTAGCATCGCCTTTTCCCAAAAGGTGCGTACCGGCATCACTGCTTTGACATTTGTGCCTGGTTCCTGCAACAAATCAGGGAAAGCATTGCTGATGTAAGGCCGGGCCTCAATAGATTCAGCAGGGTCCGTATCCGAGCGGGCACCCATTTCAATTTTCACAACACGACGAAGATAGGCGGCCTGCTCTGGAAAAGACGTTGGGTAGAACAACAGTAAAGTTTGTCTATCAGGATCATCTGGATCTAGTTCAAGCGTCCACTCGAGTATCTCCGGCAAATCCGATGAGATGATACTGGAGAGCGCTGGATAAATGCTGTCGCTGATACATTGCTGACAAGCCGCTTTCAGTGCTTTGAGACGTTTTCCAGTTTGCGACTTGCTAGGTGCCCGTTCCGGTGCTCGGTCTCCACCAAAACCCAACACAGCCCGGTTGATCACAATATCGATGTCTTCAGAAAAACGGTCAATGAGGTTCCAGCATTTCGATAATGACGTGCCACCTTTGAACGTAAACTGCTCACCCCATTCAGGCAGTGCAAACAACTTGTGCAGAGTCCAGCAAACCCAGAAGTCTTTTTCAACAGCAACCTCTGACAGGTTCAGCTTTGCACCTGCTTCTGTACAGATCAACTGACGTCGCTCTGCCGACATCTCAACAAACTCCTTCATGCCGTACTTTCCTGAAGCTGCAGCTTGCGAATGGTATCTGCGATCCAAGCTGGAGCATATCGAATGTCCTTCATCAACTGCTTAAGGGCCTTATTATCGAGGCGGCGGTCAAGCTGCTTAATAGTTTGCTGATTAACATTTTTTTTGCCCAGGTAACGCAGTGCCTGAATTACCAACCCACTACTTTTTCCTGCAGTAGCCATGTTGCGGGGAGTGGTGTGCTTCAGGATAATCTGGCGCGGGCCAATCTGGACTATCCGTGTACGGCCATCCGTTAAAAAGACAACTTTAGTAGGCACTTGTGTAGAAAGTCCAAGTAGGTTAGCCGCATAGGCTCCGGAGGGTTGTAACCGAGTGGCATCGCGACCTGCCAAGGCATTTGCAATGTCATCAGTAGATGGTTGCAACATGCCAAACTGAGAGTCTGTTTTCGGGTAGTCATAAAGCCCACGGGCCAGTTGCCGAATGAGACCACTGTCCCGATGCCGCATCAGTGCAAGATCAACCGCACGGCGGGTCCCAAGATCTGTGAAGCTGTCAGGCGTAAAAACCCATCCTCGGCCACGGGAACGAATCCGCCGGAGAATCCTGCTGCCAGTACTATTTGCGTGCTTACCCATATATCACCTATATTATTTGAAATAAAATTATATATATATTTCTTTCAAAAATAAAGCAATACCTACAACTTCATCGACCAAGATAAGCTGTAGTCACCTGTTCCCGTTCATGGCCGAGTTCCTGGCTGATGATCAGCCGGGCCTGGTGGTCCAGTTCTTTCTGTTCCGGGTTCAGCGCCGTGCGGTCTGGCCCTT
Source organism: Gammaproteobacteria bacterium (assembly GCA_026713925.1). Taxonomy (GTDB): domain Bacteria; phylum Pseudomonadota; class Gammaproteobacteria; order UBA4575; family UBA4575; genus WTFY01. Next base: position 145,453 of record JAPONM010000036.1, read on the forward strand.
CGGTGGCAGGACACTTCCAGCCCGTCAGTTCCTCATATCTTTCCTGCGCATACGCATGGCGAAGCCCGTGCATGTTTGAGAGTCCGGCCCTTGTGGTGTTGCCCTCGTAGACTCTTAACTGCTGCACGTAGCTTCGATGCGGCGGGATCAATGAGCCGAAGCCGGCAAGTCTTCTTGCCCGGTTCAGCACCTCCCGCTGGGCTTCTATACGGATGGGAATGGCCCTGGGCTTGCCGCCCTTGGTCCAACTCGCCTTGAGCTGGATGTGATCCTTCCGGTCGGCATGGCTCGGTGTAAACTTCATGGCCTCCTCCCGTCGCAGGCCAAAGGCCCGCTGCAGTTCCAGACTCATGCGCACATGCTCGTCCTTGACCTTGTCAAGCTGGTGTTGTGTAAGGTCTTTGGCCTTTGATTGGTTCGTCACAAAACGCCGGTCCGGAATGCCGTAATATTCATTGGAGTTGGCCATGACGTTCCGCTTGTTGACCTTGACGGCCCACCAGCGGATTGCTGCCATCCGGTTTTTGATGGTTCCTGTTGAGAGACCCCGGTCCTGCCAGTGCTGGACCAGGGCCTCGATGTGTTTCGGTTTGAGCGATTTGGCCTGCATCTTCCGGTAGCCCATCGCATGCAACTCGTTGGCCGCCCGGGTCAGGATCCGCTCCCGATTTCTCTGCGTGGCATAGCTGCCTTCCCGGCATTGCCTGCAGAGCTGTTTCAAGTTGTGGTTCAAGTCTCGCATCGTGTTCTCCGATATCTGGTGAGTGTTTCTGAGCACCTCAGCACCTGAATGCTGCGGTTTCGCTTGCGCGAATACGCTCATGGGGCACGACCCCCGTAATGACTTGGTCAGGCCTGTTCAAGGCCACGCAGGAGGACTTCTGTGGAAGACGGACCTGCGACAGTCAACATGCCCGATATACGGGCGATAGGATTTACACCTCCTTTGAAACAAGCGGAGTTACCGCATGGATTGAAATAAACGGCCCTGCGCACAGCACCCGTCGTCCTGACCCGGAAGGTCAGAGCGGTGTGCCATTCACGTGGCTTTGATGGATGTCACGCACAGGCGAGCCCGCACGTGCCGATAGGCAGAATGCCTTGAGTTGAAGATGGAGACCGGCCCAAGGGACCTGAATCCGGACTATCTGTATAGACAGACAGTGTATTTGAAGATGGATCGCCGGCGTTGCCGCTGTGCACCTGTTACACGATCCGGAGGTGCTTTTTTGCCACGGATATACCGCCATGGCATCGGTACAAAATCGTTACGGTGAGTATACCATTCAGTGCAATCCTGTCACGGAAAATCTTCTTATCATTTGGCTAACAGTACGACGCCGTAATTCGCGGGGCACTCGGACCCGGAGCCAGAAAGATGCGGTACTGACTGGATTCGGGACAGATATGTGGCCGCGTCACTACCGCGCTTGCTTCGCGCCCGGGTAGTGACACGGCCACGTACGTGGGACGGTCGTTTCGCCGAAGAGTCCTCCCGGGCGTTCGCCGTCCCGCAGGGTGCCGCTGCCCGGGTCAGCCAGCCCTTGTGCAGTCCGCCCTACCAGTGCGTCCCCAGGTGCAGGCGCAGGAGGTGTTCCGGGGCGCGGTCATCGTCCAGGGGTTCCTGTCGCGCGCCGTGCAGTTCGAGTTCGAAGTGCAGGGCCTCCTGGCGTGCGAGGCCCAGGCGCCAGCCGAGGCGGATCTCACGCGCGGTGTCCGACAGGGCAAGCCCGGCATGGGGGGTGCCGACCAGCTGTCCGCGTGCATGCAGCACGCCGTAGCCGAGGGTCGCCTCGAGGTGCCTGTTCGGTGCTGTATCCTTGCGGTCATCACTGGCTGCCAGCCGGCTTGCGGCATCCGGGTGCAGCAGGGCGTTCATGCCACTCGTGGCGGAGGCCCCCATTGCCTGGTGCAGCGTCATCGACCAGCCGGCCGCCGAGGCCGGGTGCGGGTCCCAGGCCAGCGAGGCGGCCAGGCCACGTTCACGAAACTCCGAGTCATCATGGGTCAGCAGGCCGCGGGCCTGCACCGAGGCGCTGATCCCGCGCTGCGGGTCGGTCCAGGCGAGGCTGGTGGCGAGGTCCGCGCCGAAGCCAGTCTCGGCATCGCCGCCGTCATGGCGCAGCCCGATCTCTACCGAGGGATTCAGTTGCGCCCCGGAGGCCAGTTGCATCTGCCAGGTGCCCTCGAGCCCCAGGCGTACCCGGGTGAGTTCGGCGGACGTGCCGGCAAGTTCCTCCCCGATCGAATCCGATTCCGTGCGCACGTACAGGCCATCGGAGACGAGCGCCAGTTCTGGGCGGGCCCCGGCCTCCCCGGCATGCAGCACGCCACGTACGCCCGCGCTTGCCATCTTCAGCTCGGTGTCGGCCTTGAGCGTCGTGGCGCCATCCGGCTTGAGGCGGATCTCGCCCTCGCCGTAGCCGGCCAGGCCCCATACCGAGACACTGTCGTTGAGCGTACGGTGCACCCAGGGATACAGGCCCGTCATGTCCGAATCGATGTCGCCCGCTTGCGTTTGCGAGCGGTACTCGCCGTCGCCGTCCGAGTGCGACAGGATCAGGCCGGCCCGCAGGGACCCGCGCACGAGGTCAGCGCCCAGCATGCCGGTGAGGGCCTCGCCGTCGAGTCTCAGATCCCCTTCCTCGCCATCGAAGCTCGCGATCGCCCCACGGCCCCAGAACGAGGCTAGGCCGCCTGTGCCGGTATCGGCGGTGTATGAGAACGAAGCGCCATTCAAGGCATCAGCCCAGGCGAGGCTTCGTCCCATCCCGGTCTCGAAGGTCCATTCGGGTGCGGCGTCGAGCGCCTCACGGCCGGCGCGTAGCGTCTTGAGGTCCAGGCCCGCCATGCTGGCGGTAAAACCGGGCTGCGAAGCCGTGAAGCGGTCTTCGGCCGCCTTTAGCACCTGGTCCGACACGGTGCGCCCGAAGCGCACCAGCCATCCTTCCACCATGGACTCGCTCATCCTCACCCCCGGGGTGTGCCCCTCGCCGGAACCCGACCAGGGGCCGTAGGCGTTGGCGTTCATCGCCCGCACCTGGACCTGGTAGAGCGTCTCAGGCGCAAGGCCCGTCAGCCTCGCGCGAAGCTCGCCCGGGTTCACGGTACTTGGCCTCCACGCCCCACCGGGGCCTGCCCGGTAGCGCACGGCATAGCCGGTGATCGCGGGACGCCCCGCATTGGCGGGCGCCATCCAGGAAGCCATAAGCACGGTGTCACTGTCTGCATCCGAGCGCACCTGCGGGACATCCGGGGCCAGTGGGGCCTCCGGCGCATCGAGGACCGTGATCATCACCCCGGTCGTCACGCTGGCATCCCCGGCGCTGGCGCGCACCACGACCGAATAGCCCGAACGCTGCTCGTAATCGTATACCACCCCGGCCCGGGTGCGCAGCTGGCCGGTGGACGCCACGATCGTGAACGCCTCCCGGTCTTCTCCCTCGAGGGTGTACTGCACCGGCTCATCAATGCCTGTGGCCGTGGCCGCCACCGGGGCGCCGATGTCCATGGCCGTCACTGTGGGCGCATCTCCAATGCTCTCCCGGAAACTGCGCTCTGCAGTCTCTGGGGCCGACAGGCTCGGGGTGGTGGCGTCGTCATCGCCATCGCCATCGCCATCGCCATCGCCATCGCCATCACCCGGATCACCAGGGTCGTCGTCATCGCTAGGGCCGCCCGGACCACCTGGACCGCCACCAGGATTATTCGGGTCACCGTCATCGCCACCGGGATCGTCGCCCGGATCGTCGCCGCCGGGAGGCGTGTCGCCCTCATAGATCGTCACCACCGCCGTGTTGGGGCTGCCAATGACGAAGTTCTCCGGCGGGTGCACCAGGTACACCGAGAAGGTCTCGTCGTCGCCGTCGGAGTCCCGGGCCGTCCATATCTCGGCCGTGGCGCTTGACCTCCCCGCAGGGACCGTGATGCTGTCAAGCGTGCCGTGATCACCCGCCTCCGACGTGCCCCGATCCACCCGCATCCGGACCCCCACGTCGTGCTGGAGCACCGTCTGGCGCGAGCCCTGGTACAGCAAGGCCCTGACCGTCACCGGAGAACCCTCCGGCACCGGGTTCGGCGAGACCCACAGCCGAACGTTCAGATCGTTGTTACTGTCCAGGATCGTGATCTGCACCGAGGTCTTGCTGCCCGACGTCACGCCCGAGGGCAGGTTGTCCGTGTCGATCGACACCGTGAAGGTCTCGTCGTCCGCGTCGTCGTCGGGGTTCGCTGTAATCCTCCAGGAGCTTTGCGTCGACCTCGAATTGCCCCTCAAGAAGACGAAGTAGTCGTCCGACGGGGTCGAGTAGTCGCCCGGCTCCGCCGTATCGTTCGTCACCGTCACGGGGATTCTCGCGCTGCCTGTGCCTGGCATCGGCTTCGAGAGCGTCGCTATAACCGGGATTGTGTTTCCCTCGCTCACGTAGTCCGGGGAGACCGAGAGAGAGACCGTGGCGGGCGGGGGCGGGGGCTCCACAAGGCTCACCGAGACCATGTCGCCGTCGGTCCAAGTGAGGCCGGCGTTTAACCATACAGCAGTTCTCCCAGACAGATCCGCATCAGCCAGGGAAAACCGTTTAGTGCCTACTCGTAGAGTTAACACATTCAGCCCGCTAATGGATGACACACTCTCCCTGACACCAAAAACCAAAGTGCCACTTGAGTTTAGATAGAGAAACTCGACCTTATAATTTGTACCTGAATAGCTGAACTCGTAATCTGTGAGCGCGGTGGTGCCGGACCCTGTTGGAGGAGAACATCTTCCAGTTATGCCCGCTGCAGTCGTGCTGCATCCTATATCAGTTGCAATCTGATTTGCGGTCAGCGTGGCGGACCAGACGTGGGTCCCACCATGATCAGCCTGCGCAGGGGCGGCGGCGAAAAGGGAGAACGCGCCGAGCAGCAGGGCGAGGGCCGGAAGGAGACGGGAAGGGCGGGTGCGGCTGCGCCCGGGACGTGGATCAGGTAAGGATGGGGAACCTGCCGGGGCCGGGGAATGGGTGGAGGAGGCCGGTCGTTGCGCGCCGACCGAACGCCGGGCGCACCTCATGCCGTGGACCGTGGACCGTGGACCGTGGACCGTGGACCGTGGACATTATACTACACTTCACCCCCCGAATCCTTCCCGGCACTTCAAACATGGCAACCCTCCTCTATTAGTCCGGGTCCAACCCGGAGGTCAACATTTCTTCCTGCAGCACCCCTGCGCCAGCCAGGTCATCCTGTCCATTCGAGTTATAGATAACCGGGCTATGTCCAAACACCGAAACAGTAGCAAAATCTTTGTGAATTTGGTGTGACCTATACGGGAATTATCGTGACCATTGCGTGAATTATCATTTTTCTGAATCCTGAAGAATCCAGTCCTCAGGCATGCGGGTCTCAACACTCGAAGCAGTTTGCCTTTGCCTGTGTCTTGCGAATTGGATCGATTTCACATCGGGACGCTAAAGCTCGGAATTTCCGGCATTGCAGCCAGCACGATAAAACAACAGCTTGCCCGTGAAAGTTCATCCGGATAGGAGTGTGACCGTGTCACACTTGAGGGATCCGGCGGCAAATCCGGGCCTGGCTCTCTCTTCCAGACTCCACTGAGACTGCTCCCTGGTACGCTGTGCAATCCCCTGCATCTCCTCCCGGGCCAGCACTTACCCTCCCCGGGCCTGCTGTCGGATGTCCAGTATCTGACGTACGAGTGGATTGTTCTCATCCACGGGGCCCGGCTCAGGCAACTGCCCGGCCTGTGCGGCCACCTGCCGTCGTGTCCTGCGTGCCTGTGCGATGCGCAGACCCCGCTCCGGGGTAAATTTGCCTTCCAGGGCCCGTTTGATCAATGCCCGCAAGCAACCCAGCGGCGAAGCCCGTATGCCGTCTGCAGCGATGATTCCAGCCCACTCATCGAGCACCAACTGATCGAGGGGCGGACTCAGTTCCTCGATCATCTCCCGAGCCCACTTCCGTTCGGTGGGCAGCAGATCCTTCGGCAAGTGCAAATCGGGCAAATCTCCACCACCACGATTCGGTATCCCGGATTCAACTTTGGGCTTTGCCTCCTGTGGTAGTGGTGGTGGTTCCCTTACGGTTCTTCTGGTGGTTAATGGGGTGTCACCCGTGACACCCTCCCCATGACACCGGTGACACGGGGGGGTGACACCCCTGTCAGGGGGTGGTGTCAACTTGTCACGGGGGGATGTCAAATTGACATCCCCTCCAACCATCAATCTGTACAGGTTCGAGGAACTCGAGCCGTCATCCCGATTGCGTGGTACAACGGTAACCAGTCCACGCTGGACCAGGTATTGAATGGCACGTTGAACGGTGCGCCGGGATACGCCCACCTTGTTTGCCACGGTCGAGATACGTGGCCAGCAGACTCCCTTGTCATCTGCGGCATCGGCCAGCACGACCAGGACGAACTTAGGCACCGGCCCGAGGTCCTGGCGCAGGGCCCACTCACTGGCTGTGAGGCTCACAGGCTCAGCCTAGACCTATTCGTATAACTCATTCCCCGTTGGGGCCAAGAATGATCCGGGCGACCTCTGAGGCTGGGTAATACACACGCCGCCCGATCTTTCTCCCGCAGGCCTTCAGGGCCCGGGTCTGGCGATCACTCGGATAGCTCAGGCTGTACCGCAGGCCGCCGGTAGTGCGGCCGAGCAACTGGGCCAGCTGCGTCTGTGATAACAACAGGCCAAAACGTTCCGTCAATTGATTCTCCAATGCAACGGCATGGGGACTGTTCGTGTCTTGCATGATCCAAGTTCTCCTTGTGCAGGTTTCGAAAACACAAGACTGCAAAAGACGTCAAACAAAATCTATAGAAAATCGATACAGGAAGTGTCGCGGTTTTTCATTGACAGGTAATGTAAAATAGAAAAGGGTTTGGTCTAGGCTATGCCTATATTAAGACATAGCAAAAAATCGAAGTAGGCCAGGTCTACTATGCTTTGCGGTACTTGCTGTACACACATTCAAGGTAACGCTTTCGTTTAACCCGATCTTCTAGACAGATACACTCCCACTCCGCCTTTCTCCATGACAGAGTCGCCGGATCGCACTTTGGCTTCTCTCCCAACTCATTACACAATTCTTTGATGCGGTGTACATGATAGTCATGCGCTCTGCTTGGCCGATTTTCCAACCATTCTATCCATCCAGCGAACAGGATAGGCGAGATTGGAATGAGGACAGTAATTACCACCAGCACTAAACTCGTAAATGTCATTTGTCTTCTGAATCTCCGTTGACGCTGTGCTCATGTAGAGCACTACTTTTCTAAATCTGATCCTATAAGATAGGCTAAACGTACCGCGCGCTGATACCTTCCGCTTCAATCGACATGGTCAGGCTCGCGGATGTCCGTCTTCGATCATAGTTCTCACCTACCACCTGCCCATCAGTGTGCGACGTTGCCGTTTTGTAGCACGGAAAGCTGTCTTCATGGTTTCGCCCTCCGTGGCAACGAAGACATCCTGCAGGCGGGACAGACGGTTCATCAACCGTTTTGCTTCCCGCTCAACTTCCGCGACATCCTTGCGGGTCAGGATCAGGCCCTTCGGGGTCTCAGTGCCAAACTGGGCAACAAGCTTGAGGTCGCGCTCTTTGATTCCCCGTTGCTGACAACGGGTTCGGATGTGTCTGGTCAACGTGTGCATGACAGTATTCCCCAATTGCTGGACTTGCTGGAATCGGGGACCATTAGAAATCGGACAACTTGAGAGCTCTCCGGTGGCGGAGACTGTCCGCAAGCTTCCACGACGCTTCACCCGGAAATTTTATGTAGAGGTCACGCCATGCATTGCGGTTGGTATTCTCAGCAACGCATCTGGCGAATTGCGAGGGGGACATGCTCTCCTCGCCATAGCAAAACCTATCATGGCGAATCTCGGCATATGCATCCTGGCCTTTGTACGACATCCGGATCTGAGTACCGTTCGGCAAGAAAACTGTCTGCCATTGATAGCCTCGGCCAGGATCACCGTATTTCTCCCTGAACGCTTCATCTTCCTCATCGACGAGTTTCTCAATGTACTCGGCTGACCAAATGTGGGGATCGCCTTCTGTACGTTCCAGGAAGCTTTCTACGGAATGAGCGATTAAGTGTGATACATCCGCATCGCTGGAACGCCGGACGAGGTCGGCATATAGCTCAACATGGAGCGGCACATAGATGTAATTCGTTGGTTCGCTAGATTGGGTCATTGACAGGCTCCTTATACTATTTAGTACTGATTATAGTATTGCTGAATAGCACTGTCAATAGTTAAAAACAATTTATACAACGAATTTACAATGGCACTTCCACTATCAATCCCTTAACGGTATTTCGGAGAACTTAATAACTCGCCCAACTCAGTCCATAACCCGATCTAAGCGCTCCACCAAGTCCTCGGCTCTCAGGTGCGTATAACGCTTGAGCATCTGCATGGACTTGTGCCCGGAGATCGCAGACACTTCCTGATCCCCCAATCCCGCCTCAACTAGTCGAGATACCGCTTCATGGCGCAGATCATGAAAGCGCAGGCCCTCGATACCGGCTTTCTTCAGGGTACGGTGCCAAGCCGGGCGGAACTCGTACGGGCGGCGGATACCGTCTCGCCCGGGCTCGCCCCAGAAGATAAGGTCCGTGTCCAGGGGGCGCACGGGATTGCTAAGGGCAGCACGAAAGACCTCGGTGGCCTGTCTTGTCAGGGGGACGGTTCTGGATGATCCGTTTTTTGTTTCCGTAAGATGAACAGTGCGCTTGTCCAGGTCCACCTGTGAACGCGTTAGCGACTTGATCTCCCCGGCACGCATGCCGGTGTAGAGCGCGATTCTTGCTATCCAGCCTAGCATGGGGTTGGAATGCTGGTCGCAGGCCTTGAACAATGATTTTTCCTCATCCACACTCAACCTTCGGTCCCGGCCTTTCCCCGGTGTGGGTTTTCGGATATTAGCGACCGGATTGTAGAACAGGCCTACACGCCATTCCTTGATAGCGATGGTGAACAGGTGTGAGAGCAGGGAGAGTTCCAGGCGCACAGTGTTGTTTGATTTGCCCTTCTCCAGTCGTTGATCCCGGTACTTCGCAACCAGGTCGGGTGTGATCGCAGCAAGGCTGTAAGCCCCCAGGCTTTCCTTCAAGGCCTTGGCCTTGTGTCCCTCAGCATAGGCTGTAGTCGTACGTTTGGTGGAGGACACTTCACGCAGGTAACGGTCCAGTGCGTGCTTCAGCAAGAGGCGGTCCGAGCCGGCCCGGTCGATGTACACCCCGCGCACCATCTCATCTTCAGTGCGCCTTGCCCAGTCCTGTGCATCGCGCTTGGTACGAAAGGTCTTGATGGTGGTCGGCCATCCGCGTTTGCGGATCATCGCTTTCCAAGTGTTCGAGGGGGTTTTTGTGATGGTGGCCATGGGTCCATTTCAGTAGAAGTGTACTGAAATTGTACCGCATGACACAGGGATTGAAAAGGGGATTAAACTATCCCATTGAAATATATGGTGGCCAGGGGCGGAATCGAACCACCGACACGAGGATTTTCAGTCCACTGCTCTACCGACTGAGCTACCTGGCCAAATTTCAAGGTTCAAATTCAAGATGCTCTGTACAAACCTGTTCATCGCAGGGATCAGCAAACCCTGCGGTTGTCTCCTTATTCGCTACCAGGATCAACAAATTCCTCAGGCCTCTCTGATCCTTCTCCGAAAAAGAATTTTTCCATCTCCTCTTCCAGAAATTTGCGTGCTTTGGGATCGACAGGAGTCAACCGATACTCGTTGATCAGCATGGTTTGATGATTTACCCACATTTGCCACCCTTCCTTGGAAACATGTTCGTAAATTTTTTGCCCGAGTTCCCCCGGATAAGGCATGTACTCGAGGCCTTCAGCTTCTTTGTTAAGTTTTACACATTGAACTGTGCGCATCATGCGAGCCTTCCTTTATACGTGGTATTACCTGTTGCAGGGTCTTGTGCACCGGGGCAGCCAGACCGATTTTTTCACTAGAGGCTTTATACCAAACCCCGACAGCGTCTTCCATCACACCAATGGGTTTGTCTGCGACATATACAAGCGTGGGATACATGTGCAGGCGGAAATGCGAAAAAGCATGAGTGATCACGGGCAATGTCTTCTTCTTGGTTACATCTGCCCCGTATTGCCTGTCCAGCCATTCCTGCAGGCATGCCTCATCCATAAACTCAGGGAAACTGTACAAGCCGCCCCAGACACCCAAAGGCGGACGCTTTTCCAGCCAAATAGCACCCTCATTATTTTGCACCAGTGCGATCTGCACCTTGCGTTGCGGCAAATTCCGAGAGGGTCGGGAAACCGGCAGTTCATGCTGTCGCCGCTGTCCAAACGCCATACAGCCCTTTTGAACAGGGCACAGCAGGCAACCAGGTCGGGTGCGGGTACACAGGGTTGCACCAATATCCATCATGGCCTGCGTGTAGTCAGCAATGTCATGATCAGGCAACAATGACTCTGCATGTACCCAGAGTTGCGCTTCGACCTTGCTCTCACCAGGCCAGCCTTCCACTGCAAAATACCTTGCAAGTACACGTTTTACATTGCCATCCAAGATAGCATGCCGTTGATGAAAACCCAGTGCCAGAATGGCAGCTGCCGTGGTGCGGCCGATGCCCGGCAATGCAGTCATCTCTTTCATGTTTTCCGGAAACCTGCCCTGGTGCCGTTCGCAAATCTGCCTAGCAGCCTTGTGCACATTGCGGGCACGCGCGTAGTACCCCAGCCCGGTCCAGTAATGCAGCACTTCATCAAGTCCTGCGCCGGCAAGCTGCCAAACATCCGAAAAGCGCTGCACAAACCTCTCATAATACGGAATCACGGTGTCAACCCGTGTCTGCTGCAGCATGATTTCCGAGATCCAGATGCTGTACGGATCGCAACTGTGCTGCCAAGGCAGGTCTTTTCGACCATGCTGATCAAACCATACCAGGACCTGCTTGCTGAACGTACTGCTCACAGGCACATGTCCCGGCCGTTTCCAGGAGTCACGTACCGCCTGCATGGAAAACTACAGACTTTCATCCGGCATGACTATCCGTCACGTTCCCATGCCCCTGATCGACCGCCTGATTTCTTCACCAGGCCGACCGCCTGGATAATCATGCCCCGGTCTACGGCCTTGCACATGTCATACACCGTCAATAACGCAGTCAGTACGGCAGTGAGGGCTTCCATTTCCACACCGGTTTGCCCGAATGTCTCCACTGTAGCCTTGCAATACACGGCAGGCGGGGCCTTTTCGGTCTCGAACTCAACCTCGACCGAGGTAACCGGTATGGGGTGACACAGGGGTATCAGATCAGAAGTTTTTTTGGCACCTGTAATTCCGGCAATCCGTGCAATCCCCAGCACATCGCCTTTTTTATGACCCCCACTTTGAATGAGCCGCAGGGTTTCTGTCTGCATGCATATTCGACCGTCGGCAATGGCGAGGCGACGCGTGACCGGTTTTTCACCGATATTCACCATATGGGCTTCACCTTCAGGATTAAAGTGCGTAAATTTACTCATATTGCTGACCTGTATTGCCGAAACTGTGATGGTACCATCTGGTATCAATATTTCGCATTGTCAATAAAACCTGAAATCCGATTATGTCTGTTCATGTAAAGTATTTTGCAAGCCTGCGGGAGACGCTCGGACGTTCGGAGGATTTAATTTCGATTACCGGGACAGCAACCGTAGAGGAAATCTGGCACCAGACAACCGGGAAAACGGAGCGGGCCGAGCACGTGCTGGCAGCTGTCAACCAAGAGTATGCAGATTTTTCACATGTAGTCAAAGACGGTGATGAAGTGGCTTTCTTTCCTCCTGTTACCGGAGGATAAGGTGCCACGCCCAAAGACTCATTGAACACCCTGTTCATTTGCTCCACCGCGTATACCCGGTACGGGCACACCGGTCAGGGCTGAAGCCACAGCTTCATGCTTTCCAGGCGCTTCGGAGTGCTCCCTGCACATACAGGATCATCGAATAAGAATGAACAGACCCCGTGCTTCACGCTGAATATTCAACAGCAGCGCATCAGGATTTTTCTTGATGGCGGATTTCATGTCCTGAATTGTCTTCACCCGCGTCCGGTTTACACTGATGATGATATCGCCTTTGCGAAGACCGGCTGCCGCAGCCCTGCCACGTGCCTCAACTACCTCAATCCCGGCTGCAGCCCTGCGGGAGGGATCTTCCTGTACTTCACTCAGCTTGGCTCCGGCCAGTTTTTCATTCAGTGACTTCCCGCTCACCGTGTAGGTTGTATGCTTGCCCACCGAGGCAGTCAGCTGGTGTGTCTTGCCATCCCGCAACACCTCGATATTGACTTTTGAACCCACTCTCAACAGTCCGATTTCATTGCGCACCTGGGTCGAGCTATCCACCTCACGTCCGTTTACCGCAATGATGACATCGCCAACTTTTACACCAGCCTTCTGTGCAGGAGATTTTGCTTCGACACGTGCCACTACCACACCTTTCTTGCGGGCCACTCCAAATGCTTCCGCCAGCTCGGGTGTCAGGTCCTGCACGACAAATCCGAGGCGCCCCCGCCTGACTTCACCATGTTCAACCAGTTGAGTAATGATCTGCCTGGCCATATTGACGGGGATTGCGAACCCGATCCCGATATTGCCGCCGCCTGACCCGTAAATGGCCGTATTGATTCCGATGAGCTCCCCACGCAGATTCACCAGTGCCCCGCCTGAATTTCCGGGATTAATGGATGCATCGGTCTGAATGAAATCTTCATACGATTCGATCCCGAGGCCGCTGCGACCGAGTGCGCTGACGATTCCGGATGTCACGGTTTGTCCCAGGCCGAACGGATTTCCTATTGCCACCACGAAATCACCCTGTCGAAGGTGATCCGAATCCCCCAGGGGTATTTCAGTCAGGTGCTCAGCATCAATCTGGATCACGGCAATGTCCGCCCCAGGGTCCTTGCCGATGACATTGGCATTGAAACGCTGTCCATTCTCCAGTGTCACCACAATATCATCAGCCTTGTCAATTACATGCGAGTTCGTCACGATATAGCCGTCTTTTGCATCTACTATGACACCCGATCCCAAGCCACTGATGCGCCGTTCCCGGCGCTGTTCAGGCACATCAAAAAACCGTCGAAAGAACGGATCATCAAAAAACGGGTCACGTACAACCACCTTGCCCCGGGTGGAAATATTGACGACTGCAGGGGTGGTTTTCTCCAGCATCGGTGCCAGCGTAGGCAGAACCAGACCGTTCGAGCCTGCAGCCGGGGCGCCCGACACCGGGACCAGAAACCCCAGCATGGCCACCAATGCGACAGCCTGAAGTATATTTCTCAACATGTTTCGAATGATGTCCCTGATTGATGTGACCGGACCAGATTATACGGATAAATTCGGCTAAAGGTGTTCACGTGGATTGAACTTAAAATGCTGTGCCATTTCCTGATATAGCTTGCGATCATGCTCTGTTGAGGCCTCGGGCGCAACGATCTGCAGCGTGATGATTTGGTCTCCTGCAGGTTTACCGGGCAACCCACGGTTTTTCAGACGCAGTTTTTTGCCAGACTTCGAACCAGCAGGGATGGATGTCTCCACGCGTCCTCCCAGTGTTGGTACCTGCACGCGCGCCCCCAATGCAGCCTCCCATGGACTGACAGGCAAATCCAGCAGAACATCCCGGCCATCCAGCCTGAATAACCCGTGCGGCTGAATCCGCACCTCAAAATAAAGATCCCCCTTTGAGCCACCTCTTGCACCTGCGCCACCTTGCCCGACAAGGCGTATACGTTTGCCTGAAGTCACGCCAGGAGGAATTTTGACCTCCAGGCTGCGCCCGTCGTGCAGGCGCACATTCCTGATCCCACCTGAATAGGTCTGCTCCAGAGTCACTGACAGGCTCGAATGCTGGTCCGGCCCTTTCGCATTCAATGGCTGCCCTTGAGCAAATCCTCCTCCGAACAAAGACTCAAAAAAATCACTGAACCCGGATGCGCCGAACCCTGCCCCGGAAAAGGTGTGGCCGGAAAAGCCGGAATTAAAAGCATGCATGTCCTGCCAGCCAGGCGGCGGTTGAAAGTCCTGCCCTGCTCTCCAGTTGGCGCCCAGCTGGTCGTAGGCCTGGCGTTTCTCGGGGTCTTTCAGTACCTCATAGGACTCTCCCAGTTCCTTGAATCTCTGCTCTGCGTTGGGCTCCTGACTGACATCCGGATGAAATTTTCGCGCAAGACGGCGATAGGCCTTTTTGATTTCGGCATCGTTTGCATCACGCGCCACACCCAGAGTTTCATAGTAATCTTTGTATTGCATACGCACATTCTATGCTGCAAGCCTTCAGCAGAACGCCGCGACAACCGCAGCGTTCTGATTTCCCTACACGCATCCTCAGATGAGGGCCTATCCCTGTACCGAAATTTTCTTCGGTAACGCCTTCTCCTTTTTTGGCACACGCAGTTTCAACACCCCGTGTTCGGTCTTGGCCGAGATATTGTCCGCATCGGCAGTATCAGGAAGTGTGAAGCGGCGGTAAAAACTTCCGTAAATGCGCTCTGTACGGGTATAACCCAGACCTTCGTCATGGCTCTGTGCCTTGCGTTCGCCTTTTACAGTTAACACCCCGTCTTCCAGAGAAACATCCATATCCTTCGGGTCAACCCCCGGCACTTCCGCACTGACTTCATAGGCATCTTCACCCTCCCTTATATCGATGGGAGGAACCCAGTCCGATGCAGTGTCTGTATAGCCTGCCGTGTTGCCGCTGAGAATACGATCCACTTCACCGCGAAATTCCCTCAATGACTCCCACGGATCACGATATATCCTTCTTGCAAGCATTTGTACCTCCTTAAGTCAAACGTTAGATGCCTAAGAGATATGGGCCAAATGTGATTTTTCAAGACCGGGAAACTAGTTTTTGTCAGCGACATTACCCCTGGCATACTCAAACTGCCCGGCCTCCCGGTTTTTTTGCACGGCCTGCGGAGTAAAAATCTGCCCGTTCATTGCCAAGTACACGCCGTGCGGGAGATGCTGGGTAGCGGCAATCGCGTAGCCGATATTGAAAATTGCATCAGTCCGACGAAATCGTGCAGGCTGCATGGCACCCGTCAGCACGATTGTCTTGTCCGGGATTTCCTGGAGGCATAGTGCCGTTTCTACCATGGTATCGGTGCCGTGGGTAATCAGGACGTGTGCACAGGGCTCAACCCTGACATGGTCTACAATTTGCCTGCGATCCTCTGCGCTGATATCCAGACTGTCCTTTTTCAGGATGGATTCCACCTCAAACGGAAATCCTGCCAAGGCCTCCTCGAGGATGTCACCTACAACCGGTTTCCCGATCCGGTAATCGCTGAGGGCATCGAAATACACCTTGTCCAGCGTGCCGCCGGTGCAGAATATCTTGACCTGGTGCTTTTCCAGGTGAGGGTCGTATGTCATGGGATGTGCCTCGCAACAGGTTATTCTACGTTCTGGACCTGCTCACGCATCTGTTCGACCAAAACCTTCAGATCGACAGCGACCCGTGTGGTTTCCACATCGGCCGACTTGACTGACAGGGTGTTTGCCTCGCGATGACATTCCTGCATGAGAAAGTCCAGGCGCCGCCCGGCTGCCTCCCGGCGTGCGAAGATCGAAGACATTTCATCCAGGTGGCTCTCCAGCCGGTCCAGTTCTTCCATGATATCCAGTTTCTGCGCCAGATAAACAAGTTCCTGTTCAAGCCGGGCCTGATCGACCTCAAGCAGCAGCTCTGCGGCCCGTTTCTGGAGTTTTTCCCGGACCGAGGCTAGCACCTGGGGGTAGCGGTTGCGCACGTTCCGGACAATGGAGCCAATCTCTGCACATTTGCCTTGCAGGATCTTTTCCGTACGTCCACCTTCTGTCATGCGCATGTTCACCAACTGGTCGACTGCCTTCTCAAACAACTCGAGACATGCCACATGGATACTTTCCATATCCCTGTCAGCACTTTGCACCACGCCAGGCCACGCCAGGACATCATAGGCACGAACCGGTGCAGGATCCGGCAGCTTTTCATTCAGCTCGTAGATCTGCAACAGCAGGCTATCCAGCAAGGGCATGTTCAGTTCCAGCGCTGCAGCTTGCATGTCGGTCAAGCGATAGCGAAACGTGCAATCGATTTTTCCGCGCGTCAGCCGGGATTGCAATCGGCTACGCAACTGCCCTTCCAGCCTGCGAATCTCCTCCGGCAGTCGGAAGCCGATCTCGAGATAACGGTGATTGACGGAACGCACCTCCCAGGTCAGGTCGCCCTGTTCACAAGCGTCTTCTACCCTTGCAAATCCTGTCATACTGCACAGCATGGATAATCCTTTTCTACTGGTTCAAGTTGCATCTGCCTGTCACAGGCAGGTTTTTACGTATAATACGCCTCTTTTTACAGCACCAGGTTGACTTATGAACTCTGCATGCAGACCCAGTGGCCGCAGCCCGGATGAAATGCGTGATATCCGGTTTACACGCAACTATACCCGGCATGCCGAAGGATCCGTACTGGTGGAATTCGGAGACACCCGGATCGCTTGCACCGCAACAATATCAGATCAGGTCCCCAAATTTCTCAAAGGCAAGGCGCAAGGGTGGATTACCGCTGAATACGGCATGCTGCCGCGTTCAACCAGTGAACGCATGCCCCGAGAAGCAGTGCGTGGCAAACAGGGAGGACGTACACTTGAAATTCAGCGCCTGATCGGGCGTGCGTTGAGGGCAGGCGTGGACCTGAACGGGTTGGACGGGTATGTCATCACGGTTGACTGCGATGTCATCCAGGCCGACGGCGGAACCCGCACTGCCTCGATCTCGGGCGGATTCGTCGCCCTGTATGATGCACTCGCTCAGCTGGTCGATGCCGGTGGTATACCTGCCCATCCGATCCGCCATTTTGTTGCTGCCGTCTCGGTCGGAATTGTCAACCATATCCCTGTACTGGACCTTGACTATGCGGAAGACAGCACCGCGCACACCGACATGAACATCGTTATGAACGATACAGACGCATTCATCGAAGTACAGGGCACTGCAGAACAACAGACCTTCACCCGTGAAGAACTGTCGGCATTGCTGGATCTCGCCGGCCTGGGCATTCGCGAAATTACCCGACAGCAAAAGCGCTGCCTGGATATGTAAATGAGTCAAAAGATCATCCTTGCAAGCAACAATCCCGGCAAATTGAGGGAAATTCAGGCAGTGGTGGATACGTCGCGATATCAACTCATTGCCCAGTCTGAACTGCAGATCGGGGAAGTTCCCGAAACCGGTACCACCTTTGTCGAAAATGCAATCATCAAGGCCCGCCATGCTGCCCAACAAAGCGGGGTGTGTGCCCTGGCAGACGATTCTGGCATCGAGGTCGACGCCTTGCTCGGAGCACCGGGCGTCCACAGCGCGCGTTTTGCAGGAGAACAGGCGAACGATGTGTCAAACAACGAAAAGCTGCTGGCCGCGCTTGAAGGAGTGCCGGACCATGAACGCAATGCACGTTTCCATTGTATTATCGTGTACATGCGACATGCACTGGATCCCATGCCAATCCTGTGCCAAGGCACCTGGGAAGGCCGCATATTACATAAGGTCACGGGAAGCAGCGGGTTTGGGTATGACCCCCTGTTTTACGTCCCGACTCACGGCTGCTCTTCCGCACAGCTTGACCCGATGGAAAAAAACCGCATCAGTCATCGCGCCCAGGCCTTGCAGAAACTGATGCGTGTACTGTACTGAAAAGATCCTGTTTTCGCCTGTACGCCTGAATGCATACGGCCCGCATACCATTATCCCTGTATGTACACATCCCGTGGTGTGTGAGGAAGTGCCCGTATTGTGATTTCAATTCCCATGAAATGCGGTCCCCACTTCCTGAAGTGCACTATGTCGATGCACTGATTGCTGACCTGGAAAAGCATGCAAGGGCCGTGTCCAAACGTGAAATCATCAGCATATTCATCGGCGGAGGCACACCGAGCCTGTTTTCTGCAGGCAGCATTGCGCGCCTGCTGGATGCCATCAGCTGTGAAACAACCCTTGCACCCCAGGCTGAGATTACCATCGAAGCCAATCCCGGAACCCTTGACCAGCAAAATTTTGCAGGCTTTCGAAGTGCAGGAGTCAACCGCATTTCGATCGGCGTGCAGAGTTTCGATGATATCCAGCTACATGCACTGGGGCGTGTCCACGATGCCTGTACCGCAAAGGAGGCTGTGCTGGCCGCACGCGAGGCAGGCTTTGAGAACATCAATATCGACCTGATGTTTGCCTTGCCTAACCAAACTCTGGTACAGGCCAGACAGGATGTTGAACAGGCCATTGCCCTGGAGCCTGCACACATCTCCTATTACCAGCTCACGCTTGAGCCGAACACCCGATTTTACCGCCACCCGCCAAGGCTGCCCGGCAACGAACTCGCTTGGGAGATACAACAACAGGGAGTACACCTGCTTGCACAGCATGGCTGGCAGCAATACGAAGTATCTGCCCACGCGCAGGACTGCTCCAGATGCCTCCACAATCTGAACTACTGGCAATTCGGAGACTACCTGGGGATAGGAGCTGGGGCACACCAGAAAATCAGCTTCGATGATTTCGGCGTAGTCCGAAGCGCTAAACCCCGGAATCCACAGCAATACATGGAACTGGCTCTCAATACTGATTACCCGGCAGTGTCTGAACAGCCCCTGCAACCTGAAGAACTGGCATTCGAGTACTTGCTGAATGCCCTGCGCCTGAAGTCAGGATTTACCCGCCAGCAATTCGAGCAACACACAGGCATTGCCTTTGCTTCGCATGCACCGAAGCTGCGGAAATTGTGCCATGAAAACCTGCTGGTCATGCAGGATGACCGGGTATACTGCAGTGAAACCGGGTATCGGTTTCTGGATGATCTCCTGCAGCGCTTGCTGCCTGAACAGCCGACCGTTACCGAACGAGTTCTGTAGCCTGCGGCAAGCAGGCGGGATACGATACCAAGCGTGAAGACGAGTGCGCGTTCAGCCCCCCAGGGTGTATTCAGGGTGTATCTTCGCGCCCTGTAGCTGTCGAGTTATGCACAATTGTAACAAAACCGAAGTTTTGTCAGCCGGATACCTGGCTAACATGGAAACTTTATAAATTATTCAATACAATCAGCATGTTAAAATATCGTACGTTATTTAAGCAGTCTAACAAAAGTGTCATATTTCTCGAGGTTTTTTGCCAAATTTGGTGATTATCCACAGTCTTATCCACAAAATTTGTGGATTAAACCGTAAACCTCCATGCTGACAATCAGTTAAACGAGATTAGTTAAAAATACTTTAAAGGAATCTGCTAACTTAAAATCACCATGCAGCGGGTACTGCCTCAATTCGCGTGCTTGACCAGGTGGAACGGGGAGGGAATAACTCCCGGCTTTTGCCTGCAAACCAGCCAGGAAGATTCATCATGGAACTAAAAAGGCTTGCAGGCATAGCCCATGCTGAAGAATTTACCCAAAATGATTCCTATATTCATGACCATTTAGACCTTCGACAAGTCATCCGATATGCCATGGCTCTGGAAGAGTATAGATTACTGACCGGACCTCATTATCCAGAGGCTGCGATATCATCTTGTAACTTGAACACTTTGCAAACACCAATTCCCGGAGAACTCCCATGCCTGAAGACAATGAACACCGAAAGCTGTCTGTAACCAAAATAGGCAAATCAGTTGCAATCGACCCCATCGCCTGGGCGATGGAAAAGAATACAAAGAGGAAGGTGCCCATTCTTCCCCTTCGCTTCGCTTACATAGATAATGGCCAGGATGTTGAAGTAGCCATCGGTCTACGCCTCGATCACATACAACAACTGCATACTGACATCGGGCATCTGCTCCTCCAGCACAAACATCTTCTGCATTAAATGAAAATGGTACAGTACTCATGCAGCACTTGAGTTGCAGGTTGGTGTTGAGTATGCTCCGCGCCACATTAAAGAGAAATCAAGCTTATGAAACCAGATATCCATCCAGATTATCGAGAAGTAGATGTAGTGTGCAGTTGCGGAAACCGCTTCACTACGCGCTCGACCTATGGTGCAGAATCCCTGCATATTGACGTGTGCTCACTGTGCCATCCATTCTTTACAGGCAAACAGAAAATCTTGGATTCAGCTGGCCAGGTGGACAAGTTCAGAAAGCGCTATGGCAGAAAAGACTGATCGCGGTAGTATGGGTGCATAACGGCCCCCGTACGATGTTTCCAATACCCTGTCATCACGAACGCGTGACACCAAACTCCCGGTGTGCACTCAATGCCTGCACTGGCTCTGTCCCGTCTGAAAATTCAGCCCCTGACACCAGGGTTGCCACCACTCAAGACTAGGCGCTTGTACCTGTTCATCCGCTCACTGCAGTCCCGCTTGGCATTGGACCACAAGCGATGCAGCCGGAAGGCTGTACGGTGGAGCATGCTTTCCTGCGCGAGCCTGGCTGTAAAAATCAAAAGAAAGCCGCCGGGCTGCGTGAAATCCGAATCAAGCCCACCATCATTTCTGAAATTCATGGCCGAGCGCATGCGGCATCTTCCCATGATCCTCCTGTTTGCAGGGGGACTGCTCGCTTCAGGATGCGCCACCAATCCGGTTACGGGCAAGAAGGATCTTGCGCTGATGTCAGAAGACCAGGAAATTCGCCTGGGCAAGCGGGCACACCAGCAAATCATGCAACAATACCGTCCCTACAATGACCTTGAGTTGCAGCATTACGTTGAAGGCATCGTTAATGAACTGTCCCGAAATAGCCACCGGGACAACCTGGAGTTTCATGTAACGGTCCTGGACAGCCCCCAGGTCAACGCCTTTGCATTACCTGGAGGCTATATTTACATTACACGTGGCATCATGGCCTATATGAATTCGGAAGCTGAACTTGCAGGCGTGCTGGCTCATGAAATTGGGCACGTGACTGCCCGTCACGGTGTCCGCCAGCACAGTGTTGCAACCATTACCGACTTGCTGGGAGCGGGAATCGGCATCCTGACTGAAAGCCGCGCCGCTTCACAGGCCGCCGACCTGGGAAGCATGGTATGGATACGTGGATACGGGCGCAAACACGAGCTGGAGGCAGACCGCCTGGGTGCCGAGTACCTTGCCCGTACAGGGTATGACCCTGAAGAAATGATTAATGTCGTCGGACTCCTCAAATCACAGGAAGAATTTGAAACACGGCAGGCTGAAAAGGAAGGTCGCGCACCAAACATCTACCACGGCATATTCTCGACACACCCCGACAATGACGCACGTCTTCAGGAAGTGGTGCGGGCCGCAAACAAATTCAAATCGGCGACCGCACACACGACCAACCGCGAGAAATTCCTGCAGCATATGGACGGGCTCGTGCTGGGTCCAGGAGAAAGGGATGGCGTATTGCGGGGCCGCAAATTCTACCATGGTGACCTGGATCTGTTCATCGAGTTTCCAGAAGGCTGGACAGTAGACAACCTGCCCGAACGGCTGGTCGCTCGACCCACAAACCGCATGGTGCAGCTCCAGATTACGACTGCAAACCTCACTGCACATGAAACTCCGGAAAACTACCTGAAACGAAACTGGAGCAGGCTGCATACGGGTCAGGCTATCCATACCGTTGACTTCCATGGATACACAGGACGTACCACCTTCAACTTCAAGGGGTCTTTTCTGCCCGGGCGCATTGCAGTCATCATCCAAGACACACGTGTCTATGAAATAAGGTTCGTGGGTAAAGACCAAGGTGCTTTCGAGCAGCACGACAACGCTGTACTAGAAACCATCAAAAGCCTGCGGAACCTGAAAGGCGGCGAGGCAAAGCTTGCAAAACCAAAACACATTCGGCTCATCCGCGCAAAGCCTGGCGACACTTTTGCTTCCCTCGCCAAGCAATCGACCATCTCGGACCAACCGGTGGAACGGCTGCGCTTGCTGAACGGGATGTATCCGGACGGCGAGCCCAAGGCCGGTCAATGGATCAAGATCATCCACTGAACACTCCGTACGTGCCAAACACTCTTCATACCCGATTCCGCCTGCAGCCCGAATGACACCGGACAAGGTCTACCTGATCGATTCCAGCATTTACGTGTTCCGGGCATGGTTCACCGTACCGGACCATATTGTGAACCCGGACAATGAGCCGGTAAATGCCCTGTATGGCTTTGCTGACTTCGTATACCAGTTTCTGCACCAGACCCGGCCACGGTATGTTGCCTTTGCCTTCGATGAAAGCCTGAGTTCTTCGTTCCGCTGCAAGCTGTACCCCGAGTACAAGGCAAATCGCGAACCTGCTCCGGAAGAATTGAAACGACAGTTCGGCTACTGCCGGGAATTCCTGCAGGCACTGGGCCTGTTTGAAACGGCACGGTCCCAGTACGAAGCCGATGACGTGATCGGCACCCTAGCCAGGCACATGCGCGCACGCGGACACCCGATCACCATCGTGACTTCAGACAAGGACCTGGCACAGCTTATTTCCGAAAATGACATCTTGTGGAATTTTGCCAAGGGCCAGCGGCACTCCATCCCCCAGATCAGGAAAAAGTTCGGTGTCTACCCCAGCCAGATTGCAGATCAACTGGCCATTGCGGGAGACAAGACCGACAATATCCATGGCGCGCCGGGCATCGGCATGGCGACTGCCGCCAAGCTGCTCAACCGGTATTCCAGCTTGGAAACGCTGCTCGCCAATTGTGCTGAAATCGGCTCAATGAACATTCGCGGAGCCAAACGAATCCAAAGCCTGATCGAGCATCACAGGGAACACCTCCGGCTGTACAAAAAGCTGACCACCATTAAATGTGACATCGAATTTCCCGATACCCTCAGCCTGCAGCGAAAATCACCTGATTTTGGCGCACTGGAAATATTATTTGAAAAGTTCGGTTTCAGCAGGTTCAGGCGTGAGCGGTGGCTGAACTTCCTGCAAACCTGATGCAAGCATGCCCATTGACATCCGATCCCTCGAACAACACGTCAACCGGAACCTCTCCAAGCCGCTGCATATTGAAACGGTCACACCCGTAACAGGCGGCAACATCTGCAGAGCATACAAGGTCCGATCCAGCACAAAAGCCTGTTTCCTGAAAACCCATGAACCGCACATGTACCCCATGCTGCAAAGTGAAGCTGACAATCTGCGGGCCATTGCCGATACCGAAACCCTGCGGGTACCACACCCCATCACGCACGGAAATACCGATACATACAGTTACCTACTGCTCGAATTCATTGAGTTGCGCACAGGCGGATCGAGTGTGGCCCTAGGCAAGCTGCTGGCCGGGCTGCACAGGCATACGCAAGGTGATTTCGGATGGCACCAGGACAACTGGATCGGCACGGCCCCTCAGCCGAATGCACGGTGCCCGGACTGGATATCGTTCTGGCGCCACAGACGGCTTGCATACCAGCTGGACCTGGTGAAGCGTAATCATGCATGCCATTCGCTACTTGATAGCACCGAGCGCCTGTTGTGTGACTTTGACGTCCTGTTCGAGCGCTATTCGCCCAGCCCCAGTCTGCTGCACGGCGACTTATGGTCCGGAAACTATGCCTTCGAGGCAAACGGCCGGCCGGTCGTCTATGATCCTGCATGCTATTACGGCGACCGGGAAACCGATCTGGCCATGACCGAACTGTTCGGGGGCTTCAGTCAGGAATTTTATGATGCCTACACGGAATCCTATCCCCTGGACAGGGACTACCCGGTGCGTAAGGATTTTTACAACCTCTATCACATCATGAATCACTTTAACCTGTTTGGCGGCAGCTATGCCCAACAGGCCGAGCAGTTGTGCCTGAAGGTATTAAGTGAGATCAGGTAGTGCCGCCATATTACTGTCTGGCACCCAGCTGCAACGCGCGTTGCCGGACCGCTTCCCGGTCCACAGGGTCAGCTGGTGCTGAGGCATGCTCCGGCCAACCCTGAATGTGCCGGGAAATGATTTCTGTCAGGGCCTGAATATGTACAGATTCGTCATTGAGAGCAGGAATGTAGTTAAAAGACTCGCCACCACTGCGCAAAAAAATCTCATGGTTCTGCATATCGATCTCTTCCAGCGTTTCAATACAGTCTGCCGAGAACCCGGGACAGAATACATCGACTGACTTGATCCCTTTCGCGGGCAGCTTTTTCAGGGTGTCGCTGGTATAGGGCTGTAGCCATTCGGCAATCCCGAAGCGTGACTGAAAAGTGAGTAGCCACTCCTCGTCCTTCAATTCTAGTCGTTCCGCAATCAGCCGTGCCGTTTGCTGGCACTCACAGTGGTAGGGATCTCCCTGCACAAGATTTCGTTTTGGCAGACCGTGAAAGGAAAACAGCAGCTTTTGGCTTCGCGGGTGATGTTCCCAGTGAGACCTGATCTGTACGGCACAGGCATCGATATACTCGGGTTCTGCGCCGTAATTGTTCACCATGCGTATTTCCGGCAGCCACCGTAGCCGGGCAAACTCTTTTGCAATTGCATCGAATGTGGAGGCGGTAGTGCTTGCAGAGTACTGCGGATATAACGGAAGAACCAGGATCCGGCGGGCATTGTTTTCCTCCAAGGCTTGCAATGCGGAAGCAATCGAAAGCTGGCCATAACGCATGGCCAGTACAACTTTCACACGGCCTGCACAAGACTTCTCAAGTGCCTCCTGCAGTGCGGATTCCTGTTTCTTGCTGATGGCCAGAAGCGGCGAGCCTTCATCCGTCCAGATTTTTGCATAGGCTTCGGCTTTCTGACGGGGACGCAGTCGAAGGACCACCGCATGAAGAAGGACCCACCACAATGCTCTCGGCAGTTCAACAACCCGGGAATCCCACAAAAACTCAGCGAGATATTTTCGGATCGCACGGACCGTAGGGGCATCAGGTGTCCCAAGATTCACGATCAGTACACCCAGACATATGTCGCCTCCATGTACATGATCCCGCTTGCCTTTAAATTTCGACATCACTAAGGACGGTTGCGCCTGTGCGGTAACTGCGAATCATGAACCAAGTGCACGAGGATATGCGGTGCGAAACTGGCCGGATAGCATACTGCCCAGAAAGTATGGGTTATGCCAGTTTGTTGAGACGCTTGTGCAGGGGACTGGTGCGCGGAAAGTGAGCCAGCAAGAATTTCATCTGATCGGCCAGCACACGAT
Organism: Gammaproteobacteria bacterium; assembly: GCA_026713925.1. Classification (GTDB taxonomy): domain Bacteria; phylum Pseudomonadota; class Gammaproteobacteria; order UBA4575; family UBA4575; genus WTFY01. The sequence goes on from JAPONM010000036.1 coordinate 170,581, forward strand.
GGCCCTGTAAAAATATGTATTCGGCATGGGTCGGGGTAAACGGTATGGCCAGAAGTTGCATGCCAGACTGTTCTGGCGTTTGTCCTGCCTTGTGGTTATTGCATCGTTTGCAGGCTGAAACGACGTTGTTCCATTCATCCCTGCCACCTCGGCTCAGCGGGCGTATATGGTCCCGTGACAAGTCACGACGATGAAACCGTTCACCGCAGTACATACACATGTTGGCGTCACGCTTGAAAAGTGTCCGGTTGTTCAAGGGTGGTGTGTAGCTATGGTGCAGGGAGCGGTTGTTGCCTTGTGTGGCAATAATGGAGTGCACCTCGATCTGGCTGCGAAGACCGCTGCGGGCATTGATACCGCCACGAATCACATACAGGCGCTCCCCGCAGGTATAGGCGACCTGCTCGATGTGATACAGGCGCACGGCATCCTGGTAATTGACCCATTCCATGGGCATGCCCGATACATCCGTGCGCAGTATTTGCAGACTGAGGTCGCTCACTGGGTACTTCAGGTTCATGTTTACACTGTGCCGGTACATGGTGCTGCACTTCGATATATTGGAACACGGGAATACTACACTATTTCTAAGGTTACGAAGTTCACAATTGAACATTGACGGGGACAGGAAAATAACCCTTGCAGGCCGGCCTGCACTGCCTGCCCGGCCTTCCAGGTCCGATCACAACAGGGATCTGGCACAGAAATCAGGCAGGGAGTAATGGAGTGTTGTGAAAAGGATAACCGGAGATATTGAAGTAGTTTATTCACATTGGCCACTAAACGTCAGGCCGTGCAGCCCGTCTCTTGCGAATCCGAGTCTATTATACAAACTATTGATTTATAAAGATAATATTCGGCAATTCCCGGAAATTCCGCTGCATGGACGAAAATTCCCGGGTCATTGACCCCGGATACAACACTTTATCCACAGCACAGACCAATAAATTTGTATGCATGTAGGGGCCCCTCACCCAACTGTGGCGCGCACACCTTGATAAACTATGCCTGACCATGTCATCACCCCCGATTTTAAAACTTGCCCTGCCTGTGCCACTGTACCGGTATTTCGAATACCGGCTTCCTGCGCAGCCAACATTCGGAGATATCCGGATCGGGGTGCGTGCAAGGGTACCTTTCGGCAACCAAACACTCGTCGGCATTGTGGTCGGGAAACACCGCAGCCCCTCACTGCCTCCCGGCAAGCTGAAAGCTGTTCTGGAAATACTGGATGACGAACCGGTATTTGACCCCGTGCTGCAAAAAGTGCTGTTCTGGACCGCCAGTTATTATCAGCAGCCACCTGGCGAGGTGTTCAGTGCCGCCCTGCCCGGCGTGCTGCGCAAAAACCGGCGCATCACCGCTGCGACCTGCACGATCTACCGGGCCTGCACAGATCAGGCTGGCGGACAGGTCTTGCACAATGCCCCGAAACAGCACCAGGTACTTGAACTGATCCAGTCCCACCCCGGGGGATTAAGCTCAGGTGAAATGAATGCCCGCATGACCCACTGGCGACCAGCTGTTCGTGCCCTGATTGGAAAAGGCCTGGTCGAGGAGATCATACGTGAGCAGACCATGGCCAGAACCCCGAATACCCGGGCACAGCCCCTGATCTTGAATCAGGAACAACAGCATGCCTATGAGCAGATTTGCCGGAACATGCAAGAATTCGGAACCTACCTGTTGGCCGGTGTAACCGGCAGTGGCAAAACCGAGGTATACCTGGCCCTTGCAAAAGACGTGATCCACCATGGGCGACAGGTACTCATCCTTGTACCGGAGATCGGCCTGACCCCGCAACTGGTACGGAGAATTGAAACCAGGCTGAATGTGCCGGTTGCACGGATGCATTCGGACCTGAACGCAGGCGAACGGGCACAGGCATGGCTGCAGGCCAGCACAGGGAAAGCAGACATCGTGGTCGGTACCCGTTCGGCCGTATTTCTGTCTTTCAAAAACCTAGGCCTGATCGTGGTGGACGAGGAACATGATTTGTCATTCAAACAGCAGGATGGCCTTTTGTACAACGCACGTGATGTCGCTATCTACCGGGCTAAACAGCTGTCTGTCCCTGTTGTTCTGGGCAGCGCTACCCCTTCCCTGGAAAGCCAGCACAATGTCCATCGTAGCCACTACCAGAGAATCGTCCTGAGCAAACGGGCGAAACGTGCCAAAATCCCACAGGTCAAGCTGATCGACCTGCGATCCAAGCCGGTTACAGACGGGCTGTCCAGTGAGCTGATTCAGGCCATCGATGCTGAACTCATGAACCGTCACCAGGTCTTGCTTTTTCTGAATCGACGCGGATACGCTCCCTTCCTGCTATGTCATGAATGTGCCTGGACTGCTGAGTGCTCACGCTGCAATGCGCACATGGTGTTCTACAAAAAACAGAACATCCTCAAGTGCCACCATTGCCTGAATCAGGAACAAGTCCCGGCTGCATGCCCACAATGCAATTCAGAAAACATCCTTTTCCTTGGTGAAGGGACACAGCGAATAGAAGACAGGCTCAAGGAAATTTTCCCGAACACAGCCATGGCGCGCATTGACCGTGACAGCACGCGCGGGAAGAACACCCTGCAGGACAGGCTGGATGATATCCGCAAGGGTAAATATCAAATTATCATCGGCACGCAAATGCTCACCAAAGGACACGATTTTCCCAACGTGACGCTTGTTGGCATTCTGAACGTTGATCACGGGCTGCTAAGCAGCGACTTCCGAGCGACAGAACACCTTGCACAGCTGATCGTGCAGGTTTCAGGCAGGGCTGGACGTTCACTGCATAAAGGCAAGGTGTTACTTCAAACCCATCAACCAGAACACCCCCTGCTGAACTGTCTGTTAACTCGCGGATACCGGGAATTTTCCGAGGAGGTTCTCAAACAACGTGAAAGCTGCGGGCTGCCGCCGTATACCTTTATGCTGCTGATACGCGCACGTGCACATCAGCAGGACCTGACCTACCGGTTTCTTCAGGACGTCAAATCCTCCATGCTGTGCGCAGGTGCATCCGGGCTGAATCTGTTCGGACCCATTCCTGCAAACCTTGAACGCAAGGCCGGCATGTATCAAAGCCTGGTAGTGGCCATCGCCTCAAGCAGGAATGCCCGGCAAAAGCACTGGGCTGAACTCATCCAGCAGCACCCGCTTGCAAAACGTGTGCGCTGGACCATTGAAGTGGACCCACTCGAAACAGGCTGAAGGATCAGGACAGTATTTCCCAAATTTTGTGCAGGACGCATGCATTTGGGTACAATGCAGCCTGTCCCACAGGATAATCCCTCTCATGCAAGCGCAAATCTCGAAACTGCTGGCCGCTGCGGTGTCCCGCTTGCAAACTGAAGGAGAGTTGCCTGCGGACCTGAGCGCCGATATCCGGATCACACGCAGCAAGGACAAGGCCCATGGGGACTTTGCCTCCAGCCTGGCGCTCCGGTTGTCCAAATCCGCCGGCATTCCTGCGCACGTGCTGGCTGAAAAGATCGCCTCGCATATCCCCGAGAGTTCAGGCATCGCAAAAATTGAAACCGCTGGTCCCGGATTTATAAATTTCTATCTGCGTGCCGGTGCCGAAGTAGGAATACTGGACCAGATCATTCACCAGAATGACCGGTTTGGCGGGCGCGCAGCATACACCAACAGGAAGATACTGATTGAATTTGTTTCGGCAAATCCTACCGGACCCCTGCATATTGGACATGGACGAGGGGCCGCATACGGGGCAACCATAGCAAACCTGCTCGAAGCGACAGGCAATGAGGTACGACGCGAATACTATGTCAACGATTCGGGTCGCCAGGTGGATATCCTGGCTGTCTCGGTATGGCTCAGGTATCTTGAACTCTGTGGGCAGACACTGCGCTTCCCGGACAGCGCCTATCAAGGTGACTATATCTGGGATATTGCAGCCTCCGTGCACCGCGAATTCAGTGAGGCATTCCTGCATCCTGCAGAATCGATACAGTCCTTACAGGATGACTGTGAGCAGATCGACCCGGAAACCTGCATCGATGCGGTGATCGGCCAAGCCAAACTGCTGCTCACAGAAAATGAATATGGAACGTTTCGCGGGCGGGCACTGGATATCATCGCAGATGATATCCGAAATGACCTGGAACATTTTGCCGTCACGTTCGACCGATGGTATTCGGAACGGTCACTGACCCGAGCCAGGATACAGGTTGTGCTCGACACCCTGACTGAAAACGGGCACACCTATCTGAAAGACGGTGCCTTGTGGTTTGCCAGTACAGCCTTCGGTGACGAAAAAGACCGTGTGCTGGTACGCGAAAACGGCCAGCCGACCTACTTTACATCAGACATTGCCTATCACCTGGACAAGTATGAACGCGGCTTTGACCAGTTGATCAACATCTGGGGGGCCGACCACCACGGCTATATTCCGCGTGTGCGGGCGGCCATGCAGGCCCTGGGCAAAGACCCGGGCCGCCTGCACGTCCTGCTGGTGCAATTTGCCAATCTGTACGAGGCTGGGGAAAAACTCACTATGTCCACCCGCTCTGGGGAATTCGTGACGCTACGGCAATTGCGCAAGCAAGTTGGCACGGACGCCGCGCGTTTTTTCTATGTGATGCGCAAATGTGAACAGCATCTGGACTTTGACCTGGACTTGGCCACCTCGAAAACACAGGACAACCCCGTCTACTATGTACAATACGCACATGCAAGAATCTGCAGCATCCTCAGGCAGGCTGATCCGCCTGTACTGGATGGCGGGCTGATCAGGGCAGATGCCGCACTCCTGACCCAGAAACATGAAACAAACTTGATCAAACTGCTGACCCAATTCCCGGAAAACGTACAGGCAGCTGCTGACCAGTTTGCCCCCCACGTCGTGGTTGGTTACCTGCGCAACCTTGCAAATACCTTTCACAGTTTTTATAACGCTCACCAGGTACTGGTGGCGGACACTGCGCTGCGTAATGCCCGCCTCAAGCTGATCCGGGCAACACAAATCGTGCTGAGCAACGGCTTGACCCTGCTTGATGTCAGCGCACCTGAACAAATGTAGGGAAAATCATGGCTGTAAGAAAAAAACGAAAACCTGCCAAGCGAGGCCGTCTCTTTCCGGCTTGGGCCTGGCTGGGGTTGGGAATCATTTCAGGAATCGGCATTGCCATGTCAATCGACATTGACGGCTGGTATGCCGGCAAAAACCGGGCGGTTACACAAGAAGCCGTAAAACCTGCAGAATCCCTGGAAAAAAGGAAATTCGATTTCTACACGCTGCTGCCCGAACTGGAAATCATCATCCCGCAAGATGAAATCACCCTGCAAGGCGAACAGCCTGTCAAACCGGCACGCCGTCCTGAACACAAGGGCGGTTACTTGCTGCAGGCAGGTTCATTCAAACAGTTCGACGAGGCTGACAGTCTCAAGGCACGCCTGGCACTGCTGGGAATTGAGGCTCATATCCAGTCCGTGGAAGTAAACGACATTACATGGCACCGGGTCCGAATCGGGCCTTCCAATGACCGGCAGGCTCTGGAGGAAACACGAAAAAACCTGCGCACCAACCAGATCGACACAATATTGATGCAAGCGAAACAGTAGCGCTTCAGTGACGGCTGACCGCGCGCGATTCATACTGCAAGGGACGCATACATCGCATCGATGTCTTCTGCAAACTGCCTCACCAGCTGTGTTCTTCTGATTTTCAAAGTCGGAGTAAGCAAACCGTTTTCAATCGTCCAAGGCTCCAGGTACATGCATGCCCTGCGTACCTGGGCATACCCGGGAAACTCCCTCAGGCATTTGGCCAGACACCGCAGTACATGCTTGTGTACGGCACTGTTGCGCAGACTTTCCTGTGCCTGACTTTCAAGCCCTAGATCCTCTGCAAGAATCCCCCATTGCGTTTCATTCAGGACCACAAGAGCAGACAGAAAAGCCCGGCCTTCGCCCAGAATCATGACCTGCTCAAACAGGGGATCGGTACAAATTGCGGTCTCCATGTCCTGGGGTGAGACCTTCTCGGCATTGGCCAGGACAATGATGTCCTTGATTCTGCCTGTGATATACAGATACCCCTCGTCGCTTATGTGCACGATATCACCTGTGTGCAACCACCCTTCAGCATCGATCACCTGCTCAGTCGCCTGCAGATCGTTGTAATACCCCAGCATCACGCAGTCGCTGCGTGTATACAACTCACCGCCTTCGCCAAGCCTGGTCTCAATGCCCGGTAACGCCTTGCCTATACTGAATGGGTCATTGGCATCCGGACGGCCTACGCTGATAACAGGACTGCTTTCTGTCATGCCGTAGCCCTGGTAAAGCGGTATGCCAAGGCTGATAAAAAACCGCGTGATGGTTTTGTCCAGTGCTGCACCGCCTACAATTGCAAAACGCAGTCTTCCACCCAGTCTCCGGCTGATTTTTGCAGCCACCAGGTAATTCAGCAGTGGCCATGCCAACAGGCTCCAGTGCCACCCGGCCTTGCCTGTCTTGTGCTCAAACCGCCGCCAGCCGATTTGCTGTGTCCATGTAAATACTCTTTTCCTCAAAGATGACTGTTGCGCCACCTGGCTCAGAATTTTTGCATATATCATCTCGTAAATGCGTGGCACCGATACGAAAACAGTCGGACACACTTCCTGTAGATCCTGTGCCAGCTGCTGAATCGAACGGGCAAAACATACCGTCATGTTGGCCATCATGGGCATAAAACAGCCTGCCGTGCGTTCCAGGGCGTGCGACAGGGGTAAAAAAGACAAAAACACGTCCTGCTCAACGAACTCTGCACACTGCAAGGCGGCATACGCGTTGGATAGTATGTTTTTATGGCTGAGCATGACCCCTTTGGGACGGCCTGTGGTACCCGAGGTATAGACGATCGTGGCAAGCTCTTCGCTCTCCTGGGATACGGACTGATATCTGCCGTGCGCATCGCCATCCAGCCAATCATGCAGATGGACCAGACGGGTATCGTCATCCTCAGCATGTGTCAGCGGAGCGACGCTGACTACGCATTGCAGCGCCTCATGGATGCTTGTGATCTGCGACAACTGACGCCACTGGCGCTGATTCTGAACGAGTATCACCTTGATGCCAGCATTCTCGACAATGTAGGCTACGTTTTCAGGCCGGTCATTCGTATACAGGGGTACTGTCACCAGGCCCATACCCAGTGCGGCCATATCGAACATGATCCACTCCGGGCAATTCCGCAGCATGACTGCCACGCGTTCCCCCATGCCCAGCCGTTCACTGCGCAGTGCGGCCTGAATCCCTGCTGCACCGTGTGCAACCTGTTGCCAAGTCAAGCTTTCCCAGCACCGGGTCTCGTCATCGTAGAAGCCGTAGGCCTGTGAGTGCGGAGTACGCATCACACGTTCGCAGAGCAGACCAGGCAAGGTCAATGCGACTTCGGGAGTGATGCTGTCAGCTTGTTTCATCCGGAAATATGTGGACTGTGCGGTCTTTCGCACCGGGCGAGGGAACCAGCATTATGATAATTATTTTCTATGGCCTTCATTGTACACCCGTGCAAATCTCCAGAGACCGGAGGGTCAAACTTGATTTACGCCTTTTGCGCCTTTATAAGGAACAAATATAAAGCTTCTGTATGAATATGTCAGATACATCCCTTGAATTTGCAGTCCCCCTGGAAGACATTCCGGAAACAGCGGTGATCCAGTCACGCCTGCCCGTGTACACCGCTCAGCAAAGAAAAGAAAAAATTGCTCGCATCAAGCATCTGCTCAAACAGGAAAATGCAGTACTGATTGCACACTATTACACCCATGAAACCCTGCAAAAAATCGCTGAAGAAACTGGAGGCTATGTATCCGACTCACTGGAGATGGCACGTTTTGGCAGCCGCCACGAAGCCACGACGCTGGTCGTTGCAGGGGTTCGCTTCATGGGAGAAACCGCAAAAATACTGAACCCTGAAAAACGGGTTCTGATGCCGACCCTGCAGGCAACCTGCTCTCTTGATCTCGGTTGTCCCGCCAGGGAATTCAGTGAATTCTGCGACCGGCACCCAAACCATGAAGTTGTCGTTTATGCCAATACAAGTGCCGAGGTCAAGGCCCGTGCGGACTGGGTCGTGACTTCAAGCATTGCCGTGAAAGTGATTTCCCACCTGATGGACCAAGACAAAAATATCATATGGGCCCCTGACCGCCATCTGGGCCGCTATATTGAAAAAGTTACGGGTGCGAGCATGATTTCATGGCAAGGGGCCTGCGTTGTACATGAGGAATTCAAGGCCCGTGCACTGGGTGACCTGATTGCGCAATACCCGGATGCCGGCATCCTGGTGCATCCTGAGTCACCCGAGGCAGTCATCGAGGCTGCTGATGTAGTCGGTTCGACCACTGCACTGATCCAGGCAGCCAAGGAACTGCCACACCGGGCATTCATCGTGGCGACAGATAACAGGATTTTCTACAAAATGAAAAAAGCCGCACCGGACAAGACTTTCATAGAAGCCCCCACAGCCGGTGAAGGCGCTACATGCAAAAGCTGTGCACATTGTCCATGGATGGCCATGAACGGCCTCCATAACCTTGAAGCCGTGCTGGAATCCGGTGACAACGAGATTTTCGTTGATGAGGAAATCCGCAGGAAGGCGCACCGCTCAACCCGCCGCATGCTGGAATTTATTGCTCATTAGAGATTCCTGCAGCAGGCACCAGTGTATGCGATCGACATCCAAACCGGGTTGCGGCTTGCCCCTGTGTACTACCACCTGATCGCATGACATCTTCGTGAAGTAATCCTTGGACATCTTGTCGGGCACTTCGTTTTCGCTCATGCAAATGTACAGGTCTGTGATGGCATCTGCAGATAATAACCCTGTTCATTCAAGCTGGTCATGACCTGTCCGGCATCAGCCTGTGAAAGGGTACGGCCCTCGGTCAACTCGAACTCCAGAACAAAATCAGGCTTTCCAAAAAGGACCTTCAGCCTGTCCGGGACGACATCAAAACAGTCTTTTCTGCCCAAGTACAGGTATGTATCGGATTTTTTCAGGCTCTTGTAGACATAGCATCTCATCACATGCTCCCACCCCTACTCGATGCCGGTGAATCCAGATAACTGTCTGCCTGAAGGGCTGCCTCAAGTGCTTTCAGTGCCTGCCCGGCAACCTGTACAGATGCATTCGTTTCAGCAAGTCTGGCACGCCAAGTGCGGCGCATTTCAGCAGCATCGATGTGAACACAAGACAGCACTTTTTCCACGGTATCACCTGGCTGGTGTTCACAGACCCGATACTCCCCATCCGGGTTCAACTCTACATTCACGGCGTAGGTATCTCCAAACAGGTTGTGCATGTCGCCGAGTATTTCCTGGTATGCGCCGATCAGGAATACGCCTATCAGATACTTCTGATCCGGACCGAATTCATGCAGGGACAGGTACGGCTTGACCGAGTCCCCCACTACATAACGATCAATCTGACCATCCGAGTCACATGTCAGGTCATGCAGGCGCACCTGCCGGGTTGGAGCCTCGTCCAAGCGGTGCAGCGGCAGTATCGGGAAAATCTGATTCAGACCCCATATGTCCGGTGTTGACTGAAACAGGGAAAAATTGCAAAAGTACTTGTCTACAAGTTTTTCTTCAAGGTCATTGCAATACTTGGCATCCAGGGAATGCCTGAATTTCGATAACCGTCGATACGCCTCCTGTGCAATGTTTTCTGCATGGGCCTTTTCAGTCAAGGAAATGTCCGCGCGGGAAAAGTCATCGTTCACCTGTTTCACGGCCTGCATCAGCCGGGTGTAATCACGCGAATGATCCACAGCACTGTCAAGCTCTTCGGTACTGGAGCGGATATGCTGGCACACCTCAACAAGCCCTTTCAGCTTTTCGCATGCATCACCCGAATCGCCAGGGAAATCAGTATTGGTGTCCGAGACATTTTCCTGCCTGTACTCAGCGTCAATGACATCGGTCACCAGTATCGCGTGGCATGCCGTCATGGCGCGTCCGTTTTCTGTGAAAACAGTCGGTGGCGGGACACTCCGTTGCTGACAAACGGAATGGACAATACTGATCACGCAACGGGCGTATTCATCGATGCAGTAATTCATTGAAAAATATGAGTTCGACCGGCTGCCCTCATAATCCACGGCAAGGCCTCCGCCCACGTTCAGTTGAGTGAGGTGAATCCCGAGTCTGGAAAGCTCTGCAAAATAGCTCATGCCTTCTTCAATGCCCGCGCGAATATGTTTCAAGGAGGGGATCTGCGAACCCATGTGAAAATGCAGCATACGCATCCACCCGGACGCACCATTTTCCTTCAGTTCCTTGAGCAGTTGCAGTACCTCGCTTGAAGTCAGCCCGAACTTTGAGCGTTCGCCCCCTGTATTTTGCCAGTTGCCCTCCACAATCGCTGACAAACGGACCCGCATGCCTAAAACAGGCTGGACATTGATCTCGACCGACTGTTTGATCACATGTTGAAGTTCATCCGGACTTTCCAGAACAATAATCACATCGTGCCCAAGCAACCGGCCAGTCAATGCCAGACGTATGTAGGTCTCATCCTTGTACCCATTGCAGATAATGGTCCGGTTACCTGTCTGCAGGATCCCCAGGCAGGCAATCAGTTCGGCCTTGCTTCCCACCTCGAATGCTATCGGCCACTGGTCCTGCTGGTGAAAATGCCGGAGAACCGAAGCCTGCTGGTTCACCTTGACCGGATAGGCAGCAACATAGTCGCCAGCATAGTTGCAGAAAGCGATTGCCTCGTGGAAAGCTGTGTATAGCCTGTCCAGCATGTGCTGCAAAATTTGCGGAAAACGAACCAGTACCGGAAAGCCAATCCCCTGTTCTTCAAGATCCATGCTCAATTTATACAGGTCCAGCTCACAGGAGCCGGCATGAACACTGACGTGCCCCGCCGCGTTAATACCAAAAAATCCCATGCCCCACTTGAGGACACGGTAGTACTCGCTGGCATGCCGAGGACTCCAATTCTTCGGGATGTTCATAATGATGTATGATCCGGTTGCCTGTTGTATGAGATAGCCCGCTTCACTTTACATTTCCCTGCAACACAGAATCACATGCAAGACACGGAAAAATCATGGTTTACCGAGACATGCACGGAATGTGGCACCGCGCTCTCATTCGAGATCGATGAAATACTTCACCAGGAACAGACACCCTTTCAAAAAATAGAAATCTATTCAACCAAAAGTTTTGGCAAGCTGATGGCGATAGACGGTTTCGTTATGCTAACGGAACGTGACAACTTTATATACCATGAAATGCTGGCACATCCAGTCCTGTTCAGTCACCCGAATCCCGGTCATGTCCTGATCGCTGGAGGTGGCGACTGCGGTACCTTGCGGGAAGTGGCAAAACATATCTGTGTACAGAAAATCATACAGGTCGAAATTGACGAACGGGTCACAAGGCTGTCAGAAAGGTTTTTCCCGGAATTGTGCGAGGCCATTCAGGATCCGCGTGTCGAGTTGATTTTTGAAGATGCGGTGGAATGGGTGCAAAAATTGAAACAGGGTTCAGTGGACGTCATTATCGTCGATAGTACAGACCCGGTAGGACCAGCACGAGGCCTGTTCTCCACACCGTTTTACAGGGACTGCCTACTTGCACTAAAGCCAGAGGGCCTGCTAGTCCAGCAAAGCGAATCACCGCTGGTTCATTTCGAGAGCATTATCCGGCCCATGCATGCCTCCATGCGAAAAGCCGGATTTGCTGCCACCGAACTGATCCATTATCCGCAACCCTGTTATCCTACCGGGTGGTGGAGCGCCACGATTGCAAACAAGGCCGGGAGGCTTGCCTGTGCCCGACAGGAGTCTGCCAAACATCCAGGATTCAGGACCCGCTATTACAACCACGCGATACACCATTCAAGTCTTTCAGCCCCGCAATTCATCAGGGACCGGGAACAATGAAAAAAGCGCCTCTCAGGAGGCGCTTTTACCAGGCTGAGGCGAAAAGCTTTATTCGATTACAAATTCAGGGTAGGCCTCCAGGCCACACTCGGAAATATCTGCACCCTGCATCTCCTCTTCCTCGCTGATACGGATGCCCATGATCATCTTGATGACACCCCAGATGACCAGGCTCGCCAGGAATACCCAGATGAATATTGTGGCGGCACCCAGCAACTGTCCACTGAATTTCACATCAGGATTGGTAACCGGCACCACCAGCAATCCCCACAGTCCGGCGGTGCCATGCACGGAAATCGCACCCACAGGATCATCGATCTTGAGTTTGTCCAGCAACACGATGGACAACACCACAAGACCACCGCCTGCAGCACCAATGAGGGTCGCTGCCAGGGCAGAAGGGGTTGAAGGCTCAGCTGTGATTGCCACCAGGCCTGCCAATGCACCATTCAGGGCCATCGTCAGGTCCGCCTTGCCAAACCACAGGCGGGCAACGATCAAGGCAGCCACCAAGCCTCCTGCGGCTGCCGTGTTGGTATTCAGAAAAACCATGGCTACCGCATTGGCACTGGCGGCATCTCCCAACTTAAGTACAGAACCGCCATTAAAGCCAAACCATCCCATCCACAGGATAAACGTCCCCAGCGTAGCTAGGGGAAGATTCGCACCCGGGAAGGCAATAACCTTGCCACTCGGTCCATACTTGCCCTTGCGGGCTCCGAGCAAGAGCACTCCTGCCAATGCAGCAGTGGCGCCCGCCATGTGCACGATGCCCGAACCTGCGAAATCGGAAAATCCAGCGTCGCCGAGATTGAACCAGCCAAACACATCCTTGCCGTTCCATGTCCAGCTGCCTTCCAGCGGATAAACCAGCCCGGTAAAGACGACCACGAAAAGCAGGAACGACCACATTTTCATTCGTTCAGCTACGGCACCTGATACGATCGACATGGCCGTCGCGACAAATACGACCTGGAAAAAGAAGTCCGAAGCATCCGCATAAACCGAATCACCATGGAACCCATTTTCCGCAGAAGCGGCCAATGCATCCTGTACCAGACTCTCCCCTCCTGCGATACCTGACAAAAACCAGCTGCCGTCATACATGATCATGTATCCGCAAATCATGTACATGATGCAGGAAATCGAATACAGGGCAACATTCTTCGTGAGAATTTCGGCTGTATTCTTGCTCCGTACAAGTCCCGATTCGAGCATGGAAAAGCCTGCTGCCATCCACATCACCAGCGCGCCGCACATCAGAAAGTAAAATGTGTCGATCGCATATTGCAATTCAAAAATTTGATCTACCACAACTTCCTCCTAAGGATAGTTTTTTTCATTTACAGCGCGTCCGAACCTGTTTCACCGGTTCGAATGCGTACGACCTGTTCGAGCGGCGTGACAAAAATCTTGCCGTCCCCGATTTTGCCCGTGCTTGCTGCTTTGCTGATGGCTTCAATTACGGAATCCAGCAAACCGCTTTCCACCGCAATTTCCACCATCACCTTTGGTAAAAAGTCGACAACGTACTCTGCGCCCCGATACAGCTCTGTGTGCCCTTTCTGCCTGCCGAAGCCCTTGACTTCGACAACCGTCACACCTGTTACCCCAATTTCCGATAAAGCTTCGCGTACATAATCAAGCTTGAATGGCTTAATAATTGCGGTGACTAGCTTCATAGTCATAACTCCTGATTTTGCTGTTGGTTACGTGATCCAGATGCAACTGACCAGACAAATCGGCATCTGTGCGCACGACCGCTGCAGTCACTTCAAAACCCGAGACCTCATCCCCACATCCGGATTTCAAGGAATCAATTTCCCAGACTGCCTGTCAAGACGGCTGTCAATACCATCTGGCGTAACTTCCTGTTCATCAGCGTTCCACCTAGAAAATTTGACTGCTTGGTTCTACATCCAAGCTTAAGCACACACCATGCCAAATCTGCCAGGCCTAGACAAAACAATGAGTTACAAAAATAGCCTTCACAATTGAAACCATGTGTGTACAACATCGCGCACTCATTCAAACCTATGTGCACCGTATTAGTGCGACTTGTCATGAACCCATTGAACGAACGTCCCGTTGATTTCTCACGCTCTTGCCTGAACGCAAATGCACCCAATCCACGCGGCACACGTACCTGCAAACCTGCTTCCGGAAACTGAGTGAACAGGGACTAGCCCAATGACTCAATGGTGATGCCGTGTACATCCGGCACCGTGAATCCTGTATGCCACCGCATCGGGACAAAAACCCGGTTCCCTGCAGAAATAACATCATGGAATCTTGTTTTGGATGTGTGGTCTGTCAGGCCAGTGCAAGGATTCAGGAAAATGGTATCTCTGCCCCACAGAAAAAAGTGCGATCGCCTTGTACGAGCGCCTTTAACCTTAAATCCAAACATACAAAATCAAATGTGCTATATTTTTACGCCCTGACCGCAAGGAGTAGTGACCACCATGAAGCTTAGCCCACGCATCCTAGACGAGGTTGTACACAAGGTTAGTGCAGCCCTTCCTGATGACCTGAAAAAAGGCAAGGAAAAGATTGAAAAAAATGTGCGCGGCGTTGCGGAAGGCGTTTTCCAGCAACTGGATCTTGTTACACGAAATGAGTTCGACGCACAAAGCGAGATGCTGGCGCAAAGCCAGTTGCGCATCAAGGAACTGCAGGAACGCATACAGGAACTTGAAGAGAAACTGCAGAGTGACTGACGGGCCAGCCAGGCCTGCAACAGGCACAGTGCATACCCCCGTCGCCCAGGCATCACCCTAAGCTAGGTCCAGTCCCCTCAGGTGGGCACGCGAGTTGCCCGTACAGACTTCAGCAAAACCGCAGCAAACACGGAGAATCAGCGCACGGAATCCAGCATGTAGTCAACGGCTCTTCGAACCTCTTCATCAGAAAAATCAAGACGCCCGCCTTTGGGCGGCATCGTACCTATGCCCTTGATGGCACTTGTATAAAGCTGCTCAACGCCCTTGGCTATTCGGGGTTCCCAACTCGCCTTGTCACCCAGTTTCGGGGCATTCAGGACACCCGTGCCATGGCATACGGCACAGGCCTGATAAATCTGCTCGACCGGTTTTCCTGCATCAGCCACGACCAGCTCAGGCTCGCTTTTGCCTGTCTCACCTTCTGTTTCCTCAGCCGTTTCAAATTCACTGTCCGCCAGATGCAAGCTCCCTACAGGCCTGATACGATCCTCAATATTTTCCTTGATTACAGTTTCATGGGAATAGTCCGCATCCGAAATGAGCACATTTGCAAGGGCCAGTATCGCGACCGTCGACCCGACCAGCACTCCGAGTACAATTTTTAACGTTTTGGCAAACTTCGTGTCACTCACACAAACTCCTATTTCTGTTGGTTTTTGCTTGAGGTGCGCTGCGAATTATAGTGAATGATCCACATGAAACCAAATACTCATTACGCGATAGCCGGAACACCTGTTTTGCCAGAGACCGTCTATCCCTTGCCCATCGGCTAACTTAGCCGTGTGCAATCCTATGCAGGACAGTGCGAAACAATTGCACACACTTATGATGCCTGTCTATAGTGAATGGGTTCCGGGGCTTCCACGTGTACAGTCACGATGTCCGTATCATGGTATTGCTGATGACGAACCGAGCAAGCCAGGTGTCGCAGCAGCCGAAGTGATACTTCCCATTCACCTGAAGCTGCGTCGGCCTGCTCGCCAAGCAATGCGATCCGGTCCTGCAGGTTTTCCTCACCGGCTGCAGCGATAAACTCGAGAACCGCCTGGCCGCTTTCCTTGTGCGCAGTCAGGAGCAGGCGGCGTCCGCGAGGCTCTTTACCTTCTTCATGCCTGAGCAGTGTCAGCAGAGTCTCTTCGGCGGCCCCGACAAGGCGGTTTGCCATCGCCGCATCCCATCCGTTGCGCGATGCAAACTCACCCAAGAATGTCTTGATCTTCGGCAGTGCCGAAAGGTCAAGTTCCATCACAATCCGGCTGCGGCGGGACTCTGTCAGTTCCATGAACAGTGTCATGAGGATGGCGACCAGGCCACCAGCCGTCATCCCGTTTTCAAGAAGACCCCCTGCAAACTCCGAAACATGCTCAGGAAATATCCATCCATTCTGGAATCCTACTCCAACCCAGAATGCGACACCGACGACCAGACCCTTGCGATAGTCGATTCCATCTTGAATGGCAACTTTCATACCTACAATAAAGAGCATGGCCAGCAGTACGCCGATGTAGGCAGCAGCAACCGGTCCCGGTATCGCCAGAATCACGGCAAGTGCCTTCGGAAAGAACGCCAGGACAACAAACACTGCCCCGAGGGCAATCCCGACGCGACGAGCTCCGACGCCGGTCAGTTCGGCAACTGCCACGCTTGTTGAATAGGTCGTATTGGGCACAGTTCCCATGAGACCGGATAACAGGTTACCCATCCCGTCCGCAGCGACCGTTCCCTGTACTGCCCGGAAATCCACCGCCCGGGGTCTGCGCCAGGATACGCGTTGAATGGCGATGGAATCACCGATCGTTTCAATTGCACCGACCAGGGTCACAAACACAAATGCCGGAAGAAGTGACCAGAAAACTGGCCCGAAGCTCAAGTCTAGGCCTGGCCATGCTCCACTCGGAAGCCCTATCCAGGAAGCGGTTGCAACACGCTCCACATCGTACAAGCCAAACAATCCGGCAACCGCCGAGCCTGTAAAAACCCCGATGACAGGCGCCCAAAGACGCAGCACGCCCTTTGCCTTCAGTGCAATCGAGGCAATAACGAGCACGGTTGCCAGTGCACTCAGCGGCGATGCCAGTTCTGAAACCCCTACTGGCACATCCTTCAGAAACCCAAAAATGATCGGCATCACCGTGACCGGTATCAGCATGATAACTGTTCCTGCAACGGCTGGAGTCAGGATGCGACGAAGCAGCGACAGCCGTGTAGAAAGCACAAACTGGAAAAATGATGAAACCACGACCAGCGTAGCAAGCATTGCCGGACCGCCTTCGGCGATCGCTGTAACACAGATCGCAATGAAGGCTCCGGAAGTGCCCATAGCCAGCACATAGCCGGCACCAATCCGGCCCACCCGCAGCGCTTGTAAAATCGTACTCACGCCGCTGACAGCCACCGCGGCAAAGACGGCCCATGACAGAAAGGCATCGCTCCCGCCTGCTGCGCGAACTATGATCGCCGGGGTCAGTACGATACCGGATATACAAAGAATTGCTAACTGTAGGCCGAGGCCGAAAGAAAGTGCGGTGGGGGGCTTCTCATCAGGTTGATAGCGAACACTCGTGCGCGCGTCGGAAGTGTCAGTGCCTATGATTCATCCCTCAAGTTTCGTATGAATAGCCGACCCTGATCCCATCATACAGCATTGCCTGGCACGTTTGAACAAAGCACAGGACATGACTGAGCATCCGGCCGGAAACGCTGAAGTCATGACACGTATTGGAGGCTATTCTGTCTCACGCTGCACGAGTTCATCCGTCAATTGCAGCAGCAGGTCATGTCCCCCAGCAGCACTTGCTGTGGACCGGTATTTACCGTTGACAATCACTGTCGGTACAGAACTTGCGTGGGAATCTCGTACGAATTGTCCGGAATGTCGCATTTTTTCCTCAACATATGAGGAGTTGTAGGCTTCTTCAAATTCATCCGTGTCGATATTGTGCTGGCTTAAAAAACGCGATACTGACTCTACATCTCGCAGGCGTCTTCCCTGTACGTGAAGGGCTTCAAAGATCAGTGAATGCATCCTATCAACCTCCCCCATCTTTTCCAGGGCATAGTACATTCGGGCATGAGGTATCCAGCTGCGATTCAAGGCAACCGGCATCCTCACAAACTTGACATGATCCGCCTTGTTCTGCTCCCAGCTGCTCAAGTGTTTTTCAAAGCTGTAACAATGAGGGCAGCCGTACCAGAACAATTCCAGCACCACAACCTCACCGGAACCTGAAGGTACTGGTATGGCAGGTACAATCCTGTGATAGTGAAGACCTTCTTCAAACTCAACCCCAGAATTGTCCGCACGGAGAGTCGCCTGCATGGCACAAATGGACAATACAAACACCAAAAATGTACGTGTTAGGCTTCGGACACTCATACCTGAAAATGGCCCCTTGATAATGGATTCAGACACCACGACGCACTGTGATTGCCGGAGTTTGCTCCATGCTGCGACTTCAATGAAGTCCAGCAATGTATTCCGCAACCGCATCAATCTCCGTCTCCGTCATGTAATTGACAATACCGGCCATTGAGTTCAGGTTGTCATCAGGCTGGAATCGGGCTCCGCTTCGATATGCGCGTAACTGTGTCGCAACATATACTGCGTGCTGACCAGCAATACGCGGGAATTTTGCAGGGGCATTGCCGAGACCATTGGGACCATGACAGGACATGCAGGCCGGTACTCCTGTCGCAGCATTGCCACCACGATAAATCCTTTGGCCGATCATGAACAGCTTTTCGCTCTGATATTCCTTGTCGGGGTCGGCAGCACCGGGACTCGGCGTCTGGCTTGTGTAATATGCCGCCAGATCCTGAATATCTTGTTCAGACAGATTCTGCACCTGCAGGTTCATCAGGACATTCACTCGAATCCTGTCCTTGAAAAACTGCATCTGCTCTACCAAGTATTTCTCCCCCTGACCTGCAAGCTTGGGCCAAGCAGGGTTTACGCTGTTCCCATCTGGGCCATGGCACGCCACACAGGGTGCAGACTTTTCTTTACCGGCTTCCGGATCACCCCCCGCTTGGATACAGGCAGCGTATGCCAAACAAATGATCAGCAGACACAATTTTTTCATGCGCCCATTCCCTTATATAGAATATAAAATTCCAAGTTTGCACCTGGTGGTTACAACTGACCCTAGGTCCAGAGACATGAATCAGCCAAAAGGCGGATATATACCATAAAAGCAGGTATGGCCGCAAAATTTGGGCGATATTATACTTGACGTACCTAGCTTTGTAAATTAAAATGTTATCAAAGTGAGGGTAAAACCATGAGTAATCTATCAAAACCGTATTTCCATGATGAGCAAGCAGCGTATGATTTTGTTGAGGCCAGACTGTGGCCTGACGGTCCTACCTGCCCGAAATGCGGAGAGCAAAAGCGCGTAGGCAAGATGAATGGCAAGACTACCCGTATTGGCCTGTACAAGTGCTACGAGTGCAAGAAACCGTTTACCGTTAAGATCGGGACTATCTTTGAGTCCAGTCATGTAAAGATGCATGTATGGCTACAGGCTATCTACATGGTAGCTGGCAGCAAGAAGGGTATCAGCAGTAACCAGTTGCACCGCACTCTAGGTGTGACTCTCAAGACTGCCTGGTTCATGTCTCATCGTATCCGACTGGCCATGCACATTGATGATGGCGAGCAGTTAGGATCGGGTGGTGGCACTGTAGAGGCGGACGAGACCTTTATTGGAAGTAGTTTCAAGAAGCGGGCGGACGATCGTGGCTATGCTCACAAGAACAAGGTGCTATCATTTCTCGACCGTGAGCAAGGACGCGCCCGAAGCATGGTAGTCGATGATCTGCGGGCCGGGACTATCCAGCCCTTGCTCAAGGCGAATGTCGCCAAGGATGCCAAGCTGATGACCGATGAGGCTCAACACTACGCCTTTGCGAAGAAGCATTTTGCCCAGCATGGAACCGTGGTGCATAGCTGTGGCGAGTATGTGTTCGCGTTTGATCGCAGCATACACACCAACACCATCGAGGGCTTTTTCTCGGTATTCAAGCGAGGCATGAAGGGCGTGTACCAACACTGTGCACATCACCATCTGCACCGCTACCTGAATGAGTTCGACTTCCGCTACAACTACCGCGTGGCGAACGGGATAGAAGATGAGCAACGAGCAGAAATCCTGCTAAATGGTGTAAAAGGCAAGCGTCTAACCTATCAAACGACTACTTGATGACTACCCGCACCGCAACAAGAGGAAGAAAAGCAAGCCTGTAGCGTGGTGCTGGTATAAGTA
This sequence comes from Gammaproteobacteria bacterium, assembly GCA_026713925.1. Classification (GTDB taxonomy): domain Bacteria; phylum Pseudomonadota; class Gammaproteobacteria; order UBA4575; family UBA4575; genus WTFY01. Next base: position 190,480 of record JAPONM010000036.1, read on the forward strand.
CGATTACGTGGACATATCGCACATGGTGCTGGAACAAATGGAGTTTGACTTCTAGATCGCCTAGAATGAAAAAAGCCAGAGTTGGCGCTCTGGCTTCAATGCTTTCCGGTTTTTAAAACTTTCGTATTGTTTGGTCAAGCAGCTTTTTTCTTACCATTTCTTATATGGCAATCTTCAAATATTTCTTTCAGGATTTTATTTGCCTGATCTAGTAGCTTATGCCCTTCCTTGAACAACCGCTTTCTTTCAATGTCATCTTTCATGTCTTACCCCCTCTGATTGTGGCTCATGCAAAAGACATTTTGTCCAGTTCTGAAGTCAGCCTATCTAATTCATCCTTGTCACCCTGTACGATTGCCCTAGCCATTAATCTCATGTAACTTGAGTAATCCACTGCCTTTTGAGCAAAGTGCGGGTCTAAATCAATCATAGATTGATATACTATATGGGCTAGTTGCTCCATAACGTATGCCAACTTTTCAAACGAAGGGTCATAGCCCTGTAATATAATTATTTCAAACTGCTGTGCTTCTCTAAGGAAGTAGTTAGCTGTTTGCAATATTCGTACATAAAGGTCCTGTGCACCCTGCGCCTTCCATGAATAATCATCCATAATACACCTTTTGCGATTCCGCATAGTATAAAGTGCGCTCTTAAAATAATAAAGTGCCGTACCAGCAGCGTTAGAACCACTGGTACGGCGGGAGTCCCAAGAGGATGTCTACTTCTCTTGGACACATCGGCCTGAGAAGCTTACAAAACAGGCCGGTGTTCTTTGCTTATCTGGTCGCCCCAAAGGCACCGATTACGTTACCATCAGTGAAGTGTCCGGTGAACTCACCTGCTACGCCTGAAGGATACGTGGTGGCTGTAGGCTGTGATGGAGTTGCATCCGCATCAGCCACTGCACCAAAGAAACCACCTTGCCATTCACCCATCATGCCCGCGCCTTTCCCGGTCGTTCCTTCTGTGAGAGTGCTGGTGTAAGAGTCAGCATCATTAGCTGCATTGCTGAAATGTATTGGATTTAGCGACAGACCCCATTCATTATCAATCATGTCTCCGTTTGCATCCTGAAAGTTGTCCACCATACCGTTTATCGTAAACATTTCATTGGCTGAAATATGATCAACATCCACGTCTGCTGTCTCCTGATTGCCGAAGTGGGCTGTCAGGCTCACGTCCGCTGAAAACTGTCCGGCAGCAACTGGTGTGCCAACTACGTTACCGTCTTCTACGGCAAGATCCTTGCGGGCGTACACGCCAGTTGCAGACCCGTCATAGGTGGCTGTGCCACGAAGTGCCTCTATTTCTGAATTGCCACCAGTATTGTTGCCGAAAGGCATGCTGCCCCCAGCAAAGGTGCTCACTCCGTATTTCATGCCATCATCACCCATAGACATGGTCTGAATCCAGTACCCGAATGCCAAATAATCGTCATCTGTAATCCCGTCAGGCACCATATGTACGTCTTGAGTGTTATTGACTGTATCAGATGGTGTAAACGTAACGGTTCCAGTAATGGTTATGACACCCTCTTGATCTCTGGCAACAGTACATCCACCAGCTGTGCCGCATGAATAGGTGCCAGGTGTTCCGTGGAAAGAACCTTTCTTACTATCTTCATCATCATCAAACGTAATACTGTATGTCGATGCGCCAGATAGTCCTATACGAGAGGCGACAGTAGCCACCAAAGCGGTTCCATCAGTAGGGAAATTAACGGTGTTATATTCGGTTTTAACATCATCGCTGTCATCAGCTACATCAACGACTGTAATACCTGTTCCACAAGCATCACTAACACACTTAGTTGCAGTATAGTATGTATTAAACTCTTCTGGCTTGGTTCCAAAACTATCACTGTATACAGTTAATGTATCTGTCTTTCCGTCTTTTGTTCGAACATGGACACTTGATTTGAAAGTTGAAGACAGCGCTATACGGGATTCATTTCGTGCTTGAAACTCGACAGCATCTCTGATGCCTGCGTTATCTTTGCCGAGTTGATCTCCGTCTACTGTAATGCTGCCATCGCCATACAAATTATCCATATCACTACTTGGCCGTTTGTCTGTCTTTAGGTCTCCCGGTTCTGCAAGTCTACCGTCCCCATCTGGGTCAGCAATCGCTGCGGTAAGCCCCATGATACGGGCTTGTTCAGCTTCCATACGCATTCTTTCTTCTTCTTCCATTGCAAGTCTGGCCGCTTCTTCCCGAGCAGCACTGGCTTGCATGGCTGCTGCCGATAGCGCTGCGGTGACTTCACCCGTGGTGGGCGTTGCCATACCGTCTTCATCCACTGTAAAAGAACAGGCTGCGGCGGCGGAACATGACAGGGTTACTTCGGTCTCGCCTTCACCCACGTCCATGGTTTCACCAGCGGCAATCGTGTAATCGTTAGCGGGTAAGATCAAGTCGCCCAACTCAACACTTGGCGTAACCTCTTCAGGTTCCGGCATTTCAGTTTCAGGCATAACTTCTGGCACGCGGCTACTACCGCCTCCACCTCCGCAGCCATATATCGTTAGGGAAAGTACGGCAAGCAGACAGACTGCTCCCCATGAACTTCTGTAGTTAAGCATTTGTAACTCCTATGTCGTGTCTGTTGCTAACTTCCGGCCAAGGTGCCGGGCCAAGCAAACATCTACATAGGAAGATATTCCGCCTATTCGCTTATGACACAAGGAGCGACCCGTGTCGGGTATTAAGCTTATTCAGCAGGTGACCCGACAGAGGCGGGACACTATGTAGAAGGTTTGCAGTTGAGAGTATATATTAATCTTCACTGATTGGTAAACATTCATTTACCAGTAATTTTAGCTAAGCTTGGTTTTACATATCTGTTAATATTTGAAGGAATATTAGGATAAAGGAGCAAAAGGTTCATAATGGGAAAGCGCACTAAACAGGATGATCCCGAACAGTCCAAGCGGTTTATTGAGAAGGCCAAAGAGCTTGGGTGTGACACCAAGCCCTTTGAGCAGACATTCAAGAAGGTTGTGAAGCCCAAGCGCAAGAAGCACTAGAGAGTGTCGGCAAGAGTCTCCATTAAGTCTTTAACGGCAGTGAATACCTTCTCTGCTTTAACTTTGGAGTAAACCTTGTCGGGATGCATGGTTGTATTGCGCCAGGCTTTCTTTACGCAGTAGAGAAGTGGTACTAAATCCTGCCACTTGTCGTGAGTTTCCATATCTGTCTTTTTGATATCTTTTAACCTGGCTTCCATGTTGCCTATCATCTTGCCCCAAGTCAGGTAATGTCCGTCCTCATCCTGTACGGTAAACTCCAGTTCATCCCCAATCCGTCTTACGGCCTGTTCCATAGCCCGCATGAGGTGGAATACACAGGCTGTATAACGTGAGAAGCCGAGGCATTGAACAGCTTCTTCCAGATCATATTTGGTATCGGTAAAAATATCCCGCACCTTTTGTGCAAAGACTTCCTCTCCTTGTTCTATTAAGTTCTTTTCCACCGCGTTAAAGCAATATAGAGCTGGATGCTTGAAGTCATCCACAACACGGTTTCTTAGCTCTTTCAGGCTCTGTGCAACCTCATACCCTGTAACTGGCATTTTAAAACTATCAATAATACGCTCTACCTGAGACTTGGCAGATTCCAGGTTCATCATGTCCAGCATAGGGTAAAGTGCCTGTAATTTACTCTCTAATTCATAATCAGAACCAGAGACATAATCACTGCCCAAGTCATGCTTTATATCATCCAGGTAATTCAGGATGAGAAACAGCTTGTTTGCGTTCAGTTCTATCACTTCCAGAGCATGTGTAAATTGTTGTTGTGAATTAATCATATCAAATTTTCATCCTCTTGGTACGCGAAGTATAATATCGCCAAATTTGGTTCCATGCAAAGTAGCTACAATCGCATGGAAGGCAACACTGAAATCCCCCTGACTGTCGTAACAGAGATACCTGTACACTATTCAAATAACCAAAGAACGAGATTTGCGAATGAGCCTTGTCTTCCAGCATGTTCGATTTTTAAAAAGTGCCAGCACAGTTCGAGACTTCCCTGAGGATGCAGGGGCTGAAGTGGCCTTTTGCGGGCGATCCAATGCAGGTAAATCGAGTGCAATAAACGCAATTTGCCAGCAAAACAGTCTTGCCCGCACCAGCAAAACCCCCGGGCGCACGCGGTTGATCAATTTTTTCAAACTGGGCAGCGATGCCCGGCTGGTGGACCTGCCGGGTTATGGCTACGCCAAGGCCCCTGCAAAAGTACAACAGCAGTGGCAAAATCTGATGCAATCCTACCTAGTCCATCGCCATGCATTATGTGGTCTGATTCTGTTAATGGATATCCGCCATCCGCTAACTGAAATTGACTGGACCATGATCCAATGGAGCGAGCATTACCGTTTGCCCCTCTATATCCTGCTGACCAAGGCAGACAAGGTAAACCGGAATGCGATGATGAAATCGCTTACCCACGTTGCCTCTGACCTGGAACGGCATGGATTTGATGCAGGGACACAGATTTTCTCGGCAACCAGACGTACCGGAATCTCGCAGGCACAGAAAAAAATTTCAGCATGGATCACACGCACCTTGATGCAGGATTGACAGAGGTAAAAGACGCCCCGGTTAAACGGAGAAAACCGGGGCAAGATATCGACCCGGGTTGGGAAACCCAAGTCTGAAATGCCCGCTTAGGGAGGGAAGCGGGTAGTGCTGAAGCACTATCAATTAGAGGATAAAAGTTGCCGAAAGTTCGCAGTTTGACAGGCTCAAGCAGGCCATCCCGGTGAATTTTGTACAGTATAGCCAGCATTGCCTGGAGGATGGATGCTCCCCACTACTGAACCAGGACAGCATAGACCCTTGCATGGTCCTGCAGCCCGATTCGCTTCCCATGCGAGGCGAACACTGCATTTCCAGCCACCAGGAAGACCAGGAGCACCTCAAATATATGGATCATCAGTATTTTCTGTCAAAGTGACTCCAGGAAGGCAAGCAGCGCTTCGCGTTCCTCACGTGTCATCTTCATAACACGCTGTTTTGCTGGCTCGGCTTCACCTCCGTGCCAGAGGATGGCCTCGAGAAGGCTGCGTGCGCGTCCATCGTGGAGAAACAGGGTGTGATTGCTCACGGTTTCCGTGAGTCCGATCCCCCACAGTGGCGGTGTGCGCCATTCACGTCCTGTCGCATTCCCTTCAGGTCGATGGTCAGCCAACCCTTCACCCATATCATGCAGCAGCAGGTCGCTGTACGGCCAGATAAGCTGGAACGACTGTTCCGAACCAATTGAATCCCGCCGGGTTACAAATTTTGGCACGTGGCAGGCTGTGCAACGCGATTCATAGAACAGGCGCTTGCCTTCGAGTACCTGAGGGTCATCCACCTTGCGCCGGGCGGGCACGCCTAAATTGCGGGCATAGAACACCAGCAGATCGAAAATTGTAGCACCCGCCTCGATGCCATCCATTGCAGGCTCGTCCCCGTGAGGAACTGTCCGGCACGTTGACTGTGACACTGTACATTCGCCATACGGGTCCGGATACAGCGGAGTCGAAATGCCCATATCATCCCGGAATGCGCTCGCAACCTGCTGCAGAACAGTTGGCTGACCGGCCTTCCAGCCAAACCGCCCGAGTACCACCTGCTGGGATTCATCGCTCCATACTTTCCTTACCTGTCCAGAGATGCCGTCGCCATCCCGGTCTTCCGGGTCAGCGTTCCTGGTGATATCTGCTTCCGGAATAGCCTCGAGAAGGCCCATGCCGATCACCGGCGGTGCAATGCGTGGTGAGATCATAGTTCCGGGATGAAGCCTCCCGTACTGCAGAGCTGTGAGACGGTATGTCGGCTTGCGCAATGACACGACTTCACCACCTGCCAAAACAACCGGTACTTCCTCGTAGGTGACCTCGATATCACCTTCACTTTGAACTCCCTGAACAGAGAAGCTCTGTAGCTGACTGCCATACACGGGTTCCGGAATACTGTGGACGCGGTGTTTCAGAATCGCGGCTTGTCCATCCGCATTTCGCGGAGAAATGGACAACTTCACGACCATCGTCTTGGCTTTTTCACCGGCTACAGGTGGATGACCACGACCATCTTTCAGATGACAACGTTGGCATGCACGCGCATTGAACAGAGGACCCAACCCATCCGACGAAAGGGTTGAACTGGGTGCCGACACCCAGATCTTTTTGAAAATACCATTACCGACCTTGAAATTGAGTTCGCGCTCGAATGACATGTTTGCGGACGAATGAGAAAATGCATTACGGTTCAGCATCTCGAATACGGTTGCTGCACCCCCAGAGCGGCGTTCGTAAGGTTCAGGCTGTAGAAAATTTTCGGCAGGCTGTATAACCGCAAGAACCCGCTCACGCTCGCTGCCAATCCCCGCAGTGAACGGAACAAGGCATGCACTAATCAGGAAACTTCCTGCACAAAGGGGCAAGTGGGCTTTGAACATTTGCTGAACAATATTGACTTTATAAATAAGTATTTTACCATTAAGTAATATTCAATTCATATAAAGGTTTGCTTTATATGAATGATAGTGATAATAATATGCATTAAGATATACGGAGAGCAGTGATGAAACAATTGAAAAGACTGGCTGTAGCCGGTATGGCCCTGTCAATCTGGCACATGCCTGCATTGGCGCAGGAAACAATTGAAGAACGACTTGCCAATATGGAACAGCGTATACAGTACCTCGAAGAGCGGGTTTCCGTGCAGGATGAAGAGATCATCAAGAGGGATCTCCAGATTGCAAAGCTGATGGAACATGGTGTGCAGACCGAACATGAAGACGGCTGGTTCAACTCGGTTCAGGTCAGTGGCCTCGTGGAAGTCGAGGCTGCCTATGAAGACCCGTATGAAGGCGACAGCACCTCGGACGCCGTTCTTGCAAAGATGGAACTGGGTGTGACCGCCCAGGTAACCAACTGGGTTGGAGCCGAAGTTGTTTTGCTCCATGAGGAAGACGAAACGGACATCGAGGTCGATGTTGCAACCATGACAATCGGTCCGCAGGAAGGACCCTGGTCGTTCACAGCTGGCCAGTATTTCGTTCCCTTCGGAACCTTCGAAAGCAATTTTATTTCCGATCCAATGACGCTTGAGCTCGGTGAAACCCGGGAGAGCGCCCTGCAGTTCAGTTTCGAATCCAATGGATTTCACACAGCCCTTTTTGCCTTCAATGGCGACAACAATGAAGACGGAGAAGACCGCTTCGAAAGCTTTGGGGCTGCACTCGGTTATGCCACGGAACGTGAGGATTCAGCATTCGCCGTAAACCTATCCTACATCAGCGACATTGGTGACTCAGACAACCTGCAGGATGCCATTGCTGACGGCCTTGCTGCCGGTCCAGATGGAGAAATTGAGGATGATGACGCGACGAACAACGATGAGACTGCCGATAACGATGCAGATTATGACAGTCATGTTTCAGGCTGGTCCACCAGTGCCATGCTACGCATTGGCAGCCTGTCACTTCTTGCGGAATACCTCGGTGCATCGGAAGACTTTGAGGCGCATGAACTGGAGTTTGATGGAGAGGGGGCCGAACCGACCAGCTTTATGGTCGAAGCGGCCTACGACTTTGACGTTGCTGGCAGACCCGCAACGGTTGCCGTCGGCTACCAAGAAACGGATGAAGCTCTTGCCCTGGAGCTGCCTGAAGAACGTTTAATGCTCGGGTTTTCGGTCGAGATGATGGATGGTGTCGCGTTGGCTGTCGAAGGAGCGCTTGACGATGACTACAGCGAAAAAGACGGGGGCACTGGGGAAGATGCCAGGATCGTGACGCTCCAGCTCGCCACTGAATTCTGACAACCGACGAAAGTGAATCAATGAAAAAGAAACCAATGACGAAGAAACTGATGATAAAAACATCCCTGACCGCAACGGTGCTGCTGCTTCTTTCGGTACACGTATCAGCGGTCCCGCAGAAGCAAGCAGTTCTAGAACACTATGCCGTACTGGCTCATGCCGTGTATGAGGATTCATTGATCACTGCCCGTGACCTGCAGAAAGCCGTCAACCAGTTGATAGCCAAGCCGACTGAAGAAAATCTGCTTCATGCCCGTACGGCGTGGAGGGCTGCACGTGTTCCCTATCAGCAGAGCGAAGTCTACCGCTTCGGCAATGCGATCGTCGACGACTGGGAGGGCAAGGTGAATGCCTGGCCCCTCGATGAGGGCCTGATCGATTATGTTGCATCAAGCTACGGTGCAGAATCAGCAGAGAATCCAGCCTACCGGGCCAACGTCATTGCGAGTTCCAACTTTACTTTTTCCGGCAGTACCATTGATGCCCGGCAGATCACCAAGGACCTGCTGGCCAATACCCTGCATGAGTTGGGCGGTGTGGAAGCAAACGTAGCAACCGGATATCACGCTATTGAATTTCTCCTCTGGGGGCAGGACCTGAACGGCACGGGCCCAGGTGCCGGCAAGCGCCCGGCAAGTGACTTTGATGCAAACAACTGTTCCTGGAAAAACTGTGTACGTCGGGCAGCCTATTTGAAGTCTGCGACGGATCTGCTCGTAGACGATCTGACATGGATGGTTGCCCAATGGGTGCCGGGTGGAGATGCCCGTGAGGGGTTACTTGGCAGCCCCATCGAGGAAGGCCTGTCTACCATCATTACCGGCATGGGCAGCCTGTCTTACGGTGAACTTGCTGGAGAGCGCATGCAACTCGGCTTACTGCTGCATGATCCGGAAGAGGAACATGACTGCTTCAGCGACAACACCCACTACTCCCATTATTACGATGCCATGGGCATCCGCAACATCTACCTCGGGGAGTACCGACGCATGGACGGCACAATGGTAGAGGGACCGAGCCTTTCGGATCTTGTCGCGGCAACCTCTTCTGAGGTTGACAAAAACCTGCGGAACCAGCTGGACGCTACCATGACAGCCATGCACAGGCTCGTCGAGAGCGCGAAAGGCGGAGAAGCCTATGACCAGATGATTGCCCCAGGCAATGAAGCCGGCAATGCCCGGGTACAGGCTGCCATTGACGCCCTGACCACGCAGGTCCGTGGAATTGAAGACGTCGTCAGCACGCTGAAGCTGGCGGCGATCGAGTTTGAAGGCTCGGGCAGCCTGAATGATCCCGAAGCGGTATTTGAATAATCCTGAACCAGGATTCTGCATCCGGTAGGGCAGGAATGCCGTTCGAACCTCCTGCTGCATCCGCATTCGGCCAGCGGTGCACAGGGTTGGCGCAACCTGCCTTACAGGACTACGGGTAAGCCGGACGGGGGAGGAGCCTGTATATCCTCCCATACACCCTCCCCCGTTATTTTACTGAGCACTGTTCATGGAATGAACACTCAGGTCAGAACCCGGCAAGGAGCAGGTCTGGTTGCAGGTGATCAATGCGCCTCGTCCCAGTTAATACCAAATTCTGCATCCACGATGAGCGGTACCGACAGTTCTGCCGCGGACACCATCTTCCGTATCACAGTTTCTCTGACGAAGTCCTTGCAGTCCCTGTGAACTTCGAATACGAGTTCATCGTGCACCTGCATGACCATCCTGCAGTCAGGTTGTTCCTGCCCCAGCCACGTATCGATTTCTATCATAGCCCGCTTGATAATGTCCGCGGCGGTTCCCTGCATAGGGGCATTGATCGCAGTGCGTTCTGCATACTGCCGCAGTTTCACATTTTTATGATTAATGTCCGGCAGGTAAAGCCGTCTGCCGAACAGTGTTTCGACATAGCCCTGCGCACGTGCCTGTTCGCGAATCTTGCCCATAAATTGCTTGACACCGGGATACCTTTCGAAATACAGACTCACATACTGCTGCGCATCTACACGCGTGATTCCCAGTTGTGCCGCCAGACCAAATGCGGACATGCCGTAGATCAGTCCGAAGTTGATCGCCTTGGCCGCACGCCGCCGCTCAGGGTTCACTTCATCCACACCAATTGCGAACACTTCGGCAGCCGTGGCACGGTGAATGTCATCGCCGCGCGAGAAGGCATCACACAGCCTTTCATCCTGTGACAGATGCGCCATGATCCGCAGCTCGATCTGCGAATAGTCTGCAGCCAGAATCAGGTGGGATTCCGGCGCAATAAAGGCCTTGCGGATCCGCCTGCCTTCCTCCGTGCGGATAGGAATATTCTGCAGATTTGGGTCGGAAGAGGACAGACGGCCCGTTGCCGCCACCGCCTGGTGATACGAAGTGTGTATCCGTTTCGTCTTGGCGTTGACCAGGGCAGGTAACTTGTCCGTGTACGTCGACTTCAGCTTGCTGAGCATGCGGTGTGACAGCAGGAGTCTGGGCAGGGGAAACTCCCTGGCCAGTTCCTGCAATACATCTTCCGCCGTGGAAGGCTGGCCTGTGGGGGTTTTGCGGATGACCGGCAAGCCCAGTTTCTCAAACAAGATTTCCTGAATCTGCTTTGGCGAACCTAGATTGAATTCCTTACCCGCCTGACCGAACGCCTGGGACTCAATGTCGACGATCCTGGCGGCAAGTTCCCTGCTCTGCTCCCTCAATTGCCCGGCGTCAACCAGTACACCATTGCGTTCAATGTTTGACAGCACTGCAAGCATCGGCAACTCGATTTCCTGATAGAGTTCTCGCAGCCTGGACTTCTGTTCAAGTTCGGACCAGAACACCGGATTCAGTCGTAGAACCACATCCGCAGCTTCCGCAGCGTATTGCACCGCAGCTTCCAGCTTTACCTGGTCAAAAGCAACCCGTTTCGCACCTTGACCGACGACGTCCCTGATTTCAGTTTTCGTATGCTGCAAATGCTTTTCACACAGGGTGTCAAGATCGTGCCGGCTGGCGACCGAGTTGCACACGTAGGACTGCAGCATGGTGTCGTGCAAGATACCCTTCAGGTGAATGCCATGGTTCAGCAGGACGCTGCGGTCGTGCTTCAGGTCGTGGCCTATGATCTTGCCCGGGCTTGAATTCAGAACCGGTTCCAGCTTTTTCAGCGTGGAATCACGGTCCAGTTGTCCGGGTACGCCCTGATAACGATGGGTAAACGGCACATAGGCAGCCTCGCCGGGCTGGACTGCAAACGACAGGCCAACCACATTGGCCTGCATATAGTCATCCGGGTCATCTGTCTGGATACTGAAGGCCACCTTGTCTGCCTGCTCCAGCCGTTTCAGCCAGTGGTTGAGATCCTCTTCGCCCAACACGGCTTCATAGCTGTGCCTGACAACTGCCTTTTCCATGGGCACGGGACCTGTCGACCCGTTTTCCTGCACATCCAGGGTGCTTAACCAGGACTTGAACTCAAGTTCCGTGTACAACTTCCTGAGCTGCCCTGAATCCTGTGAGCAAACATGCAGATCATCCATGCTGATTTCCAGGTCCAGTTCACAACGAATGGACACGAGTTCCTGTGCAAGGGGCAATTGCCCCAGATTCGCACGCAACTTCTCACCGACCTTGCCGGGAATGGCCTCTGCATGACCGACCAGTTGCGCCAGTGAGCCATATTCTTTCAGCCACCTGGCTGCCGTTTTCGGGCCTACACCCGGCACGCCCGGTATGTTGTCAGACTTGTCTCCCGTCAACGCCAGGTAATCGACTATTTGTGGCGGTGTAACACCGAATTTTTTCATGACGCCCGATGCATCCATTGTCGTGTTGGTCATGGTATTGACCAAGGTGACATGATCATTGACCAGTTGCGCCATATCCTTGTCGCCAGTCGATATCAGCACATCATGACCCTGGTCTGCTGCCCGTGACGCCAGTGTGCCGATCACATCATCTGCCTCGACGTTCGGTTCCGAAATCAGCGTCAGCCCCATGGCTCGAATGACAGCATGCAGGGGGGCGATCTGTGCACGAAGCTCATCCGGCATGGGTGGGCGGTTAGCTTTGTATTCCTTGTACAGTTCGTGCCTGAATGTCTTGCCCTTGGCATCAAATACCACAGCGATGTGGCTGGGCTGTTCCCTGTCAAGCAGTTTCCTGAGCATGTTGACAACACCGTATACTGCCCCGGTGGGCTGGCCCGACAACGTGGTCAGGGCCTGCAGCTGGGGGACATGGAAGGCCCGGTACAGGTAGGACGAGCCATCAACCAGAATAAGGGGGGATGCAGGGCCTGCAGACATGTGCTATTTAAATCCCGCGATGACTAGAGGGAGGCCGGTTGACGCGGTATCATTGCGCGTGTTTTTCAGCATAGGTTGCACGATGTACCCCGCAGCATAGTTCCGGGCCCCCGTTCAAGGAATATCGAGTTCCCGGCTTTAAGGATTGTATCCTTTCTACTATAACGACATAACCGAGCACAGCCAAAACAGATGTCCGTCTACACCAATATCACGCTACATGAGCTCGAAGAGTTTCTCGGGAACTATTCCCTGGGTGCGCTATTAAACCATGAAGGCATCAATGCAGGTATCGAAAACACCAATTATTTCGTGACCACCGAAAACGGCAAGTTCGTATTGACCATCTTTGAGGAGGTGGGTTTCGATACCCTGCCGTATTACCTGAACTTCATGGCCCATCTGTCCGATCACGGTATGCCGACCGCACACCCTATTGCCGACCTGCACGGTGGTTATGTGCGCGTGCTGAAAGACAAACCCGCTGCAATCGTACGACGGCTGGAAGGTCAAAATGTACTGGCACCCAACACCAAGCACTGTGCAGCCGTGGGGCATGCCCTGGCCCAGATCCACATACTGGGAGATTCGTTCAGTGGTGTACTGCCTAACCCGCGAGGGGTTGCCTGGGCAGAACGGACAACCGGGCGAATATTCCACAAGCTGTCTGCCGAGGACAGGCAATTGCTTGAACATGAGATCCAGATGCGCAAACAGCCGCTGAGTGCAGACATCCCGCAGGGTGTGGTGCATGCAGACCTGTTCCGGGACAATGTCATGTTCAAACGCCATGCCCTCACAGGCATCATCGACTTCTACTATGCCTGCAACGATTACCTGCTGTACGATCTTGCCGTGACGGTGAATGACTGGTGCAGTCGTGATGGCGGTGACCTGGATCCGGCATTGCAAGCTGCACTCATCGAAGGCTACCGGATGGAACGTACCTTTCACCCCCAGGAATTTGAAATCTGGGGATACATGCTGCGTGCCGCCGCGCTCAGGTTCTGGCTGTCACGCCTGCATGACCAGATCTACCCCAAAGACGGGGAAATCACCCATATCAAGGACCCTGACGTTTTCAAAAGGATCTTGCAGTCGCGTATCCGGCACACGCCCGAGCTGGACTCCTGAACCGACCCGATTTTCTTGGAAACCGGTATAGAAAAACTGTGCAACCGTATTGATGCGTTCAATGAACGCGTCGGCACTCTTGCATCCTGGATCGTGCTGGTCATGGCAGGCATTACCTTCCTGGTAGCAGTGATGCGCTACGGTTTCAACTTTGGACGAATTGCCATGCAGGAGTCGATTACCTATCTGCATGCCTTTGTATTCATGATTGCCGGCGCCTACACACTGAAACACAACGAGCATGTACGCGTGGACATCTTTTATCAGGGCATGTCAAGGCAGAACCGGGCCAAGGTGGATTTCCTGGGGTCCGTATTCCTGCTGCTGCCCTTTGCCGGGTTTATCATGTGGACCAGTTTCGACTACGTCACCAACTCCTGGAAATACCTGGAGGCCTCACGTGAAGCCGGGGGACTGCCGCTTGTTTTTGTTCTGAAATCCCTGATCCCTGCCATGGCAACCCTTCTGTTCGTGCAGGCGGTCTCCATGGGTGGTCGCGCCTGGCTGGCATGGCGTAAATAGGAAAACATGGAAATCATTGCCTTCATACTGTTCCTTGCCGTAATTCTGGTGCTGTTGTTCGGATATCCTGTGGCATTCACCCTTGCGGGCGTGTCACTGGTGTTTGCCGTGGCGGGGATAGTGGCCGGTGTATTTGAACCGGCCCTGTTGCAGGCCTTCCCGAGCCGCCTGTTCGGTATCATGACCAACGAGACGCTGATTGCCGTGCCCCTGTTTGTATTCATGGGTGTCATGCTGCAGCGTTCAAGAATTGCCGATACCCTGCTGGATACCATGGCGTCCCTGTTTGGTCCCCTGCGCGGAGGCCTGGGAATATCCGTCATACTGGTCGGCATGCTGCTGGCAGCGAGCACCGGTATCGTGGGAGCCACGGTGGTGACCATGGGCCTGCTGTCATTGCCCACCATGCTCAAAAGGGGCTACCAGCCGGAAATCTCAACTGGCATGATCTGTGCCTCCGGCACGCTCGGACAGATCATTCCGCCCTCCATTATCCTGGTGCTGCTGGGCGATGTACTGTCATCGGCATACCAGCAGGCACAACTCAGTCAGGGTAACTATTCGCCCGATACCGTCTCGGTGGGTGACCTGTTCGTGGGGGCAATCATTCCAGGCCTGTTGCTCGTGGGGATGTACCTGTTGTACCTGATCGCAATGGCCTGGTTCAGGCCCCAATCGATGCCCGCCGTGAAACCGGAGTCAGACATCGATTTTCCCGGCTGGATCAGAAAGGTCCTGCACGCACTGGTACCGCCCATTTTGCTGATCGTTGCCGTACTCGGTTCCATTATCCAGGGTATTGCCACACCCACTGAAGCCGCATCGGTGGGGGCCGTGGGCGCACTCTTGCTGGCACTCTTTTACCGCCGTCTTGATCTCGATTGCCTGCGCGATGTGATGCGCAGGTCGGTACGCATCACCTGCATGGTATTCATGATTTTCATCGGGGCATCGGTGTTCTCGCTGGTATTCCGCGGATACGGGGGGGACCACGCCGTGCATGCGCTGCTGATGCAGCTTCCAGGAGGTACATTTTCCGCTGTACTGGTGGTCATGGCCCTGATGTTCCTGCTGGGGTTTATCCTGGATTTCATCGAGATTACATTTGTGGTGGTGCCGATCGTGGGGCCGGTATTGCTGAGCCTGGGAATTGACCCGGTATGGCTAGGCATCATGATTGCCATCAATCTGCAAACTTCCTTCCTGACACCACCATTCGGGTTTGCCCTGTTTTACCTGCGTGGAGTGGCCCCTGAAGCAATACGTACCCGCCAGATTTACCGGGGCGTTGCACCATTTATTGCCCTGCAGATCCTGACTCTGCTGCTGCTGGCATACTTCCCGGCCCTGGCCACCTGGCTGCCGCACAAGATTTACTGAACCCCCGAACGAGATGCGAGGGTGAATAGATCAATCCCAGTCTCAGCCGGAACCGACCGAAACCAGGTACATTGAACCCGTATTACTCGTACGGGGAAAAGGTAGGCACCAGCGCAATGTATGCATAGATGATCAGCAGTGCATATCCGATGCCGAAACCGAGCATGATACCCCGGTTCAGCGCAGTAGAATCCTTGCTCACTGCCCGAAACGGAAGCCATGCCACATACACTGCAAACGCCAGGTTAAACAGAAAGAATAACTGGGTGGTGTATTCCTTGGCATCCCACATGGTCCGCCATTGGACAAAGAGATCTTCCACGTTTCGACTCCTTTTTGGTCTTTGTTATGGTACTTATACTACATTGTCGGAGTACAGTTGTATTCTATCCTGCACGCAAGTTCAAGTATGCACGCTCGGAAATATTCAGCCAGGCACGTGATTTCTTGAAGAAATTGCTGTAGGAATCAAAAATTTCCCGTGCCAGGGCATCTACTGAAGCCAGTTCCACTGTAACTTCCTCCGAGAGCTTCCCGAGAGTATCGATAACTTCCGCCGGCAACTCCCGCAGCTTGACATTATGCTCATTCACCAGCGTCTCGAGCGCATCGTTGTTGCGGGCAATGTATTCAGCCAGCATGTCCTGGTTCGCCACGCGGCAAGCATTCAACACGATGCTCTGCAGATCTTCCGGCAATTCCTCGAATGCGGCCTTGTTGATGAAACATTCCAGCGTTGTACCCGGCTCATGCCAGCCTGGATAGTAGTAGTACCTGGCAATCTTGTGAAACCCGAAGGCCAGATCATTATAGGGTCCAACCCATTCCGTCGCATCAATCGTGCCGGATTGCAGTGACGTAAACAACTCGCCTCCCGGAAGATTGACTGGCGTACCGCCTGCACGCTTCAACACCTCTCCCGCCAGGCCAGGTATACGCATTTTCAGCCCTTTCAGATCTTCCAGGGAATTCACTTCCTTGTTAAACCAGCCCGCCATCTGCACACCGGTATTCCCCGATGCAGCAGGCACCAGGCCAAACTGCTCATAGGCTTTCTGCCATAACTGCATGCCACCCCCGTGGTACAGCCAGCTGTTCATCTCCATGGCAGTCATGCCGAAAGGTGTGGTGGAAAAAAACTGCAGGGCAGGGTATTTGCCTTTCCAGTAGTACGCCGAACCATGTCCCATTTGTGCTGAACCGCCTGCCACGGCATCAAAAATCTCAAATGCCGGCACCAGTTCACCTGCACCATATACCTCCACATGAATCCGCCCACCCGACATCACATTGATCTGTTCTGCCAGAAATTCTGCCCCGGTACCCAGACCCGGGAAGTTTTTCGGCCAGGTGGTGACCATTTTCCAGTCCCAGATGCGAGTTACTGCGGGTGCAGACGGCTTCGGTTCAGGTGCGTCCCTGCAACCGGCCAAGCCTCCTGCAAGGACCGCACCTGCCCCTGCGTAACGTAAAAATTTTCTTCTTTGCACAGTTAATTCTGAAAATGTACCGCGACCCAGTATAAGCTACTTGCAGGAATACTACTAAACCCGGTCTGCATGGTTGAGGGAAAACCTGTATGGCACCCCATCAGCCCTGGTACCGGACAGGCAGCCTGAAGGCACTTGCCGTGCCCGGTGTATGACGCTGGCCTGCCAGGTATCATGCAAGCTTGGCGAGATTCGCATAGGCCAGGACCAGCCACTTGCTTCCTTTCTGTTCGAAGTTCACCTGCACCCGAGCACTGGTTCCTGCCCCTTCGCAGTCGAGCACCACGCCCTTGCCAAATTTTGCGTGCATCACGCTGTCGCCGACCCTGATTCCTGTATCTTGTGCAAAGAGACTGGTCTTCAAATTGTGGTGCACCGGTGTTGCGATCATGGCACGGGGCCGCACTTCGGTGACCAGTTCAGGCGGCATTTCGCCAATGAACCGGGAAGGAGAATTGTAATAACTATCAGTTCCGTAGCGCCGCCTCGACTCCGCGTAGGTGAATACGAGCTGCTGGCATGCACGGGTGATGCCCACGTAACAAAGGCGGCGTTCTTCCTCCAGCCGGCCCGGTTCCTCCAGCGACATGCCGGTTGGAAACAGCCCCTCCTCCAGTCCGACGATGAACACCAGAACAAACTCCAGACCCTTGGCAGCATGCAGCGTCATCAGTTGCACACAATCATCCCATTGCGCCCCCTGTCCTTCCCCGGCCTCCAGGGCCGCATGAACCAGGAAGGCGTCCACAGGCTGCATGTCTGCATACAGTTCGTTGTCCAGGTCGAACCCTCGTGCCGTGACCACCAGTTCCTGCAGGTTCTCGACACGTGACTCGGCTTTTTCGTTGCCCTCGCGGCCATGATGCCGCATCAGGCCGGATGCCTGAATGATGTGATCGATCTGCGCAGCCAGATCCAGATCCTGTATATCCTGCTCCAGCGCCCGCATGAGCTGCAGAAACTGCTGCAGGGCATTGGCAGCACGTGCTGCCAACAGGTCTGACTGCTGGATGTTTTCTGCGGCCTTCCACAGGGTGATCCGGGATCGCACGGCAACCTCGCGTACCCGGGCCATCGTGCGCTGGCCAATCCCGCGCGGGGGCACATTGACGATACGTTCAAAGGACGGGTCATCGTCCGGGTTTTTCGCCAGGCGCAAGTAGGCCAGGGCATCCCTGATTTCGGCGCGTTCAAAGAAACGCAGGCCCCCGTACACACGATACGGGATGCCCTGGGAAATAAAGACCTCCTCGAATACCCGGGATTGCGCATTGGAACGGTACAGCACGGCAATGTCATCCCGGCGGGTCTTGCCGGCTTCGACCCATCGCTTGATTCTGTCCGCGACAAAGCGTGCTTCATCCTGTTCGTTGAATGCGGCATACAAGTGGACCGGCTCTCCTGCAGCACCGTCTGTCCAGAGCCTTTTCCCCATACGCCCCCGGTTGTTGTCAATCAGTGAATTGGCAACCGACAAAATCGTGTTCGTCGAACGGTAATTCTGTTCCAGCCTGAACACCTGCGTATTCTTGTAGTCCCGTTCAAAGTTCTGAAGGTTTTCGATGCGTGCCCCCCGCCATCCATAAATGGACTGGTCATCATCTCCCACAGCAAAAACCGGATTTTCTTTCCCGGCAAACGTTTTCAGCCAGGCATACTGAATGGCATTTGTGTCCTGAAACTCATCGACCAGGATATGACGGAATTTCTCCCGGTAGTGGGCAAGGATTTCGGCATTTTTCTGCAACAGTTCCAGGCTTCGCAGCAGCAGTTCCGCAAAATCCACCGAGCCCGTGCGCTCGCATTCCTGCTCGTAGGCAACGTAGGCACGAATCAGCTGTCGCGCCGTGCGATCACCTTGGTCTTGCAATCGTCCGGATCTCAGACCCTCTTCTTTGCGGGCGTTGATGTAGCCGCATACCTGCTTGGGAGGCCATTTGGAATCGTCCAGACCCAGGTCCTGGATAATCCGTTTCACCAGACGCAGCTGATCATCGCTGTCCAGAACCTGGAAGTTTTCCCTGAGACCTGCCTCCTGCCAGTGTGTACGAAGCAGCCGGTGCGAGATGCCATGAAAGGTCCCGATCCACATGCCTCCCACCGCATGGTTCAGCAGGCTTTCCACGCGTGCACGCATTTCTGCTGCCGCCTTGTTGGTAAACGTGACTGCAAGCAGGCTGAAGGGAGAAACGGATTCCACCTCACACAGCCATGCAATCCGGTGCACCAGCACACGAGTCTTGCCGCTGCCAGCCCCTGCGACCACCAGTGCCGGGGCATTTCCCGAGGTGACGGCTGCGCGCTGCGCATCATTTAAAGGATCAAGGATCGGGGTAACGTCCATCGGTTCACAGGGGAAGTTGCGGCCAGTCAGGCAAACTGGAAATACCACAGCCCCAGCAGGGCTGCGAGCAGAACCAGTAGCAAGATAGTCATGACATTTCGGTTCGATTTCCTGATTTCCCACCGGAGATCATCAATTTCCCGGCTGTACTGTGATAACCGTTCCTGGTTCTGCTCGAATTTCTTGACGCTCGAGTACACCAGGTCCGGGATATCAGGCAGGCGCTCTGCCATGCGGGGCAGCTGCCTGCGCATCCCCAAAGCCAGTGCCCGCATGCCAACCTGCTCGCTCATCCAGCGTTCCATGAACGGCTTCGCCGTATCCCACAGGTTAAGCTCCGGGTCCAGCTGCCGGCTCAGGCCTTCAATATTCAACATCGTTTTCTCCAGCAGGATCAGTTGGGGCTGTACTTTCATATTGAACCGCCGCGCGGTCTGAAACAGTCGAACCAGCAAGTTGCCAAAAGAAATCTCACTAAGGGGACGCTGGAAAACAGGCTCGCATACAGTACGGATGACCGATTCGAATTGCTCAATCCGCACATCAGAGGGTACCCAGCCGGATTCCAGATGCAGTTCGGCAACCTTGTGGTAGTCCCGGTCAAAAAATGCCATGAGATTTTCCGCCAGATATCTTTTGTCAGAGGTTGTAAGCGTGCCGATAACCCCGAAATCGATGCTGATAAATGTAGGGTCCTCCGGGTGTTCGTAGGAGACAAAAATATTGCCGGGATGCATGTCGCCATGAAAAAAGTTGTGTTTGAACACCTGCATGAAAAAGATCCGGCAACCGCGTTGCGACAGTTTCTTAAGGTCGACGCCATGCTGCCGCAGGGCTGTTGTATCACTGATCGGGATGCCGTAGATACGCTCCAGTACCATGACGTTTCGCCGGCACAGGTCAAAATAGACCTCCGGTACGTACAGCTCGGTAGAATTTTCAAAATTTCTGCGCAGCTGGCTGGCATTGGCAGCTTCGCGCAGCAGGTCGAGTTCATCCAGAAGGACCTGCTCGAACTCCCCTACGACTTCCCGGGGCTGCAGCATGCGCCCGTCTTTCCAGTAACGATGCAGGATGGACGCCAGGACGTGCAATAGCTCCAGGTCCCGGCGTACCTGTTTTTCAACCCCGGGCCGCAGCACCTTGACCACGACTTCTACACCGTTGTGGAGTTTTGCAGCATGTACCTGGGCGATTGAAGCGGACGCCATGGGCTCAATGCTGAATTCCGCAAAGGCCACACTGACCGGTTTCTGAAGAGCCTGTTCAATCTGCTGCCGGGCGACTTCTCCAGAAAATGGTGGAACCTGGTCCTGCAGCTTGGCAAGCTCATCGGCAATCTCCTCAGGCAGCAGGTCCCGGCGTGTAGACAGGGTCTGGCCAAATTTTACGAAGATCGGACCAAGATCTTCCAGGGCATGACGGATCCTGGCACCGTGGGCGATTTCCACCTTGCGGAACCAGTGCCACGGCAGCAGGAAAAGCAAAAAACGGATCGGGCGAAAATACGGAACCGCGAACAGAACCTCTTCCAGCCCATGCCGGATCAACACCACATTGATGTGCGAAATCCTGAACAACAGGCGTATGTAGCGCATGGTTCAGTGCGCTTCCGTCAGTCGCCGTACGCGGGCTTCGAGGTAGCCGATACTGGCTTCCAGCTCGTCTGCATCATTCAGGAACCGTTCCATTTCCACCCTTGTGGGTACGACCCGTGATTCTTCCTGCAGGTACTCGCTCACATCCATGCGGAAATTCTCGAATGAACGGTGCCTGTACTCCTTCACACGGCGCAGCCACACGCCAACCTGGTAGGCCGGCAGATCTCCCGCAAATGCCGCAGCCACTTCTTCCCAGTCAATTTCCACTGCGGCAAATACAGATCCGACCTGCCGTACCAGGCCCGAGTCGCCCTGCACGAACAGGGTTCCATCATCCAGCATCGATTGACACTGCTTGCTCCGTGCGACCCTAAGCAGCACCAGGACATCGGCCTCGACCCTGGCCGCAACCTCCACAGGCCCGTCATCGCTGTGTTCGGTAATGGTGATACCGTCCTGCCGGAGCGCAACAAGAAATTCCTTTTCCATGTCCGTCAATCTCAGCAGCAGATTCTTGTCTTCAAATGCGCTCAGCCGTTGTGCAACTTCGGGGTCACAATCAAGATATTTCCGAACCAAGAAATTGATGAGCCTGATCAGCATGCGTTCACTTATGCAGAAAGTTTGTACCCGCGGTGGATACAAACGACCCCCAGGTTGAGATCGAGGTAATCACATTTCTGAAAGCCGACCGCTTCAAGCATGGACTGCAAGGTTTCCTGGTCCGGGTGCATGCGGATCGATTCAGCAAGGTACCGGTAGCTTCGGGCATCCCCGGCTATCAGCTTGCCCATCTTCGGAAGCACCCCGAATGAATAGGCATCATAGGCCCTTTGCAGCCATTTTTCGGGCTTGGAAAACTCCAGTATCATGACCTGGCCACCCGGCTTGAGCACCCTGAACATCGACTTCAAGGCCAGGGGTTTATCCGTGAAGTTGCGCAAGCCGAAAGCCACCACGATGCGGTCAAAGTAATGTTCCCGGAATGGAAGAGCTTCAGCCATGGCCTGTACGTAATCCAGGTTTTTCACCAGCCCCCTGTTGACCAGTTTCCCCCGCCCGTGTTCCAGCATGGCGTGATTGGAATCGCAAAGCGTGACCCCGCCCTGCTCGCCAAGTTTCGGGGCCAGCAGGGCCGAAATGTCTGCGGTGCCGGCGGCGAGGTCCAGTATCTTGAAATGTGGGCGGATGTTTGCAAGGTATACAAAGTAGCGCTTCCAGGCCCGATGCAGGCCCAGTGACATGATGTCGTTCATCAGATCGTATTTCCATGCCACGGAATCAAAGACCGCACCGACTTTCTCGGTTTTCTCCTCGGGGCTGACGTCCTGGTAGCCGAAGTGGGTGTGTTTTTGCTGCATGGCGCGTATCGATGACTATGTGCTGAAAATCACTCTGAGGCGGGGGCTGCACTTGCAGGGGAAACTGCTCCAACGGATTCCGGTACAGGACGGGCCAGATTATTCACCCGGAGCCTTGCGCTGATAGCCTGCCTCTTCCAGCCGTTCCAGATACCTCTTCCACCTTTGTTCCTGGTGAATACCGAGTTCATATAAATATTCCCAGGAATAGAGACCGGTATCGTGGTTGTCATCGAATACCAGTTGAACCGCATAATTCCCCACCTGCTCAATGGCATTGATGCCGACATCTTCTTTGCCGATCTGCAGCACTTCCTGTCCGGGCCCGTGTCCCGCCACTTCAGCAGAAGGTGAATACACACGCAGGTACTCGCATGGGAACTCAAAACGCCTGCCGTCATCAAATGCAACTTCCAGCACCCTCGATTTCTGATGCAGCTGGATTTCAGTGGGGACCTGTTTACTCAAAACCCGATAACCTTTCTTTTTTCAAATACCTGGATTTCCCGTCAGGCACTACAGTATATAACGACTCAGGTCTTCATCCTTGACCAGTTCACCTATATTTTCCTCTACGTACGCCTGATCGATGGTGACAGAGGTCCCTCCTGAATCAGGCGCAGAAAACGAGATCTTCTCCAGCAACCGCTCCAGTACGGTATGCAGGCGCCGCGCGCCGATGTTTTCAGTCGATTCGTTTACATCATGGGCGATCTGCGCAATTCTGCGTATCCCGTCCTTGGAAAATTCCAGCCGCACACCTTCAGTCTCCAGCAAGGCAGTGTACTGTTCCGTAAGCGACGCGTCGGGCTCGACCAGTATCCGCACGAAGTCATCTGTGGTGAGCGCCTTGAGTTCTACACGAATCGGCAACCGGCCCTGCAATTCCGGGATCAGGTCGGAGGGCTTGGAGACATGGAATGCTCCGGAGGCGATAAACAGGATGTGATCGGTCTTTATCATTCCGTATTTGGTGCTGACGGTGCAGCCTTCCACCAGTGGCAACAGGTCCCGCTGCACCCCTTCACGCGAGACATCCGCCCCGGTAACCTCACCATGCTTCGTGACCTTGTCAAGTTCATCCAGAAACACGATGCCGTTCTGCTCGACATTCTCCAGGGCCTTGGCCTTCAGTTCCTCTTCATTGACCAGTTTGTGCGCCTCTTCATCGGTCAGCACCTTCATCGCATCTTCAATGCGCATCTTCCGCGTCTTCTTCTTGCTGCTGCCCAGATTCTGAAACATGCCCTGCAACTGGCTTGCCATCCCCTCCATGCCGGGCGGGGTCATGATTTCCACACCGACCGGCGTCACCGCAACATCCACTTCGATCTCGGTATCGTCCAGGTTCCCTTCGCGCAGTCTCTTGCGGAATTTTTGCCGCGTATCACTGGCAAACTCGTCCCGGCTGTCCACATCGGCATCCATCCTGGGTGGCAGCAGCGCATCCAGAATCCGTTCCTCGGCTACTTCCTCGGCACGAAAGTACACTTTCTCCATTTCCTGTTCGCGCATCATTTTCACCGAGGTATCGACCAGGTCACGCACGATGGAATCAACCTCCTTGCCGACATAGCCCACTTCCGTGAATTTCGTCGCCTCCACTTTGATAAATGGTGCATGGGCCAGACGGGCCAGGCGCCGGGCAATTTCGGTCTTCCCTACCCCCGTGGGCCCCATCATCAGGATATTTTTCGGGGTGACTTCCACACGCAACGCTTCCGGCAACTGCTGGCGGCGCCACCGGTTGCGCAGTGCGATCGCCACGGAACGCTTGGCTTCATCCTGTCCGACGATATGCTTGTCAAGCTCCTGGACAATTTCACGCGGAGTCATATTTGACATGAATAATCCCCTGGTACAAACGACACTACAGTTCTTCGATCGAGATCTTCGCGTTGGTATAGATGCAGATGCCGGCAGCAATATCCAGCGACCTCTGCACGATCTCCCTGGCATTTAACTGTGTCTCGTCCAGCAAGGCTCGCGCAGCGGCCTGCGCATACGGCCCACCGGAGCCGATTGCCACCAGGGAATCTTCCGGTTCAATGACATCGCCGTTTCCGGAAATTACCAGCGAGGTGTACCGGTCCGCCACAGCAAGCAGCGCTTCCAGTCGGCGCAACATGCGATCGGTACGCCAGTCCTTGGCAAGTTCCACGGCCGACCGTGTAAGCTGCCCATTGTGCTGTTCCAGCTTGGATTCAAATCGTTCAAACAGGGTAAATGCATCGGCGGTGCCGCCGGCGAAGCCCGCAATAACCTTGTCCTCGTACAGCCGCCGGATTTTACACGCGTTGCCCTTCATGATGGTTTCGCCCAGCGACACCTGGCCATCTCCGCCCAGTGCCACCTTGCCGTCACGCCTCACGCTGACAATGGTAGTGCCCTTGAATTGTTCCATAGTGTGTAATGTTCGTGCTGCTGAACGGTAGTGCCGAACCCTGCCCACCGTTACGGGCCCAGCTTATTTGGACGCCAGACTATCAAAATCTGCAGGCAGATCATACCGGTCGCATGCAGCTTATTTCTCCCGGGTTTCCGACTTGCTTCGTGACACGCCTTTTCTGGCACGCGGATGGGCGCGGTCATAGACCTGTGCGAGGTGCTGAAAGTCCAGGTGGGTATAGATCTGGGTCGTGCTGATATCGGCATGCCCCAGCATTTCCTGCACGGCACGCAGGTCATTGCTGGATTCCAGCAGATGGCTGGCGAACGAATGGCGTAGCATATGCGGGTGAACATGCTTGTCCAGCCCCTGTTCACTGCCAAGCCGCTTCACCCTCTGTTGCACGGCCCGGGCAGTCAGCCGACGGCCACGGTTGTTGATAAACACGGCATTCTCACTTTCCGTGACCCGGTCAGCACGAACTGCCAGCCATCGCTCAAGCGATTCGCGGGCCGCACGCCCGACTGGCAGGTACCGAGCCTTGTTGCCCTTGCCCAGCACATGCACCTGGCCCTGGGCCAGGTCAATATCCCCGACATCCAGGCCGACCAACTCAGACAGGCGCAATCCGGATGAATACATGAGTTCCATCATGGCATGGTCGCGCAGCTTGAGCGGGTCTTGCGGGGGCGGTGCAAGCAGGCGGGTGATTTCATCCACATCCAACAGTTCGGGGAGCTTTTTGCCGGTATGGGGCGCACTCACATCACCAGCCGGATTGCTCTCGACCCGCTGCTCTCGCTGCAGGAACTGGTAAAACCCCCGCAGTGCACTCAGTGACCGTTGCAGGCTGCGCGCGGAAATCCCCTTGCGCCGCCGTGACCCGGCAAAATCCCGTACATGCAAGGTGTCTGCCTCACAGCAGTCCTTCACTCCGGCAGCCGTGATGAATTCCACAAACTGCAGGATGTCCCTTCGGTAGTTGGTTACGGTAGCAGGGGAGTATCTGCGTTCATCACTCAGGTAACGCAGATACCTGCAAACAAGCTCCCGGGTGTCTGGCAGACCTGTGGCTACAGGCATATCGGCACTTCAAGTATTACACCCCTGTACGGTACCACTAGTCCCGCCCGAAATACAGGACCGGTGCCCGTAACAGCATGGGCTGTACGATGTATCAGCCGCTTGCAAACGGTTGC
This sequence comes from Gammaproteobacteria bacterium, assembly GCA_026713925.1. GTDB lineage: Bacteria > Pseudomonadota > Gammaproteobacteria > UBA4575 > UBA4575 > WTFY01. The sequence continues at coordinate 215,993 of JAPONM010000036.1, forward strand.
AGCTTGGCACTGATGATTTCGCCCAGGCTTTCCAGGAACAGCGTCCCGATACCGCTTTGATAGTGACATGCATCCGGGCTGCCCAAGAACAGTACGCCAAGATGCCGGGCGTCCTTCAGGGCCACCGAGGCGGCTGAGCAGACCGGCTGACTGTCTTCCCCTGGTGTGAACACGGCCTCGATCTGGTGTTCGGTGAGAAAAACCACCCCTCGATACTTGTCTGAAAACAGGTCCTCAACCAGCCTGGACCGGTACAAGTCCACATCCATCATGGCACAGTCCGATACGGAGGTTGCAGGCAGGGTATCCAGCAAGCATATTCTGATCGCTGTGTCCGGGAAATCAGCCTGGAGCTGTCCCCGGATTGCTGCCAGCGATTCCTCGAAACCCTCGATGGGCATGACTTTCAGGACCAGGTTGTGCAGCCTGCGGCTGGCCTTTTCATTTTCTGCAGCCACGGCGATAAGCTTGTACAGCTTCCTGTCAAGTTCCCTGTTACGGTCACGCAACATCGCAATCTGGCGCTCAACCAGCGAAACTGCTTCACCCGAATCATGCGGAATGGCAAGTGTTTCGATCAGCCCGGGATGATGCACAAAGAAATCACGATGGGTATGCAGATAGTGCGCAACGTCTTCGCGGGTAAGTTCAGGCCCGCTGGTTGCCTTCATGTCATCAGAAGCAATACTAGGTCTGGTCTGTGAGGTCATAGGACCAGGCTCCCTTCGAAACTCAGTTCTGCAGGCCCGGTCATCAACACGGGTTCGCTTGGGTGACTGCATTCAACCAGCAGATCGCCCCCGGGCAGCTGCACGGTGACTTTCGTATCCAGCCGGCCCCATACCCGCCCCACTGCCACTGCAGCACATGCACCTGAACCACAGGCGCTGGTTTCACCTGCGCCTCGTTCAAAAACACGCAGGGCGACATGTTGCGCATCCAGAACCTGCATGAAACCAACATTGGTTTTATTGGGAAACATCGGGTGGGCTTCAATCCCCGGACCCAGGGAGTGCACGGGCGCATGCCCAATATCGTCAACCTCGATGACGGCATGCGGATTTCCCATCGATACGGCTCCGATGCAAACCGGCTGACCATCGACCTCAAGCGTGTAGCGTGCCGAGACCTTGGCCGCTGCAAAGGGAATATTTTCCGGTTCGAATGCGGGCACCCCCATATTGACTGTCACCAGACCATCATCACGAAGTTCCACACGGTATACGCCACTGACCGTTCGGACCCGGATTGAACGCTTGTTCGTGAGCTTGCTGTACACGAGAAACCTGCCGATGCAACGTGCACCGTTTCCGCATTGTTCGGCTTCCTCACCATTGCTGTTGTAGATCCGGTAATCAAAGTCGGCACCTGCCTCGACTGCCGCACGTACAACCAGAATTTGGTCACAGCCTACGCCCAGCCTTCGGTCGGCAATCCTGCGCAGTTGCGCACGGCTCAGTTGCACATCCTGGTTGACGGCATCAAACAGTACAAAATCATTCCCTAAACCTTGCATTTTTGCAAATTGTACATACATGCGATCATACCTGTTTGTGCAGCATCGTGCTGTGAGAAGGAACTTTCCGATTCAAGAATATTCTTTCGCGTACAACCAATGCAACTACACTTTCCTTAACCCTTCCTCGAGGGCATATTCATGCTGATTCCAAACGTCCGTATACCAGCAGATGCCGGTCACTGATCGCCTCCAGCCTCAGGTCTCGCAGGCCTGCCGTGTCCAGTTGCGCCCGGACTTCATCCGGGGTGAACGCCGCAAGCAGTGAATTATAGAAGTCGCGACGCAGGATATCGGGTTCACCCGCCGCATACCGCGTGACCAGGGCTTCGGCCTGTTCGATGGATTGTGGCCGGCACAGGTCGCAGATAAAGATGGCGGTGCGGGACGAGGCATACCTGCAAATAGTCGCCCACAGGTGCCGGGGCTCATGGAGGTGGTGCAGCAGACTGTTCGAGACAATGGCCCCATAATTTTTTTCAGGCAGCTCGCAGTCCGGCAGGCGCTGCAGGTGCAGCGTGATGCGATGCTGCAATGCCGCCGCCTCAATACAGGCCTGGGCCTGCTGCAGCATGCACGGCGCACCATCCACGGCATCGATCCGGCAGGATGGATACATGTGCGCGAAACGGACCGAAATGTCTGCGGGCCCGCACCCCAGGTCCAGTACCGTGTTCGGGGGCTCGAGGTCCGCAAACACGCGGGGAAAATGCTGCACCAGGGTACTGTGTGCCGCTTCAAAATCGGCCCGGGCATAGGCGATCGCCTGAGCCGGATCGTCCATTAACTCGGGTTCAGGCAGGCGTTGCATCAATCCGGGATAACCTCATCGGCAAACAACTGCTCGATACTCTCGCGCTTGCGTACCAGCCAGGCCTGCTCACCGTCCACCAGAACCTCTGCAGGCCGCATGCGCGAGTTGTAGTTGCTGGCCATCACAAACCCGTAGGCACCCGCATCATGGATGGCCAGCAAACTGCCTTCCCGGATGCACAAACTTCGCTGGCAGCCGAGCAGGTCTGCACTTTCGCAGACCGGGCCCGCCACATCATAGAGCACCTCATCTCCGTCCTCCCTGTGCACGGCACTGATCTGGTGCCAGGCGGAATACAGGGACGGGCGCAGAAAATCATTCATGGCCGCATCGACCAGGGCAAAGTTCCTGCCCGCAGAATTTTTGAGATATTCAACCCTGCACAGCAGCAACCCGGCATTGCCCACGATTGCACGGCCCGGCTCGACCACCAGCTCAAGCTGCCTGCCCTGCATGAACGGGGCAATGACCCGGGCATACTGAACCGGGTCGGGAACCTGATCGGCGTGCGCATACGGGATTCCAAGCCCCCCTCCCACGTCAACGTGTTGCAGGCGGACGCCTTGCTCGTCCAGCCAGTCAACCAGTTCAAATATTTTTTCAAAGCAGAACTGGAAAGGCGCCAGGTCCAGCAATTGCGAACCAATATGGCAATCCACGCCCGTGGCGTGCAGGTAACGGCTGTCCGCGACCTGCCGGTAGAGCTCCCGCGCCTGCTCGATGCTCACGCCAAACTTGTTCTCCTTCAAACCGGTCGAGATGTACGGGTGCGTATTCGGATCGACATCCGGGTTGACACGCAGTGAAACATTGGCCGGAATGTCCATTTCGCGGGCGATGGACTCCATGCGCTCGAGTTCTGCCCGGGATTCGATGTTGAAGCAGTAAATGCCTGCGAGCAGCGCGCGGCGGATTTCATCTGCACGCTTGGCCACGCCTGAAAATACAATCTTGCCCGCATCGCCGCCCGCGCGCACGACACGCTCCAGCTCTCCTGCCGACACGATATCGAACCCGGCACCAAGCTGTGCCAGCAGGTTCAGGACGGCCAGACTGGAGTTCGCCTTGACCGAATAGCAGATTTTTGTGGGCCAGCCCTGCAGGGCATCTGCAAAGGCATGGTACCTGTCCTGAATAGCAGCCTTCGAATACACGTAACAGGGCGTCCCGTAGGCCTCCGCAAGCTCCGCACAGCTCACTTTCTCTGCATGCAGCAGATTGTCGCGGTACACAAAAGGGTTCATGACGGAATCTCGTGTTGTCAGGATACCTTGCGTATTCAGGCGGCTGCAAAACCTAGTTTCGGGATTGATTTTTTACTTTTTGTTTAGGATTATCTTCAGGAAGATACAGATCACCGGTCTGACCGCATGCCGCAAGGGTGACGACAAGAGAAAAGACCAGGACAAAGACACATAATCTGGGGTGCGACATGGGCGGACCATCTTACTGCAAACCAGATATCATTGTATAGATCATTGAGCGTACAGGAAACTACTCCATGGCCTTGGAAGCAATCACACTTGATACTGGAACGAACCCCGATCGTGCCGTAATCTGGCTGCATGGACTGGGAGCCAGCGGACACGATTTCGAGCCCGTAGTCGACAAGCTGGACCTCCCTGGTGACATGCAGGTGCGTTTTATATTTCCGCATGCCCCGGTGCGGGCCGTAACCCTGAATGACGGGGCATGGATGCCAGCCTGGTACGACCTGTACGGCCTGGGAAAGGATGATCCGGAAGATACCGAAGGTCTCGAACAGAGCAAGACCGAACTTGATGCCCTGGTCGAACAGCTTGCGCAATCAGGTATACCGCCAAGACGGGTCGTACTGGCAGGCTTCTCGCAAGGCGGGGCGCTGGGCCTGTATACAGGATTGTCCTGCGGCCAGCGGCTGGCAGGCGTTCTTGCCCTGTCCTGCTACCTGCCGCTACGCCAGGTGTTTCCGGATTACGCGGCGATGGCTGACCGGTCGTTGCCGATCTTTGTGGCGCACGGCAGCTACGATGAGATGATCTCGATCGATGCAGCCAAGTTTACCTGTGAACGCCTCGAGCAGCAGGGATTTTCAGTTACCCTGCAGACCTATCCATGTGACCACACGGTGTGCCAAGAAGAAATCGCGGACATCAGGGAATGGCTGTTGCAATGCTGGCAGTAGCTTTGATCGTCAGCTTTCCCGGAACTCCCGCATGCGTTGTCGTGCACGCCTGACCTGCAACCCCACCTGTTCCGGGGAAGTCCCGCCGTAGGTGTTCTTGGAACGTACGGAACCCTCCGGGGAAAGAACCTTGAAGACATCTGTCTCGATCAGCGAACTGAATGCCTGCAGTTCCTGCAGCTCCAACTGGTCCAGCCGCCTGTTCCTGACAATGGCATGCTGCACGATCTTGCCGACCATTTCGTGCGCATCCCGGAATGGCACGTTCTTCTGAACAAGATAATCTGCAAGGTCCGTGGCCGTGGCATGGCCCTGCTGTGCGGCCGCCAGCAGTTGTGCCCGGTCAATCCGGATATGCGACAGCAGGTTGGCAAATACCACGACGCAGTCATGCACGGTATCCACGGTATCGAACAACGGCTCCTTGTCCTCCTGGTTATCCTTGTTATAGGCCAGCGGCTGGCTTTTCATGAGCACCAGCAAAGCAAACAGGTTGGCATACACACGTGCACTCTTGCCCCGTACCAGTTCAGGCACGTCGGGGTTCTTTTTCTGAGGCATGATCGATGAGCCGGTGCAAAACCGGTCCGGCAATTCGATAAAGCCGAATTGCGCCGAAGCCCACAGCACAAGCTCTTCTGCCATGCGCGACAGGTGCGCGAACAGGATGGCCGAGAAGGCGCAGAACTCGATGGCAAAATCACGATCGCTCACGGCGTCCAGGCTGTTGGCACAAGGTGCTGCAAACTGCAGCTCCGTGGCAACAAATTCACGGTCAAGTGCAAAGCTGCTGCCTGCCAGCGCCGCCGCACCCAGCGGTGAGATGTTCACGCTTTTCCTGCACTGTGCAAGACGCACCCGGTCCCGGTGAATCATTTCAAACCATGCAAGCATGTGATGTCCAAACGTGACCACCTGTGCCACCTGCAAATGTGTGAACCCCGGCATGATGGTTCCGGACTCCTGCTCCGCCAGCGTGACAATGACCTGCTGCAGTGTTTCCAGCTGCAGATCAATGCCATCGATGGCCTCGCGCAGGTACAGGCGTATATCGGTGGCGACCTGATCATTTCGTGAACGGCCAGTATGGAGCCGTTTACCGACATCTCCCACCAGTTCGACCAGTCGTGACTCGATATTCATGTGCACGTCTTCGAGGGCGCAGTCCCAGGGAAACGAGCCGGTCTCGATTTCTGCTGCAACCGTATCCAAGGCCTGCATCAGCCTGTCGCAGTCCTGATCATCCAGAATACCGATCCGGGCAAGCATCCGGGCATGCACCCGGGAGACAAGAATGTCCTGCCTGTACAGCCGTTTATCGAACCCCACCGACGCATTGAACTGCTCGACAAATTCGTCGGTCGCTTCCAAAAACCGCCCTCCCCAAGGTTTTGAGCTTTTTTCCTTCATCCCACCCGATTCCAGTAACCAAAAAAGGGATTATCCCCCAAACAAGCCAAAGCTCAACGATTTCTTCATGAAAACGGGATTATTGAACTGCCAGGCGGCATTCCGGGTAAACTGAAGGAAGCGGAATTTTTCGGAAATCACCTGCTGGACATGTCGCGCTCGTTGTCGTAAAAATTGTAATCCGTGCAGTACGTACTGCTGTCGAAAACCCATGGAGGAAATGATGGAGCATGCCGCCAAGAAATCAAGTGACAATTTAACCAGCGAACTGAAATCGCAGTATCAGCTCCTGAAACAGCGAAAACCGGGAATACGGGCCCGGAATGCCGCAGGGGAACTCGGGGTACCCGAAGGCAGCTTGCTGGCCGCGCATGTCGGTACAGGAACTACGCGCCTAGCTGATAATGTGCAAGCTATCCTGAAAAGCGTGTTGACGCTTGGTGAAGTCATGGCTCTTACCCGCAATGAATCCTGTGTGCACGAACGCAAGGGGATTTATGACAATTGCCACTTCTTCAGCCATGGCAAAAAGGCAATGGGATTGTTCCTGAACCCGGATATCGACCTGCGCCTGTTCTTGGAGCACTGGAAATACTGCTTTTCCACGATCGAACAAGGCCGAAGCGGTGTGCGCAAAAGTCTCCAGTTTTTCGACAAAGCTGGTCAGGCAATCCACAAGATTTACCTGACTCCTAAATCCAATACAGCCGCGTATGAAACCCTGATTGCAAAGCATCGGCATGCCAGACAGGATGCATATATTGAAGTTGAGGCGTATGAGAAAAACTCCTCCAACCCACCGTACAGCAGGATTGACTGGGAAGGATTGCGCATGGCGTGGAAAAATCTGAAAGACACTCATGACTTCAAGCCGATGCTCCGTCAATTCGGTGTCGGAAGGGAACAGGCTCTGGAAGGAGTAGGCCAGGAATTTGCCTATCAGGTCATGAACGACACCGCCCGCCGCGTACTGGAACAGGCGCGCGACAGACAATGTGAAATCATGGTTTTTGTCGGCAATCGCGGCTGCATCCAGATACATACCGGAGTGGTGAAAAAACTGGTAGAGCACGGACCGTGGTATAACGTTCTCGATTCAAAATTCAACCTGCACCTGCGTGAAGACCAGATTGCCCGCACCTGGGTCACAAAAAAACCTACCGAAGACGGTGTCGTTACCGCCTTGGAAGTCTTCGACAAGGACAGCGAGCTCATTGCCATGTTTTTCGGCAAGCGTAAGCCAGGCATACCCGAACTGGATCTCTGGCGTGAAGTCATCGCTGATCTGACTTGAGAATTTGTAGATGAAGGTGTCCGGCCTGCAACTCGTCCAGCAATAAAGCCTTATGGGGCGCGCCTGGCGCGAGCCGAACCATGAAATTTTGCTTCCAAACCGGTAGAAAATGCCGCACAGTACGCCATCCCTGAATGACTCGACAGAGAGAGCACAAGCCGTACCCTGTGCATATACGAATCGCTACCCGTAACAGCGCCCTTGCCCTATGGCAAGCAGAGGAAGTCTCGCGGCAACTGCGCCAAGTCCACCATGCCCTTTCAACCGAACTGGTAAGGATGACCACCACGGGAGATCACCTTTTGCAGAAGTCTCTGGCAACACAGGGCGGAAAGGGCCTTTTTGTAAAGGAACTGGAGCTTGCGCTGCTGGAAAACCGTGCAGACATTGCTGTGCATTCCATGAAAGACGTGCCCATTGAACTTCCTTCCGAGCTGCACCTGCCGGTCATGCTGGAGCGCGAAAATCCACACGATGCACTGGTTTCCACCCGTTACCGAACGCTTGATGCATTGCCGAAACACGCCACCGTGGGAACTTCAAGCCTGCGCCGGGCCTGCCAGCTCAAGGCCTCATCACCCGATCTTGAGATCAAGCTGTTACGGGGCAACGTCGGTACACGCCTGGCCAGGCTTGATCGGGGAGAGTATGACGCAATCATACTTGCTGTGGCCGGACTGAAACGTCTGGGCCTTGCAGAGCGCATCCAAGCCTGCCTGAGCGCGGACGAACTGTTGCCCGCAATCGGACAGGGCGCGATCGGCATTGAATGCAGGCATGATGACCCGGTCATCGAATCCATGATCCAGCCACTCAATCACAAGGACACCCAAGCATGCGTCCTAGCGGAACGAGCTGTCAGTCGGGCGCTGGAGGGGGGATGCCAACTGCCAATCGCAGGTTTTGCCGAGCTGGATCAAGAACAGCTTACACTACGCGCACTGGTGGGTGACCCCGACGGTGGCAGGATCTGTCGCAGCCAGGACACCGGCAGCAAAAAGAACCCCGTCAAGCTGGGCCGGCGGGTCGCCGAAGCCCTGCGCACACAGGGCGCGGACGAGATCCTGGCGGCACTACCCTGAGCAGGAGCGGTAATGACAGGATCCAAACGAGTACATTCCGGTGACAGGCATGTCTGGACTTGAACCCCTCGCCGGCAAAACGGTACTTCTCACCCGCCCGCTCGCCCAGTCCCGGAACATGCTTGCATCCCTGGAGTATCACCAAGCAACGGTTGTCCGTTTTCCTTCCCTCATTATCCGTGCTCCGGAGGATACCGGGCCTGCAACAAGGGTGCTGCAAAACCTTGCGGAATACGACACGATCATTTTCAGCAGTGCTAACGCCGTACACCATGCGATGCAGTTGCTGCGCTCACTGCACATGACTTTTTGCGCGCGGTGCATTGCGGCAATGGGGCCTGCAACCCGGACCGCCCTTGAGCACTATGGCTTGCAGGCTGATATCATGCCCGAGTCCGGATTCAGCAGCGAAGACCTGCTGGCACACGAGGGCCTGCACGGACAGAATATCCTGATCATCAGAGGAGTTGGCGGGCGCGAGCACCTTGCCCGCGAGCTTCGTGCCCGGGGGGTGCGGGTTGAAATCGCCGAGGTGTACCAGCGCCTTCGCCCGACCACACGGCCTGCACAGAACCTGTGCATCTACCCCGAGAAAAGCACTGCAGTCCTGGCCTACAGTGGCGAGTCCATGCAAAACCTGCGGGCACTGTGCACAGAGGATGAACAGGCCTGGCTGGAAAAGGCTACCCTGATTGCAGGCAGTACGCGCATCGCCCGGGACTGCACCACCATGGGCTTCACAAAAACCCCTATAATAGCTGCAAATGCCAGCGATGCCGCCATGCTTGATGCCCTGCTGGCCTGGGCCAGAGAGCAGCATTGACGACCAGTACGCAAGACTATGGAAACCAAGCAAGCACCGACACCCCCCAAGCCTGCACCGGACGACACGAAAGCACGAGGCGCGAGGAGCCTGCATGCGGGTCTGATTTTTTCAACCCTGGTCGGGCTTTTGCTGCTGGCCGGAGGCGGCGCAGGATACTATGCCTGGCTTGAACTGAACAAGCGTCTCGACCAGGCCGCAGTGGGCCGTCAGTCCATTGCCCATGACATTGCCACCATTGACGAGAGTGCGAAATTCCAAAACTTCAAACAGGAACTGCAGGAACAGGTGGCGATACTGGACCGAACACTGACCGGGCTGGCAGAGCAGGTGGAACAACAGGCTGGCAGGCAGGAAAACCTCCGGGAATTCATAGAAGAAACCCTTACCCGGGTCAACCGCAGCCAGTTTGGCTGGGGACTCAAAGAGGCGCTGCATGTCCTGCACATCGCCAACCACCGATTACGCATTGAACGCGACATTGAAGGCGCCGTCACGGCCCTGGACACGGCCAGTTCACGTCTGCACGAACTCAACGACCCGCGCCTTTTACCGGTACGCGAATCGATTTCCATACAGATCGGCAAACTCAAAAAGATTCCCGACCCGGACTGGGTGGGGATCAGCCTGCAGTTCAACAACCTTTTGGCCGGCATGAGGCCGATCAGTGATGATCCCGTGCCTCCGCACGATGCTGCGCCCGAGCCACACAGTGCGAATCGTGATGAAGGTGAGCTGCCGGCATGGAAACGGCTGATGGAGAATGTGAAAGACTCCGTGAACCGCTCCGTCACCATCACCCGCAAGGACCAAAAGTCAAAAGTATTTGTCAGTCACCAGGAAAGGCAGTATGCCTACGAATTTTTGCGCACCCGGCTGCTCGCAGCGAAATACGCCCTTGCAAGTCGGGACGATGAAAGTTACCACCTCGAGCTTGAGGCGGCCCTTGCGTGGCTGCGAACCACGGATTTCCTGACAGACACTGGCGGTCTCAGCGATGAACTCGACAAGTTGAACGCCATCAACCTCGAACCGGAACTGCCAGATATCAGCAAACCCGCCGCCCTTCTTGCCGAGTTCCTGGAGACAATCGAGAACCTTTAAATGCTGCGCGCACTGTTATTGCTTGTCTTGTTCCTGATCCTCTTTGCCGGGATTGTACTGTATGTCATGCAGGCTCCCGGCCTTGCAATTTTCACGTATGGCGACATTACCATTGAATTGCCCCTGGTCGTGTTCGTCATCGGTGCATGTATCGGGTTTGCGGTGCTGTACCTGTTGTTGCGTCTGCTGGGCCTGGTGTTTCATGCACCCACGCGAATCCAGGCAGCACAGTCCCGGCACAGGCAGCGCAAGGCGGACCAGGACACCCGAAAGGGCCTGACCCGGTTTGTTTCAGGTGACTGGGCCCAGTCGGAAAAACTGCTGGCACGTGCAGCAGAACATGCGGTCAGCCCGTACATCAACTACCTGTGGGCCGCGAAGGCTGCACAGCAATCCGGCAATGATGGCATGCGTGACCACTACCTCGACCAGGCAAAAAACTGCATGACTGAAAAGCAGCAGGCCGCTCTGGACATACTGCATGCGGAACTTCTGCTGGGACAGGGCCAGCCTGAACAGGTACTGGCATGTATCGAGCCGCACAGCGGGAAAATCCGCAACAACTCCAAAATAGCAGGCTTGATTGCCGGGGCCTATGCACAGCTGCAGGACTGGCAGCAGCTTGCCCGCATCATACCGGACCTGAAAAAAAACCAGGACGTTGACCCCGCTACGCGGGAGAGGATCCAGGAAAGCGCTGTACGAGGCCTGCTTGAGGCGGTCCGAAAAGGAGAGACTGCCGAGGACATTGAACATCTGGGCGCACGGCACAAGGATATCATCGAGGCCGATGATGCACTGGCCGTTGCCTATGCCGAGGCACTTCGCGACGAGGGCAGACTGCGGGCCGCGGCCGCACTGGCTGTCGACATCCTGAACAGCCGGTGGAATACCGGGCTGGTCCGCCTGTATGGCCTGCTGGAGCATGCAAACGCCACCCGCGCACTCCATCAGGCAGAACAGTGGATCAAAGAGCACGATCAGGATGCCACGTTGCACCTGACCCTGGGGCGCCTGTGCAAACACGCACAACTCTGGGGCAAGGCCAAAAGCTATCTTGAATCAAGCCTGAGTCGAGAGCCCTTGCCCGAAACGTATGCCGAGCTTGCCGCCTTGCATGAACATCTCGATGAGACCGAGGACGCGCACCGGTGTGCAAAAAAGGGGCTGGAACTGACTGCCCGGGCACCATGAACGCTGCCAGCTTGAACAGTGCCACTGACATACGTATTCTGCACCATGAACCATTCACCGTCTGACTGCAAGCCATGCTGATTCGCATACTGATAGCGGCATCCCTGTTACTTCTGCTTTGGGTACTGCTGTCTGGCCACATGGATATCCTGTTGCTGGGCCTTGGCCTGGGGAGCTGCCTGTTTGTTGCCTGGCTAGTACACAGGCTCGCACTGACTGACCGGAATTTCAACACAATGAAGCTCAGTTTCAACCTGCCGAGATTCCTGCCCTGGTTTTTTCTGGAAGTATTTCGCTCCAACCTGAATGTCAGCTGGAAAATCCTGCATCCGAAGCTGCCGATTTCTCCCAACAAAAGCATTGTGTCCACAGCACACCTCAATGACACGGCCAAGACCACGTATGCAAACTGCATCACATTGACTCCCGGCACATACACCTTGAACACTGATGACGAGTCCATTGAAGTACATTCGCTCACAACAGAAATAGCAGAGAGCCTGCAGCAGGGAGAAATGAAAAAGCGTATCTCCGCCCTTCAGAACTGGCCCGGCACCTCCTGATCAGCCGTCAATTCACATGTTTGCAGTCACATTCATCGCCATCCTGATCGTCATGTTTTTTCTGCTGATCCGTGTGGCGCTCGGACCAACCATTTTCGACCGCATCCTGGCCGTCAACACGTTTGGTACCGCAATCGTGCTGCTGATTGCGCTGTTCGGGTTTCTGGTCGAGCGTCCGGACTTCCTGGATATCGCACTGCTCTATGCGCTGACCAATTTCATCTCCACGATTGCAGTACTGAAACTGTTTCGATACCGGAGCCTGGGCAAGGCTGTAGATAAATAAGATGAGGGTTCGGGCATGTTCATAGTAAGCTGGATACTGCTTGTACTGGGCAGTGCATTCTGCCTGATCGGCACCCTGGGGCTCATGCGCCTGCCCGATTTCTATTCCCGGGTACATGCAGCCTCGATCATCGACAGCCTAGGTACAATACTGGTCTTGCTGGGCCTGCTTACACAGACACAGGACTTGCTGGTCATCGCAAAACTGATACTGATCCTGCTGTTCATGATGCTGACAGGTCCGACTGCAGTACATGCCCTGGCACACACTGCTGTGCTCAACGAAAATGACCCTGAATCGGAGTCGCCCCGCAAGCAGGCCTAACCGTCAAGAGCCCATGGACATCGCAACTATCGTCAATTTCTCCCTGCTGACACTGATGATCCTCATTGTGGTGGTATTAATACGCCTGCAAAGCCTGCTGGCCATCGCATTGTCCAGCGGCATCTACAGCCTGCTTTCAGCCGGACTGTTCGTAACCATGGACGCAGTTGACGTGGCGTTCACCGAGGCGGCGGTAGGGGCCGGGATCACCACCGTGCTGCTGTTGGGGGCTATTGCCGTCACAGGCCGCAAACAGACCGTCAGCAGGCACGGAAGATTCCTGCCTCTGGCTGTCATCACCATCACCGGTGCGGCGCTGATTTACGGTACCTTGGACATGCCGCCATTTGGCGACCCCGGCGCCCCGATTCATACTCATGTCGCCCCGCATTACCTCACGCAGAGCGCTGAGGAAATCGGCATCCCCAACGTCGTCACGTCTGTCCTGGCAAGCTACCGGGGCTACGACACGCTGGGAGAAGTCATCGTGATCTTCACGGCTGCAGTCGGTGTGCTGCTGCTGCTTGGAAGGACAACTGGAAGCGGGCGCAAATAATGGATACCAGTGCAGGCCTGATATTACGCGAGGTATGCAAGATCATCATCCCCGCCGTATTGCTGTTCGCCCTGTATGTGCAGTTCCACGGAGAGTACGGACCGGGCGGCGGCTTCCAGGCAGGCGTCATTTTTGCTGCGGCCGTAATCCTGTACGCACTCGTATACGGCAGGCACAAGGCCCAGCGCATCCTGCCCTTAGCTACCGTCCGGGTATACATTGCCGCAGGGGTACTGCTGTATTCGGGTGTGGGTGTTGCAACGATGCTGCGGGGTGGAACCTTTCTCGACTACAACGTGCTGCTGCACAGCCCCCAGCACGCCCAGCACCTGGGGATCTTCCTGATTGAACTGGGAGTGGGCATAACGGTTGCCGCCGTCATGATTACGATTTTTTACGTACTGGACGAGTTCTGCGAGTAGCCGGTGATTGAAGGATATTTCAATTACTGGGTCGTCATCATCCTGATGATGATGGGGTTTTACATCGTCATCTCCGACTCCAACCTGATCAAGAAAATCATCGGACTGAATATATTCCAGACCTCGGTATTCGTGCTGTTCATCTCCATGAGCAAGGTAAAAGGCGGCACCGCACCCATACTCACCGACGAGGCAAGCGTATACTCCAACCCCCTGCCGCATGTCCTGATCCTGACTGCAATCGTGGTAGGCGTTTCAACCACTGCACTGGGACTTGCCCTCGTTGCCAAAATTCACCGGGCCTACGGCACCGTGGACGAAACCCTGATTCACGGACAGGATGACATTCAGGACGAAACCTAGTGCTGGATCACCTTCCCGCGTTACAAGTCATCATCCCCCTGATCAGCGCACCCGTGTGCATGCTGGTCACCCGTGCAAGCTGGGCCTGGCTGCTGGCGACTGCCGTAAGCATCGCCTCATTTGTCATGGCCCTGCTACTGGCACGCGAGGTGTCCGTACATGGTGTGCTGTCCTATCACCTGGGTGGCTGGGTACCCCCCCTGGGGATTGAATACCGGATTGATCATTTAAGTGCATATGTACTGATCATCGTCAGTGCAACCGCCAGCATCACCATGCTGGCCGCACGCAAGAGCATCGAACAGGAAGTTTCCCGCGAGAAATCCGGCCTGTTTTATTCTGCCTACCTGCTGTGCCTGACCGGCCTGCTAGGCATCGCTGCAACCGGGGATGCTTTCAATATATTTGTATTCCTGGAAATCAGTTCCCTTTCGTCCTATGCACTGATCGCAATGGGCCGGGACCGCAGGGCTCTGACATCCGCATACCAGTACCTGATCATGGGGACGATCGGTGCCACGTTCATTTTGATCGGCGTTGGCCTGCTGTACATGCTTACCGGAACCCTGAACATCCTGGACCTGCAGCAAAAAATCCCGGGCATCACCGGTTCCAGAACGCTGCATGCCGCATTTGCCTTTCTCACCGCAGGAATTTCATTGAAACTTGCCCTGTTCCCCCTGCATCTGTGGCTTCCCAATGCCTACGCGTACGCACCCTCGATGATCACCGTGTTCCTGTCCGCTACAGCGACCAAGGTTTCCCTGTATCTGCTGTTCCGGTTCTTCTTTGGCCTGTTTCCCCCGGAGGTCTCCTTCGAGTCATTCCATCTGGGCAGGATCCTGCTGCCCCTGTCCATTGTCGCCATCCTTACCGCCTCCTTTGTTGCGATTTTCCAGGACAATATCAAACGCATGCTGGCCTATTCCAGTGTAGCCCAGATCGGGTATATGACCCTGGGAATCAGCCTGGCTTCCAAGGAAGGCAGCATTGCCAGCATGGTATATTTGCTGAATCACGCACTGATCAAGGGTGGTCTGTTTCTGGCCATGGCGTGCATCGTATTCCGGATCAACTCGGTGCAACTCGAAGATTTTGCGGGCCTGGGCAGGCGCATGCCCTGGACCATGGCGGCAATTGTGCTCCTGGGCCTGGGGTTGATCGGCGTCCCGCTTACTGCAGGGTTCATCAGCAAGTGGTATGTACTGTCTGCGGCCATCGAACAGGGCCACTGGCTGGGCGCAGTGGTGGTAGTAGGCGGATCCCTGCTGGCCATCCTGTACATCTGGAAAATTATCGAACAGGCCTATTTCAGAACTCCAGTGAAAGTCGCCTTACACACCTCTGCAATTCGGGAAGCACCCTTGGCAATGCTGATCCCCCTTTGGGTGCTGGTTGCAGGCAACTTCTATCTTGGCCTGAACACATCATTCAGCTATAACTTTGCAAGCACAGCTATCCATGCAATCTTCCCCTAAGTGATGATGCAATTTCTCGAGCACCTTGAACTGGCCATCCTGATTCCCCTGCTCGGAGGGATATTCGTACTTGCCTTCCATAGCCGGCCGAGGCTGCGCGAGGCCAGCTCGATTCTCGCTGGCGTTCTCCTGTTCCTGTACATCACCCAGTTGCTTGGCCTCGATCCAGCGCAGGACCATTTGCGAACCCTGCTGGAAATTTCTCCAGGACTTTCCATTGCCTTTCACCTGGAGCCACTCGGACTAGTCTTTGCATTGCTTGCATCCGGACTGTGGGTCATCACCACGGTCTACTCGATCGGCTACCTGAACGGCAATGCCGAGAAAAACCAGACCCGGTTTTACCTGTTCTTTGCCATGTCGATTGCATCAGCCATGGGCATCGCCCTTGCAGCCAACCTGTTTACGCTGTTCATTTTTTATGAAACCCTGACCCTGTGTACCTACCCGCTGGTGACACACAAGCAAACCTCGGAAGCACAAAGCGGGGGGCGCATCTACCTGGGCGTCCTACTTGGCACATCGATCATGTTTTTCCTGAGTGCCCTGGTCATTACCTGGATCCAGGCAGGCACCCTGGATTTCGTGTCCGGCGGTATTCTGGAAGGCAAGCTCGGAGGAACTGCATCGGTACTGCTGTTCACCCTGTTCATGCTTGGAATCGGCAAGGCGGCCCTGATGCCGTTTCACCGATGGCTGCCGGCTGCCATGGTAGCCCCTACCCCGGTCAGCGCGCTGCTGCATGCCGTTGCTGTGGTCAAGGCCGGTGTATTCTCCGTGCTGAAGATTTCCGTGTATGTCTTCGGAATAGACTTCATCGCTGAACAGGATGCATCAGTCTGGGTGCTGTGGCTGGCAGTCGCCACCATGCTGATCGCTTCAGTGATTGCACTGAGCAAGGATAACCTGAAAGCACGCCTAGCCTATTCCACTATCAGCCAACTCTCGTATATCGTTATCGGAGCGGCACTGGCCTGGCCGGCGGCAGCCCTGGGTGGAGCCCTGCATATCGTTACGCATGCTTTTGGCAAGATCACGTTGTTTTTTTGTGCTGGAGCAATCTACACTGCAACGAAATGCACACATGTCAGCCAGTTCAATGGCCTGGGACACAAGATGCCGTTTACATTCGCCGCGTATCTGCTCGGGGCATTAAGCGTGATCGGTTTACCTCCGTTCGCAGGCAGCTGGAGCAAGTGGCTGCTGGTTGAAGGCAGTGCCAGCACCCAGCACTACATCGTGCTTGGCGCTTTCGGGCTGAGCACCCTGTTGAACTGCGCCTATCTTCTGCCCGTGGCCCTGCGCGCGTTCTTCAAGCCGCCTAGTCCCGATGTGGCCGCGGCCGGTCCTGGAATCAGGGAAGCTCCCCTGGCATGCCTGATCCCGCTGTGCGCGACCGCTGCAGGTACCGTGCTGCTATTTTTCTACATACAGCCCCTTTATGATTTTCTTTACCCCGTTTTCAACCCATGAACACTCCGGAAAAAAGATACTGGCTGGACAAATCCGGTAACGTCAACCGACTTGTGTATGGCCTGTATGCGCTGTGCACCGTATTGATCCTGCTCGATTTTCTCTACCACAAACATACAAACTTTCCGTTTGAAAACTGGTTCGGTTTTTTTGCCTGGTTCGGCTTCATAGCATGCGTCGCCCTGGTGCTGCTGGCCAAGCAAATGAGGAAAATCGTGAAACGGAACGAGGAATACTACGGTGATCACTAACCTGAATCCGGCACTGATCCTGGTGCTGGGACCGTTACTGATTCCGGTCCTGAAAGGCAACGTGCGCACAGTGTATACACTGCTGCTACCGGTCCTGTCTTTTGTGCAGCTGTATACCCTGCCCGCAGGCAGTCATGCAGAAGTTGAAGTTTTTGACCTGACCCTCATGACACTGCACATGGACAGGCTCAGTTTCATGTTCGCGGTGATCTTCCACATTGCAGCCTTCATCGCAACAGTGTATTCCTTGCACCTGCGTGACAGCCTGCAACAGGCCATTGGCCTGGTCTATGCAGGCTGTGCACTCGGTGTAGTGCTGGCCGGTGACCTGGTGACCCTTTTCATATACTGGGAAGCCGCTGCCGTTTCTTCGGTATTCCTGATCTGGGCGCGGCGCACCCCGTCATCCTATCGGGCAGGCATGCGCTACCTGATCATACAGGTTATCTCAGGGTTCCTGCTGCTGGCCGGAATCATCCTGCATGCCCGTGCCGGCGGGTCAATTGAATTTACCCGGCTGGACCTGAACAGTCCGGGAGGCCTGCTCATCTTCCTGGCCTTTGGAATCAAGTGCGCATTTCCACTGTTACACAGTTGGCTGGTCGACGCCTACCCGGAAGCCACGGAGACTGGAACGGTGGTGCTATCGGCCTTTACTACCAAAATGGCAGTCTATGCGCTGGCCACGGCGTTTCCGGGAACGGAAATTCTGATCTGGATCGGGTTGATCATGACTGCCTTTCCGATTTTCTATGCTGTGATCGAAAATGACCTGCGCCGGGTGCTGACGTACAGCATGATTAACCAGTTGGGATTCATGGTGGTTGGAGTGGGTATCGGTACTGAACTGGCACTCAACGGTACTGCAGCCCACGCGTTTGCAGACATCCTGTTCAAGGGACTGCTGTTCATGAGTATGGGCGCAGTGCTGCTGCGCACTGGAAAGATCAATGGTTCGGACCTGGGAGGGCTGTACAAATCCATGCCGTATACAACCGGCTTTTGCATCATCGGTGCAGCTTCCATCTCGGCCTTCCCCTTGTTCAGCGCATTCGTTACCAAATCGATGATCATGGAAGCTGCAGCCCATGAAGGCCTTACGCTTGCCTGGTTGGTTATGCTGTTCGCCTCAGCCGGGGTATTCCACCATGCCGGAATCAAAATTCCGTTTTTTGCATTCTTTGCCCATGACAGCGGCATTCGCTGCAAGGAGGCACCGGTTAGCATGCTGATCGCAATGGCGTTGGCCGCAGCCGTGTCGATGTGTATCGGGATCTTTCCGCAGACCCTGTATGCACTGCTGCCCTATCAGACGGAATATGAGCCATTTACCTTCACGCATGTCATCACCCAGCTCCAGTTGTTGTTGTTCTCGGCACTCGCGTTTACCTGGCTGCTTCGACAGGGTATCTACCCTCCTGAATTGCATTCCGTGAACATCGATGCGGACTGGCTGTACCGCAAACCGGGGGCGTGGCTGGCACGCCAAACCCTGAAATCGGTCGCATCCGGCGAGAAGGGTATATTCATCTCGATTAAGAAACTTTCATTTGAAGCGGCGGCGCGCCTGCACCGTCATCATGGACCGCAGGGCCTGCTTGCGAAAACCTGGCCAACCGGAAGTATGGTCCTGTGGGTAGCCTTCCTGCTCGGCGTATACCTGATCTTTTACTACCTGTATTGAAACCGCACCAGGAGCTAGTGAATGATCTGCGCCTCTTCCGTCTCATCGAACTGCGACTCCAAGACGGTATACAGTTCGGCTGATGCATGATGAAGGATCATATGCCAGCTGTTCTTGACCCTGACGTAGACGTTCGTGGCAAAGATCTCCGACTGCACCTCACCGTCTATCAGGATGTCCTCGACAACATGATGGATGGCAACGTCCTGTTCGCGCATGATCTTCTTTCGATTGATGCCTAACTCGATGTTCTGGTCACAGGAAAATATCTGCTCCCAGCTTTTGCGGATGTGTGCCCCGCCCTGCAGGCGGGTGCCGCCCGGGTGGATGCAGACAATATCCCTGTCCTGGCACCAGACGGACATCATCAACTCGATGTCCCCCTGATGAAACGAGCGGTAAAAGGCCTCTTCAGCCTGTTCGGATGTCGGGAAGCTGTTTGGATTTTGCATAGTTTTCCAGTTCAGTTTAATTATGTATTGATATGAAGAATATTTAAATTGCCATGACCAGCATACAAAAACAATTATGTAGCTATGATGAAATACCCGATCCGGGCAGTAAGGGTCTGTTTATCGAGATATATGGTACACGGATCAGCATCCTTGTCGTCAAGAAAAACAAGAAAGTATATGCCTATGAAAATTCCTGCCCGCATACGGGGGGGCCGCTGGACTGGACGCCCGACTGTTTTCTGGACGAGGAGGGAAATTATATCCAGTGCGCCAATCACGGTGCCCTGTTTCAGATCAGGGACGGCTTGTGCCTGTACGGTCCGTGCAGGAACCAGCATCTTCGGGCCCTGACCTGCACGGTCCGCAACCACATGATCCATGTCCTGCTTTGAGTTCTAGCACAATTACCGGGTACATCAGGCTTTCCGATATGGCATAATTCGTCCAGGAGCAGGGTACGCAGCAACCGGGCAGTGAATTGAAAATAAATTCGGCAGCAGTCATGACACCAAATACGATGATTCCTGTTCTCAGTGCAGTCACGAGTTGGTTGCTGGCGATATTTCTGGTCGTGCAACTGTTGTCCGGCACCTTTGACGAGCGCAGCTGTCAGACCACCTGCGTCAACACCGTATTCTGGATATCCTTCGCCGTCGCCGCACTGGGCATGATTTTCAGTGCCAGCATCCTGTTCTCAAGAAAATCAGGATGGATCAATAACCTGTGCCTGCTCGCCTTGCTGGGCCTGTGCGGAATCTATGTGGCCACCATCCTGATCGGCACCTTCGGAATATAGGCCACCTGCTGAAATGCGTGCTGGCTACACCTGACCGAACTCCATCGATTTTCCCAGCCACCTGTCAATCAGGGCATCCACTTGGTGCGGATGTCCGGTAAAAAGCATCTTTGCACATTCCTGCACCTGCGGGATCAGGTCCTGATCCCGCAGGATATTTGCGATCCGCAATTGCAGCATGCCCGTCTGTCGGGTACCTAGTACTTCACCCGGCCCACGGATTTCCAGATCGACCTGGGCAATCCTGAATCCGTTGGTGGTGGCTCGCATGGTGTCGATACGCAACTTGGCATTCTGCGTAAGCGGGGAACTGAAAAGCAGCACACAACTGCTTTCCCGGCTGCCCCTCCCAACTCGCCCGCGTAACTGGTGCAGTTGTGCCAGACCCAGCCGCTCTGCATTCTCGATGATCATCAGGCTGGCATTGGCCACATCGACCCCGACCTCGATCACAGTAGTTGCCACCAGCAGATCAATCCTGCGGTGTGCAAAATCTTGCATCACTGCATTTTTTTCCTTTCCCTTCATGCGCCCGTGCACGAGTCCGACCGTAACACCTTCCAGACAGCTGTTGAGTTCCCGGTACACGTCTTCTGCCGCCTGACACTGCATTGCTTCCGATTCCTCGACCAGTGTGCAGACCCAGTAAGCCTGCTGGCCATGTCTACAGGCACTGGAGACCCGTGCGACCACCTCATGTCGTCTTTCCTGTGGCACTGCAATGGTGCTGACCGGCTTGCGCCCGGGTGGCAGCTCATCGATTACTGAATAGTCCAGGTCCGCATACGCCGTCATGGCCAGGGTACGGGGAATCGGGGTGGCAGTCATGATCAGTTGATGCGGGTGCAAGGCACCCTGTATACCTTTTTCACGCAAGGCCAGGCGCTGGTGCACCCCGAATCGGTGCTGCTCGTCGACCACCACCAGGGCCAGACTCTTGAAGGTCACGCCTTGCTGGAACAAGGCATGAGTTCCTACGATAGCCTGTGCCTGGCCATTGGCAATCTGCGCCTTCATTTCACTGCTCTTGCCTGCCGTCATCCTGCCAGACAGCCAGCCCAACTGCACGCCCAGAGGTGTCAGCCAGTTCGAAAACACCTGCACATGCTGTTCAGCCAGGATTTCCGTAGGAGCCATCACAACAGCCTGGTAGCCGGCTTCGATCACTTGCAGACAGGCTGCCAAAGCAATCAGTGTCTTTCCGCTGCCCACATCACCCTGCACCAGGCGCAACATGGGATAAGGGTTTTCCAGGTCTGCAAAGACTGCTTCAATCACACGCAGTTGGGCAGCAGTGAGATCGAATTCCAGACTTTCGACCACCTGGGTATACAGCCTGCCGGAAGGTGCAATGGGGATTGCGGGCTGCTTTTGGATCTGAAGTCTGAGCTTGTGCAGGCTCAGCTGCTGTGCAAGCAATTCCTCAAAGGCCAGTCGGCGCTGCATCACATGGACGCCCGAAGCCAATGCCTGGGTATTGGCTTCGGGCGGAGGACGATGCACGAATCTCAGGGCCTCGATGATCGAGACCTGCTGGCCATCGATTTCAGGTGGAACCGGCAGCAAATCAAGTTCAGGTACCCGATCACCTTCGAGCCAGCGCAATGCCTGCGTGGTCAGGCGACGCAAAATGAGTTGATGCAGGCCTTCCGTTGTCGGATAGATCGGGGTCAGGTGGTCCTCGACTTTGATTGCTGCACGCTCTGGATGAACCTCATATTCCGGATGCACCATTTCCAAGCCCTTGACCCCACGCCTGACCTCTCCGAAGCAGCGAATACTTGCACCGGACGCCAGATTTTCATGCTGGGCCTTGCTGAAATAAAAAAACCGCAGCAGGATCCTGCCCGTGCCGTCGCTCACACTGGCCAGCAGCATGCGCCGCTTCCGGTAGACCGTTTCACTGTGTTCAACCGTGCCAATCAGGACACACTCGTCTCCAGGCTGCAAGGTGCCGATAGACCGGATGCGCGTGCGGTCCTGATAACGGATCGGTAGATGGAAAAGCAGGTCCTGCAGGGTGTAGATCCGCAAACGCTGCAGATGCCCCCTGATTTTGGAGCCAACCCCCTTGAGAACAGTGACAGGAGGAAACGTATCGCTGCTCAAGGAGCGCTCATACCGGTTCATTCAAAGCAAATACGACTCGACGGACAACACGTGCAAACTGTTCAGTCCAGGTGCATGATGGCATCCATTTCTACCCCTGCGCCTTTGGGCAACGCAGCCACACCGATGGCCGCACGTGCCGGGTAGGGCGTTGCAAAGTATTTGGACATGACTTCATTGACCACGGGGAAATGAGCGAGATCAGTCAGGAAGATATTCAGTTTCACGACTTGGTTCAGGGTGCCGCCAGCAGCCTGAGCCACGGCCTGAAGGTTGTCAAATACCTGGGAAATCTGTGCCCGCATATCCTGATCTACAAGCTTCATGGAGACTGGCTCAAGAGGGATCTGGCCGGACAGGTATACCGTATTACCGACCTTGACTGCCTGAGAATAAGTGCCTATGGCCTGGGGTGCATGCTCGGTTGCAATGATCTCGCGCGCCATGTGTACATCTCCTTTTCAAATACGTTTAACCTTGTAGATTTTCGGCGTGTTGCGGACAGCCCGGATAATTCGGGCCAGGTGATCACGGTCCCTGACCGTGAGCAAAACGGTAATGGTAGTCGTTGCGCCATATTTTTCATCCGCCATGATGTTTTCGATATTGGAGCTTTCTTCCGAGATCCTGGCAGCCACCACGGCCAGTACACCCGGCTCATTGGCCGTCTTGATGCTGATTTCCGCAGAAAATTCGCTGCCTGGATTGCTGTCCCAGTAGACGTGAATCCATTTGTTCCGACTGCTCCTGCCAATATTGCGGCACTTGATGAAATGCACGACCAGACCCTTGCCCGCAGTCATCACGCCGACTACCGGATCGCCAGGGATGGGGTGACAGCATTTCCCGTAGCTCACTACCATGCCTTCCGTGCCACGGATCGCCAGGGGCTTCTTTTTTTCGCTCCTGCGGCGCAAGCGGATCCACCGACTGCGCCGCGAGACCAAGTGTTTGATCACAAACGGTGCCAAGCGGTCCCCCAGTCCCACTTCTTCAAACAACTGCTGCTCGGATTCCAGTTGCAGCTCATCAAGCAAATGTGCGAGATCCCGCTTGCCGACATCTTCCCAGGTTTTTTCATACGCCTGTAGCGCTTGGTTCAGCAGCCGCAGACCCAGTTCACCCGCTTCCTCTTTCTGCAGATTCTTGAGGTAACTGCGGATATTTGTGCGCGCCTTGGCGGTAACAATAAAATTCAGCCAGGCTGGATTCGGATGAGCATCGCCCGAAGTGATAATGTCGATGGTTTGCCCATTCTCCAGGACCGTACTCAAGGGTTCCTGTCGGCGGTTGATCCGGGCTGCAATGCAATGGTTTCCGATATCCGAATGCACAGCATAGGCAAAATCTACTGCCGTGGCATTGGTGGGTAATTCCATGATGTCGCCCCTCGGGGTGAACACATAGATTTCATCATAAAACAGGTCGATCTTGACGCTCTCCAGAAATTCAAGCGAACTGCCGGAGCTGTGCTGCATTTCCGCTACGGTCTTGAGCCATTCCCGGGTCCGTGTATGCGGTGCAGCATGGTCTCCCTTGCTGTCCTTGTACATCCAGTGCGCAGCAATCCCGGACTGCGCAACCTGGTCCATTTCTTCGGAGCGGATCTGCACTTCAATTGGAATCCCTTTCGGCCCGAATAGAACAGTATGCAGTGACTGATAAGCATTTTTCTTGGGGATGGCAATATAGTCCTTGAATTTTCCGGGAACCGGCTTGTACAGGTTATGGATCACACCGATCACACGGTAACAGGTGTCCACGTCAACAGCGACGATCCTGAAGCCAAAGACGTCAAACACCTCTGAGAACTGCAGATGCTTTTCTTTCATCTTCCTGTAAATGCTGTACGTGTTTTTCTCGCGTCCGTGAATCCTGCTGACGATGCCCGCTTCTTCCAGCCTCTCGCAGATGTTCTTTTCCACTTCCTGCAACAGCTTCTTGCGATTGACATTTGTGCGCTTGACGGACTCCTGTAACACCTCGTAGCGTCGTGGCCACAGTATCTGAAACGAAAGCTCTTCAAGCTCCATGCACAGTTCGTGCATCCCCAGCCGCATTGCAATGGGCGCATAGATATCCAGGGTTTCACGCGCGATCCGTCTGCGCTTGGTATAGTTCATCACGCTTACCGTGCGCATGTTGTGCAGCCGGTCCGCAAGCTTGATAATGATGACACGTATGTCTTTTGCAAAAGCGAGCATCATTTTCCGGAAGTTTTCAGCCTGAGCTTCCCGCTTGGAGCCGAATTCCAGATTGGTGAGTTTGCTGACCCCGTCCACCAGTTCAGCAACATCCTTGCCAAACTCATCGGTGATCTGTTCCTTGGCAGTTTCCGTGTCTTCGATGACATCGTGCAGAATGGCCGCAGTAATTGTCTGCGAGTCCATATGCATTCCGGCCAGGATCCTGGCTACGGCAAGCGGATGATAGATATAGGGCTCGCCGGTAAGGCGTGTCTGGCCCTCATGTGCAGCGGCACTGAACAGGTAGGCATGATATACATTCTTGATGTACTGCGGTTCCAGGTAGGTTTCCAGCAACGCACACAGGTCACTGATCAGGAATCGCGAAGGGTAATTTGCAACCAGTTTTTCGCTAGCGGATTTTGCAACACTAGCCATCGGTGCTACAAGGACCTGTCAGAGGGTCACCTAGGGCCCCTGTTCCTCTTCAGATGACGAATCCGGATCGCCCGGGGACAAGCCGGAGCCCGTATCAGATGCCAGGCCCGGCGACTCCAGGAGCTGCCAGCCGGATTTTTTCATACCTGCATCGGAGTCCGAACCGGACACCTGTTCGTGTCCAGCCTCTGCTCCTGCCACAGGCTGTGCATCATCGGGACGGTCCAGGCCTTGTCTGAGAAAGCTGTCGGGCGCTTCTGCAGCTTCGGGTTTTTGGTCCTGACCAAACCCGGTCTGGTTCATTTCACGGCTGATCTCGCTATACAGGGCAGCCAACTCGTCTTCAACAAATTCCGCATCCCCTTCCGCCATTGCAGCCGATGATTCACGCATTGTCTCGTCATTGACCAGATTCTCCGCGATTTCGCGCAATGCCACCACTGTGGGCTTGTCGTTCTCCCAAGGTACAAGTGGTTCTGCACCTCGCACGAGCTGGCGTGCCCGGCTACTTGCCAGCAATACCAGCTTGAAGCGGTTTTCCACATGCTCCAGACAATCTTCCACCGTTATACGAGCCATTCCTTACTCCTAAATCAAGACAGATCAGCCAATTAGTCGAGTGTAACGAATTTGCCTCCCGGCTTCCAGCGCGACCCCAGTAATCCCGTGGTCAAGGACTGCAATTTGCCCTCATCAAGAGGCTGGAAACTGCCAGGGTCGGAAAACAGACAGACGAGTTCCTCCAGGGCACGGTCAAAATCTTCATTCAGCACGATGTAGTCAAACTCGTTGTAGTGGCTGATTTCGCTTTCCGCCTTGCGCATTCTTCCTGCTATCGTCGCATCGCTGTCCTGCCCCCGGTGACGCAGGCGTTTTTCGAGCTCTTCCCTGGAAGGAGGCAGGATGAATATCGAAATGATGCCGCGCATCCGCTGGCGTGTCAGCCGAGCGCCCTGCCAGTCAATTTCCAGAATGACCCTGAATCCCTCATCCAGCTGCTTTTGAACGCATACCTGGGAAGTACCATAATAATTGCCGAACACTTCTGCACGTTCCAGAAATTCGCCGTTTTCCACCATCTCCGTGAACGCTTCCACGCTTGTGAAGTAGTAATCCTTGCCATCGACTTCACCGGGACGTCTAGGCCGGGTGGTGTGTGAGACCGAAACCACCGTGCCGGGCATTTTTTCAGTAAGCGCCTTGACCAGACTGGTTTTGCCTGACCCGGAAGGGCCCGAGACAATAAAAAGTGTACGTTTGCTCATGAACTGCAACGATCCCCATCCAAGGAATATACACTGAAGTGCCGGACCTCTAGCCTGCAGAAAGGCATTCGGATACGCCTGATTACTGGCAGGGCTGACCGACCGGCCATATGGCAGTTTCAGTTCATGCAGTATCCCGAGTTAAAGCCGATGCGGTTCAGGCCATGAACCCTGCACCGCGCCCGAACACGCTAAAGCCAAGCTGGAGATAGCCGGCAGACAGGGTTTCAAGCCCCGTCACGCCGGCAGGATTATCATTCTTCTTTCTCTTGGCTCATGGCCTGCTTCATTGCAGCCCCGTATTTTTTCGCGTATTCGCTATCGCTGACCTTGTCCTGGGCTGTCAATTCACTGCTGGTATCGCCACCAACAACCGCAGATTCTTCAGATTTTTCACCGCTGCAGGCAATTAGTAGTGCAGAAGCGAACAAAACAAGAATTAGACTACGCATTTCAATTTCACTCCTTATTGTCCAGATTGTTTTAAGATCGTACCCCTAGAGGTTTTTTGTAGTATTGCTCAGAACCGGATGATGAAAGCAGTTACAGCAATTGTACGGCTGTACCACGACACCTGTACTGAACACATCCTGTGCAGGGTAACAATAGTACATGATAGCAATCAAGTTCAACGGGAAGTATATAGCTTTGTGACTACTTCGGGACCAGCAGAATGCTGCCTGGGAGGCTGTTGCAGGCCAAACCAGCCTATTTGCCATTCATATCGCCGAGTTCAGCCTTGACCTGATCAAAGCTTGTGTGGCGGATGTCTTTCCCGGCTACGGTATAAATCACATATTCACAGATATTTTTCGCATGGTCACCGATGCGTTCCAACGAACGTGCACACCACATAACCCCGAGTGAACGTTTGATGGAACGCGGATCTTCCATCATATGGGTGATCAGCTGGCGTGCCAAAGCATCATATTCCTCATTGATATCCCTGTCGCCCTCTGCAATGGCCAGTGCGCTCTCAAGGTCCATGCGGGCCAAGGCATCCAGACAGTCATGCAGCATCTTGCGGACCTGTTCTCCAAGATGTTTGAGTTCCGAAAAATAGGTTGGGGTGCGTTCATCGGCTGCAAGCTTCACGGCATGCCTGCCGATCTTTTCCGCTTCATCCCCTATTCTTTCCAAATCCGTGATGGTCTTGAGAATTGCGACAACCAGGCGAAGATCGCTGGCAGTTGGTTGACGCCGTGCAATCACATGGGTGCACTCCTCGTCAATTGCCACCTCCATCGAATTAATCCGGTAATCACTGGTCGCCACATCTTCTGCCAGACTGCTGTCTGAGC
>JAPONM010000037.1 GCA_026713925.1 Gammaproteobacteria bacterium
ACTTGGATTGAGAACTATAGTTGGACTGGCCAACGTTTTTCTTTCCACGTGTGCACCTGGGATTACAGTCACCTTAAAGATTTGACTCCTTTGGGAACGTAATCGACAGTGTGATCTGGGTGATTAGCCCAGACCAGGCCGGCGGCTGCTTTAGCTCAGGTTGCCAGTGAGGCAGCAGAGCCATCCCACAGGGGAAGTGCTTCCTGCCCAGGGGGAAGTTGGAGTGTCACAAATGGGCCCCTCTCCCGTGTAACTCCGGAACTACAGCCACCTGTGTCTACCTCAAGAGACTCCCGTGCTTGGTTGAATTACTTCACTTTGACATTCAAAGCACAGGGCAGAAGTCACATTGCGTCAACACTGTTTCCATCCATGGCAATGCTTTGTTATAATTAAACGGCCGGATTCCCATTGTCCATTCCAGTTCTAAGTTGGCTGTTCGTTGCCAGCTGACTGACCCGCCAAGCTGCAACCTTCTGCAGTCGCCACCAGGCACTCCTGGGCTCACAGCCTGAGGGCCACTCACCCAGATGCGGCAGGCAATATCTGCTTCCAGTCAAAGCCCGACAGACCCAGCCCTTAGAGCCAATCCTTTTCCCGAAGTTACAGATCTGTTTGCCGACTTCCCTTACCTACATTGTTCTATTCACCTTGGAGACCTGATGCGGTTATGAGTACAGCCGCACGCAAGGATCATCCACTCCCTTGGATTTTCAAGGCCTGTCAGGAGTACACCGGATGCTGCAAGAGGTGCAGCACTTTGCCGAGCACAGAACCCTATCTCCGGGCAATCCCATTCCAGGCAGTTGGCCCGTCAATACGAAAAGAGAACTCTTCCCATAGCCCCCCCTAGCGTCTCCTAATTCACTTGCGTTACCGCCGTAGTCGGCAACCGCAGGGATCACCAGCCCTATCCACATTCCTGTTCCGGAATATTAACCCATGTCCAACTGCTGTTCACATGGAACCTTTCTCCATTTCAGTCTTCAAAGTCTCATCTGAATATTTGCTACTACCACCATGATCTGCACCAACGGCGGTTTGACCCAGGCTCGCGCCTTAGGCTGCAACACCACTGCTGCGCCCTCCTACACTTTGGGCCAGCCAGCTCGGCCCGACGGTGAGGTGTGGGTGCGACACTTGCATGAGCGCCATCCATTTTCAGGGCTGATTGATTCAACAGTTGTTACACAATCCTTAGCAGGTTCTGACTTTCATGACCACTGTCCTGCTGTCTGAATCAACCAACACCTTTTGTGGGGTCTAATGAGCGTTGACTTTGGCACCTTAACCCCGCTTTCAGTTCATCCCGCATCGCCAGTTCTGGAACCCTGCATTCGAGGTCCGGCTTCACTCAAGCAAGTTTGAGTTTCCACCTGGGTTTCCCCTGGCTTCACCCTGTTCGGGCATAGTTCACCATCTTTCGGGTTGCAACAGGAACACTCTCACTCAAATCCAACCACAAGTGGTGCAGATCAGTCGATTATGCAGCTCTCACATCGGTGCATCAAACACACTTTCGCTTTCACTCTGCCGAATGGGCACTTAGGCATACGTGCTCTCGGGAAGACCCCGAGATCGCCATTTACGTTCAAGACTCAATGATTCACTGAATTCTGCAATTCACACTGTGTATCGCATTTTGCTGCATTCTTCATCAATGCACAAGCCGAGAGATCCACCGTTGGAAGTTGCCTCTCAAAGCACCACAACAATTTAGTGATCTTGACAAAAGACTATGGCCTCAAGGCCCTCGGCCGAGATTCCTCACTTGCATAACATGCGAGATGCCACGCCAGGAACAGTTCGACCGAGCGCCCCAAGGCCGGGCAGGTGATAAGATACCGACACAAGCCGGCGCTCCCTCTGCAACAATTTTAATATATGCTATTGGAGCTGGAATTACTGCTGCTGCTGGCACCAGGCTTGCCCTCCAATTGTTCATCGATAAGGGGTTTGAGTTGTTCTCATTCCGATTGCCAGACTTTGTCAGCCCAGTATCAGTATTTTTGTCACTACCTCCCCGAGTCAGGATTGGTAATTTGCACGCCTACTGCCTTCCTTGGATGTGGTAGCCAGTTCTCAGGCTCCCTCTCCGAAATCGGACCCTAATTCTCCATCACCCGTTGCAACCATGGTAGGCCAAAACCCTACCATCGGCAGATGATAGGGCAGAAACGTGAATGAACCATCGGCGGCGCAAGGCCATGCAATTCGAGCAGTTATCATGAATCACCAAGGGACCAGCCGAAGCTGCACTTGTTTTGTATCTAATAAATACGTCCCTTCGGGACTTGCTGCATGTATTAGCTCTAGAATTACCATAGTTATCCAAGTAGGAGGTACCATCAAATAAATTATAAGTGATTTAATGAGCCATTCGGAGTTACACAATGAGGAGCGTTCAGACATGCATGGCTTAATCTTTGAGACAAGAATATGACTCCTGGCAGGATCAACCAGGTAACTGCCTTTCACAACGACCACGAGTGCAGGCTCACTCCA
>JAPONM010000038.1 GCA_026713925.1 Gammaproteobacteria bacterium
AGTTTTGCTAGGAAGTGAACCTTGCGCGCTGATCGAGGCCAAGCAGTGGCGAAGTTCTGATTTCGCGAGTTGGTCCGGTGGGAATGGACAAAATAATCCGCTCAAAAAAACCAGGGAGGACATCGAGAAGCTCCGCGCATTAGAAATCGAATGCGATTGCTTCATTCTGTCCTTTTGCGTTCACTGCGATCCCATCCCGTGCAAAACGTATGACCAGGAAATCAAGTATCTGCGCGAAACCATTAGATCTGGGACGTTAAAGAAACGCCAAATCTACGACGGCTTTGAGCACCTTCGCTGCAAATGGGGTGGCCTTCCCGTGGAAGTGTGCGGTGAAGTTTGCGCTGGGAAGGCATTCGGGGTGAATGTTTTTGTGTACTACTGGTTGCTAAAAGTTTGCTAACTTTTCTGGAACCGGCGGGAAGAACAACCCATGCTGGAAAAAAAAGCAAAAAAAACAAAAAAAGGGGTCAGGTCCATTTTTCCTTACAAAAAAATGGACCTGACCCCTTTTTTTAAGGAGCAGCCAAACGGCACCACCAGGCATCACATTCCCGGAGAGAAATCGCCGCTATTGTCCGGTGTTAGTTTCTGTGCCTCTGTCTGCACGTATGTCATCAAGCTTGGGATGCCTGGTTCCCAATCAGATTTCTCTGAACCCTGCCAGACATAGCCCAATTCCCTCAAAGCACTGATGGTCGCCAATACCTCTTTGGGTGGGTCAAGATTAACAGGTCTCCCAGCCACTATGTTGCGTAATTCACTAGTAGTTATCTCCCCACGGGCACCAAATGCGTTGGCCACAGCCAAGGCTGCCGACTCTACACCTTTCTTTGTTATATCATCGAAGCAATCTTGGTATAACAGGCCCTTTTCGTAGTTAAACGCGCCCCATGCCTCATCCAGTAATGCCTGGTCAATCTGCGTGCATTCGGTTTTCTTAGCTGTTTCCCATAAAATCGCCCCCCAAAGTTGAATGAAGAACGGGTAGTGTTGGCTCGCAGCTACCACCTGTGTCAATACATCCGGGGCAAGCGATATGCCTTCTGTGTGTAAGGGCGTGAGAATGGCATCAGCGGCTGCCGACGCATCAAGACGACCCAGAGGTATTTTTTTAGAACGGATCCAGAATGTTGCCTCCATGGAACCCAAACGATCTTTAAGCCCCGGGGTGCCCGCGAGCACCATCAGGAAAGGTGCTTCCTCGCGCACCTCTTGACTGGCATTGAGCAGTTCCCGCCCCCAATCGGCAGGCATAGTATGTGCTTCATCTACCAGCAGCACCAATGGATTCTGGCGCGCCTGCTGTATCAGGTAGCTGACCAGGGGTTCAGCCTGGCTTGATTTTACTACACTGCGCTTTCCAACCGCCTTGAGGAATTTAACACCCAGTGAACCTGACCTTTCTGTCGTCACCTGTGCCTGAGTAGTTCCCAACCCATCCATCACTTGATCCTTTAATGACCTGGAGGACGAAGGTGTTATGCGGAGCACTGTGTACCCGGCGCCAGCATTACAATTATTTTTAAACCATTGCAGCAACACCGTCTTGCCGTTGCCTCGCGGCCCATACAGGATAATGTCTCTCGGTGCTCCAGAAGAAGGCTCATTAAGGTATTGCAGCAACCCATTGATGTCATCCTTTACTGCATCACGTCCGGCCAGCAGCGGCGGCATACGTCCACTGCCCGGCCTGAATGGGTTCTTATCCATAATTGTCCTTGCTCACAAAAGGTTATATTGTCTTCCACTTTAGCATAAAACCTGCGTTGACATGGGGTTCGCAGGGTTGCTTTTTCCTGACGGGAACCACTGCTGGTGCTACTTGGACAATCAGGTGGGCGACCATTGTGCTAGAACATGGATATACTTCTGGGAGAAATGTACACAATATTTAGATGCTATTAATTTCAAAAAGGCAATTTGGTTAAATACCTTAATAATTTCAGTAATATACAAAATATAGCATTTTAATGACAGCTTATTTATATCGCCGTTTCCACTCCCAAGCGCAACACGGGTCAGGGCGGCAATTGCCCTTTCACTGACACATACAGTAGCATCCAGACCAGCCCAGAGCGACACTTTTTGGTGTGAGGGCGTAGCCCGATCACAGAAAAGTGTCGCCCTGGGCGGGAAATCGTCGTCAGTAGTGCGCCGAAACAGGGTCGGTTACGTCACGCGGACACACCTATCCTGTCGTGTGGCCCGAAGGTACCGCGACTTGGTCCTGGGGGGTATATCCCGTTGCCCTCTTCGTGCTTGACGAGACGGTACCGGCACCGCACTCAGCCAGCGCCGATTCGGGAACGGGTGCTGGCACCCACACCCTCAGGGTCCTCAAGGGCGTCCAGCGCCCGGCGGAAAACCTCGGCCGGTGTGCGGTACCCCAGCACCCGGCGGGGACGGTTATTGAGCAACTCCTGTACCCGCTTGACTTCTGCGGGATCGAGCGTCTTGAAATCCGTCGACTTCGGGAAATACTGACGGACAAGGCCGTTGGTGTGTTCGTTCAGCCCGCGCTCCCAAGAATGATATGGCGTGGCAAAGAAGAACAGGGCCGACAACGTCTTGGCTAGCACTGCCCTATACCCATAAGTTTTGCTGAACAAGCTCATCGCCACTGTGTACAGTGGTGCGATGGAGTCACAAAGTCAAATCAAACGCTGTCTCAGCGAGGTCAGTGCTATTGCCCAGGTCTGCGCGATTCTACACCAGGACGAAGTCACCCATAGAACTGACCTGGCGCGCCGTTTATGCACACATTATGGGTTCTTCAACGCACAAGGCCAAGTGAAGTGGACCCCATTGTTAGGACCACTTCAGACCGAGCAGGGCCCGTTGAGCTGGAAGTCAGAGATCAATTGCTCTTTCTTGAGGTCTTCGGATCGGGTGTGGCTGTGGTGGATGTCCAAGAATATTCGATGTTGATCGCAATTTGATCGCGCCTGCCGCTTCGAGCACCTCCATTGCACGGGCAATAGAAAAGTTGAGCATGTTGCGGCTGTTTTCGCTCAGTCTGTAGTCAATCCCGGGGGCCGGTATCCCATTGTGGTCTTTCAGCTCCGGATCCAGGATAATGATATTGTGTTCATCCGGTAGGACATCGCGGATACTGACCATGCCTACCATTCATTGACTACCCGGCGGCGTGCGGACCGGTGAATATCTTCGCCACATAAAACTTGCCTGGATGCCATGCACTCGTTGTTGATGGTAATCTCATGTACCCGCAACGGGTTCTTTGAACAAGTATATGTTGTTGATGAACCAATACCCCGCCAGTGCGGGTATCAATGCGACTTCAATTAGTACCAATAGGCAAGCCACCAACGATTACAATAGCGCGCAGTCTTGGTCCGCAAAGTCCAAGTCAAACGTTGCTCTGACAATGTCAATAGGGATGAATTTTAGTTCCCGGAGCCTACCTTCGTCGTTAAATGTCGCCAGCACACCGGTCGGATCTCCGTTAGTGGGGAGGCTTACCATTGCAATGGTATTGAGATTCTGTTGAGCAGACGCTTCAAAGCAGCCTGAGCGTATCTCAGTGCTCATCAACTGATCCACTGCGGGCTCACCAGACAAACTAGCATGCCTGCCACCTTGATCCCAATTTTGAAATGAGAAACTATCTAGTTGCTGTCCGTTTTAGCTGGATTCGAGGACAGTAGACCAAGCAAAACGACCACAAACTATCTCAAAAATCGCTTCACCAAGCAAAAAAAGACGATTCTGCTTCACCGATCTTGCCGTATTTACGTCCCCGAGGCCTCGTTTCGTCGAACGAACCGCTATTCTCAGGCAGACGGGCACAGGTAAGCGCCGGTTCCTGGAACCGGTCGCTAGCGATGGTGGACAGTGGGCCTCAGCCCAGCTTGGGACGTAATCGGGCCAGACGCATCAGGTTGTGGGTAAATACTGCCGAGTGGATATAAGCCGTGAAGTGTGGCAAGCCTCGCCAGAGACAGCGGCCCAGCCCGAAACACCGTTTCAAGTAAGAGAACCCCGCCTCAATGCCCGCGCGGAAACGCTTAAGCCGCCCATACAGCCATGACGAGGGCGTCATGTCCGCA
>JAPONM010000039.1 GCA_026713925.1 Gammaproteobacteria bacterium
CAAGCAAGGGAGAAAGGCATCTGTAAACCCTTGTCGTGGGTACTTCAAATCGTCTGTTCGTATTCCCTGATATAGGTTTGTATGGCCCAGGAACCCGTTGATGACCTTGCAAGGCACTCAAAAGCCTATCAAAAAGTCTTTGAGGGTAAAATGCCCCCCGCCAGGCAGCGACACGATGGATATTGAGACCCAATGCGCGTAGCAATACCCGGTATTGAACCGCACTTTGCCCACGCACCCGCAGTTTTGCCAGTCCCATTTGATGCTTCAGACGCGATATGGTCCCTTCGATACCTGCGCGCCAGCGGTATTGGTCGCGGAAGGTGGCAGACTGTTCAGATAGACGCCGGGCACGTTGCTTGACACGTTCGTGGGTGTATTGGAGACGCTCTTTGCCAGGGATTGGACAGCCCTCCTGCAAGGGGCATTGGTCACACACATCTATGGCAAATCGAACCTGAAGGCGTTTTTTGCTCACAGACATCTCAAGGGGTGCGCGGCCTGCTGGACATCGCTGGATGTGCCCAGAGGCATCTACTTCAAAGTCCTCCAATGTCAATTTACCTTGACCTTTGCCCTTGGGGGGCATTGACGGAGCCAATAGGGTGACACCTTTGGCTTTGGCATAAGCAATACATTGGTTCGAGCCGTAGTGCGTATCGGCCAGCAGATGCTCGGGTGCCACACCACGCGCTTGTGTATCCTTTATAGCAGGTAAGAGGGCTTTGCTGTCATGGACCGTCATCTTGCCAAGGGCCATATGCGTGATCAGGTCTGGCTTGGCTACTTCAGACACGGCTGATGTAGCTTCCTCTGCCTCCTCGTCTTTGTCGGTATCATCACAGAAGGTCTCCATGACCTGTATGAGATAGCCTACCCCCCGACGCTTGTTATAGCTGGCATCCGGATCTGCCGGATTAAGCGTATTATCACACGATATAGCATGGGGATCCCGCATCTTTATGCTGCTTTGACCAGATGCCTCACAGATGCGTTCGCACTGTTCTTCAAAAACACGTTCCAACAGATGGTAGCTGTCCAACTGCGCTGCCTCGGTTGGACAAAACTGCCTCAGCAGTGCATCTATATCCGCTGCTGCTTCTAACAGTCGACGCTTTGACTGACTCGGCAGGGTGGAGGCGAAACACCCATCGCCTGTTCGGACAACATACTTGCGCCATAGTTCAGGATCCAGGCCCTGATACAACTCTGGATAGGTTCGACGCAACTGTCGCAAGAATTTACTGGTGGACTCGACCAGAATGCCCAAGCGCGTCAGGTTGCGCATAAAGCTTTGAACACCCGTCGAGTCGATCCGCTGCTTGCGGGTATTAACGCCAACCGAGTGGATGAGCTTGTCGGTCAGACTTTGGAAGAGCACCTCATCAAGGTGATGCTTTATCACCAAACGACGATAGGTTCGCAGGGTGCGCTCACAAAAATAACAGTCGGCTTCGCTTTGCACATCAAGGGCATACTGCCAAGCTATGTTGAATGCAATGGCTTCCACCGTTTGTGCATCGGTCAAATCATGCAGTTGTTGTAGCACCAGTGCCCCAAGCACAACGTGGAGGTCTTTACTCGGACGTCCAAAGTCTTTGCTGAAATGGGGGGCCAGTGCCTCAACGGGCAGTTCCAAAAGCAGATAGTCTCGGAAGACGCCAGCCCAAGAACGATCAAGAAGTTGCCTGCGTTTGGCCCCAAGCTGTATCCAAAGATCTGATGGAGCCGCGGAAGTGTGGTCTCGTAAGGTAAGCATAAACCAAAGATAGATCATCATACACAGCAGGGCAATCTCTGACTTTTTGCCGACCCGTCAACTTTTGAATATACCTCCCAGATGGGTGCAAAACCGTCTTGAGAAACGATTTATGTCTTACACAGAAAAATTTGTGCTCCCTATTCTATTAGACCCTGAAGACAGTCTTGAATCATTCCTCCAAAAAC
>JAPONM010000040.1 GCA_026713925.1 Gammaproteobacteria bacterium
CCGATGACAAAAAATCCCGACAGATGCCCGCTTGCCAACCCGAGGACAATACAGGGTACGAATACGATCAGGATACGATTAAATTCGGACAGCCATGCACCAAACGACATTATTGCGTAGCCGAAAACCGGTATCCATAACCGCGCACGGTCTGGATCATCCGGTCACATCCCAAAGGCTTGAGCAGTTTTCTCAGACGCACAATATGCACATCCACGGTTCGTTCTTCAACGTACATGTTGCGGCCCCATACGTAATCCAGTAGCTGGGTGCGGCTATAGACCCGGTCAGGATGACTCATGAAAAACTCGAGCAGCCTGAACTCGGTTGGGCCCAGGTTGATGCACTGCCCGCCCACATGAACGTAGTGCGCCTTTGAATCCAGCTGGATGGGGCCGATGCGAATCTGGTCCCCGATTATGCTAGCACCCCTGCGCAACACGGCATGAATCCGGGCCGACAACTCCTTGACCGAAAACGGTTTGGTGATGTAATCATCCGCACCCGAATTCAGCCCGGCCACCTTGTCGCGCTCTTCAACCTTTGCTGTGAGCATGATGACGGGTATTTCCTGCGTGGACTCATTGCGCTTCCATCTGCGTAGCAGTTCCAGCCCGCTTACATTCGGCAGCATCCAGTCCAGCAGGATCAGGTCCGGCAGGTGCTCGGCCATCTTGGCTTCTGCGGATTGGCTGTCTTCCACCTCATCGACCAGGTAGCCATCCTGACTGAGGGCAAATGTCACCATTTCGCGTATGGGACACTCGTCTTCGACCAGCAGGATCCGCTTGCCATTCATCGGCTTGGTACGTGAAGAAGGATTTTGTAGCGCTTCGACCGTGTTCTGATTTTGCATAATGGTAAACCTGACATGATGGGAGTAAACACACTGATTATTTTCAATTTTTATTACACGGCTATTACATCTGAACAGAAATTCGCCTGGCTTGAACAGATACCCCAAGCCGCAATGCAGGTGCTCTGGTCAATTTCCGGGTCGTTCCAGTCCGACTGCAACCATTTCAGGTCTTTAAATATTTCCTAAAATTCAAGTAGCCCCTCCGCACATATAACAAAACTATAACAATTTATTCATGTTCCTTTCACACCAAATTACTAGGATCGCACATCTGAATAAATCAATTTCAGGACCAATTGGATCAACTCACTAATAGAACCTAGGGAGGTAATTCCGTGAGACGTAATCTGCAGTTACTTGGCGTAATCAGCATGGTCGCTCTATTCTGCTCCACTTCGGCAGTATTTGCCGGAGCTGTGACTTCCAAGGAAGAACTCAAGATCAGCACGACGGGCGGCGGTATAAAAATCAAGTCAAACAATGGCAACAGCTTTGCCCTCGGCGGGCGCATCATGTACGACTATGACAGCTATGACGGCGTGTGGAGTGAAGTCAATCATGACGATGATGACACGGCCACAGAATCCGAGTTTCGCCGTACCCGTATGACCCTAAAGGGCACTTCCGGTAAAAACTGGGCCTATAAATTCACGGTCGACATTGACGAAGGCGAAGCCGAGATGGACACAGCATACATTGCTTACAAGGGGTTCAGTTTTGGAAAAGCCATGGTTGGCCGTTTCAAGGCACCTTTCGGGCTGGAAGAACTTACGAGTTCGAAATGGATTTCTACCATCGAACGTTCACCTACCCCGGAACTGGGATTCCTGGCAGGCAAACCCTCCTTTCAATTTGCACTCCACGGGCACAGCAAGCCGATGTTCTGGCAGGCCGCCCTCATTGATGAAGACAAGGAAGACGATGACGGCAGTGATGCGTACAGCATCGCGGCCCGGGTCGGTGGACATTTTGCACTAGGTGAAGACAGTTTTATGCATCTGGCAGGATCCTTCGCTTCCCGTGATTTTGGTGACGACCATAAACAACGCTTCCGTACGCGCCTAGGGGTACATACTATTGGCAGCAGACCGATCGATGTGAAGGACATTGTGGTGGATGATGCGGATCAGTATGGTCTGGAGGCAGCCGCCGTGTTCGGGCCACTTTCCCTGCAGGGCGAATACCGTTCAGCAGATTTTGATGCGGGAGATGGTGCAGGTGCTTCCGACGTGGATGTTGACGGCTACTACCTACAGGCAAGCTATCTCGTCACCGGCGAAACCCGCGGGTATAAAGGCAAGTCAGGCAAATTCGACAAGGTCAAGCCCAAGGGTAAACACGGTGCCATTGAACTGATAGCCAAATATGAGGACGGTGAACTTGATATCAAGACACGAGATGACGAAATTGAATACGATTTGCTCACCGTAGGTATGAACTGGTACGCTACCAAGAACGTCAAATTCATGTTGAACTATCTGGATGCTGATACGGATAATGCGAACACACTCGCCTCGGGAGATGAAGAAGACGGACAGGCCGTATCTTTCCGTGCCCAGTACGTGTTCTAGGTGACACTTAAGACTTTCTGACCTTCAAAGGCCGTCTGAATTAGAGACGGCCTTTTTTATTTCTTTCAGCAATAGTCCATGAACCTGCAGCCAAGCTTCGCTTTACTCCTGCATTTCTTTTGTTCAATCCTGCGCTTGGACTTGCCACAGACCTGACACTGGAAACCGTCGCCATCTACAATATCAAGGACGTAAGCAAGGATGCGGAGATCATCGGCATTCAGAAAAGTACCGGGCGCATCGCGCTGTCCTGCAGTTCGAAGGGCACAGTCGACTGAAAAACCTGCTAAGCCCAGGCCCCTGTACCGTTTCGGCGTCACCGACATGGAACACTGTATGCCGCCGCCGCACTGGAACGTGCCCATGCCATTGCCCTGGTGTCCCTAGCCGAACTTGAGCACCCGAGAGTGATCGACGTTGAACCCGTGAGCCCGAAAGCCGGTTCCGGTGCCAAGCTTGCACCGGAAGGCCTGGCCCATTACGAGCATGCTGGACAGCACCACGTGTTCAGTACCAACGAGAAGAACACCACCATGACGGTGATGCAGATCACACCCACAGGCGGCTGACAGCGGAAGACAGTTGCCGTAACAGCTGCCCCGCAGCCTCATCACTGCAGTACCACTTGAAAAACCTGTTCCAGCAGCTTCTGGTTTTCGTAAAACACGTAAAAGCGGTATTCACCCGGTACCAGTTCATACTGCTGTGCAAACTCAAAGGCCATCGTATGAGTGTAGTCCAGCGTGGATTCTTTCTGCAGGATCTCGATCTTGTCAATGTATTCGCCCGTATCGGGATTGATCATGGTGGGAACATAGTAGATCAGGTGCAGTGTGGGCTTGCCAATAAAGCCTCCCCGCGACAACCAGTAGCGAACCCCGAATTTCGTTCCCAGCCTCGCAGGAATCACGGTGGTCTTTTCCAGCGGCCCTCCAGCGGACAGCGCACGGTCCCCTTCCTTGTAGTCCTCCATGCCCCGTGAGAAGAGTCCGTACTCAAAATCGTAGATGATGCGTTTGTCATCAGCAAGAACGTTGCCCGCAGTCAGAAACACCAGAAGCAATACTGTTTTCTTCATTCTTGAGGTCATTTCATCACCAGGCAGGCATGTCAATTTTA
The DNA here is from genome assembly GCA_026713925.1 of Gammaproteobacteria bacterium. GTDB lineage: Bacteria > Pseudomonadota > Gammaproteobacteria > UBA4575 > UBA4575 > WTFY01. The sequence continues at coordinate 3,550 of JAPONM010000040.1, forward strand.
ACACAGGGCATGGTATGTTGACACTCTCCTGAAATCAGTTCCCGGTTCATTGTTATGGTAAACGCACACCACAAAGGACTCAGACGCCTCTTCTATGCATGTTGCAACTCTGCAGACGGACTGCTGGCCGCATGGAAAAATGAAGAGGCCTTCAGGCAGGAAGTGGCGCTGGCAATTGTGCTTGTTCCGGCTGCATTCTGGGTGGGTGAAAACAGTGTCCAGATCAGCCTGCTGCTGCTATCCGTTTTTCTCGTCCTGATTGTCGAACTGCTCAACACCTGTGTCGAAATGGTCGTTGATCGCATCAGCATTGAGCAGCACGAACTTTCAAGGCAAACCAAGGATATTGCTTCAGCAGCAGTAGGCGTCAGCCTGATAGCGCTGGCTGTGGTGTGGGGTGTAATTTCCTATGCAAGGTTCTTTGCATAATATACTTCACAGCACACACAGGGATGCAATGTGGACGGTATTATTTGCAGGCATATCCATCACACCGAGATGTCGGAAATTATCGGTATACGGTACTGCAACGACAGAGACTGGATCGAAAGCTGTACGGCCCTGACCGACATATCCGGAAATCAGACTGGCCCTAAAGTCCAGGAAAAACCTGCAGAAATCCCTTTCAACCTTTGGCCCGGAAGCGATATCCGGTTCCGCTATGGGCATCTTGCAGATTTTCCACTGGTTTCATTCCACAGCTGCCTGCACCATGGTGGGCACACAACGCCAGGAGGAATTGCTGCAATCACACAGAATTGTCCCGGTCAAGAGGCAGAAGACTCCACCTAAGATTTGGCTTAGCGTATACTCCCTGTCCCGAATAACGATGCGCGACCGGACATGGACGAGCAGAACTTTGGCCTAGCCGAAAATTATATCAACCGTGAACTCAGCCTGCTGAAGTTCAATTCCCGCGTACTGCAACAGGCACGCGACCCGTCCACCCCCTTGCTAGAACGCCTCAAGTTCCTGTGTATCTCCTGCACCAACCTGGACGAATTTTTTGAAATCCGTGTAGGAGGGGTCAAGCAGCACATTGAGTTGGATATTGCGAGCATCACTGCGGACGGGATTGCACCTCGCGACTTGCTCAGAGACATTCACAATGAAGCTTCCGAGCTTGTCGCAGAACAGTACCGTGTTTTCAACGAAGAACTGAAACCCGAACTGGGTGCGCAAAATATCCGCTTTGTCGCACGTGAACAGTGGACCTTGGCACAAAGCACCTGGCTGCGCCAGTATTTCCTGGATGAAGTCGAGCCGGTATTGAGCCCTCTTGGATTGGACCCGGCACATCCGTTTCCACGCACCATCAACAAGGCACTGAACTTTATCGTCCAACTCGAAGGCCTGGATGCCTTCGGTCGCAAAGGCGAGCATGCGATTGTACAGGCACCCCGGTCGCTGCCTCGGCTCATTCGCCTGCCGGACGAGACCAACGACCAGGACGGTGAAAACTATGTTTTCCTGTCTTCAGTCATGCATGCTTTTGTGAACGAATTGTTTGAAGGACTTGTCGTAAAAGGCAGTTATCAGTTCAGGCTCACCCGCAACAGCGACCTGTTTCTGGACGATGAGGAAATAGACGACCTCATGCGAGCTCTGGAAGGTGAACTGGCTTCACGCAAGTACGGTGATGCGGTGCGTCTTGAAGTGGCAACCAACTGCCCCGATGAACTGGTTGCCTATCTTTTGCAACAGTTCTCACTGTCCGCAGTCGACCTGTATCGCGTCAACGGACCTGTAAACCTGAACCGTCTCAGCCAGACCTACGATCTGGTCGAGCGGCCCGACCTGAAGTACCCTCCGTTCACGGCGGGCCTCCCCAAAAGGCTCAGCCATGACACGGACCTGTTTGCGCTGATCAGGCAGGGCGACATTCTGTTGCACCACCCTTATCAGTCCTTTGTACCCGTCATTGATTTTGTGCGCCGGGCGGCGGCAGACCCCAAAGTACTAGCCATCAAGCAAACCCTGTACCGCACCGGGCCGGATTCACCCATCGTCGACAACCTTGTGAAAGCTGCCAAGGCCGGCAAGGAAGTCACAGTCGTGATCGAACTCATGGCACGCTTCGATGAGGCCGCAAACATATCCCTTGCAAACCGGCTGCAAAAAGCCGGGGCTCATGTCGTGTACGGAATTGTCGGCAAAAAAACACATGGAAAGATGATTCTGATCGTGCGCCGCGAAAAAGGTGGTCTACAACGTTATGCCCATTTCGGCACCGGTAACTACCACGAAAAGACCACACGCCTGTATACAGACTACGGCATGTTCACCAGTGATTCTCAACTCACCGCAGATGCACATGAAATCTTTCTTGAGCTGACCAGTTTTACCAAGGTTCCCAGCTTGAACATCGTGCTGCAATCGCCGTTTACGCTTTACAACTCTCTGATGCGGCTGATTGACATTGAGATCGAACACGCAAACCAGGGTCGTGAGGCCCGAATAATAGCAAAATGCAACTCCCTGGTTGAACCACAAATCATTCAGGCCATGTATCGGGCCTCGAATGCAGGGGTCAGGATCCAACTGATCATCCGAGGAACCTGCTGTCTGCGCCCGGGCCTTCCGGGTGTGTCAGAGAATATCGAGGTGCGTTCCATCGTCGGGCGGTTTCTGGAGCATGCACGCGTTTACTATTTCCATAACTACACAGACCCCCAGGTGTTTTGCTCAAGTGCAGACTGGATGGACCGGAATTTCTTTCGCCGTGTGGAAGTCTGCTGGCCCATACGCGATTCAGCGCTGCGTGACCGGATCATCGATGAGCTTGAAATCTGTCTGAATGACAACCAGCAGGCATGGATTCTTCAGTCTGACGGCACATACAACATTCCGGAAAGTGAAACAGACTCATACAGCGCACAGCAGGCGCTGCTGAACCAGTTTGCACGGGTCACCTATTAGCTGGATGCTGAACGCGCAGTCTGAGACAGGTCATTGCGTACAGAGCCCACCAGCCCACCGATTTTCACATCGATGCCCAAAGCCTTCAGATAGTTTTCCTCCTGCTCAAGTTCGGCAACTGTAAGCGGATGCCGCTTCAGCCACCTCTGGGCCAATGCAATCTTGATGTATTGCGTGTGTCTGGTGATCTTGACGGGGGGAATCTTTTTCGATACCCGATCGCGGTTCACCAGCACTGCAAACCGTAAAATGACGATCATGTAAATGGCCTGTTCCTGCCAGCGGGCCGGCAATTGATTTACCAGCTCCATATTGATCTTGCGGCGGTGGTTGCCCACCAGGCAGGCAAGCAGGCGTTGCTCGTTCCATGAAAAGCCGAGCAGGTCACCATTGTTCAATACATAGGCCCCATGTCTGTGGTAGCGCGAATGAGAAATATCCAGGCCAATTTCGTGCAGGTCTGCAGCCCATATCAAAAACGGGTAGGCGAGGTCCCGGTCGATTTCCAGCACACCAGACATCTTGTCGAGCGCATGCAGGGCAGTGGATTTGATCCTTGCAGCATGCTTGAAATCGACATGATACCGGCGCATCAGTGAAAACACGGTCCGGTCACGTGTATCCTGGTGGTGGATACGCCCAGCCAGGTCAAACAGCAGTCCTTCCCTCAACCCGCCCTCTGAAGCCACCATTTCCTTGATCCCCAGTTCTGCAAAGATCGCCTTCAGCACGACCAGCCCTCCCGCGAAAACCGGCGTGCGCTCAGGAGCCAGAGAACTGAACTGGACATTTTCGATTTGCTTGGCTGTATTCAACTCGGTGATCAGGGCCTGAATGCCTTCGTATGTGATGCCCCGGTCACTGAAATCGAGCTCACGCATTAGCTGGTCAATGGTGCGAATCGTACCGGCCGTACCCACCACGTAATTCCAGCCGAGTTTCCTGACTGAGGCAATGATCGGTTGCAATTGCAGTTTGGCTTCGACCAGGGCTTTCTTGAATCTCTTTTTCTCCAAACTACCCTGTTCGAAAAACCTCTGGCTCATTCCTACGCAGCCCATCTGCACGCTTTCCATCAGAATGGGCTCACGTTTTTCCCCTATGATCACTTCAGTACTCCCGCCGCCGATATCAACGACCAGCCACTTTCCCTGTGGCCCTGTGATGGAATGGGTCGTACCGTGGTATACCAGGCGAGCTTCCTCAACACCTGAAATGACTTGGATGGGGTGACCGAGTGCCTCTTCTGCACGTTGTATGAACGCACCACTGTTCTTGGCCCTGCGAAACGTGTTGGTGCCCACCACGCGCACCGAATGAGCATGCATCTCCTGCATACGCTGACCAAAACGCCTCAGGCATCCGATGGCACGGTCCTGCGCTTCCTGTGAAATCATGCCTGATGCATCAAGACCCGCACCCAGGCGCACCATCTCACGAATCCTGTCAACAATTTTCAGTTGCCCGTGCTGGTCACGCGCAACCACCATGTGAAAGCTGTTTGAGCCCAAGTCGACCGCAGCAATGACAGAAGAAATTTCTGGTGACGATTCTTCCAGAAATGCAGCAGGTTCAGGAGAGAGGCCTTGCATCATTTCCGGCCAGCGTACCAGATCGGCCTGTACAGTCCCAACGGTTTCTGTCTCAGGCACATGCGTTCATCCGCACCTATAAATACTGTGGCAGGAGATGTAAACTCGTGCGGGTACCACTGACGGTAAATAAATCAGGTAATTCAGACTGAAATCTACAAACAGCGCCGTTTTTCCTGCAGGGGAGCATTTTCCTGTGGCCGTGTAGACCATAATTATATAGTATAGCCGCCCTGCGTGAAAACAACAGACACAACTAGACACCCCAGCCGGCTCTCCCCACTACTGATACAGCGTATGTACAACGATGCCCTCAACCGGTTTCGAGTTGTTCAAAATTCACTGGGGACCTCGGCTGGATTGATTGTTCAACCCTAACTCAAGTCATTCAAGGAAATTTCAAACATGAAAATTGGTGTGCCAAATGAAATCCATCAAAACGAATGTCGCGTAGCTATGACGCCTAACACGGCCGGCCGGCTGCAGAAACTGGGCTATGAGTGTGTAATCGAGGCTGGTGCCGGCGCGCGCGCAAAATTCAGTGATGACGCCTACCGGGATGCGGGGGTTACCGTAGTCACGGATACGAAGCAGCTCTGGGCCGATTCCGACATAATACTCAAGGTCCGTGCCCCTGAGGAACATCCGGGACTGGGTATCCATGAGGCTGAATTGCTGCATGAAGGCACTACCCTGATCAGCTTTATCTGGCCAGCCCAGAATGAAGACCTGATGGACAAGCTGAAAGCCCGCAACGTGACAGTGATGGCCATGGACTCCGTACCCAGGATCTCCCGTGCACAGAAGCTGGATGCCCTGTCTTCAATGGCCAATATCGCAGGTTATCGCGCAGTGATTGAAGCCTCGAACCATTTTGGTCGGTTTTTCACCGGTCAGATAACAGCTGCGGGAAAGGTTCCTCCGGCAAAAATCATGGTCATTGGTGCCGGGGTTGCAGGCCTTGCGGCCGTTGGCACAGCAAATGGGCTTGGAGCCATCGTCCGCGCATTCGATACACGTCCAGAAGTAAAACAGCAAGTCGAGAGTATGGGCGCACAGTTCCTGGAACTGGAATTTGAAGAAGAGGAAGATGGCAGTACATCAGGCGGCTACGCCAAAGTCATGAGCAAGGAATTCATCGAAGCAGAAATGACCCTGTTCAGGGAACAGGCAAAAGAAGTCGACATCATCATCACTACCGCATTGATTCCAGGCAAGCCTGCACCCAAACTGATTCTTGCAGACATGGTTGAACTCATGAAGGATGGCAGTGTTGTGGTTGACCTGGCTGCAGAACAGGGAGGGAACTGTGAACTGACCAGTCCCGGCGAGGTCGTCGTCAGGCATGGCGTTACGCTGATCGGCTACATGGATCTGCCCAGTCGCCTGCCTACCCAGTCCAGTCAGCTGTACGGTTCCAACCTGTGCCACCTGTTGAGCGACATGACGCCAGAAAAAGATGGCAACCTGACTGTTGACATGGAAGACGATGTGATCCGGGGAACCACGGTTATCCACCAAGGCGAGATCACTTGGCCACCCCCTCCCATTGCAGTCTCTGCAGCACCTGCTCAAACGGCACCCGCTGAAGCACCCGTTGCAGAGAAGCCCCAAAGGAAAAAAAGCGGAATCAAATTCGCCATCACCCTGATCGTCGCGGCCCTCGCCCTGTTGGGACTGGGCAACTACGCCCCACCGGAATTCATGCAGCACTTTACCGTTTTCGTACTGTCCTGCTTTATCGGCTACTGGGTAGTCTGGAACGTCACACCTGCATTGCACACACCTTTGATGAGCGTAACGAATGCCATCAGCAGCGTGATCATCATCGGTGCGATCCTGCAGATTGGCAGCAGCAGTGGTCTGATCATGATCCTGGCAACCGTGTCTGTACTGATTGCCTCAATCAATATCGGTGGTGGTTTTTTTGTCACGCAACGCATGTTGCAGATGTTTCGTAAGGAAGAATAAGGGAGATCGCACGCATGAATCCACAATTACTGACAGCATCTTACCTCGCAGCTGGCGCTCTCTTTATTCTTAGCTTGAACGGCTTGAGTAATCAGGAGTCTGCACGGCGCGGCAACCTCTGCGGCATGCTGGGCATGGCGATTGCGATCGTGGCGACCATACTGAGCGGCCAGGTCGGAGGATTTGAAAAACTGTTTCCCGCCATGATAATTGGCGGCCTCATCGGCGCATTTGTCGCATCACGTGTCGAGATGACGCAAATGCCTGAACTGGTTGCCATCCTGCACAGTTTTGTTGGACTGGCTGCCGTAATGGTCGGTGTCTCGAGCTACCTGGACCCCAATGCCCACTTTACTGGGGCCGATAAAATCATCCATGAGGTCGAGGTTTATCTTGGCGTCTTCATTGGTGCGATTACATTCACAGGTTCTGTGATCGCCTTCGGAAAACTGAAGGGCATCATAAGTGGCAAGCCACTGATGCTACCAGGCAGGCACTGGCTGAACCTGGTTGCCTTGCTGGCCTGTGTGTATTTCGGGTACGTGTTCCTGACTGCAGGCTCACATGGATCCGGACTCTACCCGCTACTTGCCATGACTGTCATTGCCTTTATAATCGGAATCCACCTCATCATGGCTATTGGCGGTGCCGACATGCCAGTCGTCGTCTCCATGCTGAACAGCTATTCTGGCTGGGCGGCGGCCGCAACCGGCTTTATGCTGGGCAACATTGCACTGATCGTAGTGGGGTCACTGGTCGGCTCCAGTGGTGCAATCCTGAGTTACATCATGTGCCGCGCCATGAACCGGAAGTTCCTGAGCGTTATCCTGGGCGGGTTTGGCACATCGAGCGGAACCGCCGTTGATACCGAAGCTGGCGAGGTGACTTCCACCAACGCGGAAGAAGTTGCAGGACTGCTGAAAGATGCCAGCGATGTCATATTTGTACCAGGGTACGGAATGGCTGTTGCGCAGGCCCAGGGGATCGTCAGCGAAATTACCAAGAAACTGCGTTCCAAAGGCATAAATGTACGCTTCGGTATACATCCCGTTGCCGGGCGTCTGCCCGGCCACATGAATGTGTTGCTTGCTGAGGCAAAGGTCCCGTACGACATCGTCCTGGAGATGGACGAACTCAATGAGGACTTTCCGGACACCGATGTTTCACTGGTGATCGGAGCCAACGATATCGTAAACCCCAGTGCACAGACGGACCCGAACAGCCCGATTGCCGGTATGCCTGTGCTTGAAGTGTGGAAAGCGAAATCCTGTATTGTGCTCAAACGCAGCATGGCATCCGGATATGCCGGGGTTGACAACCCCCTGTTCTTCCATGACAACACCGAAATGCTGTTTGGCGATGCCAAGGACAGCATGAGTGCGGTGTTGCAACATCTGGATTGACCTGAACCGGTTTATGTAACCGGAGCCGCTCAACATATTCGAGACACAATCCGTAGCCCCCTGACATCAGGGGGCTACGGGTTCCTCCGCCCAGTCACGGCATCCCATTGCAAGCAGGCCTTGAGTAAAGCGTTACCTTGCACCACGGGGCTGGCTCCGTGCACCCTGTCGCAGGCTTCAGTTCAACTACCGGTTCATTCATCAACCTTTAGCCAAGGCATCATAAAATCTTAACGTTTCCTTTTTACGCTGGACCTGTATTCACTACTACCAGATGACGATGGCAATCACTTACAGACTGGACGATCAGCGTGTGACCTTCCACTGGGACAAGGAAGCCGACACGTGGACCGCCAAAAGTGAAGATATTGAGGATTTGGATATCGAGGCAAAAAGCTTCAACTCGATTCTGAAAATGCTGAAGCGCAAACATCCTGAATTTAGCACTTCAATACGGATCTTTTTCCCGGACTCGGTCAAAATATCACCCATGTGACCCGAAAGGACCGACTAAATCTGGTCGGAGTGAGAGGATTTGAACCTCCGACCCCTGCCTCCCGAAGGCAGTGCTCTACCAAGCTGAGCTACACTCCGCTGTCTGTTCACATACGATAACCGGCACCTAAAAATAACAGGTTCTCCTCCCGGTGTAACTGCAAAATTCTCGAACCGTTCAAAAAAGTTCTGGCGACAGGGAAATTTTTACGAGGTTCGGGAAATTGCAAACTCGGTCAGACCTTCCAGCGCACTCCGGTATTCGTTATCTGGCAGCATTTCAAGATGAAGTCTTGCACTGCGTGCGTGCTTTCGAGCAGTTTCCAAGGTGTGGGCAATCGCCCCGGTATCGTGTATTGCAGCCATCACTTCACGCATGTGCCGTTTGCCACCATGGATGATGGCATCACGGATTAATTCGGCCTTGTCTTTGTTACTTTTCCTCAGTGCATGGATCAGCGGTAAGGTGGGCCTGCCTTCGGTCAGGTCCTCTCCCAGATTTTTGCCCATCTCTTCCGGTGAGGACTGGTAATCCAGTACGTCGTCCTTGAGTTGAAAGGCGGTGCCAATATGCATCCCGTATTTGGTGCAGGCCTCTTCAACCTTCTGTGGTTGTCCGGACAGTACCGCTCCAAGCTGGCAGGCGGCTTCAAACAGCTTTGCAGTTTTGGACTGGATCACGAGCATGTAGTGCTCTTCAGTAGAATCCGGATCGTGGCTGTTCATAAGCTGCATGACTTCACCCTCGGCAATGGTATTGGATGCATGGGCCAGGATTTCCATTACCCGCATCGTACCCACCTCGACCATCATTTCGAACGAGCGTGAAAATATAAAATCCCCGACCAGAATGCTGGATTCATTGCCCCAGATGAGATTGGCTGTCTCTTGGCCTCGCCGCATGCTCGAGTTATCTACCACGTCATCGTGCAGCAGCGTGGCAGTATGAATAAATTCGGTGATGGCAGCGACGAGCAGGTGCTTGTCTCCCTCATACCCGCAGGCGCGGGCGCACAGCAGTGCAAGCAACGGACGCATACGCTTGCCGCCACTGCTGATGATGTAATTGATGATCTGGTTGATCAAGGCGATGTCGGAATGCAGATATCGCCGAATGACGGCATTGACACCCTCCATGTCATCAGCTACTAAACGTTGTACCTCCCTGAAATCCATATTTGTTTATTTTACCCTGTTTGATGACCGTCAGGCGGTGATTTTGTTACAGGGAAATTTTATTGGCTGGTTTGGATTGACCCATTCAAGTCCGCCCGCTAGAATTGCGCCTCTTTTCAGCCCATATTCCGGAGATTTCCTGGTGTACGCAGTAATCGCCACAGGTGGCAAACAGTATCTTGTCCACAAGGGGGACCAGATCAAGGTCGAAAAGCTGGGCCTAGACCCCGGCAAGAAAGTCGAGTTTGACCAGGTGCTGCTGCTGGCGGATGGTGAAGACGTATCCATTGGCACACCCTATGTCAAAGGTGGTAAAGTGACAGCAGAAGTGCAGGACAATTCCAGGGCCAAAAAAGTAGAGGTCATCAAGTTCAAGCGCAGGAAGAACTATATGAAGCGCATGGGGCACAGACAGCACTATACTCAGGTCAAGATCACGGATATTTCAAAATAGAGGTCAGGTTATGGCACACAAAAAAGCAGGGGGCAGTTCCCGTAACGGTCGCGATTCGAATTCAAAACGGCTCGGGGTAAAATGCTTTGGTGGGCAACAGGTCAGCGCCGGGAGCATCATCGTACGCCAGCGCGGCACACGATTTCACGCCGGTGAAAATATTGGCAGGGGGCGGGACGACACCCTGTTCGCCAAGGCCCATGGACGTGTGGTATTTGAAACCAAGGGACCCCGGAACAGAAAATTTGTACGCGTGGATATGATGCAGTAACCCTACCGGATTACCGATTGGATTGAAAAGCCCCGCATCGTCGGGGCTTTTTTGACTGCGAGGTGTACGGAAACTCATGAAGTTTGTTGACGAGACAACGATACATGTACAGGCCGGCAACGGTGGAAGTGGCTGTCTCAGCTTCAGGCGTGAACGGTTCGTACCGCTGGGAGGACCGGACGGTGGGGACGGCGGGGACGGTGGCAGCATATACCTGCTGGCCGATGAAAACCTGAACACACTGGCTGATTTCCGGCACGTTCGCTCTTTCAAGGCACAACGCGGCCAAGATGGTATGGGCAGGAATCGCACTGGCAAAAGCGGTGAAGACACAACCATCCGGGTTCCACCCGGGACCCTGATCAAGGATGTCCATACCGAAGAAGTCATTGGCGACCTGACAACCCATGGGGACCGTTTGCTGGTTGCCAAAGGTGGCGCACACGGGCTGGGGAACGCCCGGTTCAAGAGTTCCACCCAGCGTGCCCCCCGCAAGACGACTCCAGGAAAACCTGGCGATACACGGGACCTGCACATGGAACTCAAGTTGCTGGCGGATGTAGGCCTGCTGGGTCTGCCCAATGCCGGCAAATCTTCCCTGCTGCGTGCCCTGTCCTCCGCTACGCCTAAAGTGGCCGACTATCCTTTCACGACACTTTACCCGAGCCTGGGAGTTGTATATGTCGCACCTCAGAAAAGTTTCGTGATCGCAGACATACCCGGCCTGATCGAGGGGGCTGCAGAGGGAGTTGGCCTGGGCACCCGATTCCTGAGACACCTTTCTCGCACCGGCCTGTTGTTGCATATGCTTGAGTTGGAACCTACAGAATCTGGAAGGGACCTTTGCAAGGACTATCACTCGGTATCGAACGAACTTCACCGCTACAGTGCTGACCTTGTAGCCAAGGACCGCTGGCTGGTCTTCAACAAGACAGACCTGTTTGATGCTGATGAGTGCGAACGTATCATCCGGAAATGCGTGACAGCTTTGAAATGGAAAGGACCGGTGTATGCCGTATCGGCACTCAGCAAGGCAGGTACCGAGGAATTGAGCAAAAACATTTATACTTACCTGCATGAGCAGTAAACGCACACAGGCCACCTCCGGTAAACGCTGGGTCATCAAGGTGGGCAGTTCCCTGATCACTCGGGATGGGCATGGCCTGAACATGCAGGCCATTTCCGTCCTGGCCTCGCAACTCGCGGGCCTGGTTGCCTCGGGCAAGGAAGTTATACTGACTTCTTCCGGAGCCATTGCTGCGGGCATGCATCGGTTGAAGTGGCAAAAACGCCCACGCGCAATCTTTGAACTGCAGGCTGCAGCGGCCGTGGGACAGATGGGGCTGATTCAAGCCTACGAGTCCTGCCTGCAGCAACACGGCCTGCACAGTGCACAGGTGTTGCTCACCCATGCAGACCTGCAGGACCGCAAGCGGTATCTGAATGCACGCACCACATTGCGCAAGTTACTGGAAATGAAAACGCTTCCGGTCGTCAATGAAAATGACACGGTATCAACCGATGAGATCAAGTTTGGAGATAATGACACGCTGGCTGCACTGGTCAGCAACCTGGTCGAGGCCAGCATCCTGGTCATCCTGACGGACCAGGAGGGGGTATATGACAGCCCTCCTGGTGATCAATCTTCTGGCACCCTGATTGATGAAATCTCGGCAAATGACCCCCTGCTTGACCAAGCTGCGGGTCCAAGCAATAGGCCGACCGGGCGTGGCGGTATGCGCACCAAGATCGTGGCGGCACGGATTGCAGCACGGGCTGGGGCCTCGACCATCATTGCATCCGGAAACACCCGCAAGGTCCTCACACGAATCGCAAATAACGACCCCTGCGGTTCACTGCTTCTGCCGAATGCAGAACCGCTCGTTGCACGCAAGCAGTGGATTGCAAACCAGCTTTATACCCGTGGAGAACTTGTTCTGGACGACGGGGCCTGTACGGTGATTCGCAAATCTGGCAAGAGCCTGCTTGCTATAGGGGTTGAAGGGGTAAAGGGAAATTTCGATCGCGGAGAAGTCGTCAGTTGTACGAACCACGACGGGCAGGAAATTGCACGTGGCCTCACGAATTATTCGGCAGATGAGGCGCGCAAATTGAAAGGCAGGCTCAGTACGGAAATCGAGGCAGTACTGGGGTATGTGGACGAGCCCGAACTCATCCACCGGGATAATCTGGTGATCCTTTAGGCGGTTACAGCGTGCAGCGACCCGTGCTCCCGATCTACATGACCTTGATCCGTGCATTCAGACGGCTTTTATGCCGTGCAGCCTTGTTTGCATGGATCAGTTTCTTGTTGACCGCCGAATCAATACAGGGCAGGGCCAGCTTGTAGGCCGCCTCAGCTGCAGTCTTGTCACCCTCATGGATAGAATTAACCACTGCTTTGACCCGGGTCCGCAGTCTTGTACGCAGGCTCATGTTGTGCAGACGATGATTCACCGCCTGGCGTGCGCGCTTTCTTGCTGAGGGGTTGTTGGCCAATGTCTGTTCGCCTTTTCTTCAGGGATTCTGCATCCGGGCTGCGAACTATGGTAGTAAGATAAATAAATGTCAACCCCCCAGGCCTGAACCACCACTTCGAATGTACAAAAATGGCTGAACACCGAGCCTTGCTCAAATCCACGGCCGTCACGGGCGGCATCACCGCAATCTCAAGGGTTTTCGGCTACTTGAGGGATGCCGTGATCTTTATTTTCCTGGGGGCAACCGGCAGTACCGATGCCTTTTTTGTCGCATTTCGCATCCCGAATTTTCTGCGACGTCTCTTTGCCGAGGGTGCCTTTTCACAGGCCTTCGTGCCGGTCCTGTCGGAATACAAAGAGCAGCGTTCGCAGCAGGAACTGCAGGCACTGATCAATCATGTAGCCGGAACACTCGGCATCATCCTGTTTCTGGTCAGTGTCCTGGGGGTATTACTGGCACCTTTTTTTATCTACATTTTTGCGCCCGGTTTTACCAGTGATGGCACGCGCTTCGACCTTGCCACGCAAATGCTGCGGATCACTTTTCCATATATTCTGTTCATCTCGCTGACGGCCCTATCAGCCAGTATCCTGAATACCTTCAATCGCTTTGCGGTGCCGGCTTTCACTCCCGTACTGCTGAATGTCTCACTGATTGCAGCAACCCTGTGGCTGGCACCCGGGATGGATCAACCCGTCATAGCCCTGGCATGGGGAGTGTTCATTGCAGGGATCGCACAACTTGCCTTCCAGGTTCCCTTCCTGTCCGCCCTGGGCGTACTGCCAAGATTTTCATTGCACGGGGCCCGCGACGGAGTTCGAAAAATCATCCGCCTGATGCTGCCAGCCATCTTCGGCTCTTCCGTGGTACAGATCAATTTGCTGATCAACACCCTGATCGCCTCGTTCCTGGCGGTCGGGAGCATCAGCTGGCTGTATATTTCGGACCGGTTCGTGGAACTCCCTCTAGCGATTTTCGGCGTGGCTACAGCAACCATTATTCTGCCCAGACTGTCCAGGCAGTACGTCAGCCGGTCTACAAGGGAATTCAGCCTGACACTGGATTGGGCATTACGGCTTTCCATACTTATTTCCATCCCCGCAACGGTAGGCCTGATTATGCTGGCAAGCCCGATTCTGACATCGCTGGTACAATACCGGGAATTCACGGCCACGGATACACTAATGGCTGCGACAAGCCTGAAAGCCTACGCGCTGGGGTTGCCGGCCTTTATTCTGATCAAGGTACTGGCACCGGGATTCTATTCACGGCAGGACACCAAGACACCGGTAAAGATTGGTGTGGTCGCCATGCTCTGCAATATTATCCTGAATCTCGTTTTTGTCTGGATATGGCTGCGCCAGGACCTGGCGGCTCCGCACGCCGCCCTAGCCCTGGCGACATCACTGTCGGCCTATATTAATGCGGCATTGCTGTTCCACAGACTGAAAGGTTCAGCGGTCCTGCTGCTGCCGGAAGGCTGGCTGAAGTATCTGGCCCAGGTCCTGGTCGCCACAGCCGTGATGGGGCTGGTACTGGTATGGCTCCTGCCCGAATCAGTGCAATGGGTCAGCTGGGGTGGGACAACACGCATCATTGCACTATTGGGCTTTATGCTGTCGGGGGCTGTACTGTATATTGGCGCGCTAGCCCTGCTGGGTGTACGCAGGAAAATTTTCATACTTCAACAGTAAGCGGAAATAATGTTTATTACGATCTGGCGGTTGCCGTTTATTTCATGCAATTAATTCGAGATCTCAAAACCAGGGCAGTCACGACTGGCGGGTCTGTTGCCACCATCGGCAATTTTGACGGCGTCCACAGGGGGCACCAGGCAATCTTGGAAAAATTGCAGGATCGAAGCAGGGAGTTGGGACTGCCTTCCATGGTCGTGGCTTTTGAACCTACGGCCAACGAGTTTTTCCTGGGCAGTCATGCCCCGGCAAGGCTGACCAATTTCAGGGAAAAGTTCTGCCAGATTGAAAAGATCGGAGTTGACCGGTTCGTATGCCTTCCCTTCAACCAGGCTCTTGCCACCATGCATGCCGAAACCTTTGTTGAAGATACCCTGATCACCCGTCTGCATATCAGGCACCTCACGACCGGGGATGATTTTCATTTCGGTAAAGACCGTAAAGGCGACTATGAACTGCTGAAAAGCATGGGAGCCGATCTTGGCTTCAATGTTGAAAATACTGGAAGTGTCGTAATCAACGAAGAGCGAGTCAGCAGTTCTTCCATCCGCAGTTACCTTGCCGAGGGAAGGCTAGACCTGGCAGAGCATCTGCTCGGGCGTGTCTACAGCATGTCCGGACGTGTCATCCAGGGCGACCGGAGAGGAAGGCTCATAGGATTCCCGACGGCAAATGTCCCAATCAAACGCAGGTTTTCTCCTGTCAGCGGCGTGTTTGCCGTGAAGGTCATGATTGAAAACAGTGTAGAGGAATATGGTGTTGCAAACGTTGGATACCGACCCACCGTGGCGGGTACACGCACCCAGATAGAAGTGCATATCTTCAATTTCTCACAAAACATTTACGGCAAGCACCTTACGATATTCTTCTGCAAGAAGATCCGTGCCGAAAAAAAATTCAACTCGCTAGAGCAACTGAAAAACCAGATCCAGCTGGATAGCGAGTCTGCGAAAGAGTATTTCAGGATCGCAGCCTGAATTGCAGACATGAACGATTACAAGGATACACTGAACCTGCCCAGAACTTCCTTTCCCATGAAAGGCAGCCTTGCACATCGGGAGCCTGAACGGTTAAAGAACTGGGAGCAGAGCAACGTCTACCAGACTATCCGTGATGCACGTGCCGGTGCTGAAAAATTTATCCTGCATGACGGCCCGCCTTATGCAAATGGGGACATTCACATCGGCCACGCGGTAAACAAAATCCTGAAAGATATCATTATCAAGAGCAAGACCCTGTCCGGGTATGACGCACCTTATGTCCCCGGCTGGGACTGTCATGGATTGCCCATCGAACACCAGGTCCAGAAAAAATGCGGCAAGGCGGGATCCCGAAAAACCCACAGGGAATTTCGAGATGCCTGCCGTGAATACGCCAGCAGACAGATTGAAAAGCAGCGCAAAGACTTCAAGCGGCTTGGAATTTTCGGTGAATGGGACCGGCCCTACCGTACAATGGATTTCAGCTTCGAAGCTGACATCGTGCGTGCTCTCGGCAAGCTGTATGCAAAAGGCCACATCGTCAGGGGCTTCAAGCCCGTCTACTGGAACGTGGCAGATGCTTCGGCGCTGGCGGAAACCGAAGTGGAATACCGTGAAAAAACCTCTCCTGCCATTGATGTACGCTTCGATATCGTGGATGAGCAGGCACTCGCCGACCGGCTCGACAGCCTGACCGGTGAGGGGCCTGTGTCCGTTGCAATCTGGACCACGACACCCTGGACCCTGCCCTCGAATCAGGCCGTGTGTGTAAATCCCGAGTTTGATTACGCAGTCGTTGAATTCACAGCCGACGGAAACAAGGAGCGCGTGTTGCTGGCCGAGACATTGCAGGCGGCATGCCTGTTGAGGTATGGCGCCGTGAACTGTCGCGTGGTCGGACATTGCAAGGGCCACCAGCTCGAACATCTGGCACTGCAGCATCCTTTTTATGGCAGAACCGTACCAATCATCCTGGGAGACCATGTCACGAGCGAGACCGGAACGGGTGCTGTGCATACCGCACCGGACCACGGTGTTGAGGATTTCGAGGTAGGGAAGAAGTACGGTATGGGCACCCTGAACCTGGTGGATGACTACGGTGTATTCGGGAACCAGACTGAATTTTTCGCAGGTGAACATGTACACAAGGTGGACGGAAAGATCATCGATGTCCTGGTCGATAACCGGAAACTCCTTTGCCGGGCAGAACTGCAACACAGCCTTGCCCACTGCTGGCGCACCAAGGTCCCTTTGATCTACCGTGCGACACCGCAGTGGTTCATCAGCATGCATACTGAAAACCTGCTGAATACTGTCAATGAACAGGTTGGCCGTGTCGTCTGGATTCCCGAATGGGGCCAGGCACGTATTACCGGAATGCTCGCCAGCAGCCCGGACTGGTGCATTTCCAGACAGCGCACCTGGGGCGTGCCCATCACATTCTTTATCCACCGGGAGACTGAAGAGCCTCATCCGGATACAGTTGCACTGACCGAAAAGGTCGCGCAGGAAATTGAACAGCGGGGCATAGACGCCTGGTATGAACTGGATTCCGACAACCTGCTGGCTGATTCCGCTGAGCACTATAAAAAAGTAACCGACACCCTGGACGTCTGGTTTGATTCCGGCGTGACCCACTATGCCGTTGCCCAGAAAAGGCTGGGGGTTGATCTGGAAAACAAGGCACAGGTCGATCTGTACCTTGAAGGTTCGGACCAGCACAGGGGCTGGTTCCAGTCTTCCCTGAAGACCTCCGTAGCCATGCACGGAATCGCACCGTACAAACAGGTTCTCACACACGGTTTTACAGTAGACGCCGACGGTAAAAAAATGTCCAAGTCCCTGGGCAACGTCGTTATGCCTCAGAAGATTTGCAACTCACTGGGTGCCGACATCCTGCGTCTCTGGGTAGCAGCCACCGATTACGGTGCGGAACTGAATGTTTCGGATGAAATCCTCAGCCGCACCTCGGACGCCTACCGGCGTATACGCAATACTACCCGATACCTGTTGGCCAACCTGAGTGATTTTGATCCTGACCGTGACCAGGTGCCTGCCCCGGACATGGTCGCCCTGGACCGCTGGATTGTGTACAAGACCCGAACCCTCCAAAACCAGATCATCGGCTATTACCAACAGTACCAGTTCCACAGGATCTACAACCTGATCCACAACTTTTGCGTACTGGAACTAGGCGGTGACTACCTCGACATCGTCAAGGACCGGCAATACACCATGCAGGCGAACAGCCATGCGCGCAAGTCTGCGCAGACGGCCATGTTCCACATCGGAGAAGCATTAATCCGCTGGATTGCACCGATATTGAGCTTTACTGCCGACGAAGCCTGGCAGGAGATGCCCGGCCGTCGCAGCGAAACGGTTTTCGTTCAAGAGTGGTACACCCTAGAGGATTTTGCCAAACCGGGCAAGATTGACGATACAGACTGGAATGGCATACTCGAGACTCGCAAACACGTTGGCAAGGAACTCGAAGCCTTGCGTAATGAGAAGAAAATCGGCTCATCGCTGGATGCCGAGGTGCGCATCTGGAATGCACCGGAATGCCTGTCAAAGATAAGCAATGACGAACTGCATTTTGTATTCATCACGTCCTCTGCCACGCTTGTCAAGGATGACACGATCCCTTCGACGGGTACAAAAATTACCGATGCCAACGGCCATGAATATTTTATTGAAGTGAAGAAGTCGGATCATCGGAAGTGTATCCGCTGCTGGCACTACCATGAAGAGGTGGGAAAAGACGTGCGGCATCCTGAAATCTGTACCCGCTGTGTAAGCAATCTGCCGGACGGTGCAGGTGAGTCACGCCTGTATGCTTAAATGGCTTTGGCTAAGCTTGACCGTCATCCTTGCCGATCAGCTTGGCAAACAGGCCGCTATGCGATGGCTGATCCAGCACGATCCGTACCCCTTCCTTCCCTATTTCAATTTTTCATTGGCCTTTAATGAAGGAGCCGCATTCAGCCTCCTGAGCGAAGCCGGAGGCTGGCAACGCTGGTTTTTTTCCGCACTCGCCGTTGCGATCAGTATAATTATCCTTTACTGGCTGAAAAACCTTGATGCACGGGAAAAGCTCCTGGCCACCAGTTTGTCCCTGGTACTGGGGGGTGCATTGGGAAACGTGGTGGATCGTGCCCTATACGGAAAAGTAACTGACTTCATCGACTGGTATTACTATTCCAGCGAAACCTGCCTGCCCTTTTTCTTTCGGCTAAATGATGCTACCTGTCACTGGCCCACGTTTAACCTTGCCGACTCGGCCATATTCCTGGGAGCCGTACTGATGATTCTGCAGGCCCTGTTCAACAAGCGTCTTCGCTGACGGACACCGCCTCAGGCAGCCCGTTCCAGTGCGGCCTCGACCTGGTCGCGCTTCTGTACGCCAGCAAGGACAGCAATGATCTCCAAGGCGAAGTCCATGGCAGTCCCCGGTCCCCGGGATGTCAGAATATTGCCATCCAGCTGCACTGCAGCATTCGTAATTTCAGTCGTATCCAGGCCTAGCGGGTCCAGCACACCAGGATATGCAGTGGCTTTCTTGTGCTCCAGCAGGCCGGCCGTGGCCAGTACCTTTGGTGCTGCACAGATCGCGCCGATGGGTCGACCGCTGCCTGCAGTGCGCTGCAGGATCCTGTGAATGCGCTCATCATTGTCCAGATGATCGGCACCAGGAAGCCCCCCCGGCAAGACCACCATGTCAAATTCCTGCTCCACCACCGCATCCACAGTGGTGTCCGCAATAACCCGGGTGCCGCGTGATGCAGTTACCGGCTGTTCGTCCAGGCTTGCCGTGACCACCTCAATGTCGGCACGCCGCAGCAAATCTATGATAGTGACCGCCTCCAGCTCTTCAAAACCCTCAGCGAGTGGTACGAGTACTGTTGCCATGATTTTACCCTTTCAACTGGTTCTGACTGGGATCCGTTGCATATCTTGTCCGCAGCCTTTTGAACGTTACTGGCCAGGTGTCAACTGGCAGCTCTTCTTGTATATGCCATTCCTTTCAGAAGCTTGAGCGCTTCATCCAGGGCATGGTCGGTTGTATCCCCCTCGCGAGGTTTGGGGACGATCACCACGGATGCTGGCTTTCTCGGTTCAGCCTGGTCCGTGTCTTCATTCTCAAGTCGGTTTTCAAGGGCCGCCTCCCCGCTGGGAGAATCCGCGTCTGTGCTTTCCGGATCATCGGCCTCTTTCAGCAGGATATCCGGAACAATCCCCTCATTCTGTATGGACCGGCCCGAGGGCGTGTAATAGCGTGCCGTCGTTAATTTCAGTGCGGTGTTGTCGCGCAACGGCAAAATGGTTTGCACGGAGCCTTTGCCAAATGAAGTGGTGCCCAGTACGGTGCCACGATTGTGGTCCTGCATGGCACCCGCAACAATTTCCGAAGCGGAGGCTGAGCCACGGTTGATCAATACCACCAGGGGTGCACCATCCAGCGAATCGACAGTGCTAGCAGAATATTCCATCTTTGTATCTTCGACACGACCCTTGATGTACACGATCAGGGCACCGTCTTCCAAAAAGACGTCCGAGACCCCCACAGCACCCGTCAGCAAACCACCCGGATTATTGCGCAAGTCGAGTACGAGACCTTGCAGGGGATCCTCATTCTTTTTTTCAAGACTTTCTATCGCATCCCGCAGCCCGCGTGTAGTCTTAGCTTGAAAGTTGGAGATCCGCACATACCCGAAATTCGGCTCAAGGATCCGGCTGCGCACGCTGCGCACGCGAATCAGATCACGAGTAATCGTCAGCTTGATGGGGGAATCCGCACCTTCTCGCATGATCGTCAGGGTAATTTCCGAGCCCTTTTTACCTCGCATGAGGTTCACTGCCTCCTCCAGGGTCAGTCCTTTCACCCGCGTCTCATCAAGCTTGATAATCAGGTCCCCTGCCTGAACACCGGCACGCTGTGCAGGCGTATCATCAATTGGTGCAATCACTTTCACGAATCCGTCTTCCATTCCGACTTCGATGCCGAGTCCACCGAATTCACCCGTGGTCCCAATCTGAAGCTCGCGGAACTGCTCCGAATCCAGGAACGAGGAATGCGAGTCAAGCCCTGACAGCATGCCACGAATGGCATTCTTCAGCAGGTCACTGTCATCCACCTCAGTCACGTAGTCCCGTTTGATCCGGGCATAGACATCCGTAAACGTACGCAGGTCGTCGAGTGGCAAGGCCACTTTTTCCTTGTCGGCCCATCCGGGCTGAACCAGGATCACGGACAAGCCGATAACCAGGCCCGATACCGGCCCAGGGCCCATGAGATACTTGAACCTCATTGCCACTCTCCGTAATTCAAATTTGCTATCCGCCTCATAGTAGTCGTGGAATGCAACCGCCCATTCATAGTTTGTCCACCCCATTTTACACAGGTATGCCTACCTGTTGCAGCCCGACAACTCCCTGTTCAACTGTGTTAACCCGACGAGGCTGGTCTCTTGCACCAGATTCCGGGGTTGACCGGCTTGCCTTGCTTGCGAATCTCGAAATACACACCGGTGCGACGGCTTCCTCCGCTGTTGCCCACTGAGGCAATGCGCTCTCCTGCACGGACCCATTCACCCGGTTGCTTGTACAGGCTCTGGCTATGTCCATACAGGCTCATATACCCATTGCCATGATCGATGATCGTCAACAAACCCAAACCACGCATCCATTCTGCAAACACTACACGCCCGTGAAAAATACTGTATACGTCGTTGCCCGTGCGGCCCGGAATGAACACGCCCTGCCAGTACAGCTTGCGATGCGAAAAATTCCGTTTTTGGCCGAACCGGTTGCTGGGTTTTCCGGTCACAGGCCAAGTCAGCTTGCCCTTTACTTTCCGAAAGTCCTGTCCTTGGTCAACATACGGGATATTAACCAGGGCTGCCTGCAGTTTTCGAAGAAGTGCCTCAAGCTGCTTCTTGTCAGCTTCAAGGCTAGAAAGTCGGGTATTTTCACCGGAAACACTGGTCCTCAAGCGTTCAAGCACCGATTTTCGCTTTTTTTGTTCCTCTGCGATCTGCTGTTTCTGGCTCAGCAGGGCTGTTCGGGTCTGCCCAGCCCGGTCTTCCTCTTCCTCGACCTCAGCCTGGACCTCCTGCACAGCCTGCAGCACTTCCCTGGACTGTTCCATTGCATGCAGGCGTGCGCGGTGCAGGTAGTCATAGTATACAAGGGCACGACCCAGCGTCGTATGCTCCTGCTGATTAAGCAGCATCTTCAGTTTTTCCTGTCCTCCATACAGGTACTCGGACCGTATTTGCGCATGCAGCATGCCCCGGTGCCTGACAAGTTGTTCCAGCAGCCCCTGTTTTCTGGCCCCCAAGGCCCGTAAACGTTCCCGGCTTTCCTTCAAGGTTGACTCGGTCTTGTCCAGCTCCCGGTTGAGCTGGCCGATATGCCGTTCAAGCTTGCGCAGCCCCCTTTCCATCTGCCCGACCTCGCCACGCCCTTTCTCGAGCCTGAACTGGCTTTTGTGGATCTGGTCCTGGACCGTCTCAAGTTTTCTTTCCACTTCCTGCTGCGATGGGGCGCCAGACAACACCGCAGCCCAGCACATGCTGAAAAAAAGTATTCCCCACACCCGTATCGACAAGGTACTGCCCGCCTGAACGTCTGCCCGGGAAAACAAGTTCATGAATATATTAGACATTTATAATATTAGCTTATACTATAAGCCTATAAGAGGCATGGAAGTTTAGAATCAACAGCATTCCGGGCAAAAATATCATGAATACAAGCGATGAAGAACTCATCTACCAGGAAAAAGATATCGAGCAGGCCGCGAGGTCTCTCAAGGCGATGTCACATCCATTGCGGCTGAAAATTCTGTGTGTCCTAGGTCAACGTGAAATCAGTGTGCAGGACATAGTCTGCAATGTGGGTACATCCCAGAGCAACATCTCACAGCATTTGGCCATTTTGCGGGATAAGGGTATATTGGCTTGCCGAAAAGATGCTAACCGGGTCTATTACCGGGTAGGTGATGAGCGCACACTTAAGCTGATTGAAATGATGCAGCAGGTCTTCTGTTCGGCCCAGCATGCCTGAAGGCATGCTTTCCATTGCAACATTTCGCTCACAGTTGACGCATTTGACGACTCGACATCGATCCTACAACCAGCAACCACCCAGCACGCAGAATGGAAGAATTCATCGATTTTGTAATCAGAAATTATCACTTATTTATCGCCTTTGCAGTAGTGCTCGGACTAATTCTCTGGACAGAGATCAGAAGGTTCACGCGGGGCTTCAAGGAAATTACCCCGGTAGAGGCCGTTAGCCTGATCAACCAGGAAGATGCGCTGATACTGGATGTGCGTGAGCCGAATGAGCACAGCCAGGGCAGTATCATCAATGCAAAACATGTGGCATTAAGTGCGCTGTCACAAAAGGCCGACAGCCTGAGCCAGAACAAGGACCGGCCGATACTGGTCTTTTGCAAGATGGGCAACCGCTCTTCGCAGGCCTGCAAGGTCCTGACCGGCAACCACTACACCCGGGTGTTCGGCCTGAAAGGTGGGATCACGGCCTGGATAAACGACCAGCTTCCGGTGGTGAAACGATGAACGCCAGCAAGGTTGTGGTATATACCGGAAACCGCTGTGCGTACTGCAATGCCGCAAAACGCCTGCTTGACAGCAAAGGGATGCTTTACACAGAAGTCAACGTGGACGAGGACCCCAAGCTGCGCGAAGAAATGATGGCCCGCAGCCAACGTCAGACGGTGCCGCAGATCTTCATCGGAGACAGGCATGTGGGGGGCTTCGATGACCTTTCCGAACTGAACCAGTCAGGTATGCTGAATGATCTGTTGTCCACATAACGGCTTTCTCCAGTTCAGCCTGACGCAAAAACATACGTGATCACATGGCTGCGGAAACGGACCAGAAATTCGAGATTCAAAAGGTTTACGTCAAGGATATTTCCTTTGAGACCCCAAGCTCACCGAAAGTATTCACCAAACAATGGAACCCCAAAACCGACATCCGCATCCATTCTGAAAACGCCAGACTGGACGATCACGTTTTTGAGGTCTGCATGACCGTGCAGGTCACCGTGACACAGGAAGAAGCCACCGCGTTTCTGGTCGAAGTCAAGCAGGCAGGAATTTTCCTGGTCAAGAATTTCAAGCAGGAAGAACGCAACCGGTTACTGGGAAGTCATTGCCCTAGCATCCTGTTTCCTTTCGCCCGCGAGACCGTATCCGAACTGGTACTGAAAGGGGGCTTCCCGCAATTGCTGCTGAATCCGGTAAATTTTGAATCCTTGTACCAACAGCATGTGATAGCCCTGGAAGAGCAGAAATCCAAACCCGATCAAGCCAAGCACTGATGTAATTCATGGCTATCACTGCAGTGTTGGGCGCGGGGTCTTGGGGTACGGCACTTGCCCTGCAGCTGTCCCGGAATGGCCACAGTACACGGGTATGGGATTGCGATACGGAACTTATCGATACCCTGCAGACCGAGCGATGTAACCTTCGCTACCTCCCCGGTTACTCTTTTCCGGATTCACTTTCCGCGCATCACGAACTGCCGGCTGCGGTCGGTGAAGCGGATTTCGTCCTGATTGCTGTCCCGAGCTATGCCATGCGTACCGTGTGTGAACAGCTGGTACAGGCGCATTTCCCTGCAAGGGTTGTCTGGGCAACAAAGGGTTTCGAAAAGCAAAGTGACATGATGATGCACGAGGTTGTTCTCCAGGTTCTGGGGGACATCCAGACAGCCGCCCTGTCGGGGCCATCCTTCGCCAAGGAAGTTGCCGGCAAACTGCCTGCCGCAGTTACCCTTGCATCCACCGACCTGGTGTACGCAAAAGAACTGGCAGTATATTTTCACAGCAACAATTTCCGTGTCTACACGAGTGACGACATCATTGGTGTCGAACTGGGTGGTACAATCAAAAATGTGCTGGCCATCGCTGCCGGCATTACCGACGGACTCGGGTTTGGTGCCAATGCCAGAGCGGCGCTGATCACCCGGGGGCTGGCGGAAATGATGCGCCTGGGGGAAAGTCTGGATGCAAACCGCACGACCCTGATGGGCCTGGCTGGTGTAGGGGACCTGATCCTGACCTGTACCGACGATCAGTCCCGCAATCGCCGTCTGGGGCTTGCTCTGGCACAAGGCAAGACTGCGCAACAGTACATGAATGAACTGGGACAGGCCGTTGAAGGGTTTCATGCCGCCCAGGTCGTACACCGGGTGGCCAGGAAAAGCCAAGTGGACATGCCGATCTGCACACAGGTTTGGCACGTGCTGAACGGAGACATCGAGCTGGAAACTGCCGTATCGGAACTGCTGAGCCGTGACATGAAAGTCGAACTGAAATGAATACGGAGTTTACCCGCGTCGACAGCAGCACAGGCACGGCTACAATGATGTAAGACACGGACTGCGGACATGAACGACGACCAAAGACTCAAGGTGGACTTTTGCGGCTTGGAGTTCGATTCGCCGCTGGTCCTGCTGTCCGGATGCGTTGGTTTCGGTGAGGAATATACCCGCGTCCAGGGGTTTTCCAATCGCGATGTGGGGGCCGTGTGCCTGAAAGGAACGACACTCAAACCACGCCTGGGCAACGCTCCGCACCGCCTTGCCGAAACCCCGGAAGGAATGCTGAATGCGATCGGCCTGCAGAACCCGGGCGTGGACACCATCGTAAACAACATTTTGCCCGGACTGGATTTTTCCCAGACACGATTTATTGCCAACGTCTCCGGCTCGACCGTGGAAGAGTACAGGGAAGTCACACGAAGATTTGATGACTCCCCCATCGATGCGATCGAAATCAATATCTCATGCCCGAATGTAAAGGAAGGCGGTGTAGCATTCGGCAACGACCCAGAAATGTCCGCCCGCGTGGTTGAAGTCTGCCGTGAAGTTACCAGCAAACCGCTCATCACCAAACTGTCACCGAACCAGACGGACATCCGGCACAATGCAAGACGCTGTATCGAAGCAGGCAGCGATGCCTTTGCCGTGATCAATACCGTCATGGGCATGGCAATCGACATTGAATCCCGGCAGCCCATTCTGCACAACAACCAGGGGGGTCTGTCTGGTCCCGCGATCAAGCCCATCGCATTGCTGAAAGTGCATGAGGTGTACCAGGTGTGCACACCACACAAGATCCCTATCATTGGCCAGGGCGGCATCGTCAACGCCAGTGACGCGATTGAATTCCTGATTGCAGGGGCCACAGCCGTAGGCGTGGGTACGGGCCTTTTCTATGACCCACTTTGTTGCAAGAAAATCAAACAGGGGATCATCGACTACCTGGACAACCACCATCTTACACATATCAGTTCGGTTACCGGATGCCTGGAACTACACACCGACACCACGGCTTACATGTAGGCCACCCAGGCAGCTGATGACTCTGCACAATGCATTCGGAACCCGCCAGAAAACCCGAGCGGAAGCCGGGCAGCTTGAGGATGACCGGTACTGCAGGTTGTGTGGGCGTGATGACTTGATATCGCTGATGGAAAATGCCGGAGCCTTCGATGGCCGGTAACCACGACAGGCATGCCCACGGCCACGATGCCGGAGCTTGGTACAGTGTCAATGTCCAGCGTATCTTCTGGGCCCTGCTCCTGACAGGGGGCTTCATGATTGTAGAGGTGATCGTCGGAGTGATCTCGGGCTCCCTGGCCCTACTGGCCGATGCCGCCCACATGCTTGTCGATACGGTGTCCCTGCTGCTTGCCTGGCTGGCCTTCAGACTGAGTCGACGCCCAGCCGATCAGGAACGCACCTACGGGTACCACCGTTTCCCCGTACTGGCTGCTTTCACCAATGGCATCTCCCTGATATTTATCATCGGCTGGATCTTCTTCGAAGCAGTCGAACGATTCATTCACCCCGCCGAGGTACTGGCCGGACCCATGATGGTGGCGGCGGTACTCGGCCTTGTCGTCAATGCCACTGTATTCATCATGCTGCATGGAGCCGACCGTGACAATCTCAACATCCGGGGTGCCCTGCTTCACGTGCTAGGAGACATGCTCAGTTCGGCCATTGCTGTCGTTGCAGCCCTGACGATCATGGTCACCGGCTGGATGCCGATCGATGCATTACTCTCGATCCTGGTTGGACTTCTGGTCCTGCGTAACGCCTGGTTGCTGGTTAAGGATTCGGCACATGTTCTGCTCGAGGGTGTTCCCAAGCAACTGGATGTTCATGAAATTGGGCCAGATCTTGTTGCGCACATCCCCGTGGTCGAGGATGTGCATCATGTACATGCCTGGTCCCTGTCGCAAGACCGTTCATTGCTGACCCTGCATGCACGCATCACGGGGGGCAGCAACCCGGATTCAGCCATCGCTGCGATCCAGGCCCGCCTGGCAGAACGCTTTAGCATCGATCACGTCACGGTGCAAATCGAACTGGAAAGCTGTACCGACCATCCCGCCTCCACGCCCGGGTAAGCCTCAGCGGGCATTTCCTGGGGATCGTGAACGGCGTATACGGGTAACAGCGAACAGCGCCAATGCAGCCACAACGATAGAAGGGCCGGATGGCGTATCAAGTTCTGCGGAGGCAAACAATCCCCCTGCAACTGCGATCACGCCAGCCGCTGCAGCACCCGCTGCCATTTTCTCGGGGCTCGTTGCAAAGCGCCGCACCGTCGCAGCCGGTATCACCAGCAGCGCGACAATCAACAGCACCCCGACGACCTTGATGGCTACGGCAATCGCTGCCGCCACAAGAATTCCGAACACCAATTGCGCACGCTCCGGTTTCAATCCAGCCACAGTTGCCAGGTCAGCACTTACGGTCGCCGCCAGCAGCGGGCGCCAGATCCACCACAACACGCCCAGCGCGATTGCACCACCAATCCAGACGACAGCCAGATCAGCACGCGATACGGCGAGAATATCCCCGAACAGCAGCGCATGCAGGTCAAGCTGCATGGTTGGGAAAAAGGACAGGATAACGAGACCGAGGGCGAGTCCACCATGGGCAAGCAGACCAAGCAGGGTATCAGTAGGAAGCGTGTCGCGCCGCTCAAGAAAAAACATTGCCAGCACCACCGCTGAGGCAGTGACAAATATCCCAAGTACCAGGTTGAAACCGAACAGGATGGCAAGCGCGACACCGAGCAGGGCTGAATGCGCAATCGTTTCGCCAAAGTAGGCAAGCCTTCGCCAGACGACAAAACATCCTGCCGGCCCAGTAACAAGTGCCAAGCCGATACCTGCGAGCAGTGCGCGTACGAAAAAATCGTCCAGCATGGCTCAGCCCGGCGACGTGCCGCCATGATCCCGGTCAGTTGCGAAGCTGCTCCCCGGGGAGTGTTCATCGTGTTCATGCGGCACCAGTACCACCACATCATCGCCGGTGTCCATGGCCATCTGGAGGTCATGGGAAATCAACAGGACGCCACAGCCGAGATCACGGCGTATTTCTGCAACCAGTTCATGGAGCACATCCGTTCCGGCAATGTCGACGCCCTGGGCCGGTTCGTCGAGAATCAGCAAGCCGGGACGGTGAATCAGTGCACGAGCAAGCAACAGCCGCTGAAATTCACCGCCAGACAGGGTCGTGACCGGCGGGTCACCAAGGCGTTCCAGGCCAACCGCAGCCAGCGCAGCATCGATCTCGCGGGCACCGAAACGGCCAGTCAGCGTCATCAGACGACGCAGACTTAAGGGCAACGTAGGGTTCATCGCCAATCGTTGTGGAACATAGCCCACCTCCAGAGACGGCATCCGTTCAATCGTACCCTCATCAGTATCGATCAGGCCGAGCACGGCTTTAGCACAGGTTGACTTGCCCGCACCATTGGCACCAATCAGAAATACCAGTTCGCCACGAACCACCCTGATGTCAACATGCCGCACAATCCAGCGTTCCCCTCGCCGCACGCCAATGTCGCGTGCATTGATGAGCAGGTTGCCCTCCGCAGGCTGCGTGTTATCCAAAATCACCCCACAGGCGCCAGTGCGCAACTGGAGGAGCCTGAAAATGTTTCATAGCACGTCTGTCAGGTCTTCGGGAGCCTCCCCAGATCTTTTCGATCTCACCCATAATCCCTCTAGATCACCCCGTTCCAAGGCACGGCAATTCCCATTTCTCACCCCGACATTAAATGGGTATACTGCATCCTGAATCTACCCAGTTTGCCTAGCTCGACTGCTGAAAGGTACAGATGCATGGCGTGCGATGCCGGGCTACAGCCCACACCGGACTAATACCCTTGGCTACATCCAGAAAATCGCATTCTATTTGCAGTAAAGCGTGTTTGCGTTGAATACCCTCATGAACCAGTATACAAACAGCCTACCCAAATACAAGGTTTCCCAGGCGGCACCCGGAATGCATGAACCCATACCTGCCGTATGCCCACCACGTGTATCACGATGTTTTCATCTCACGCTTGTCATGGCAACACTTTTCAGTTGCATGATAAGCAGTGTGGCAATGGGCGATGTCACCAACCGGGTCGTTACCTCAATCAAACCGGTGCATTCTCTGGTCAGCACCGTGATGTCAGGAGTGGGTGAGCCTCATCTGTTGATGCGTGGTGCCGCATCACCGCATGCCTTCAGCATGCGTCCATCTGATGCGGTAGTGCTAAAGGATGCGCGCATTGTCTTCTTGATCGACAAGTCAATGGAAACTTCTCTCGCCAATCCAGTCCGCACGCTTGCAAGCCATGCCCGCGTGGTCATGCTGTCTGAAGCGCAAGGCCTGGTTTACAGGCGACTGCGCGAGGGAGGAACATTCGAGGCCCACAGCCATGCGACCGATCAGGACTACGGGCACCCGGAAGACGAACATTCCGGTGAACACACGACTGTACATGGAGACGATGACCATGGACACGGGGAAGAAGATGAGCATTCCGGTGAACACACGACTGTGCATGGAGACGATGACCATGGACACGGGGAAGAAGACGAACATTCCGGTGAACACACGACTGTGCATGGAGACGATGACCATGGACACGGGGAAGAAGATGAGCATTCCGGTGAACACACGACTGTGCATGGAGACGATGACCATGGACACGGGGAAGAAGATGAGCATTCCGGTGAACACACGACTGTGCATGGAGATGACGTACACGGTGCCGGCGAGTTCGGTGCCTATAACATGCATGTTTGGCTTGACCCGGAGAATGCTGCAGCGATGGCCCGTATGATCGCTAGTGTCCTGTCTGAGGTGGACCCTGCCAACGCCTCGGTTTATGCAGCCAATACCGAAACACTCCTCCAACGTCTGGAACACCTGACCTTACAGATTGCGGCAGATTTGTCTCCGGTTCGTGGCAAACCTTTTATCGTGCTCCATGATGCCTACCGGTATTTTGAGGACCGTTTCGGCCTGAACGCGGCCGGTTCAGTCATGGTCGGATCGGAACAATCACCTAGCGTGCGGCGCATCAAAAGTCTCCGCAACAAGGTACACGAACTGGGTGCTATATGTGTGTTTGCAGAACCCCAGTTTGACTCACGTCTTGTCGAGGTCCTCATCGAGGGTACACCAGCCCGTGCCGGTATCCTCGACCCCCTAGGTGCAGCCATCGCGAGTGGACCTGAAGCGTATTTCATACTCCTGCACAACCTGGCAGCATCGTTCAAGAGCTGTCTGGGTCCAGCAGATCAGTAAGTTTTTTCAAACAACCCCAGTTCCTGAATTTTTCGGGTAAGGGTATTTCTTCCCCATCCCAGAAGTTTGGCCGCTTTCTGACGCCTGCCTCCAGTTTTTTTCATGACTGCCTCGATCATGACAGTCTCGAATTCCGGCAAGATCTGGTTCCAGATTGCATCGCCGCCCTTTGCCAGTTCAGTATCGGCCCATTCACGCAACATGCTGCGCCAGTCGATGATGTCTTCGACGTTGCCTTCCAGCACCTGTGCAGGCAGGTCCTGCATGTGAATCTCATTGCCGGCTGCCATCACAGTCAGCCAGCGGCAAACATTTTCCAGTTGCCTGACATTCCCGGGCCACTGCAAGGTAGTCAGGTGTTCCACGACTTCATCCACCAGCTGTTTCGGCTCGGTCTCCAGCTCTTTTGCGGAACTTTGCATAAAATGCTGCAGCAGGACCGGGATGTCCTCGCTGCGTTCATGCAGTGCGGGGATATGGATGCGTATTACATTCAGGCGATGAAACAGATCCTCCCGGAACTCGCCCTTGCGGACACGGACTTCCAGATCCTGGTGAGTTGCGGCAATGATGCGCACATCTGCCTGGATCGGATCGTATCCCCCTATGCGGTAAAAGTGCCCATCCGACAGGATGCGCAGCAGCCGCGTCTGCAGGTCAGATGGCATGTCGCCAATCTCATCCAGGAACAGGGTTCCCTTGTGTGCCTGCTCGAACCGCCCTTTGCGCATGGAAGATGCGCCTGTAAAGACACCTTTTTCATGTCCGAACAATTCTGCCTCCAGCAGGTCACGAGGAATCGCCGCCATGTTCAGGGCAATGAACGGACCGCTGGCTCGCGGGCTGTGTTCATGCAGGGCCTGTGCGACCAGTTCTTTCCCGGTCCCCGATGCACCGTTGATAAGCACTGTCATGCTGGAATGGGACAGGCGGCCGATGGCACGAAACACCTCCTGCATGGCAGGTGACTTACCGATAATCCGGAATGGCTGGGCTGCAGCAGGTTTTTCTTCTGATACAGAACCGGCGTTACTCTCACTTGATGCCAGACAGGCACGCCGGACAAGTTCAACGGCTTCGTCCATGTCAAAGGGCTTGGGCAGGTACTCAAAAGCGCCTTTCTCAAAAGCCCCGACAGCACTTTGCAGATCCGAATGTGCCGTCATGATGATCACCGGCAGTTTCGGGTGGTCCGTCTGAACCCGGTCCAGAAATTCGAAGCCATCCATTCCGGGCATGCGCACGTCCGTCAGGATTGCAGCTGGAACATGTCGCCCCAGTTCATGCAGTGCGGTCGACGCGGATTCAAAAACTGTTACCGGTATGCCGGCTTTTTCAAGTGCACGCTCCAGAACCCAGCGCATGGCCTTGTCATCATCAATCACCCAAACATTTTCAATTTTCATCGGTTCACTTCCTTCCCTGTTTCTTTCAATGTCCTGCACCGTTCAGCGGCAGCAGCACCCGAAATTCCGTCAGGCCGGGGACCGAGTCAAACTCGATCAGCCCTCCGTGCAGATGCACCAGACTTTGTGCAATCGGCAGTCCCAAGCCGGTACCTTCAGCACTCCCGGAAACCATTGGGAAAAATATCTGCGGCTTCAGTTCATCTGCAACACCGCACCCGTTGTCGATCACACTGACCTGCACCGCGAGCCGGTGAAAGGTGTCTCCAATCGTGCACTGGCGCAGCACCCGGGTCTTGAGGCTCACATCACCTTGCGTATCCACTGCACGCAAGGCATTTCCCACCAGATTCAGCATTGCCTGCACCAACAAATCTCGATCGGCGTACAGCGGCGGGATACTCGGGTCGTAATCCGTCTTGAATCTCACACCCTCGGGGATCTCCGCAACGGCAAGATGCCGGACATGCTCCAGAACGTTATGAATATTCAGTTCCTGTTTAGCGGGAATGACCTTGGGTTCGAACATGGAGTCAACCAGTTTGCGCAGCCGGTCCGCTTCGCCAATGATGACATCGGTATATATTTGCAGGTCATCTTCTTCAAGTTCACCTGCCAGCAACTGTGCCGCCCCGCGCAGTCCGCCCAGCGGATTCCTGATCTCATGCGCCAGCCCGCGCAACATGTTCCGGGTTGCCAGGTTTTCGGACAGCAGATGCTCTTCGCGGGAGATCCGGATCAGGTGGTCCACCCGGGTGATCTCAAGCAGACATTCGGTTTTTTCACCGACCGACACCGGGGTGATTACACAGTTGATAGTAACTTCTCCTGTACCCAGGCGCTTGACACAGACTTCCCGCTCGGTCACGGGATTTCCCGTATCAATGGACCGCCTGATATGTGCAATGAATTCACCTCCCGTATCCAGAATGAAATCGGTGAGGGGCCGCCCAAGTGCACACCGGATCCCGGTATCCAAACACTCTTCTCCTGCCGGGTTGAGGTAACGGATACGCAGGTCCTCATCGACCAGAAGTACGGACAGATTCAGGTTTTCTATGATTTCCTCAGGTTTCATGGCATGTGCCTAGCCCGGATTTCGTTCAATACAGGTCCCAGTCGCCCGGTCTACATTCACAGCTGGCATCCAGACATCACACGCTGAAAGCCTGAACACCGGGTTACCCGCCTGAAACAGGCTCCCCTGAGAGCCCCCAGAACACACCGTGAAAGGGCGCTCCAGGGGTAGTGAAAGGGTGTCGCTAGCAGCTGTAATACATTTCAAACTCGATGGGGTGGGTAGACATGCGCAATGCCGTCACTTCTTCCATTTTCAGTTCAATATATCCGTCAATCAGGTCGTCAGAAAATGCGCCTCCAGCCTTGAGAAATTCACGGTCGCTGTCCAGGGCCTCAAGCGCCTGATCCAAGGATGAGCAGACCGTCGGAATGTTCTTTTCCTCTTCCGGTGGCAGGTCGTACAGGTCCTTGTCGATGGGTGCACCCGGGTCGATCTGGTTCTGGATGCCGTCGAGACCGGCGAGCAGCATGGCTGCGTAGGTCAGGTACGGATTCCCGGAAGCATCCGGAAAGCGCACTTCGATGCGCCGGGCCTTGGCATTGGCTTCATGAGGAATCCGGATCGATGCCGAACGGTTACGCGCGGAATAGGCCAGCATGACGGGTGCCTCGAAGCCTGGCACCAGGCGCTTGTAGCTGTTCGTGGTGGCATTCGAGAATGCATTGAGGGCTCGTGCATGCTTGATGATCCCGCCAATATAGTAAAACGCCGTTTGTGACAGGCCGCCATACATGTCGCCTGTAAACAGGTTGTCGCCTTCCTTGAACAGGGACTGGTGCACATGCATGCCGTTTCCGTTGTCACCAACGATGGGTTTCGGCATGAAGGTTGCTGTCTTGCCGTAATTATGGGCAACATTCTGCACGACATACTTCAGGATCTGGTTCCAGTCCGCACGCACGGTAAGCGTATTGAAAAGCGTGCCAATTTCGCACTGTCCTGCTGTGCCAACCTCGTGATGGTGCACTTCAGCTTCTACGCCCATCACTTCGAGTGTCTGGCACATGGCGGAGCGCAGGTCCTGCAGGGAATCCACCGGGGGCACCGGGAAATACCCGCCTTTTACGCCCGGCCGGTGGCCAATGTTTCCGTCCTCGTATTCCTTGATTGAATTCCATGCTGATTCGTCCGAGTCGATGGCATACGATGCACCGGACATTTCATTCGCCCAGCGCACATCATCAAAAACAAAAAACTCGGGCTCCGGACCAAAGTATGCAGTATCGGCAATACCCGTGGAACGCAGGTAGGCTTCTGCGCGCTTGGCCGCTGACCTGGGATCCCGTGCATACCCTTCCATGGTCGAGGGTTCAAGGATATCGCACCGCAGATTCAGGGTCGTGTCATTATAAAATGGATCGATCACTGCCGTTTCAACATCAGGCATCAGGACCATGTCGGACTCGTTGATGCCTTTCCAGCCCGCGATGGACGAGCCGTCGAACATTTTGCCTTTTTCAAAAAAATCCTCGCCGATTGCCGAGGCAGGCAACGAGACGTGCTGTTCCTTGCCCCGGGTATCGGTAAATCGTAAATCGACGAACTTGACGTCGTGATCTTGCATTATCTGGATAACATCGCTTGCGGACATGGGTTACTCCTTCGCTTACGGACTCGAAATATTGTTCTCGTGGTCTTGATTCATACATATTCTCTTGCATTGCTGAAGCACAATTCGTGCCAAAATACGGCAGTATGCACTCCAACGAAGCCATCGCGCCATTATACGCCACTTCCCAACGGTGGGCAGTAGTACCCTGAAGTAATACTGCACCAGTATAGAGCATAAATACACCAAAACCGTGCAATTTGTACCCGGCTACATCGTTGGCGATGTTCTGGCCGGGCGGGGCCAACATACCATACCTGACACTGGTCATTCATCCTTCATGGCTCGGAATTACCGTGCCGAGCAAGTATACTCGGGCAGCGCCATACATATCCGGGACCATGCCAAGATCCAATGCCACATCGCTGCAGGACCTGATCGCTGATCTGGAGCAATTCTGGAGCGGCCAGGGGTGCGTGCTCGAACAACCCTATGACATGGAGATGGGCGCAGGCTCCTTTCACCCTGGCACCTTCCTGCGAGCAATCGGACCCGAACCTTGGCGCGGTGCCTATCCACAGCCCTGCCGTCGCCCGACCGACGGGCGATACGGGGACAATCCGAACCGCATGCAACGCTATTTCCAGTTCCAGGTCATCCTGAAGCCGGCCCCCGATACCATCCAGGACCTGTATCTGCGGTCCCTGACAGAGCTGGGGGTCGATCCGCAGGTCCACGATATCCGGTTTGTCGAAGACGACTGGGAATCTCCGACCCTGGGGGCCTGGGGGCTGGGCTGGGAAGTCTGGCTGGACGGCATGGAAGTGTCACAGTTTACCTACTTCCAGCAGGTCGGTGGCCTGGACTGCAGGCCGGTCACCGGAGAGATTACCTATGGTGTAGAGCGGATTGCCATGTACCTGCAAAATGTGTCCAGCGTATATGATCTCGTCTGGACCCGGAATCCTGAACGCACGATCCACTACGGGGACCTGTATCACCAGA
Source organism: Gammaproteobacteria bacterium (assembly GCA_026713925.1). GTDB lineage: Bacteria > Pseudomonadota > Gammaproteobacteria > UBA4575 > UBA4575 > WTFY01. The sequence goes on from JAPONM010000040.1 coordinate 38,666, forward strand.
ACGAAGCCGAGCAATCCGCATTCAATTTCGAACATGCCAACACAGATATCCTGTTCGGCGCATTCGAATCCAGTGAAAGGGAGTGCAGGAAACTGGTCGGGCTGGAACTGCCAGTGGCTGCCTATGACCATGTCCTCAAGTGCTCACATACCTTCAACCTTCTGGACGCACGCCAGGTGATCTCGGTAACCGAACGCCAGCAGTATATCCTGCGCATACGCAGCCTGGCACAGGCGGTGGCAACCAGCTATTTAGCAAGCCGCGAAAAGATGAAGTTTCCGCTCCTGAAACCCGGCACATCATGACCGACAAAAAGGACCTGCTGGTCGAGATCGGAACCGAAGACCTGCCTGCCAGGTTTCTGTTCGACCAGGCAAGCGAACTGAACGATATCCTGTGCAACCAGCTTGTGGAGGCCGGGCTGTCGTTTGGCCGGCACCAGATATTCTGTACACCTCGACGCCTGGCCGTCCTGCTGGAACATCTGGACACCTGCCAGCCGGACCAGTGGGTTGAACGCAAGGGGCCTGAGAAAGCCATTGCATTCGACGAGCAGGGCCACCCGACCTCGGCGGCAACCGGCTTTGCACGCGCTTGCGGAACGGACGTGGATCACCTGTCCATCGAGGAGGATACCGGCAAACCGAGGCTGGTGTTTCGTGAACAGCGCCCGGGCGAGGAAACCCTTTCCCTGTTGCCAGGCTTGCTGGAACAGACATTTGCCAGGCTGTCGATTCGAAAGCGTATGCGCTGGAATGAGACGGACAGCGAATTCATTCGCCCGGTACGCTGGCTGGTGGCCCTGTTCGGCACCGAGACCGTGCCGGTGTGCGCATTCGGTCTGACCGGTGACCGGGTGACCTACGGACACAGGTTTCACAGCCCACACGCCATCCGGCTGGAACAGCCCGGAGAGTACAGCCAAGTGCTGGAAACCCGTGGCTGCGTACTGGCCGATTTTGCCCTACGGCAAAAAGTGATTCTTGAACAGGTGAACGCGCTGGCTGCAGATGCAGGCGCCCGTCCAGTGCACAATCAAGCGCTGCTTGATGAGATTACCGGCCTGGTGGAATGGCCGCGTGCCGTGCTTGGCGGGTTCGATGCCCGGTATCTGGGTGTCCCCAAGGAAGTGCTCATCACCACCATGCAGGACAAGCAGAAATACATTCCGATGGTGAGTAAAACCGGCGAACTGCTTCCTCAGTTCATCCTGATCAGCAATATTGACAGCACACAACCGGAACGGGTCCGGCAAGGGAACGAAAAGGTGATTGTGCCGCGCTTTGAAGACGCAAGCTTTTTCTGGCAGCGTGACCTGTCCCACAGTCTGGAATCAAGGCTGGAAAAGCTCAAAGACGTCGTGTATGAAAAACAGCTGGGCAGCATGCATGACAAAACTCGGCGCGTCGCCAGTCTGTCCGAAGCGCTCGCCAGGGAAACCGGCGCCGACCCGAAGCTTTGCAGGCGCGCCGCAATGCTTGGCAAATGCGACCTGCTGACGGAAATCGTGGGGGAGTTTCCCGAACTCCAGGGCATTGCAGGCCGGCACCTGGCCATGCATGAGCGTGAGGACGGGCAACTTGCACAAGCCATCGAGGAGCAGTACCTGCCTCGCCAGGCTGGGGATACTCTTCCGCAAAGTGCTTGCGGAAAGGTCCTGGCCATCGCCGAGCGGCTGGACACTCTGGCCGGGATCTTTGCCATCGGGAAAAAGCCGACAGGCGTTAAGGACCCCTATGGCCTGCGACGGGCCGCGCTGGCAGTGCTGCGGATCCTGATTGAGACCGGACTGGATGTCGACCTGCATGCCAGCCTACGCCTGGCAGTGAGCCTTCTTCCAGATGGACTACGTGGGGACGCTGTGGTCGATGAAGTGTTCGAGTACATGATCAGGCGTCTGCACACCTACTTCTCCGGGCAGGAATTCGCACCCGATGTGATTGATTCCGTGCTGGCAAGCCGTCCGACCCGCCCGCATGACATTGCGGCCCGAATTGAAGCCTTGCGCAGCTTTCGAAAGCGGGCGGAAGCATCCAGCCTGGCTGCTGCGAACAAGCGGATTCGCAACATCCTGAAAAAGACCGGGCCCGCAGGCTCTACACCGGTCAGGAAGGAGTTGTTCAAAGAAGAGGCAGAAGACACCCTGCATGCTGCCATCGAGGCACTGTCCGGCGATGTCGAATCCCTTTTCCTGCAGCGCGACTACGAGCAGGCACTGAGCCGGCTGGCCAATTTGCGCCAACCGATTGATTCATTCTTTGATCATGTTATGGTCATGGATGATGATGAATCACTTAAAACCAACCGGCTCGCATTGCTTGCAAGAATCGATGCCCTGTTCATGCATGTGGCCGATTTCTCGAGACTGCAGTCCTGATCGAGGCAGCGATGGATAACAAACTGAAAACTGTCGTTCTGGATCGTGACGGAGTGATCAACGAGGAGTCGGATGAATTCATCAAATCCCCGGAAGAATGGGTTCCAATCGAAGGCAGTCTTGAGGCGATCTCCCGGCTCAATCACGCGAAGGTCAAGGTATTCATCGCCTCGAACCAGTCAGGGATCGTACGCAAACTTCTTGATTACGAGATTCTGAACGAGATCCACCGGAAAATGCTGTCCGAGCTTGCCCAGTACGGAGGGCACATCGACGGCATATTCGTCTGCCCGGACCTGGAAAGCGAATGCCGGAAACCGAAACCGGGGATGCTGGCCGACATTGAACGACGTGCCGGCCTGTCTCTGAAACAAGCGTCTTTGATAGGAGACTCCCTGCGTGACATCCAGGCGGCCACAGCCTATGGCCTGGAACCGATCCTGGTAAAAACCGGCAACGGGGCGGTCACCTCACACAACAAACAGTTGCCACGTGAAATGCCCATCTTCGAGAATCTCGCTGAAGCGGTGAACTTCCTTCTCACCCGTGCAATGAACTGACCAGCTAACGGCCCCATGCCCCGTAACGGGTGCAACAGGCGGCCAGCCGTGTACGCACCGGGTCTACGGACTGGGGTTGGGCTGTCTGCAGTGAATCTGCTCGATTTTCTTCAGGATCTCTTCGGAGAGAACCAGGTCGATGCTGTCGACATCCTCAGCCAGCTGATCCAGGCTGGTCGCGCCAATGATGTTGGCCGCGACAAAAGGTCGGGAATTGACAAATGCCAGGGCCATCCCGGTCGGTGTATACCCGCATTGCCGGGCCAGATCAACATAGGCCCGCGTGGCCCGCACAGCCTGGTCGTTGGTGTAGCGGATGAAGTAATCGTACCGTGACAGGCGTGCATCGGGGGATGCACTGCCTTCCACATACTTGCCCGTGAGCACGCCAAAGCCCAGGGGGGAGTAGGCAAGCAAGCCGATGTTTTCCCGGTGTGAGATTTCAGCCAGTCCGATTTCATACGTGCGGTTGAGCAAGCTGTACGGATTCTGGATACTGATTATGCCAGGCCACGTGCGGCTCAATGCAAGATTCTGGTACTGCATAACGCCCCACGGGGTTTCATTGCTGACGCCGATGTACCGCACTTTACCCTGCTCGACGGCCTCGACCAGGCAGGCATACGTATCCTCGATCGCAATCGCCTGGTCCTCATCGCTGTGCTGATAGCCCAGTTGGTCGAAGTAGTTGGTATTTCTTGCCGGCCAGTGCACCTGGTACAGGTCAACGTAGTCCGTCTGCAGGCGTTTCAGGCTGGCTTCAAGTGCAGCGCGAATGTGCTCCGGGGTCAATTGCGGACCATCACGCAAATACGGCATCATGCCCGGCCCGGAAACCTTGGAAGCCAGGATAACTTCGTCACGCCGGCCGGTTTTTGCAAGCCAGGTGCCGATATACTGCTCTGTACGGCCTTGCGTCTCCTCGTGGGGAGGAACCGGGTACATTTCCGCAGTATCGATAAAATTCACTCCCCTGGATAGTGCGAATTCCAGCTGTGCATGCGCCTCAGCTTCGGTATTCTGCTCCCCGAAGGTCATGGTCCCCAGACAGATCCTGCTGACTTTCAGACCGGAATGGCCCAGTTGACCGTACTGCATGTGACTCAGGTAAAAAGTGTTAATACCCCGGTGTACCCGTACAGCCGGTTATGAAAGATCTCTCCGTTGGCGAAAAATCCGACCAGCGGAAAATCGCCCAGCGTATCCCGGATCATCTTGAGTTCCTCGGAATTCTCACCAAACTGGTAACGCCCCCTTCCCAGACATGTGTAATACACACCCCCTCTCGGGTGTTCCGGCATGCGCGATTTCATGCTGCCCAGCATGCGTAGCATGTCTTCCCTGGCACTGTTTCCATCTCGCCGGCAGGCCATGAACCTGCTGCCCTCGTACAGGTAGTCCCCGATGGCGATGATCTTTTCCTGCTCGTCGATCCCGATAATATTCCGGACCAGGTAATCTCCCGTATCCGAGTGCTCGATCGGCAGGCCGGCAAAGATGTAGCCCGAGATTTTCTGCAGGTCCTTGGCCAGCACCTCCCCGATATCCTCGCGAAGCACATCCAGGGCGGGACGGTGGTCCAGCTCGATCAGGATATTACGATCGCATTTCGTAATGACATGCTGTACATCCAGTGGAGTACAGCCCTGTGTATGCCCCACGATCGTGGTGACCTGCGGGGAGAACAGGATGCCGGATACACTTCCGTTGATCACGTCCCTTGCAACCTGGTGGTTCTGGAAATTCGATGAAGTCAGGCCGCCGACCAGATATGCCGCAGGAACGACCTCGCAAATTTTTTCGATCAGTCTAGGTGTGCCAGGATTGCTGGGATCTCCATGGATGATCCCAACATGTGGAAGTTCTTCCTTGCAGTAGCTTGAGACCTGCTCAAGCAGCTGCTCTTCATTCAGGTCAGATGCACCGATGATGGCAAAATCCCGGTCGTCGACATCGGCAAGCATGACCGCGAGAGCATCCTGATCATAATATTCACACCCCGTGCTGCAAAGCCCGATTCCAACTGTCCCGACCCAATCCTGAATGCCTGTTTCCTGCCTGAACCGGCCCACGATATTCACCAGGTCGTTGCACAGGGTGTCACTGGCATAAATGAAACCCAGCCGATACCTGCCCCGGACATCGCCGAGCTGATGCAGGCAGTTGTTGACCAGTTCACGCGAAGACTGGCCTGATGCGGTGGCATGCAGGAAAGGTTCAGACATGGGATGTACCTGGGCGTGAAACACCAGTTACGGCGACAATCGCAAAATGAGCACACGGTTTGTACGATAGAATCACCTGTATTTTCCTCCCCAGTCTTTTGCAACACACTAGACCCAGTATGATTAAGAATATCGTGATCCGCGGTATCTTGCGAGCACTTCACGTTTTTTGCCCCCACGAAAGACCAGCTTTCCTGAACAGGGTCGGTCGGAGTTGCTGAGGCAAAAGCGCCTCCCTGGTAAATGCATTGACCGCACCGGGGCTCATCTGGAACTGAAGTAGAATTCATTATATGCTGTCCGCGGGACCTGGACTTGTGGAGGCCTTTCCGATCGCACGTGGTGCCGGGTGGTCGCAGTCATCGAGAGGGCGCTTATCTCGAAGTCCGACGGCGACATTCTCGCTGCCGTCAACCACTTCTGTCTGCCGGTCATGACTAATGCCACGAACCTCAGATTCAGGTGACTGGAGTCGGGCTGTCATGCATGCTCATCCAGAACGTCAACAGGTCGGTGAAGTCTCAAGTGTCCGACCGGTTTCATGGCACGTGCCAAGGATTGCATACGGCATGAGCCAGGATGATTCGGCGCGCGGTGCTGCGATTCGCTACCAGTTCGACGGGAGGCCACCGACGTGCTCGCGTTCGGTCTCGGCCTGCAGCTCTGGCAGGCAATCCGGAAAACATGCCCGGGATGAGCATGTTATGTGACGTCGTGCGGGGCAGGTTTCATTCTGGCACTAAAACCAAATAATATTCTGAACCTGTTGGAGACCCTTCTTATGAAGTACCTTATTTTTGCTGCCGCCCTGATCATACTGGAGTCGAGTGCTGTCGCGAAAGACGCGAGTTATATCGGCTCAGTAGAGGTCCTGCGCGGGGGTACTCCTGCAGAGAGGGCACGCGGCACCGTGTTTCTGGACACAAACCGTAACTCCAGACTGGATGAAGGGGAAACCGGTATGGCAAATGTTATCGTCTCGAATGGTCGCGAAGTGGTCACCACGTATCTGGATGGCACCTATGCGCTGCCCGCCTACGATGACATGAATCTTTTCATTACCAGACCGGCAGGGTACACGACACCTGTCAGCGAGGAGATGGTCCCGCAGTTCTACTACATTCATAAGGCTGAAGGGTCTCCCGATCTGCGATTTGGAGGCATTGACCCGACTGGCCCGTTGCCCCAGGCCATCAATTTCCCACTAATACCGGACAATACCGGCAACTCGTTTTCCTGCCTCATCTTCGGAGACGCACAGACCTACACCCACACGGAACTGGGGTATGTACGTGAGACGGCCGGTACATTGCTGGCTGAACGCGACAACTCCTCGACCGAATGCCTAATCTTTGCGGGAGACGTGATGGGCGATGACCTCTCGCTCTACCCGCGTTTCAAGCGCATCATTGCCATTGGAGGTGTGCCGCAATACTTCGTCGGAGGCAACCATGACCTGGACCTGGACGCCCAAAGCGACCAGCACTCCTTCGATACGTTCCGGCGTGAATGGGGCCCGGAATATTATTCTTTCGATATAGGCAGGGTTCATTTCGTGGCACTCGACAATGTCCGTTACCCGTGCAACGGGTTGGACCCGCATCCGTTCTGTTCACCTGAGCGCAAACACACCTATAACGGCGTGATTTCCAAGCGCCAGCTCGACTGGCTGGAAAACGACCTGAATAAAGTGCCTATGGACACGCTCATCGTCCTGATCGCCCATATTCCATTTGCAAGCTTCACCGACAGCACATCGGCGAAACACCAGACCGACAATCTGCATGAGTTGTATCGTATCGTTGACGGACGTCCGGTACTGGCGCTTTCAGGGCATACCCATACCACCGAACAGATCCTCCCAGGCGAGAGTTTCGAGGGTTGGCAGCAACACACCGGTACCGGCCCGGCACAGTTCCACCAGATCATCTCGGGTGCTTTGTCGGGAAGCTGGTGGGCAGGCGACCTGGACAATCAGGGCATCCCGCATGCAACCCAGCGCCTGGGTGCACCTCGCGGCTACTACCGGATCGACTTTTCCGGCACATCCTATACAGACACTTACATAACCTTCCACGCGGGTGAGGACACGCAGTTCCACGCCGGCTTCAACACCCCGCGTTTTCGCGACTGGGCGCAAAAACTGCTGGACTACACCTCTGAATTCGGCGGCCAGTGGGACCGCGAGCCAACTGTCACCGTGAACGACCTAGGCGATATGCGCATGCTAACCCTCGAAGACTTGGAAGGCGGTAGCTGGGTCTCCGTCAACGTATGGAACGGGTCAAGAGACAGCGCTGTGAGTGTGCTCATTGATAGCAAGGAAATTGTGGCCGTGCGGACCCAGGCGGGCCAAGGTGAAGACAAGCACAAGGGAGTTGAATTTGCGGACCCGGTCGCACTGGCCAGGCAATCCACCATCGGCCGGGTTACATTCCGTTCCGCTGACGGCGGTGACCGTACAGCGGGATTTACCACTTGGCAGGGCGTTCCTTGGAAAGGTCAGCATCCCGGCCCGTTCGAACGCTGGATGCTTACCGATCATTCCAGCCACCTGTGGCGTGCAGACCTGCCGGCTGAATTGCCAGTGGGTGTACATACGATGACCGTATCCACCACAGACCGTTACGGGCGCACGTATCAGGACACCCTGAGTTTCGAAGTGGTCGACACACTGCCTAACCCAGGCTGGCAGAAAAACCTGTGGCGTCACTAGGGGCGTGAATTCTGTGATATCAACAATCCGTACAGGGAAAACCGATCGCCTGCACAACCCTGCTGCGGATACATACCTTACGGATGAACGTCCACACGCATGCAGCCCATTTGCGGACCGGAACTGCACGGTGTGTGCCGGAAACTATCAAGCCGGTGATCCGGTGATACCGTTCACCGATTCCGCGTCCCGGGTCTTAGCTTTAGCGCGTACATTCACGTATAATCATACTGCCGTTTTCCGGGTGCAAGATGAAATTCACGATCAACTGCAATGGGCAATCTCCCGGTCGCCCCATGGATAGGCGTTATTGCACGTACACCAGAATCCATCGTGTGAAAGTAATCGAATGACCGCACGGAACGTATGGGGCACACCTGCCATCTCGGTACGGTCCTGAGGAAGAATACCCGGCTGCATGCGTCACGTTGTGGCGTACTGAAACAATATTGATCAGTGTGACCAGGAGAGCCCGTTGATCTCAGCACAGCAATATACGCACGAATTCATCAGGCGGTTCATCCCCTACCTGAACTGGGTCGGGGAACTGAAAAACCCGTCTGTTGTATGGAAAGACTGCATGGCCGGACTTACGGTCGCACTGGTGCTGATCCCGCAGTCGATGGCGTATGCCCAGCTTGCAGGCCTGCCTGCCTATTATGGCCTGTATGCATCGTTCCTGCCGGTGATCGTGGCAGCGGTATTCGGATCCTCACGCCAACTGCAAACCGGACCGGTTGCCGTGGTCTCGTTGATGACGGCTGCGGCCCTGGAGCCGCTGGCAGCATCCAATCCCGAAGGGTTCCTAGTATATGCGGCCGTGCTGGCCGTCATGGTGGGCATCTTCCAGGTATCTCTTGGCCTGCTGCGCCTCGGTGTGCTGGTCGAGTTTCTGTCCCACCCCGTAGTCATCGGTTTTACCAACGCTGCCGCCATCATTATTGGCGCCTCACAACTGTCCAAACTGCTCGGCGTTACGGCCGAAACAGGTGATCACTTTTACCTGACGATCTGGAACGTGCTGGTCGAAGCCTCCCGGAACACGCACTTGCCGACCCTTGCCATGGGCATCCTGGCCCTGGCAATTATTTTCGGGCTGAGACGGTTCGCACCCAAACTCCCAGGTGTACTGATCGCCGTGGTCGTCACCAGCCTCATTTCCCTCGTGATCGGATACGAAAACCTCGGCGGGAAAGTCGTGGGGAACGTGCCGGCAGGCCTGCCTGCCCTGTCCCTGCCCAGCTTTGATATGGCGGTCGCTGCAGGCCTGATCGGCAAGGCGATCGTGATTGCGGTGGTTGGCTACATGGAAGCAATCTCCATCGCTAAGGCCATTGCGGTGCAGACCAGACAGCGTATCGACGCCAACCAAGGCTTGGTTGGACAGGGCCTTGGAAACATTGTCTCGGGTCTTTCAGGCGCATACCCGGTTGCCGGGTCCTTTTCACGCTCGGCCGTAAACATGACTGCAGGAGCCAAAACCGGGTTTGCCGCAGTGGTGACCGGAGTCATCGTTGCGGTCTCACTGATCCTGCTGCATTTTGCTCAGTACCTGTATTACCTGCCCCAGGCCACCTTGGCCGCGGTGATCATTTCGGCGGTCACCTCCCTGGTCCGGATCAAGCAGATCAAATACGCATTGCGCGTGCATGCCCATGACGGGGTCATTGCCATCTTGACCTTCGTCCTGACCCTGATCCTAGCCCCGCATCTTGAGCAAAGCATCTTCGTTGGCGTGATGCTGTCCCTCGGACTGTTCATGTACCGGACCATGCATCCCCACATATCGGTGCTTGCACGCCATCCCGACGGCTCATTACGGGATGCACAGGTAAACATTCTCAAGACCTGCCCAAAGATATCCGTGTTGCGGTTCGAGGGCCCGCTGTTTTTTGCAAGCGCCATGTACTTTGAAGAAAAAGTCCTCGAGCGCGTATCAGCCAAACCGGATCTCAAGTTCATTATCATCGATGCCGAGGCAATCACAGAAATTGATGCCACCGGAGAGGACATGCTGCACCAGCTCTCGTTGCGCCTCGTGGCCTTGGATATCCGGTTCGTGTTCGCCCGCACCAAACGTCAGGTCATGGATGTGTTCGTGCGCACCGGGTTTGCAGGACCCGAATGGCTGGATCATTTCTACCGCTCGGACGAGCGCGCACTCGAGTTCGCGTGGAAAAACGTCAAACACTGCGACGAGGAAGTATGTCCCCTTGCTGCCAAGCATGAGTGCCCTGTCAGGCGCCTGACCCCGGACAAGCCGCCGGAGACCTAGCGGGTCTTGCAGTACACCTGGGCGAACACCCGGTGACCCTGCCGGATACCGCGGCGCTCGAACTTCGTATGCGGGCGTTGCCGGATCAGTGTGGAAACTCCAGCCTTCCTGAACGCCGTGCACCGATCCATTACCTGCTGGATGGCTTCGGCATACGGCTGCCAGTCCGTGGCGATGCTGAGTTCCCCCCGGCTTGTGAGCCGGTCTGCGACCGACTGCACGAAACCCTCCTGGATCAAGCGCCTTTTATGGTGGCGTTTCTTGGGCCAGGGGTCGGGAAACCAGATCAGCACTGCTGCCAGACTCCTCGGGGCTATGTGTTTGCGCAGCACGATCACCACATCCATGTTCATCACGCGAACGTTTTCCAGTCCACTTTCTGAGATTTTTCTCAGCAGGGATCCGACTCCGGGCCGATAGACTTCGACACCGAGAAAATTCAGGTGAGGGTATTGCCTGCCAAGCTGCGCCAGCGCCTCGCCGTCTCCGAACCCGATGTCCAGCACAACCGGGTACGAATTGCCAAAGAGCCGCCGCAAGTCAAGCAGACCCGGTTTGGGTTCGACCCCGTAATGCGGCCAATGGCGCTCGAACGCTGCCTGCTGGCCCTTCGTGAACCGGCCTTGACGCAGTACATAGCTGCGAACGGTAGAAAAAGTATTCTGCACGGGAATTCCGTGTCTAGATGATGGCATCCTCAAGCGGGGAGGAGGCCGTTGCGTGGCGCCGCTTCGGCATGCGACCGGCAAGAAAGGCCTTGCGGCCGGCCAGCACGGCAAGCTGCATGGACGCTGCCATCAGTACCGGGTTGCGGGCCTCGGCGATGGCGGTGTTCATGAGCACGCCATCACATCCTAGCTCCATGGCAACCGCGGCATCCGAAGCGGTTCCAACCCCCGCATCCACCAGGATAGGTACACCGGCATTCTCAACGATGTCCAGGATGTTGCCGGGATTGCGGATCCCCAAGCCCGAGCCGATGGGCGCAGCCAGTGGCATCACTGCCGCACATCCCATCTCTTCCAGTGTGCGGGCCACTACCGGATCGTCATTGGTATACACCATCACCTGAAAATCCTCCCGGATCAGGGTGGCAGCCGCATCAATCGTTTCGACGACATTCGGGTACAGGGTTTTTTCATCGCCCAGCACTTCGAGTTTGACCAGCGCATGCCCGCCCAGCAGTTCACGCGCCAGTCGGCAGGTGCGCACGGCATCCGCGGCACTGTAGCATCCGGCGGTGTTGGGCAGGATCGTGAATTCGTCTGGAGGGATGACATCCAGCAGGTTGGGGGCGTTAGGTTCCTGTCCGATGTTGGTTCTTCGAATCGCAACAGTCACGATTTGTGCACCACTGGCTACGATGGCCTTACGTGTTTCCTGCAGGTCCCTGTACTTTCCGGTACCAACCAGCAAGCGTGAAAGGTAGGACTTCCCGGCCACGACTAGCGTGTCGGATTCATCGTCTGCAACTTGGCCTGAAACAGGGTTTGCAATCATGCGTCTTCTGTATGGTGTACGGTTGTTCTGTGCTCGCAAGCGTGCTGTGTATCATACCACCGTCCATACGCACCCGGGTCCTGGAGACGACTCCCTTCACCCAGGGTGCACCCATCCGGAAATTCATGCTTGGGCCTTGACCACAGCCAGCGTAATCAGGCAGTCCCCCAGGGCACGGTGGTCCTGAACCTTGGCTACACCGCTGCGTTGTGCCACATCCAGCAGCCGATGGCTGGCGTGATGCGGATACAGGGTACGGTGGTCGGATACGAGGTCATGCCACCGGATGCATGGTAATTCCAGGCCGTACTTGGTCGCCGACTGTTCCAGCAAGCGCCGGTCGAAGGGTGCATTCCAGGCACAGACTGCCGCGGCACCATGCAGCACCCGCATAAGCCGTCCATGCACCTTGTCATAGGTGGGCTTGTCTGCCAGCATTTCATTGGTGATGCCATGGATTCGTATGGCCGATGCCTCGACCTCGCGGGTCGGCCTGATCAATTCGCTGAACAGGACTTCCTCCCGTGTGTTGATAACGGCCACTTCCACCACTTCGTGGTGGTGCTTCAGGCCGGTCGTCTCGGTGTCCAGAATCAGGACATCATTACGGTCCAGCAGTGTTGACCAGGCAGTCAGTTTTCTTTCCTTTACTCAGGTTTCAGTCTGTGACCGCCTTGATTCGATGTCCGGAATTCCCTGCAGAGGGATATCGTATCCCTGGTTCCTGCTCCGGCCATGTCACAGGTGGGCTCAAGGCTTTTCACCCGCCTCCAATGGCATGTATGATCTCCACACGATCTCCCGCATGCAGGATATGGGTGGCAAACGCGCTACGCACCACGACTTCCTGATTAACTTCCACAGCGATACGCTGGCCCTCAAGACCGAGTTCTCCGATCAACCCTGCTGCGGTCAGCCCATCGGAGACTTCTTCGGTATTGCCGTTCAGTGATATTTGCATGAGACGTTCCCAAGGACAGTCTTTCTTCATTATCGCTATAATCTGCAAACCTTTCGCAGAGTTCAAGAATTTTCATGGTACATGACGTAATTGTGGTCGGCGGCGGGCTGGTCGGAATGACCACTGCGCGTGCCCTGCGGATCGCAGGGCTGGACGTTGCCCTGCTGGAGAAAAACCGGCTCGGCAAGGAATGCAGCTGGGCGGCAGGCGGCATCTTGGCCAAGCTGCACCCTTGCTGGCAGCAAAGTGAGGCAATGCGAAAGCTGATCAGTGCAGGCCAGTCTGCCTTTCCGGGATTCGTTGCAGCCCTGCAGGATGAAACCGGAGTCGACCCTGAATTGCTGCAAAGCGGCATGCTAATCACTGAACTTGAGGAACAGGACGCAGCCCTGACCTGGGCCCGACAGCATGACGTTCGGATTGAACGAGTGGACCGCAGGATTTTGGACGAACTGGAACCCGGTCTGGCAAAAAGTGTTGATGCGGCCCTGTACGTCCCGCACATTATGCAGGTGCGCCCCCGGCTGATTATCGAGGCCCTGACGAAATCTCTGGACCTGCATGGCGTGCACGTATCCGAGGGGGTGACGGTTACCGGGCTGCTCACACAATCCGGCAAGGTTGCAGGAATCAAGACGAATCAGGGCAGCATGCAGGCCGGGAAGGTCGTAGTATGCAACGGTGCCTGGGCCCAGCAGCTTTTGCAAACGCTCAGCGAGCTGAGCACGGATATCGTGCCGGTCCGCGGGCAGATGCTGGAATTCAAACTTCACCGGCACCTGTTGTCACACATCATCATCAGTGCGGACCATTACATGGTCCCGAGGAAAGACCCGTATATCCTGTGTGGAAGTACACTGGAGTACGTAGGCTTCGATCATAACGTGACTGCGGATGCGAAAATCTCGATCCACGCGCACGCCGGCCAAATTTGCCCGCAACTGAAAGGTGAAGAGCCAGTCAGGCAGTGGGCGGGACTCCGCCCGGGCACTTCGCGCGAGATCCCGTACATCTGCGCGCATCCGGAATATGAAAACCTGTACCTCAACGCCGGGCATTTCCGCTACGGGATTGTCATGAGCATCCCCTCGGCCGAAATCACCTGCGACCTGGTGATGAACAGGCGGACTGCATCACAGACGAGCGCGTATGGCTGGGAGAACACGGCGTCCGGAATTTGCTGAATCGGTTCTTATGCCCCAGCAAATAGACTTCATGCAAATTATGACTATAATTTGTTAATGGATATATAGGTGAGGTGCTTTTCACAAAACCCCAGCATTTGTCTGCCGAACAGGTTCTGGCAACGGTCAGTGAGGTTGAGGACAAGATGTCCAAGACGACCGTTTACAACACTCTTGGACTGTTTATCCGACAAGGGCTGGTGCGCGAAGTGATGGTGAACCCTGGCAAAATGTTTTGCGATTCCAATCTCGCCAGACAACTCACCTGTATTATGAGGACACGGGAAAGCTGAAAGACATTACCGAAGAGTATCTGGGAATAGCGGGACTACCAAACGACCTTTGAATTGAAGCCGTTGATATCATCATTCGTATTCACCACAGCTAACCGTACCTGTACAAACTCCCCTATAACACGTTATAACCCGAACCAGTGCCGGGGTAGCTCAGTCGGTAGAGCAACTGATTCGTAATCAGTAGGTCGGGTGTTCGAATCACCTCTCCGGCACCATATAAATCAAGTAGTTATATAAATTACAATAATCAGCATAAAATTATAGTCACCATTAAGTCACCAATGAGCAAGAAACAGCTAAACATGGTGCAAAGCTGCAGTTACTGCTGCTTCCTTGTATGCACAGATTTGAAAGATTTTTCACGGCTCGCACTTATCTTAAATGGGAGCATCTGCAGCCCTTAGCTTGTAATCATGTTTGCCAGATAAACACTTAGAAGAGATGCTAGTTCTCTCGGTCATATCCACTGTGAAGACAGCTGTCAAGCCCCCTGACTATGTACCAGTGTTAGTGAGAGAGCTGGAACAACAGTTTCAGGGACGGGAGGTGGTGGGCGGCCTTGGTAATGCCATGCGGGCACATGCCGGTTCACTCAGAACCGTCCGTTAAATTGAAGGCTGATCGCATGTTCGGGATTCGTCTGGCCCTCCACGGGCTCCCGGCGCCGAATTTGGCATTCCAGCTGAACGGATCCGGGGTTGTGCCCGGCCAGGTCAATGCGTGTGCCGAGCTGGTACTCACGAAGCTGCGGTGAACGAACCAGGCCCAGTTCCGGACTGAGAATGAGCTGGCCTCTGTAGATGCCGAGGCCATAGCCAGCCTTGAGCTCCAGCTGGTGGTTGTCTGCAGTGTTGCTGTCGTGATCTTCGGTATGCAGGCCGGCCATCGTGGAACGCTGCAGCAGCGCATCCATGCCGCCCGAGTCCGGGGCCCCCAGGGTCTGGGAGATCGTAAGCGAGGGCCCAAGGTGTGAGGCAGGTTTTGGATCCCAGGCAAGCGAACCACTGATGCCATAATTCTCAAAACCGCTCTCCTCGTGCGTAAGCAGCCCCCGAGCCCGGATCTCGCCCGAGATGCCGTGCTCATGATGGAACGTAAGCCCGGTCCCGATTTCTGCCCCGAAGCCGGTCTCGGCATCGCCGCCGTCATGGCGGATTCCGCCTTCGATGTGGGGCACCCAGGTGCCTGAACCGACTTCAATACCCTGCCAGGTGCCCTCAAGCCCCAGGCGCAGGCGTGTCACATCGGCCTCGGCCGAGGCCAGGCCCACAGTGCGATCTGAGGAGGTGCGAACCGCCAGCATATCGGAAGTAATGGCCAGCTCAAAGCCCCCGGCTTGCGGGGCCTGGAGGGCTACACCACGAACGCCCAGCGCACCCATCACCAGGTCGATGTCGGCCTCCATGGCGGTCATTCCCTCGGGCTTGAGGTCCAGGTCTCCCTCGCCATAGCCGGCAATGCCCCATAGCGACAGGCGCTCACTGTACTGATAGCGCCCATAGGGCCAGATCCCGGTCAGGGTGCTCTCGACCCGGCCCGCATCCTCACCACTCCAGTCCCCGTCCCCGCGCGAGTGCGAAAACAACACCCCGGTGGTCCAGGCCGCTTTGCTCCAGTCCGCCCCCAGCATCAGGGTCTCGACTTCACCGTCGAGACGGATCGTATCCTCATGCCCGTCGAACCGCGTCACCGCGCCCCGGCCCCACAGTGAGACCAGGGAGCCCGTAAAGGATTCGTCTGCCAGGCTGAACGATGTGCCGCGTAAAAGCGCGCGGGAGGTGAGCAGTCGTCCGCTGTCAAGGGTGGCCTGCGGTTCCTCGAAGCCTCCCGGGCGCCCGAGCCCACTGTGCTGAACCCATTGGCCGATCGTCTGCAGTTGGGCATGGGTCATTTCTTCCTGTTTGGCCGCCTCGGCTTCCTCGGCCACGGCAAACTGCTCATCGGTGGCCTGCAGGGTATCGGTATCCAGGGTCAGTCCGGCTACCTGCAGCCGGGTGTCCGGCATGCGAGCCCCTGCAAGGCGCGTCCCCACCGCCTCAATCACCTGCTCGGCCACCGTGCGCCCGAAGCGCGCCAGCCACGCCTGCGGCATGGGGTCGCTGTTCTTGATTGTCCCGACCGCCAGGGGGTCCACAGACCGCGCGCCCTGGGCAGAGGGCAGCAACAGGAACAGCGTCTCGTCCCCCTCATCGATGGCATCGTCCAGCACCGCGACCGAGATCGTCTTCTCCGTCTCGCCCACGTCGAAGGCGATCGAGCCCGACGCCTCCGTGTAGTCCTGTCCGGCGGTTGCCGTACGGTCCAGCGTCTTCCAGTTCGCCGTCACCGGATCGGTCGGCGGACGGTCGAGCGTCACCACGAAGACCAGCATCGCGCCCGGCGCTTCCTCCACCTCGGCATCCGCCACCGACAGTGCCGGCTTGCCCCGAACTGTCGCCGACGGTGCGTTCGACAACGCCCGTCCGTCCGACGTGCACACCGCGCCCGGCTGATCGCACGGCGCCGACGACGCCAGTCTCACCGTCACCGGCGGCGTCCCAGACTGATCCACCGTGATCTCCCAAAGGTCGCTGCGGCCGTTCACCTGGCGCACGGCCGTCACCGTCCCGCCCGTCACTGTCAGCGCCTGGTTGCGTAATACTGCCGGGGAGGTCACGATGGGCGCGCTGAACGCGAGACGCAACGTGAAGGGGGTATACCCGTTGTGCTCCGACGGCACGTTCTCGAAGGACGCAGTCAGCGTGTCCGGAACCGGCTGCGTCGTCGTATCTGCGCTACCGATCGTCCCCGTGGCCTCGGCCCGCGCGATCGTAATCGTTCTCTGGCCGCCGCTGTCGTCTTCCAGCTTCGCGTTGCCGATCCGCACCTTGACCGTCTCGCCGTCGTCGTTCACCGCGTCGTCGATGAGCGGGACAACGAACTCCTGCGTCACCGCTCCCTTCTGAATTCGGTTTGTGACCCTGGCCTGGGCGGTATAGTCCACGCCCTCGGTGGCACTGCCGCCCTCAACGGTCTTGACATCGTACAGGACGTCGTAGCGCTGCAATGCGCGCGAGAGGGTGATGGTGAACCGGAGCTCCCCGTCGTCCTCATCCGCGCTTGTGTCCGCGATCGACAGCGTCGGGTAGGAGGGCGCAAGAATGAGCGACGGCGCGTTCGAGAGCGTGTTGCCGTCCAGTGAGCACAGTGCCCCGTCCTGGTCGCAGGCCCGGTTGGCGGTCATCGCGACGGTGACCTCGCCGTGATCGGTGCTCGGCCGCACCTCGACCCGCCAGTGGTTGCTGACAAGGGCGAGTTGATTGGTGCCGGGACGCGGCAGGTTGTCCCGATGGATCCGCCTTGCGCCCACGGTGGATCCGCCGGCGACGGTGAAGACATGGTCGCGCACGTCCCGGTATGATTTCGAAACGCCGGTCGAGAGGTGCAGGTCAAAGACATAGTGGAACCGGCCGCCCGTACCCTCCACCGACTCCTGTTCAAAGAGGGTCGCGATGAGGCCGCCGCCCCCCGCTGCGACGGTCTCGCTCGCGGGATAGGCGTCGCTGGTCCGTTCCTCGACATTGCCCGCATCGTCCTTGAACGACAGCTTCACCTTGACCTTCTTGCCCTCGTCCGCTGCCACCAGGGTGTAGGTGTTCGACGTGGCGCTGCCGATGTCGTGCGGATTGCCCGTACCGTCCGCATCCACCCGCACCCACTGGTAGGTGTAGGCGTAACCTGCATCGCCGTTGTCCGCCTTGGTCGTGCCCTCCGCGTCGTCAATCTGGCCCTTCGCTGCGATCAGGGTGTGGCCCACCTGCGCCGTGCCTGAAATCGCCGGCTTGCCCGTGGCCGCGGCGTTAGCCGCCGCGCGTGTCACCACCACCGTGTAGGTCTGGGTGGCGCCGGCCCCCGCCATTATCTTGACCTTGATCGTGTTCGGACCCACCGCGAGCGCGACCTGCTGACCGGCGGCGATGGTGTCCGCGTCGGCGATGGCGCTATTGCTGCCGTCGAGATACGTGACCGTCGCGCCATCGTCCGAAAGCTCCGGCGTGACCGTGATTTCGGCCACCGCGTTGCCTACGCTCACCGTGTAGGACGTCTTGCCCGACTCGAAGGTCGGATCGAGCACGATCGCGTTGCCGTCGCCGTCGCTGAGCGCCAGCGCCCCCAGCATCGCGTCGACAGAGGGGAACGTCAGGCTCACCGTGACCTTCTGGCCTTTCACCCAGTTCAACATAATCCCCATCGTTTTCGGGGACCACTGTTCCTTTTTGGTTTCCAGGGTATCAGACACGATACCGACCGTGAATTCGGCGCCGTCGAGGGTGAGCACTGTGCCGTCCGGTAGCTCGCCGGACACCGGTTCGAAGGTCAGAAGATCGGTCGAGCCCGAACTCAGGTGATCCCTGTTCAGCCCCAATCTCTCGACCGTGTATTCCCTTCCCCCGTGCGAGAAGGTGTTGTCACCAATCGCTCCGCTAGGCGTGCTGATGCTGGAATATCCCCAACGCTCGTAGAAGTGGGGTTGGTGTGCCGCGGTGTAATAGAGCGTCATCTCGGTGCACCAGTCGGCGTCCGCCGGGCAGGCGGCCTTGGCCGGCACGACCGTTCCGGCCTCCGGCACGGCGTTGCTCGCAAGCGGCCCCTCGGCATTGCCACCACTGTCGGTGAAGGATATTTCCACCCGAATCTTCTTGCCCACGTCGGCCGCCACTGGCGCGTAGGTGCTTGAGTTCGTGCCAATGTCGGTAGGGTTGGACGAGCCGTCCGCATCTACCCGCACCCACTGGTAGGTGAGCGTTCCCGGCACTCCGTCGACGTCTGCGATCGTGCCCAATCCGGCCGTCAGGGTCTCGCCCACCTGAGGCGCGCCCGCAACCGCTGGCTTGCCCGTCGCGGCGCCGGCGGGCGGTAACTTCAGGCTCCCCGTGACCTTCCAGCCCTGCCCCCAGTCGAACGAAAGGCCTGGCGGGCCGAAGGACCATTGTTCTTTTCCGGTGTCCGGAGTGTCGGACTGCTCGTCGATTGTGAATTCGGTGCCGTCGAGGGTGAGCACCGTGCTGTCCGGTAGCTCGCCGGACTTTACCTTCAGGGTAACGAGGTCGCTTGCGCCCGTGCTGGTGACGGTAAACCTGTATAGCTCCAGTCCACTTATGGTGTACGCCGTTTCCCCATGGGAGAAGGTGGCGTCGTCAATTGCTCCGGGGGTGGCATCGCTGCCAAATCCCCATCGTTCGCTGAGCATGGAATCGGTAATAGAGTTTGAGGCGTACGATAGCGTGACTTCGGTGCACCAGTCGCTGTCCGCCGGGCACGCGATCGAATTGGCCGTCACGACCGTCCCAGTCTTCGGCACGGCGTCGCTCGCGAGCGGCCCCTCGGCGGTGCCGTCGTCGTCGGTGAAGGAAATCTCCACTCGAATCTTCTTGCCCACGTCGGCCGCCACTGGCGCGTAGGTGCTTGAGTTCGTGCCAATGTCGGTCGGGTTGGACGAGCCGTCCGCATCCACCCGCACCCACTGGTAGGTGACGGTGCCCGGCACGCCGTTGGCATCCGCGATCGTGCCCAATCCGGCCGTCAGGGTCTGGCCCACCTGAGCCGTACCTGAAATCGCCGGCTTGCCCGTGGCCGCGGCGTTAGCCGCCGCGCGTGTCACCGTCACCGCGTAGGTCCGGGTCGTGACGCCGTCCTCCGCCGTTACCTTGACCTTGACGATGTTGGCGCCCACCGCGAGCGACACCTGCTGTTCTTCTTCGTTGCTGTCAGCATCGGCGATGGCAATGTCGCTGCCGTCGAGATATTCGACCGTCGCGCCGCCGTCGGTGGTCGTCGGCGTCACCGTGATCGGGCTTACCGCATTGTTTACGCTAGCCGCATAGAGTGTCGTCTCCGAATCGAAGGCGGGGTTCAGCGATATCGCGTTGCCGTCGCCGTCGGCGAGCGCCAATGCGCTCAGCGTCGCGTCGGCGGGCGGTGACACGTTCACCCGGTGGCCAGGCTGGGCCGGCAGACCAAAATGCCCACCGGAGTTTTTCGCGTTGACGGAATCCTTGTCCGCATGATCGCCATGGCCCTGCCTGATTATGTGCCCGCCGTTCCATTGGATGTTGCCGTTCGGTAGCAGGGATATGCCGTCCGGGTCAGAGTCCTCTGCCTGGACCTCGTACTCGAAACGCGTGACATACTCGCCGATCGTGGTCGTGTAGGCCGCCGTGCGGGTGTCCCCCGCCAGGATCACATCCTCGGGCGCCGCCACGAAAAAATGAAGCAACGGCGAACCGAAGACGGCAATCTTGCGGTCCCAGGTCAGGTCCAGCTTGATGGTCTCACCGGTTACGTAGATGCCGTTCGCGGCCGGAGTCGACGCGAGGGTCACGCTTGAAACGGTTGGCGGGATGTACACCAGATGGTCGCGTTGCACGTTTATTGCCTGGTAGGCCAGGTCCGCGTCCGCGGTGCCCGCCTGGTTCTGGATCGTCCCGCCGTTGAGTTCGAGCGCGTTCCTTGGAAAGCTGATGCCCTCATGGGCATAGTCGGCTGCCGTCACGGAGTACTGGAACGCCAGCTCGGTCGCTGTGCTTTCCGTTGCGGAGTACAAGGCGAGCTTCGCCATGGGGTCGAGCAAGATGGAGTTGAGCGAGAACTTGAGCCGGGGCGTTCCGGTCACCGCCACGGGCTCCGAGAACGTCACCGTGGCCTCGATGACGTCGCCCGCCACGTATTCTCGGTCGCTGCCGGGGTCCGAGGTGATCTCCACGCCCGTGATCGTCGGGGTAGTGACGATGGTGGAGTCGACAACTCTGAAAACGTCGGACAGAGCCAGGTAGCGGGCCCGGGCACTGTTCGGGTGGGTCCTCCCGCCTAGCGCACTCGTCGTGGTAGCGATCGTGGTCGAGGTGCACCGCTGCGCACCGAGTGGCAGTGCGGTCGCACTGCCGTGGGTACCCGTGCCCGTGCAAATGGCCTGGTGACTGCGACCGTCGGAGATTGGCACGCCGTCCTGCAGTGTCGCCGCGCCCTTGTTGGGCCATGAGCCGTCGTAGAGATCGGAATAGGAGGTTGCAACGATCGAACTGTTCAACCAGTAGATGGGGACGCCTTCGACGCCGGTCGTGCCAGTGTGTTCGCGTGCATCGACCGTCGCGGTGGAAGCCAAAACCTTGAAATTCGCCGAATACTCCCGGATGTCCGCGTGCCCGATACGGCCGATGATTTCCTGCACGAACGCGTCATAGTCCGCGATGTCCGTCGAGGTCGCTTTCATGCCGTTGCGCGCCATCAACAGCAGGCGGAATTCGTCGCCTACGTTGAGGTCCGCGGGCTTGAGGGGCCAGTTGCTCGGAACGTCGATCTGTGCATATGAAGGCAGGGCGACAAGGACGAGGAAGGCGGACAACAGCCACGTGGAAAGACGCCGTGCAACACAAGAAAAAACCGACAAATGCATAAACAATTCTGATGAATTCGTAATAAAATGGGGAATTACACTTGACTAAGTAAATATTTCGCTTTGGGCAAGCGGTTTTCCGTAGTATATGGAGTGTTCATAATCGGGAGTGTTGGCAGCCTTTTCTCGAAATAATCACTGATCGGCCATATCTGAATCCGCTTGTATTCGCAACCCATCACATTGATCTTTCCATTGTTTGCCGTCTCCTTTCGCCGGGAGGCATACCGTTGGGTACTGCGGGGCTGGTCCAGTACCTGGCAGGTACGGGAACATTGGAAATGATTGGAGTTTTCATAGATAAAGTTCTTTTTTACTCCTGACAACTGTAATTGTTAGGAGTGAGACACTCTTACATTTATCAATTTTTACTCCCCCCTGTTCACCAGAATTAGGGAGATCGTGCAGAACCTATTTTCTTGTTTTGGTTCTGAGCGTTTATTTAACACTGCACCCCGTGGCGATACGTCCCTCAATTGAGGGAGATAGTAAGAAGATGTTGGAAGTGCGAGCGAATTAATACCGGCAGGGGCCGCCCGCAGCTAGTTGAGTGCCTAGTCCTTGGGTTGTGGCAGGCTCGCGAGTGCAAGCACGGTCTGTGCTACTTCAATTTGTCGGGTGAGCCCCAGTTTTGAGAAGATGTGCTTGATGTGCGTGCGAACGGTACTGTACCTGCGGCCAGTTGTTGAGGCGATATGACGTGCGGTGTGGCCCCTGGCGAGCAGTACCGCGACCTCGGCCTCTGCAGGGGTCAGTCTCAGCATCACCTCCACGGCCTTGGGGTCAATCTGTGTCCAGGTTGACGTGCCCGCAACCAACACGATCGCAGCCACGTTACGGGATCGAAATTCCTCCTCCCGGCTGCTCACAGGCTTCACGTGCAGTGCAAGCAGAGGCTGCGAAGACGATCGCCTGACAACCATTGAACCACTCACGCCGGGTAGACTCGATTGTGGTAGCGCCCGGGCCAACAACGCTTTCAGTTTGAGGTCATCCTTCGGCCTGGTGGCATGAAGTGAACCTTCCTGATCATACAACCCGTCTTTTTCGCGAACCAGTTGCCTGGCAGTATCGTTCATGTCTACGATCGAGCCCCGCCAATCCAGTTGAATGACGCCGGTCTGCATGTTGTCTAGGAGACCTGTTACGGAGGCGCCCAAGGCCTCTGCTTCAACAAGCACAGAGCGCACCCGAACATATTGGCGCAGGTGTGGAAGAAGGCGCTTGACCAGGTCGATCTGATGTGTAGACCAACTGTTCGAGTTGAGCGGACCGGCAATAGCCCAGACTATGCGTGTGCCATCCGGTCCATCCAGGCGTACATCCAAGCCGTTCTGGGCATAATAGCGGGGTAAGGCCTCATTGTAGGTCGGCGATGTTTTACGCTCCGCCTTGCTGTACAGAGCCCTGATGGGTACGATTTTGCTGTCAGGAAGCCTTCTAAGCCCTGGCAGGCGCTCATCAGCCTGATGATAGTTCTGAAAGTAATCCTGTTTGAAATCCGAGCGGTATTGCCCATGGGTGTACCATTTTGCGAAATAGATATTAATGGAATCCGATTTCATCCCCTCTCCAAACATCAGGACGTTTCCGTGGACCGCTAATGCCTCGTCGATCAGTTGGGATGTTTCCTGCCAGCATTCATCATCGAGCATGGCTTCGTTGATCAAATTGATGATACGCCCTAATGTATCCAGTTGGTTCATTCCAGATGTACACCATCAATATTGCTGCATCGTGTCAGCGCTTTGGTGCGTTGCCACGATACGATGTTGGGCGAGCAAGGACGATGTTGTTGCTGCATGGCCTGTTCCATCGCTCCATCCTACATTTGAGGTAGACAAGTCTAGTAGGTCTACTTGCCAGTCGCATCCCTCAATTGAGGGATGATTGGCGCATACATCAATGTGTCCTGCCCCCCTAAACTTGCTCCAGATTATCGTGCCAAATTCTCATAAAGGGTGGATATCAGGGTATCACCATGTACAATCAATTCAGTGGGTCAGATTGCATCAATTTGCTTAGAGCGATAGTAGTCAATATCTAGGTAAATGTGACTACGGAGGAGCCAGCTGTATGGTTTGACAAAGAGTCACTATCGTTCAATCCTCTTCCAAACCCTGATGCTTTGCCGGGAGCTTGGCACTTACTGCTCTTTTTCTGAATTCAGCATTTCCTGTTCAATTTCGGAAAGGCGCTCAAGCAACTGACGGACAAAACCGGTTTTGATCATGCTGCCCCAGAAACCATCACAAAACCGTTCTCCACGAAGAAAAAAGGTTATTAAGGCCCGAATCTCCGAAATGGTTGCATTAGCAATCGTTACTGGATTATAGGGATCTAATTTTTCAGTTGTAGCGCGATATTCGTAATCAACCCAGCAATTTTGTGCATAGATAAATTCCGCAAATTCGTCCACGAGTTCATCATATATAGGATACGATAGGGTGATAACGCCATCCTTGTTTTTCCCACCTTTTGTATAGCCATCTACAGGTTCAAACCCATCCGCATAGAGCTTCGGGAGAAAAGCCACAAGCATCTGGATATCTTTGGCAGTGGGCTGTCTTGTCTCAGTCAACTTGTCTCTCCATCACGGCATTTCGTACGCACCGCGGCCTTCAAGTTCCCTGACGTTGATCCAGCCGTGTATGTCATCCTGGTCACCAATGGTTCTAGGCTTGATCCACTTCATCCTGTACCAAAGCTCATATTCTTTGCGCCGATCAACTTCATAAACCTTGATGATCCCAGATACAATCACTGTCCGGTATCTATAGTACTCTGGGACGCCTGCTGGTAGCTCGTTACGTGGAAAGTACCTGATTTCAACGGAACTCATCACGTGATACCTTGCCCGGTTGCAACTCATTCCATGCAACATGTGGATGGTTCGCGGGATATGTAATTTCATCATGTGATGCGTAGGCATTCTCAAGAAGTACGGCGAAAAGCAAAAGTGTGAGAAGTGCTACCTGAAATTGTTTCATAGTGCCAGTATGCATGACACTACAAACCCAATGATGGGCGAAAGCGCGCCTAGCTTGAAGCACTACCGTCGAATCTGCCATTTCCTTACATGATGACATCATTTAGAAATAAGAATTGTCATTAGTACCTGAATAGATAGCTTGAATGTCTGGTAATCAAAATTATTGGACATTTGTCGGGTGACAGGAGATCCAGATGAGACTTTCACTGTATGCTGTCCAGTGAGTGCTGAGAGATATTATGGCTGTCAGCAAATGATAGGTAAGTGTGCTCAATGTTTAATTTTGCACAGGGATACCTCACAGGGCTCTCAACAACCTGTCGCCCAATGAGTACGCGGTATTGAAGGCCGCATGACCCGCCAGCTTCGCATTCGGGGTGGTATCAGGAAGGGGTAACCCCAAGGGTGTGCTGACCCGTAAACTTGATTCAGATTTAGGTGTAGAATCTCATAACAGGTGGATACCAGGGGGATCATCATGCGCAAGCGATTCAGTAAATCGGAGATCATCAATTTTGTGTGCCATTGAAGTCAAGATCAGTAGCGGCAGGGGTACGGAGAAAGCCTGCCGCAGGTGCCCACCATCTGACACCACAGTTTCCCTCCTTGAGACGGCGCTGCATGCTATCGTCCGTCTTTTGCGGGGGCTCGTCGCTTGCTTGTGGGTGCCCGTAGACATCGTGCAGGGCATCTGGAATCTCCCGGCAGAAATTCGGGCCTACCGACTGTTGCAAGATGCCCTGCGACAGCAGGTCCAGCAATTTCAGGAACGGAGCCTAGAGCCGGGCCTCGATGAGTTTGACTGGGAAGACCGATGCTGAACGTGCCGCAGGCCTATGTCAAAGGCTACGCCAGCGCACAAGCCATCGACCGGGAAGCCGCCGACACCTATATCCGGCACACCACGATCGGTGATCCCCTAATGGATGCGGCGGTAGCGGACCTCGCTTTGGTACCACGAGAGCAGTCGGCGCGGTTCATCGAGGCGGGCATGAACCAGAAAGAGGACATCCTTCGCGATGCACCGCAGTCGTTGCGTAAGGTCTTCGCTGAACCCGAGCCGTCCTGGCTCGACCACGAGGCCTTGCGGCCCGGGGTTCACGCCTTCCAGGCGAATGTCGTCAACATTTTCGCAGCGTTTGTCGCAGGCACGCTGATCGACGGCTTCTCGACGCTGATCAGTGAATCCTTCACCCAGACGGGGCGTATCTTCGACGACGGTGTCAAGCGGCTCAGGCAGAACAACCGCCACCAGGTGGAGATCTTCTGGCCAGGCGGGCTGCAACGCTACGGTGACGGCTGGAAGCTGTCGGTGCGAATCCGGTTCGTGCATGCGCAGATCCGGCGTCTGCTGAGCCAGTCCCCGGAATGGGATTTCACGGCTTACGGGACACCAATCAGTGCCGCCCACATGGGCTACTCGCTCGCCTGTTTCTCCGCGCGCACGCTGAAGCACTCGCAGACCCTGGGCGCCGTTTATTCCGAGCAGGAGCGGGAAAGCTTCTGCGCCGTATGGCGGTATGCTGGACATCTTATGGGGGTGCCTGACGCCATGTTGTACACCGACGAACAGGATGCCCAGCGACATTACACCATCGGGTCAACCTGTGAGCCGGAGCCCACTGACAATGCGATACTCATGGCTAATGCACTGATCAATTCCGCGCCCCTGGTCGCAGGCATCACGGATCCGGCTAAACGGGCGAACCTGGTCAAAAACACCATCTACCCCATCTCCAGGCTCCTAGTCGGCAACGACCTCGCAGACAAACTTAAGCTCCCGAAGAGCAACCTGCTCAAGATGCGGGTCGCACTGCTCCAGTTCCGCGGGAACAAGGTAATCGGGCGTCTCCTAGAGTGGGTGACCGGAACCGGCGGAAGCAGTCTGGTCACGGCATTCGGCGCGTCGCTGTACGACAATGCAGGCCTGCGCTATGACATGCCTGACCATGTGCACGCCGAGCAATCCTCGGACTGGTAGCCGGACGCGTTCCCGGGGCGTGCCCGCACTGGTCTTCTCCCCTAAACTTGGTCCAGATTTAGGAGTAAAACTCTCATAACGAGTTGGAATCAGGGGGATCATCATGCGCAAGCGATTCAGTGCACCGGAGATCATCAATGTGCTGCGAGCAGCGAGATCAAGATCAGTGGAGGCATGGGTACAAAGGCCTTTACTCACTGAACCACCGGCGCTAGTCTCACAGAACTTGGTACATACGCAGGCCTTGACACTCGAACTTGCGGCCCTCAACATAACTTGGCCATTAAGGATAGCTAGGCTTAATGCGACATATTAATTTAGACCTTAAATTACTTCACGTTTGCCAGCTAATCGGGGTAGCTCCCAAAAATATCATTGACTTATATTTACTGAAACGCTGATTCAGAAAACTCCTGGAATCACCGCCTTTCGGTCGGTCGGGTAGTCTTCGAACGTCTCCCGGTACCACCTGTGGTGGCTGTAGGCCCGGGGGACCAGGTTGGCGGCGGTGAACACGAAGAAAGCGAGGCCGGCCAGCGACCAAGTCGCCAGTGCCCAACCGACCCATTCCAGGATTTCCCCGAGGTAGTTCGGGCAAGTGACGAGACGGAACCCTCCACCTTGGGGAATGGAGTAGCCGTTTCCGCCCGGTTTCCGCAGGCGCAGCAGGACTGTGTCGGAATGGAGGTTCAAGGCCATCCCAAAAAGGAAAATTCCCAGGCCAGCCAGAAAACGGGGGTCGCCCAGCCACGAAATGTTGTACATGGCGAACTCCGACACGACCCGGGCATTGATGTAGGCGTTGATTACATTGAAGAAGAAACCTGAAGCAGCAACTGCGATCGGCATCCTCTTGCCTTTTGTCCGCGTCCGGAACGGATAGATGAGCGTCCGGTGCAAATAGTGGACCTGCCACATGACGAGGAACACCAACGGCACGACCTCCCAAGCAGACTTTCCGCAGAAAAACACGTACAGAAAGACAACTACGGTTGGCAGTTCCATGACGATCCAACCCATCCGGTTAGAAAAGGATGGCCCCCAACCGGTGACCGGGTAGTGCCGACCGAACGGGGCTGTGTTGCGGAGCAGGTACACGAAGGTCGGAACTGCAATTGCGAGGATCGCCCAGACCAGGATGCCGTGGATCTGCAGTTCAGTCATGTTGGCTCATTCCCCTGATCATGCTTGCATTTTAGAAGATAAATTCCGGATCTGCAGGGTGTGTTTCGTGTCCAGGCCAAGCCGTCGATTGCTTGTACTACACTCCCCGAAACACCATACCTTCAGAAAATGGAATATTGACGAGGGCTCTTGGATGGCTTCCAAAGGAAGTAGTTTATAATTGTTAGATATGCAATAAATGGGGGCAGCTCAACATAGCATAGAATATATACCTATTACTTATCATATAGTTATAAATAGTTTTCGATAGATACGAGCATTGAATGCCCGGGTGTGACTGGAGTGTTTGAACCCGCACGGGTTCCTGTCTTTGAAGGATGCACGGGCCAAGATAGACCGATGGAGGGAGATGTATAATCACGAACGGCCACACAGCCAGCTGGAGTACAAGACCCAGATGGAGTTCGCTGAAGTGCACCGGAACGAGGCGGAGGAACCAGCCCATTTAAGTCAGAATTTCGCATAAAGTCTGGACCAGTTTCTGGGGAAGGACCAAATCATTTCAAGTCTCTCTCAACACCTGGACATACCCAGGGGGCTTGACACCAACGTTACTATTCAAGTGAGTGCTTCGGTTCATCTACAGGGGAGGCAGGCTTGGCTTGACTCTTGGCCTTCTTCTTTTCTGCGGTCAGTACAATCGTCTGCCGGTGTCCATACGGCTTCCAGGCTGGAGCAATTACATTTGGCATATCGGAGCGATGCATCAGGCTGGCCCGGGTCAGGGTAAACTCCCCATACCGCTGGTTGATCGCATCCATGACCTGGTTCAGCTTGTGATACCTGTCCTCTTCTTCAAACAGCTCGCACTGTCCCTTTGCAGGGCGTGGGTCCAGGGCTGAGACCTGCACCTGAAACACCCCCTCTCCATGCCAGCACTCTTCTATCATACGATCACATAGCTCGATCAAAGGCCGGCTGTCGTTGGTTGGGAAGGTGGTCTTCAATCGATTGTCCCCGATCCAGCCTTCCAGGGCGCGTAATCCCGCGTAGTATTTTTGAGCCACCAGTGAATGTTGTCTTAAACGGGTACCGAGCTTCTCGGCCATGTGTACCAGGTACATATAGATGATATCCCGGTCTTTGGTATCCGGAGGCATGATCTTGCCGTGTCCCAGGCTCTTGGGGGTAGTGATCCTGGTCTCGACCGGGGCCGGGTCCTTCCCTTGGCACATCTGCCAAATCCGTCGGCCCGGGTTGCCGAAACGGTCTCCGAGTACACTGACTGGAAGTTTGGCAACTTCTCCACAAGTGATGGCACCACGTCTGGCCAAAAAGCCTGCAATGCCCCGGTTGACCCCACAGAGCTCGATCACCGGGATATTCTTCAGTCGATCCTGAGCTTCCCAGGGCGGGATGATGGCCAGGCCATTGGGTTTATTCTGCTTGGCTGCATACTTGGCGGTGGTCTTGTCTCCGCTGATACCTACGGTACAGGGGAGCTTGCAGACATCATGTACGTGCATCCTGATCATCTCTCCCATGGCCTCAGGACTCAAATTCCAGTACCCCTGGCAATGAGTGAGGTCCAGATAGGCCTCATCGACGGAAAAGACCTCCACATCCGGAGTAATGCCCTGTAGAGCGGCCATGATGTTCGTGGATACCCGGGCATAGCGTTCCGGGCGGGATGCCACCTGGATGACCTCGGGGCAGAGTGTTCGGGCTTTCTTCAGGCGCATGCCGATATGGATGCCGTAGGCCCGGGCTTCATAGGAACAGGTGATCAGACAGGTCCCGGTCAGGCCGTTGGTAATGCCAATCGGTCTACCACGGTACTCAGGGTGATCCGATTGCTCAATGGATGCAAAAAAGGCATCCATGTCCACGAAGGCAATGCATCTGGGCCAGTGTTGAGAATTGTCCGACATCGGACAATTCATCCTAGGGAGTCAATGGGCAAGGGTCAAGCAGCAGGCTTCAATAGAATGTAACCTCCATCAAAAAGACGCTTGTGTGCCATGCTTCCTCCTCCCCATACCAGGGATTTATCATGCATTTTCGCAAACGCTTTGGGCTAGGTTATGGGGTGACCACCAGTTAAGTTTTTTTTGGTGAGAAACTAGATTAAATTGTCCCCAAAGACTGGTGCATAGCTAGGGGCTTGACACCTTGGCAAATTTGCAAGAGGCTTTAAAGTGGAATGCAAGCAAAATCTAGAAAAATCATTCAACGCAAAATATTTGCCATGATAGCGATCACGGCAGCTATATTATTTTTTGGTTACGACCTAGTAGAGGATGCATTTTTTGACCATGAATATTTTACTGTTCATTTTATTGTCGAAGTACTAGTCTTTGTTGGCGTGTCTATAGCGCTCATAATCACTACACGTGATCTGATTCATTTACGAGCACTGCTGGATCTGGAAAAAAAACGAAATCAGGCTCTGTCTGGTGCGCTTGCAGATAGCATCAATGTTCAGCTAAAGGAGTGGCAGATGACTCACTCGGAAAATGAAATCTCATGGCTTATCATCAAAGGGTATAGCTTCTCCGAGATTGCTCTCTTACGTGGCGTCAAGGAAAACACTACCCGATATCAAGCCACTTCTATCTATTCGAAGGCCGGTGTCAAAGGACGTGCTGAGTTTGTTGCTGAGGTCTTCCAGCCATTACTTTTGACACTTCCTGATGACCTCTTAACTCCTGATCAGCAACCGGCAACCCGGACCAACCTGCATTGACAACCTAGCCATGTAAAGAGACACGAAGTAACTTTGCTTTTGTCGGCACAGGTGCGCATGCTTGGCAGAATGCAAATTCATACCTGACTTACTCAGCTATGCTTGATGCACCCTGTGAGATTTTCGGCTGGAAGACTCATTAGACCTCCAAGTCTCCCAGCCATATGCCATATCCATTCTCACCGCTAATTTAGGCACTACTCTCGAATCGTACCAAAAACACCTCGGAGTCGACCCTGCTCAAATTTTCCGCCTGCTCCTTCATGGTCATCGCCATAAAATGCACCGTCTATGAATTCTGCCCCACTGTCATGCCGGAACGTGCCATTAATGATATCTAATTCTCTCCACGCCATGTCATTGTGATCTTCTGTTAAGTTTGTGAAATCAATATCGAGTGTCGAGGAACTGAAGTCGACCTCAAGGCGCACCTCACCGCTAACTGGTACTCCTAGAGAATCATTGTCCGTTTCATACGCACGAAGGCCACCAGACCACACCGCAGAACCGCTTGAAGGATTCATGTCAGAAGGTGTCCCTTCGACGTGCAGAGAGTAAGGCGTGACGTTGCTTCCGTTGCCACGTATCCCAACACTATATAAGGTTTGGCTTCCTTGACTTGCCCAGAAGCCCCAGTTGTCGAATGAGTAGGTTGTTCCTGTGCTAAGGGCGTCTCCCTGTTCACTGAGAGCCAGCTCGAAATCTGTATTAGTTGCTTTGATCTCATTAGGGGATTCTGAGGAGCGGGTGTTGCCATCGCCATCGCCATCGCCATCG
>JAPONM010000041.1 GCA_026713925.1 Gammaproteobacteria bacterium
CATTTTGCAATCTTTTACGTCACAACTTGAGTTACGTGACAAGAATAAACGCAGGCGTGTGTTGATTGCGTCTGTGTGAACGGCGGAGGGCCTGTATTGGGTTAGCAGACCTGTGGCCCTCCCACCGCAGAATACATACAGAGAAGGGAACGGTTTGGCAGCCGTAACCCACTCTATTTCAAAATGTAAAGTTTTACAACCACAAAATCAAGGTGTAATTTCTATCCTGAAGGGTGAGTAGAAGATAGCAGACAAGCCACTATCGAAAATTTCCAGAAATGTTCCATGAACACTTTTCAACAGGAGGAAGTGCTATGAAGCGTTTGATTGTTGCTGCAGGTTTGGGGCTGGGCCTGATTGGCTCAGCCATTGCTGGACCTCTGACACAGGGGATAGAATTTACGGGCGGTGAAAATAGCTTGGCAAGTCTGGTGCTGCAACGCACACAGAATATTGTTGCTGAAGATGGCGTTTTGAAGTTGCAGATCGCCATCAATCACGCTCAGAAATTGAAGGGTTATGGCTTTGTGCTGCAGTATGATCAATCCAAATATGAATTTGTCGAAGCGCGCCAGGTCAATCAAAATCTGCTCGATGCGAACAGTGGACAACCCGCGCTATTTCTCGCGTCTAACAAGACGCCCGGGCAGGTGGCTGTTGGCGCAATGAAGGTTGATGGTCAGGCTGTCAGCGGTGATGGTGCTCTGGTCGAATTTACATTCAAAACCACACGAACACCCCTTGCCTCTGATTTTCAGATCCTCGACGGTGTGATGGTTGATCTAGCCGGTGGTATTGATGCGATTACCCATATTGAAATGGGTTCTCTCGAGCCCATGCCCGCAGATTATGCCCTCGAACAAAATGTTCCGAATCCCTTTAACCCCTCCACGACAATTGACTATCGGTTGCCCGAAGCCGGTGATGTGCAAATAGTGATCTACAATCTGCTCGGTCAGGAAGTTCGCACCCTTGTTCAAGAAACAATGGATGCGGGATTTCACTCGGTCGTTTGGGATGGCACAGATGCATTTGGCAAGCAAGTAGCCAGTGGGATTTATATTTATCGCATGAGTGTGGGCGATTTTTCTCACGTTCAGCGCATGATGTTGCTGAAGTAACTGATGTTACGCACCTGCATAATATCATGGGCCTGTCATTTTGAGCGGAGCGCAGCGGAGTCGAAAAATCTATTACTGACGTAGGTGGAACAGATGCTTCGGCTCCGTTCCACTCCGCTCAGCATGACAAAACCACAGAC
>JAPONM010000042.1 GCA_026713925.1 Gammaproteobacteria bacterium
AGAGCTGCGTGAGGAGGTATCAACCTGGCAAGCACACCGTGATCAGTTGGAAGCAACCGTCAACTGGCAGTTCACAGCGAAAGACGCCCGCATTAAACTGGAGCGTCTATATCCGACATTTAATTCGTGACATGACACTAGCTCGGTTGGCTTTGATTCTGGCCGACCATTATTACTCGAGCCAACCGAGCCAGGCGCGATATGGCGAACGCGATTTTCCGCTCTTTGCCAACACCGATAAAGATGGAAAGCTTAAACAGCGCTTGGACGAGCATCTGATCGGAGTAGAAGTCAACGCGTCACGGATTGTGCGCACCCTGCCACGACTGGTGAACGTTTTACCACGCATTGCTCGTCATCGTAGTTTCCGTAAGCGCACACGCAACGCCAACTTTCAGTGGCAAAACCGCGCATTCGATCTTGCCGAAGGGCTGCGGGAAAAAGCAGAACAGCAAGGTTTCTTTGGCATCGACATGGCTTCCACCGGAACCGGTAAAACTTTGGCAAATGGCCGTATTCTCTACGCTTTGGCGAATCCTCAATTGGGCGCGCGCTTCACTCTCGCTATGGGCTTGCGCACGCTTACCTTGCAGACTGGAGATGCGTATCGCGAGCGTCTTGGTCTCGATTCCGAGGATTTGGCGGTCCTCGTGGGTGGTGGCGCGGTACGCGAACTGCACGAACAATCCCGGCTTCAGGTGCCGGGAAGTGAGTCTTCCGAAAACTTGTTGCCGGAACAGACGCATGTCAACTTTGAAGGAAATCTGGAGAATGGTCCGCTTAAAAAGTGGTTGTCCGAACAACCGGATTCGTTACTGAATGCGCCTGTTGTCGCCTGCACCATTGACCACCTGATGCCTGCCACGGAGGCGACTCGCGGAGGGCGGCATATACTACCCATGCTGCGTTTGCTGACTTCAGATTTGGTGTTGGACGAAGTAGATGACTTTGATCCTGCCGATCTTCATGCCGTCACTCGCCTGGTGCATTGGGCGGGAATGCTGGGCAGTCGGGTGCTGTTGTCATCCGCCACCTTGGCCCCCGCCCTGGTGCAGGGCTTGTTTCAGGCGTATTGCGCGGGGCGTGAGGCTTACCAGCAAAGCAGGGGAGAACCAGGCTTGTCCCTGAATGTTTGTTGCGCATGGTTCGATGAATTCACAAGTCAGGCGGATGACTGCGGCAATGGAGAGAGTTTTCGCGAAGCGCACAATCGTTTTGTGGAACACCGCATAAAAAATCTTGACCGGCTGCCGCTACGCCGACATGCGCAAATTTTCCAGCTAAAGAATGGTGCTGGAAAACGTCTTGAGGATGTTTGCGAGGCTTTGACGGAAACCTTGTATCCAGCCATGCACCATCTGCATCTGAAAAATGCGCTGACTGATCGCATTACAGGCAAGAGACTTAGTATTGGTCTGATCCGCATGGCTAACATTAATCCATTGGTGCAAACCGCGCAGCAGCTTGTTGGTCAGTCGCCTGAAAATGACTTCGAGTTACATTTGAGCGTTTATCACAGTCAGTTTCCTTTGTTGATGCGCCATACGCTTGAGAATCGTCTTGATCGCTTGTTGCGTCGTGATGATCCGCAAAATCTGTTCAAGGATGCCGAAGTTCGAAAACTGCTAGATGACCCCAAGTGTTCCGTGGAAAACATCATGCTGGTGGTGCTTGCAAGCCCGGTGGCGGAGGTGGGTCGCGACCATGACTACGATTGGGCGATTGTCGAACCTTCTTCCATGCGCGCCATCATCCAGCTTGCCGGACGAGTGCGTCGTCATCGTCGTGAGGTTTGGGACGCTGTCAATTTAGGGTTGCTCTCTACAAACGTCAAGGCATTGGAGGGAAAAGAGATTGCCTTCCACCGCCCAGGATTTGAAAAAGACTCCTTTCAATTGCGCACGCATAATCTTGAAGAATTGTTGCACGACGAAGAACTTCAGCGTATTGACGCCACATGGCGTATCCGTGCGCCTGGTTTACTCCATCCCGAATGTCGTCTGTCCGACCTGGAACATGCTGTGCTGAACGATCTGATGCTCGGTAGCGACACGCAGATACAAACGCCGGTTACATTGAGGTGGGAAAGCCGCGCTCACCTCAGTGGCGTGTTGCAGGAAAAGCACCGCTTTCGGGCGGGTGCACCCACCCAAGGGTATTGGCTACTGCCCGACGAAGACAATGAGGGTAAGCTGAAATTTTACCGAAGAGAGGAAAGTTCTGATGATCCTACTCCCTGCGAGTATCTGCGCAAATGTATTGGTGAGCTTGAATTGGCGGAACGCTGTCATTGGTGGGGTGCTTCAGACGATTGGTCCTTGCTTGAGAAATACGCCGAGGGTGAAGGGCTAGAACTCAAGAATTGTGCCCTGCGCGACATGACATTGGAACTACCTACCCATAACAATGAATACAAGTGGTGTTATCACCCGGCGCTTGGATTCAGTATGCCAAACAACTAGCCCTGATGAAATTCAACAGGGCTGGTAGGCTGCCTGTTCGGCAGTGAACAAGTTTAATACCTGTAAGCATTTCTAAGCTACCTGTTCGGCAGTGAACAAGTTTAATACCTGTAAGCATTTCTAAGCTGCCAGTTTGGCAAGTAGCTTACTACTTTATCAAGAAATATGCATGAATACATAATTAATACCTGAAAGCAGGTTGACATAGTCATTTTAATGTGTAACCATTCAATTTTCGGTGAGAATATTGCTGCGAGAGACTCGGACCATGAATACTACGACACAAATCAAACAAGCGATGGTCTCCTTTATCGAGGAGCGGCTCTCCGAAAAGCTGGAAAAAACGCAAGATGCAAGCAAGCGACAAGTGCTGTGCGAGAAGCACGAGCCAACCGTCTGGATTGCCGATGCCGTACGTCGCATTAATCGAAACAGCATCCCAACAAGGCTTCGATTGGTGACCCATGCAATCAAATACAGCCACCCGGATGCACGTGGCAGCAGTCTGTGCAGCGATGGTTGTGAAGCGGCTGGTGAAGATTTGGTGGGAACTCATACACTGGAGAGGAAGAAGTCTTTGGATGTTGTCGGCAATGCTGCAAGTTTGGATGTGTACAAATTTCTCAGTCTGGAAGTGGAAGGGGTGCCTCTTTGGCAGCGGGCGCGAGATCAGGATGATGCACTACTTGCCGCACTACCCGGCAGCGCGAAAGAAAATCAGGAATGGCTAGAGACCTTCGCCACGCTGGCGGAGAACGACCCAGAGCCCGCATCGCATTCGCTGGCGAAACAGGTGTACTGGCCTTTGGCAACAAATGAGTATCACTTGTTGCAGCCTCTGTTCCCGACCAGTTTGGTGCAACGTGTCAGTGACATTTTGCGCGAAGCACGATTTTCTGACGAGACCAAGGCGGCACGAGAGGCCAAGCGCGACGGAAAACCGCATGCTCACGGCTTTCGAGATTGGCCCGAGTTTCTGGTTCAGAAGTTCGGTGGCGCCAATCGCCAAAACATCAGCCAATTGAACTCCGAACGACATGGTGAAGCTTGGCTATTGCCTTCCTTGCCACCGCAATGGCGACAGATGGGCCTTCGTCCGCCACTGCAGACGGATACCGTGTTCAAGCACTTACCGTTCGGGATCAACCGCAAAGCGGAAGAGCTGGAGTTCTACCTTGTATCTGTGAAGGATTGGAACAACAAGGACATTCGTGATGGGCGGGCGCGTCGCGTTTCCGAGATCATCGACGACTTGATCCAATATGGCTTTTCATTTATTGGTGAACTACCCGCGGGTTGGAGTGCAGATGAAGACTGTGAATTGAATGATGCGGAACGCTACTGGCTTGATCCCAATCGTGATGACGATGAGTTCCAGCAACAGCGCAGTTCTTCAGATTGGCCGCGTGACATCGCGGACCGTTTCGGCCAGTGGTTGAACAGTCGCTTGCGTAGACGCTACAAACTGCCTATGGGTGATCCAGAACACCACGAATGGCTACTCGAATTCGAAAGTGAACTGGCCGATCATCTTTGGGAGATCAAGAATGTCTGAGGTCACCGCGTTGATTGAAATTGGTCGTTTGCGCGTACACAACGCCAATGCTGTTTCCGGGCCATTGAGTTGGGGCTTCCCCGCACCCAGCGCCTTTACGGGTTTCGTTCATGCTCTGGACCGAGAGTTGAACGAAACGCGGTTAGGCGGTGTAGGAATTATTTGTCATCAATTTGATCCACAAGTGGCTGGTAGCTATACCCATTCCTTTCGGTTGATGCGGCACCCCTACAAAGCAAGTTGGCGACAGAAATCCTTTCAACCAGGCAAGCCGAGTGCAATTATCGAAGAAGGACGCGCACATCTTGAAGTCACTTTGCTTATCGAACTTCTGGGTGAAGAGCCGCTCACGGAAGATGAACGTAGCAACTTGGAAAAGAAGATTCAGGAATTGGTGTCCGGCATGCGCATTGCCAGTGGCGCAGTGCATCAAGCAGCCCCCAAGGTGAAGATCTTTGATTGGCCCGATACAGAGGAAGCTGCCAAAAAAGAATTTCGCAGCAAACGCTACCGCTGGTTGCCAGGGTTCGCCTTGGTGGAACGTCGCGACATTCTGGGCAAGCACCTTGGCAAACTACGCCGGCAAGTCTCGGAAACCGATACTCTGGAGGCCTTGCTTGATCTGTTGGCCATACATACGGAGCCAGTAGCAACTGACGAGCCAAATGAAAAGCTCGAACAGCCTTCCGATAAAGCAGGCAGGAAAACCGTTTCGCCGGAATGGATCAGCACGAAACGTTATCCTGGCTGGCTGGTTCCGCTACCCGTCGGTTATGGCGCGCTGTCTGAGTTGTACGAACCTGGCTGTGTGAGCAACACTCGTGACATGACCGTTCCTTTCTGCTTTGTGGAAAGCCTGTACAGCGTCGGCCAATGGCTCTCACCGCATCGGTTGACCTCAATCGAGCAACTACTCTGGCACACGGAGTCCGATGTTGAACACGGACTATATTCGTGCCGCAATTATTATCAGGAGTAATACGATGACTAATGAATCTATCAAGACCGCCTCTGTTCTTGCGTTCGAGCGCAAGTTGGATCCATCCGATGGCCTGCTTTTTTCAGGTGAATGGAATCGGCGTGATCAGAAATGGAAACCTGTCGAACTACGCGAAAAGGCCGTGCGTGGGACAATCTCGAATCGACAGAAAGCCAAGGATCAAGATCCGGCAAAACTCGATGCCAATATTCAAGATCCGAACTTGCAAAGGGTGGATGTCGCCACCTTGCCATCGAATGCGGATACCTTGCGGTTGAATTTCACGCTGCGTGTTCTCGGTGGCGCGGGTCGTCCCAGTGCGTGTAATGACGCGGATTACCAGCAAGCCTTGGAAAATACCGTGGCGGGCTATGTGCAGCAACACGGCTTTGGCGATTTAGCGCAACGCTATGCCTGCAACATTGCCAATGGGCGCTTCTTGTGGCGCAACCGATTGGGCGCCGAAGCCGTTGAGGTTCAGATTCGCCATGCGAATAGTGATGGCGAGAAAGAATGGACGTTCGACGCCTTTGCTTTTTCACTGCGCGATTTTGACGTACCAGAGCAATTTTCGAAGGCTGTTGAAGAACTGAAAGACGTTATCCAGGAGGGATTGAACAGCAACCGGCCGAAGTTTCTTGAAGTGACGGCCTTTGCCCGAATGAGCGCGGGCCAAGAAGTTTTTCCTTCGCAGGAGTTGATACTTGACCAAGGTGGCAGCAATCAGAAAGGACGTAAAAGCAAAACCCTGTACAAAGTTAATGAGACCGCGGCTATGCATAGCCAAAAGATTGGCAATGCATTGCGCACGGTCGACACCTGGTACCCAGAAGCGGAAGATGAAAATATTGGGCCGATTGCTGTCGAGCCTTATGGCTCCGTGACCTCCCGTGGATCTGCTTATCGCCAACCCAGGCAAAAGCAGGATTTTTACAGCCTGTTGGATGCATGGGTTCTCAGGGGAAAAGAACCGACCGTGGAGCAGCAGCATTTTGTGATGGCCACGCTTATTCGCGGCGGTGTGTTCGGTGAAAGTCAGGACTAGCCCATGAATCGCTATATTGAAATTCAGATATTGCCCGATCCTGAGTTTGCTGCAACAATGTTGATGAACGCCTTGTTTGCAAAGTTGCATCGAGGGCTTTCAGATTTGGGGAGCGGTGCTGTTGGAGCAAGTTTTCCTGACATTGCGCTTGAATCTCCGTTTAGTTTGGGCGAGCGATTGCGTTTGCACGGTGATGAGCAGCAGCTTTCGCGACTGATGGATCTGAAATGGATGACGGGTATGCACGATCACACCGAAACCAGCGGATTGCTAAACGTACCAAGAAATATTCAGTATCGAACGTTCTTTCGTGTGCAAGCCAAGAGTAGCGCCGAGCGTTTGCGTCGGCGCCGTATTCAGCGGCACGATCTAGATGTCGAGGCAGCCGCTCAAGTGATTCCGCAGCATGTGATCGAGCGGTTGAAGTTGCCATACATCATGCTGGCCAGTCGGAGCACCGGACAGCGTTTCCCGCTTTTCGTGAATGCGAGTGATTTGGTTGATGCGGCAGTGGCGGGGAAATTTAGCGCCTACGGATTGAGCCGAACCGCCACCATTCCTTGGTTCTGACCCTTTTTTTTCTGCTAGAAATCTTTCTATTAAAAACAATAGGTTGTGATTTGGCTTGAAAAAAGGGTCATCGCCGGAATTAGTCCGTAAGTTCTTTAAAAATCAGGAAAAAGTGTTTTACACTTCTAGTCCACTGCCGCACAGGCAGCTTAGAAAACACTGTCATCAGCCGTGTCGATCAGACGGAAGTCCACTGCCGCACAGGCAGCTTAGAAAGGCAAAAACCACCAATTTCTCGATATGCGGACGTCCACTGCCGCACAGGCAGCTTAGAAAGAGCATAGTAACAAGAGATGTCGCCATCTCGAGTCCACTGCCGCACAGGCAGCTTAGAAATGATGAGAAAGAAGAACAGGCTCGCTTGGAGTGTCCACTGCCGCACAGGCAGCTTAGAAAAAGTAGAGTCAGTCACTCCGTCATGGGTAATTGTCCACTGCCGCACAGGCAGCTTAGAAATAGGAATATAAGCGTACTAAAGGCCCAACTTAGTCCACTGCCGCACAGGCAGCTTAGAAAAGTTTCATGGCCATTGAATCGAACCGATTATAGTCCACTGCCGCACAGGCAGCTTAGAAAATTGGAATTTGATTGGCGTGATTTACCGGATGGTCCACCGCCGCACAGGCAGCTTAGAAATATTGATTGTTGATATAATTCTCATTGCACTTGTCCACTGCCGCACAGGCAGCTTAGAAATGGACGCCAAGGAAATTCTGCAGAAAGAGATCGTCCACTGCCGCACAGGCAGCTTAGAAATGGCAAAACATGGTGTTAAGAGTATCGACAACGTCCACTGCCGCACAGGCAGCTTAGAAAACGTTCGCGAGCAGGTAACCCGATTTCTTACCGTCCACTGCCGCACAGGCAGCTTAGAAACATGAGGAAGAGCCGGTATTCTGATCGGGATAGTCCACTGCCGCACAGGCAGCTTAGAAAACTACCAGGCTCAATACATCGCATGATGCAATGTCCACTGCCGCACAGGCAGCTTAGAAAGGTCGTGACACCGTTGTATCCACTACCCTATTGTCCACTGCCGCACAGGCAGCTTAGAAAGTCCAGCGCCGACAAGGGTATCACGACGCGACGTCCACTGCCGCACAGGCAGCTTAGAAAATTCACCCTCTTCTTTTCTCCATGTACGCATTGTCCACTGCCGCACAGGCAGCTTAGAAAGTCCCATCGGGTATCGATGTCACCATGTGGTTGTCCACTGCCGCACAGGCAGCTTAGAAATCAACGTAGGATTTGATAGGGCTCCATTCCAGTGTCCACTGCCGCACAGGCAGCTTAGAAATGGTTGATGAGGACGGCGGTACGGTTGAGTTTGTTCACTGCCGCACAGGCAGCTTAGAAATCCTCATCAGTCACATCAGGCAACCCGTCCTCGTTCACTGCCGCACAGGCAGCTTAGAAATGACAAGAATTCAGACGATACGTTCCAGGTCACGTTCACTGCCGCACAGGCAGCTTAGAAAAGGTACAGCACTGAGAAAACCTCATGTTTTAGGTTCACTGCCGCACAGGCAGCTTAGAAAGGTATGGCGCACCCTGCCTCGGAGAAACAAATGTTCACTGCCGCACAGGCAGCTTAGAAAGCCACACACCCGAGATTGGCAAGATTGATGTAGTTCACTGCCGCACAGGCAGCTTAGAAAAGAACAAGTCAAAGATTTGTCGATGCATCGACGTTCACTGCCGCACAGGCAGCTTAGAAAAAAATCACAATCAGACCAATTGACGAGTATTGGTTCACTGCCGCACAGGCAGCTTAGAAAGACATCGTACGTAACGGGTTAACCCTCGTAGGGTTCACTGCCGCACAGGCAGCTTAGAAAACATATAATCCCAATTGTTCAGTATTCGGGAAGTTCACTGCCGCACAGGCAGCTTAGAAATTGGTGTCGTGGATTTGCGCTTGATGCGAGTTGTTCACTGCCGCACAGGCAGCTTAGAAAACATAACATGATGAGGTTGCTGGGAGCATTATGTTCACTGCCGCACAGGCAGCTTAGAAAGAACCTGTTCACGCAATAGGGTGGGTCCTGTTCGTTCACTGCCGCACAGGCAGCTTAGAAATCGTTATCGATATACGTTTCGAGAAACCATAAGTTCACTGCCGCACAGGCAGCTTAGAAAATGATCACGTCCAGCAAGCCGGAGCTGGTGGCGTTCACTGCCGCACAGGCAGCTTAGAAATTAAAACAAAGATGGATTATCATCGTTAGAATGTTCACTGCCGCACAGGCAGCTTAGAAAATACGAAAAATTAGCGCCTGGCACGAAGGCAAGTTCACTGCCGCACAGGCAGCTTAGAAAAGGAAGCAATCATACACCGAGTCTCTCCACACGTTCACTGCCGCACAGGCAGCTTAGAAAAAATGAGGTTAGTACTTCTGCTGTTACTATACGTTCACTGCCGCACAGGCAGCTTAGAAATCCGAGCGCACATAGTATTCACGCTTTGGTATGTTCACTGCCGCACAGGCAGCTTAGAAAAGTAGGTCCCCGGTTGGTAAACCAGCGGAAACGTTCACTGCCGCACAGGCAGCTTAGAAAGTTGAATGAAATGCCGGTTTATTTGTAACCTCGTTCACTGCCGAAAAGGCAGCATAGAAAAACATACTGGAAGGCATTAACCGCCGTATTGATCATTACTTTGGCTTTGAGCACCATAAATAATCCGCAGGATTATCCAGTCTTCACTTCATCCTTGGAAAGGCGAAGATGCAGGTACGGGTCGGTCTGATGCTGGCGATTATGATAGCGCTGGCATTGGGTCATGTTCAGGAATGCCGCCCAGAACAGATGGGTTCCCTGGTCAAGCCGATATCATTGTTGGATACCGTATAGCCTCTGCACTGATTTTCCGGCAGTTGAGGACATGACCATCTACTGGAGAGGTGGGATTACAGATGGAAAATATTTAGATTGTAGTCTGGAAGCGGCAGAAAACTTCTGAAAAACCCAACAATGCAAATCCCTCACACTACTTGTGAATATGCACAATCAAACGTACATTGTTCTGTGCAAAACTTACCGAGAAATTTATGAAGACGATTTCTTTTACAGAGTTTAGAAAACAGGCATCCAAATTTATCACTGAGGTGGAAAACGGGGAATCAATAGTTCTGATTCGTCGCGGCAGACCCGTTGCGGAAGTTATTCCAATTGTTGGACAAGATATCAAAAACCCGGCCTGGAAACGACCTGGGATTCGTCTGAGAGCGAGTGGGAAAAATCTTTCTTCGGTGATTTTGGAGGACAGAGAAGCGAGCATATAAATGTGTACTTTGAAAAATCATCACTGGCGAAACGGTATATTGATGAAAATAGTTCCGCACTTGATAAGTTCCTGGTGTATACGGCTTTCCATCCCCAACTCCTGGATCAAGTGCTGGCTGTTAAGTGGTAGCATATAATTTTTTCCAAATCCGAGACAAGACAAGGCGGCCTGCATGGCTATAGAGGTAAAGGAGACAAGTCTGGACTTTTCTGAGATCCATGACAGGATGCAGTGGTATGTCGATAAGGAGATTCTTCCCTGTTGTAACACATTGATTCTTCAGGGAACAGATGTTGTCGATGTC
>JAPONM010000043.1 GCA_026713925.1 Gammaproteobacteria bacterium
ATCGAAGTCGGCGACGACCGTCCGCTTGCCAAGGCCCTGGAATTCCATCTGTCCCTCAATACAGTGTGTTTTCATGGCGACGGGCTCCTTTGGCCTGACAAAGTGTTGGTTTACGTTACCTGTATCACAGGCTTTTTGCCCTTGCAAGCAAATGTTTGTGAGTTATCCGGGATTGTCCGAAAGTCTATCGACAATGTCTTCGATGCTGTTGGATGCCATCCATGCAGCAATCTTGATGCAGAAATTTGCAAGAATGACTCACTTCCAGTAGATCTAAGGATGCGGCCATCAACCAAAGGCAAGCATATTTTGGAGATTTGGAAATGGATTTTGACACTGCGTTAGAAACCTGCCTTTCCAAGTATTTCACGTTCAGCGGTCGGGCGCGCCGCGCTGAGTTGTGGTGGTTTGTAGTCTTTTACGTCGCAGTCTCTCCAATTGTGTTGATGTTTGATGTTTTTGCAAATTTTGAAGGCCCAATTCTTTGGACAATCTTTTCTTTCGCAATGATTGCACCTTTCTTGGCTGTTTCGGTTCGGCGCTTGCATGATCGAAATGTATCGGGTTGGTGGATGCTGCTAAATCTAGTGCCCATTGTGGGGATTATCCCGACACTAATCCTGTTCATCCTACCTGGCACCAAAGGGGCAAATAGATTTGGGCCAGACTATACATTTTCGGTGTGATCTTTTGTCGACTCTGGGCTATCAACGCTGTCATCAGTTGTCACGATAGCTACCGGCGCACCGCATGCCAAAATGTGCCTTCAAGACAGCGATAAGGGCCATGAATGTCAGTCGTTTGGTTGACGACCATCCACGCATTGGTTCCCATTGGACCTAAGTCCAGACCACCAACCAAATTTGTCGCAATTGACGGGGCAATTCCGCTTGTGCAGTGCCACCGTCCCGTGGGCAAGAGATGCAAGGCAATGGGCAATGAGCCGAACCGGTTTGAGCCTGCATTTGGGCTACTGGAGCCAAGTGGTGGCAATGGCCAAGGTTCTATCCTGACCATGGGCAGTACATGTATGCACATCGCGTCTTCATTCGAGCGAATAGCCAAGAGACTCGTGCTGCCTACTTCCATACTGACAACCGGGTCCCCATACAAAGTCCCGGTTGAATCCAGTGCGACGAAGAC
>JAPONM010000044.1 GCA_026713925.1 Gammaproteobacteria bacterium
AACCTGCCGGCCAGGCACCACGGGTCGGAAGGTGAAGGCAGAAAGGAAACCGTGGAAGGGCTCTGGAGGGATGGCAGCAGCTGGATCGCCACCTGAATCAAGGCATTGACTCATTGTGGATTGTTGATCTTGTTAGCTAGCTACTTGATTAGTGCTGCATGGGGCAGTGTTGCCCTAGTGTGCTTCGGCACATGGTGCACTTTAAATGATATGATATGATATGATATATATGTATATATACGGCCGTTACAGAGTAATCTATCTTCCTCTGTGGCGTCAGGTCCCGTCGCCAATTCAGACACAATACGGTACCTATACCAGTTGGTTGTAATCAGAGAGATCTAAAAAGTACGCTGACTTACCTTGAGCCCTTGCAAAGGCCAGCAGCACCAACAGCGTCTTGAACAGCATGACACAGCGATCTACGGGTCGATCCCACGACAACCTTCTCCGCCCAGGGACAAAAGATAGGCCGAAAAGGTATAGGACGTTCTGAATTACGTAACCGGTATATATAAACGTCGGACAGCTGGTATAAATTTCTGGGCTGTTACTTCATGTACCGGTCACGAATATTACTATGCACGTATGTTAAAGGGTATACTATATTATACTGATAAATGCATACTGTATTAACTCTGTATGATAATTGCCTCGCGCGATTGCGCAAGGGGTAAATTGATCGGTTCTGTCGTCGTAGTCTCGTCGTTACCCCGCGCGATCGATTGCGCAAGGGGTAAAGTGATCGGTTCTGTCGTAGTCGTCGTCGTCGATACAAATTCGGCAGATCTCAACATCTGGGCATCTTCGCTACTTGTGAGCGCCACGAAGCGGTTGCCATTCGCGGAAAACTGGCTTCAGCTCCTTCAAATCCATTCAATACCACTGTGTTTGCAGTATTTGCCGACTAAGTGATGATTTTTGTGGTCCACCATTTTTAGGGGCTGGCGCATTTTGCGCCCGTCGTATGGCTTCATGTACGGATATATGTAGGTATATGTTATTGCCGAGTGGCAGAAACGGGCAGACTACGCAAGCGGGTGCTGCTGAGTTGCGCATGGCTGCACCTTGCGGTATATAGCTCTGCAGCCGCACAGCACGCTCTTCAGTTTCCTCCGCTCTGCGGCGTTTCGTCCGCAGGAGG
The DNA here is from genome assembly GCA_026713925.1 of Gammaproteobacteria bacterium. Classification (GTDB taxonomy): domain Bacteria; phylum Pseudomonadota; class Gammaproteobacteria; order UBA4575; family UBA4575; genus WTFY01. The sequence goes on from JAPONM010000044.1 coordinate 1,145, forward strand.
TCCGAAGCCAGTCGATTGGATTTCGCCATAGCAAACACGCTCCCTCCCACA
>JAPONM010000045.1 GCA_026713925.1 Gammaproteobacteria bacterium
CTAGGACCTAAGCTTAGCGCTATGGGAATCAAGTTACCCTTGGTTGGTGTTTGGTATATGGTACAGGGCCAGGTGAGGGCAGCTAATATAGCCTAATTAATAAATTACTCAGGTAACTTCCTTAATTAATAATTATTGTTTCCGCTCCTACCCTAATTAATGCAATTAGTTAACCATTTTTTCGCACCTATTAATTATCGGCTTATCCTCCCATTCTTGGCTTGTGGTGGTTGACTAATGGGCCCACCCCTCATGACCCATTATGGTCCAAGGAGTATCCACTCCACCCAAGCCAATTACGAGGGGATTCGATCAACCTTGGAGAAGAGACTGGAAGAACATGCACTGTGTTAGTTCCCGTATCTGCTGCTACTGGCAATCGAGAATACAATCAGCTGAGGTTCCCACCCCTAACACCACTTGGGGCTAAGTGCACATATAACCTTGCAACACACGTCACCATGCGGATGCAGGTAGACAAGTGAAAGTGAACTGTGTTATCATGACATGTTGCCGGCTGCATGGCCGGATGTTACTGTACGACTGCAATGACAGCTGAGACTGCAGCTAAGGATTCTCGTGGGATCTTTATATACAATTGATATGCGGAGCTCTTCCACCTGCCTAGTGTCTGAATCATGGTTGCATCCATGCCCGCGTGGGCCGCTGTAGTTGCTGCCCCAATGCGGAAGCTGTGACCGGAGTAGGGAGCTGGATCGATCTTTGCCGCCATCAGACGCTGTCTTACTTCTGACACAAATTTGCCACGCGTAAGAAAGGAGCCATCTGCAAATCGGAACAGGGGTCCCGGGTCAGCACCCCGCACAGCCACATATGGCAGAATGGCCGACATTGGGCACAACTGCTGGCCGGTTTTTCCCAGGGTAATAGTCACTCCTTGGCGAAAAGGGTCGGTCTTTGATGCTTTTATGGTGATGAACAGTCTGGTAGGGGCCGAGTGGCTGTCCAGTGCCACATCGCTTACACATAAGTGCCACGTGGGGTCATAATCTGAAGCCGATGGGCAGCATACCTCGCCTGCCCGAAGGAACCCGAAAAAACAGGTGGCCATGGCGGCCCAAATCATCATGGCATCGTGGTCGGTTGCAGGAACTGGGCACGCCTGCCAGACTTGCTGAAGGATCAGTGGTGTGGTAGGTAGGCGTGTCCTTCTGGGGATTGCTGATGTGCTCCTCTTAATTCCCCTGAGTAGGAGCTGAAGGCGTGGACGGGCTATGTCCGAAAATCCCTCTTGGGGAGCGCCTATGAGGTGGAGGTGACGTACCGCCGATAGATATGCCTTAATTGTCTGCCATTTCAGCCCTTGCAAGGCCAGGTATGCCGAAAACAACATCAGTTGATGTTTCGAGGCGGGCACTGGTTGAAGGTCTGTCATTTGGCAGAAGCGGAGGTATCGCTGCTGGCCTGTGTTGTAGGCTTTCCTGGTTGACTCAGCGAGGGCTTCCTTAAGATAAAAGTCAACTGCTGCCTCCACCTCTCTGATAGCCAGTCTGGGGGAGCTTCCGCCAGGAAGAGCTGGTGCAAATCATCAGAGATGTCCTCCGCGTCCGCTGGGGCCTGCGGGACCTGCGAGTGGAAGAGAGATGCCTGATTACGCGACAGTGCATCCGCCGGGCCGTTATCTGTGCCCGCAATGTGAGAGGCTGTGAACCGGAAGCCATGTTCCATGGCAAACAGGTGTAGCCCACGCAGGAGCTGCATAACCAGCAGCTCGGTGCTTCTGCTGGACGCAATAGTGTGCACAATAGCGGCGTTATCGCATCGAAAGTGCACCGTCTGGCCACGCCACTGGGGCCCCCATATCGCTGCAGCAAGCACAATGGGGAGGAGCTCTTTCGCTGTGATGTTAGTACTCCGCCACACCAGTGCCCATGCACCCTGGAGCCATCGGGGTTTCGCCTGGTACCATGCCCCAAATCCCCA
>JAPONM010000046.1 GCA_026713925.1 Gammaproteobacteria bacterium
CCAGGGAAAGCTGTCGCTCGGTGAATGCATGTTCATCATGGCCCTTTTCCATTGCTCTCCCTACAGCTGGAGTGCATCATTGCGCTTGACCGCATCTGAAACCGGTCTACCGGCAGAGGTCGTCGCTACCGGCGCCTGTGGGTATACCTGCACAGGTTGCAGAAATGCTGGAGAAATGAGGAGAGCCCGTACTTGCGGCATGGGGTCGGGAGTGATTGGTTTACAGCGACTCTTCCCCGGGCGTATCCAACAGCATGGGCCTGCCTCATTGATATGTCCTGAAAACGTTGCCTCGGCCTGCCAATGGAACAGAGCAAACGAAACAAAGTTCTGGGACACATTTTCGGGGCTATTCCGGTGTCGCGGCGACCGCCGACCCCGTGTCCCTAAAACCATCGTTTGTGGGACAACCACTGCTTGAAGCCGACATGCACAATTGTCGGCATGTATTCTGCCCTGAAAATACCCGGAGAGAGATCATGACTGACTGGAGGCTCTACGGCCGCCAACCCTGGGGCTCAGATGTCTCCCCAAGGCAGTTGCCTGTAAAGGCACCTCACGTTCTTAAAACAACAGTAGAACTCAGGGAGACTGCCAACTTCCAGTTCGTTGGAAGCCCAATCGGCACTGGCTCTCCTTCTGAGATCGGGATAGATTGAGCGGGAGTGGCACTTCTCAATCATCGCCTCAAGGATTGAGGATTTCTGACCGGCATCAAACTTCAATGACCGCGACAGAAAATCAATGTCGTAGACATCCTGTCTCCGTTCTCTTTTGCGAGGTACCTGTTGCAGAAGTGCCCGGTATTTCTCGGCGATCACTTCGGTGGAGTTGTAGGCAGGAATCTTAAACCGTTACCGATGTTGATAATGTCGATGTGGTGCGGGCGGGGCTCGTTGAAGGAAAGATCGATGCGCACGTGATCTGTTTTCTGCTTGCCGCGGGATTTGGACAAATACTGGACAGTGATTTCCAAAGCAGGGAAGCTAGTGTCGTTGCACGGCAATTTTCGCGGGTTGAGACATGCTGCTTTCAGGGTCTACAGTTTGTTGTGATTGTTGAATGCCCGCATGCTCCCCTGGTTGTCAAGGGGAGGGTTCGATGAAACCGGCTTGATCGGGATTGAGAGCC
>JAPONM010000047.1 GCA_026713925.1 Gammaproteobacteria bacterium
GGCACCCGGGACGGGCGCTCGGACCCGGCGACCGTGATGTCCATCGCCGGCTCCCGGGCCAGCAACGCCTCCAGTTCCGCCGTGCGGTCCTGGAGGTGGTGTGCGCCGGCCTCGATCAATGCATGAACCCGGATCAGCCACCAGTCCGCCCAGGGATCGTCATCGCGCGCCGCCTGCCAGATGAGCCGCAGGCGCTGTGCGAAACGGACCAGCCCGAAGATGGGCGGCTTGTCGTCGCTCGCCGTGCGGCCGCGAACCAGCTGCAGGGCCTGACGCGTCTGCAGGGTCAGCCAGACCTGGCCCCGCAACGCACCGGGCCTATCTGCCTTCGGCCTTGCGGCTGTGATCGGCTCGCGCGAACTGGATTCCCCGGCATTCATGCGCCTATTCGCGCATGCGCGGGCGCGCGTGCCAAGCATCAATCCCTCGCATCGCTGGCGGGGTTTTTTCCGGCCCCCAGGCCCGGATTCGGCGCCGGATCCCCCAAGTGTGACCCGGTCACACCCCTATCTGGATGAACTTTCGCTCGTAAGCGGTTGTTTCCTGGTTGACGTGCCCAGGCCCACCAAATCCTTGATCCTGGCCATCTCGCGGCGGTGACGGGCCTTGCGCTCGGCCCGCTGCGCATCGCTCTCAGGGACCCGGTGTTCTGCCGCCCTTGCCGAGCGCCGGCGGGCGCGCTCGCACTCGATGCGTTCGGTGCGCACCCGGATGCCGAGGTTGGAATGAAATTTCCCGTCCCGGGCCGCCCTGCACAGGGCATGCAGGAAGCTGAGCTCGTCATAGAGCGGGGCCATGCCCTTGCGTTCTGCGCGATAGCGCCCCTCGAGCTCGTCCAGGACCGGCTGCCTGTGAGCCGCGCCAATGCGGCGAAGGTAACGGTCTGCCACCTCGCGCTGGTTGGGTGCAAGACGGTGCGGATAGACCAGCGGCTGGCCGTCTTCCGCGGTGATGTCAAATTTTGATCTTTTCTTTGTAGTAGTAGTTTTATATATATAACTACTACTACTGTACCCCGAGTTCGAATTTTGGTCATGGTGTGCAGCCTGTGGGGATTGGCGGCCCGGCGCGTTCCAAAGCTGGCGGACCGTGTTTTCGGTGAAGGCGAAATACCGGCGCGCCCCGCCACGTTCCTCCGTCATCGCCAGGGCCCTCGTCCTGCGCTCAAGCGGGTGCTCGCGGGCCGTGATATCGCGCCCGGCCCGGATGTCCTCATCCATGGAGTCCAGCACGCCCTTTGCGACGGCACGCACGCGGGCATGGCCGTGGCCCTGCGAGTGGTCCAAGAAGGCCATGTAGCCGCAATCGAGATGCAGGGCATCGACCAGCGGCAGCGGCTCGTAATGCAGGGCGTAGACGTTGCCGCGGAATTGCCCGGCGGCGTTTCGGACCCGCGCACACAGGGTCAGCCAGCGGGTGGCGCGCAGGATGGCGATGGCCCGTGCGACCGTCGACCTCGACGAGACGTTGGCCATCCGGCCAATGGCATCATAGCCCGGGAAGGCGATGGCACTGGCGGTCCTGGAGACGGCGAGCATGATGACCATCCACACGAGCTTGTCCACCGGCTCAAGCACCGGGTCCCCGACCACCAGTGCCGGAAACGACTGATGCCGGTTGCCGAGAAACAGCATCGTGTCCACCGGCTCACGGTCGGTGTTCGCCCTCGCCCGGGTGACCGTCTCCCGGATCAGGGTATCCAGGGCCAGGGTCTGCGCCCGGACCCCGCATCCCGGCTCATCCATCGCCGCCCGTATGCGAGACCTTTCTCCCGGTCCGGCCGTTCAGGTTTCCGTACATCGACCAGCGCCGGGTCAGGTTCCAGATCGCACGCATCGCGATACCGGTCTCCCGGTGAATCTCCAGATACGCCTCGGCAGTGGGCTCGCTGCCATCCACCCGGCTCGACCAGACCTCCCAGAGCCGGGTGGCACTCTCTTCATCCGGCTCCGCAGGCCGGCCGACCGAGGGGTCGACCGACAGGTTGCGGCGCAGCCGGCTGTACATGCGCGGTTTCAGGCCAAACAGGACCTCCACCATCTCCTGTGGCGCATCGGCGGCAATCAGCGACTGCAGCGCCTCCTCGGATTCGCGCCGGCTGCGCAGATGTTCGATCATCTGCCAGAAGGCCCGCCGGTCCAGCGTGATGTCCAGGCAGTGCCCGCGCAGGGACTCGATCCGGTACAGGTCCGCCAGGGTCATCCCGCGCAAGGCCTCGATCTCTTTCGGCCCGAACTTCATGTTGCGCAGCGCCGCCCAGTCGCATTCAACAAGACAGCGGATCGCATACATCAATACGGCACTCACCAGATCAGCTTCCCGGGTCGCGTTCATGGCTCCTCCTCCCAGATGGCAGCACCGGTCCCTGCTGCCAGGTTGCGGATACGCCGGTAGGTGTTCATCAGGCAGACCAGGTCAGACCAGTCCCGGTCATGCAGCGTGCGCCACAACCGGTACCCGGTGTGTCCTGGATCCAGCGTCCACACGCTCCTGAACAGCAGGCCGGCATCCTGTCGTTCAAGCGCATGGCGCAGCACGGAATCCTCGGGCAGCTCCGGCACAATGGACTCAAGCGGCGCGAAGGTCATCTCGCAGCACGCGGCAAGCTGCCACCAGAGCATCGAGACCTGGCCCAGCGAGTCATCGTCCAGCTGCTCGGCAAGCGCAGGGTCCGGCACATCGCGCAACACGAAGCCCAGTCCGCGCCCGGACAACGGCAACACGAGTTCGCCGATCCCGTTGCGCTGGGCAAGACGGACGGCAAGCGTCCAGGCGCGGGCGCGCAGGGACTTCAGGTCCTCCGGACCCTCCGGAACGTCCAGTGCCAGTGGATCGGCCAGGGATGTTGTGGCATCCGTCGTGTCATCGGCTGTGGCATCGGTCGCATCCCCAGGCGTGTCATCGGTCGAGGCATCGAGCAAATTTTCGGTCGTGTCACCACTCGCAGCCTCTGCCCCGTCACTGCCTTGCCCGTCCGGCAAGGCCCCGGGGTCCGGGTCCGGCACACGCACAGGCTCGGGGTCCGGTCCGACCTCGGGGAGGGTCGCTTCGCGCCCGTGAAGCACGGCATCGAGGGCCACGCGAACGGAATGGATGCTGACCTCCGCCTCCTCGGCGATCTCGGTCTCGATGGCCCCCTGCAGGATTTCGGTATCCCAGCCCGGGGCATCATACCGGCGGCACAGCTCCGCGAAAACGGTATCGAACGTGTCGGCTGCCCGGGGACACAAACTCTGCCAGAGATTTGCTGCGGCACGCTCCAGGGCGCGTATCCTTTGCACCTGGTGCCTGCCAAGGCCCGCGGCAAGCGCCTGCGGAATCAGCGGCAGCAGCGTTTCAACGGCGTATTCCATGCGCGAAATCAGGGTCCGGTGGATCCGGTATCCCGCCTTTTGCAGCTCGGCCTCGAGCTGGGCCTGGATCACCGCCTCGACACCCATCTCCTGGGCCAGCAGCTTCCCCGCCTCCTGGACGGCCAGCGCCTTGTCGATGAACGTGAGGCTGCCGCGCAGGTCGTTCTCCCGCAGATGCGCGAGCAGGACATCCGACTCCCGGGTCCACGGTTTGATCAGGCAATGGACCCGGTGGAATTGTTCATCACCCGTTTCCTCAAAAAGCTCCCGAAGGATGCGCAGGCGTGTGTTGCCGCCGGAATGCACCATGTACTCGGTCTCGCCGGGCCTGCGGGTAATCACCAGGGGCTGATCCATGCCGTGCGCGCGGATCGAATCCCTGATGCGGTCATATTCCGGGTTGTCGCCGCGTCGTGGATTGCGCGTGTACGCCCGGATGCGCGTGATCTCCACCTGCGCGGGCCCGGACATGGGGGGCTCCTGCCCTGCAGGGGGTCGGTCTGCCTTGCCCGTGTGGTGGGGTTGGCTCATTTTTCCGGATCGGGGGCCGCAGGCGCTTCACCCGGGCGATCAAAGATCTCGGGGTGGCGGACCAGGGTCTCGCGCGGCACCGCTTCAAGACGGCCATTCGTTCCCAGGGCCACCTGGCGGGTTTTGTGCTCGATGCGGGTCGCCATCAGGGCGCTTGCATAACGATGCTGGCCGGCGAGCAGGTACAGGTAGGGAATGGAGTTGTTGCACACCACCGCGAGCTCACCCCGCTCGTACTTGGTTGCGGCACGTAAGAACTGTTTCAGCTTCATAACCTGAATTTATCACGAAGAGAAATTCAATCAAGTCCTAAATGTTTATCTTGAAGGTAAATTAATCTGCTATACTGTCTCCATGACACGCAAACTCGAACGCCTGCGCATCGAGAATTTCGAACGCCTGATCGAGGAGGCCGGGACCCTGAAAGAGCTCGCCCGCCTCGCAGATACCAGCAGCTCCTACCTCAGCCAGGTCCGCCACCGGATCCGCACGCCGTCCGGCAAGCACAGGAAAGTGACCGACGAACTTGCAGGCGTGCTCGAGCGTGCCATGGGAAAGCCTGAAGGCTGGATGGACGAATCCCATGGACCGGAATCGTCCGGGGCCGGGGATAATGTCGAGCCGACCGCCTATGGCAAGGCAGGCATGCACAACCTGCGCCCGCTGATCTCCTGGGTGCAGGCAGGCAACTGGAGCGAGAACCTGGCAAGCCCCGTACCGGAAGACGAGGTGGAGCTGCTGCCCTGCCCGGTGCGGTGCAGCCTGCGGACCTTCGTCCTCAAGGTGCGCGGAATCAGCATGGAACCCGGGTTTTCGGAGGGAGACCTGATCTACGTGGACCCCGAAGTGGAACCGGTCAATGGCAGGCATGTGGTGGTGCGCAAGGACGGCACGGACGAGGCCACGTTCAAGCAGTTCGTGAATGAGGATGGCAGGATGTTCTTGCGGGCGCTCAATCCTGACTGGCCGGACCGCATCGTGGAAATTGACAAGGCGGTCACGGTTTGCGGCGTGGTGGTGTTCAAGGGAAAGATTGTGTGAGCCATTCACGGTCTGGACAGCCTTGTCACCGGATTCGGGGCTAACAATCAAACGACCGAGTTCTGACCCGGGCGAATACTGGCCAGGCCCTGCCAGGCTGTAGGTACAACTCGCAGACATACCCATCACCCCTGCGGTCCCGATGCCTGATCGCGCAGATTCTGGCGCGTTGATTTCACAAGGCTTCTCTTCCCTCTGCCGGTGCTTGCCGTCTTTTTACCGTCAGGATAAACATTTTTCCTTTGCCCTTTAATTTTGCATCGTGATAACGTAGGTACAGAAGCCACATTATCACCCGGTGGGCTGCCGGGCCGTAAATTTTGAGAGAACAGGAAAATGAATAATGGGCACCGAACCCTTGACCTGAATGAGGCAGCCGAATTCCTGCACATGTCCCCCGCCGTCGTGCGCCAGAAGGCGCACGCAGGAATCATCCGGGGTGCGAAACCCGGAAAATGCTGGGTTTTCCTTGAAGATGACCTTGCCGATTACCTTCGATCGCTTTACCCTGCACATGGGCAAACGCCGCAAAGTGACAGGACACAGGAGGACCAATCATGTCACTTTACAAACGCGGTAAGACCTGGTGGGTGCGATTTAGCACCCCCAGCGGCCAGCAAATATGCCGATCTGCTAAAACTGCCAACCGGCGGTTAGCGCAGGAATACCACGACCGGCTCAAGGCCGATCACTGGCGTGCCTCCATGCTTGGAGAAAAGCCCCGTCACAAGTGGGAAGAAACGGTGGAACGATGGCTGACGGAGAAGCAGGGAGAGAAGGTCTCCCTGGAAAATGATATCTACCATCTGCGCCGGGCACATGCCTGGCTGTATGGGAAGTATCTGGACGAAATAGACAGGGACGTTTTGGATGAACTGACAAAGTCGAGATTGTCCGACGGTGTTTCAAATACAACGGTCAACCGGATGCTGGAGGTGGTGCGGGCCATACTCAGGCGCGCCGAGCGCGAATGGGGATGGCTGGAACGTGCACCCCATGTCCGGATGCTGACGCAGCCGAAACGCCGGGTGCGATGGCTGGCCAGAGAAGAGGCGGTGCGCCTGCTAGCGGAACTTCCCGATCATCTGGCGGCCATGGCAAGATTTACCCTCGCAACGGGGCTGAGAGAAGCCAATGTGGTTGGGCTTGAGTGGTCACAGGTCGACCTGAGTCGGCGATGTGCATGGGTCCATGCAGACCAGGCGAAAGCCCGCAAGGCTATCCCTGTGCCTTTGAACGCGGAAGCGGTGCTGGTGCTCAGACAGCAGATGGGTAAACACTCAAGTCGTGTGTTTACCTACAAAGGTCTGCCAGTCACCAAGGCCAACAACCACGCCTGGCGAAAGGCGCTAGTCAGAGCCGGGATTGATGACTTCCGATGGCACGACCTGCGGCACACCTGGGCTAGTTGGCATGTCCAGCAGGGAACTCCGCTGCATGTGCTGCAGGAGTTGGGCGGATGGTCGGACTATTCGATGGTCCGCCGCTATGCTCATCTGTCGGTCAGGCATCTGGCGGAATACGCGGATAGCCTTTGTAAAATACGGCCGGTTAGTACAAATTCAGTACAATTAGGAAAAGAGCAGGGAAAAGGAGAAATAGGTGCGTTCATATCTAATTGATTTTATTCATGAAAATGGCGCGCCCGGAGAGATTCGAACTCCCGACCGCCTGGTTCGTAGCCAGGTACTCTATCCAACTGAGCTACGGGCGCTAATTACAAATAAACTAACTAGAACATTCGACAAAATACTTTTGTCTCAGTACCCTTATTAATGGAACTCCATGCATGTTGCAACATGCGTCTACTTTAATGAAGACATCAGACTTGATACAAAAATAGGAATTATAGCCAAAATAATTTTTCGAATTACATACATTTACAAGTATCCGATATAATCTTACTTGCTTGAATCAGGAGAGGTGCCAGAGTGGTCGAATGGGGCTCCCTGCTAAGGAGTTGTCTGAGTAATCCTTGGACCGTGGGTTCGAATCCCACTCTCTCCGCCATTTGCCGTTGCATATCGATAGTAGATTAATTAGCTATACAACTTCAGAAATTTTACGAAAAGTAATTATCTGCAGAGAAGACAACGGGTTCACAGCCTAAGTTATTTAATTCCTAGGGAAAATTCCTGGTAATCTGTCAGCAAGAATCCAACCCCATATCAGACATGCTGATTGCGTGACTGTATTAGACTTTAGCCAGTACTCAATCTTCTTCAGGCATAACAACAAACTCGGGATATGCCTCGATACCCAGTTCAGCCACATCTTGACCCAGATCCTCGACCTCCAGCGAGATTCGTGCTCCAAGCGTCTTGTCAATTATCAGCCATGCCAACCCTGAGACACTAAATACAAAAGCACCAATTGCAAGAATTCCGATAACCTGTACCAATAGATTGCCTCCAGCTGCAATACAGACTGCCAAGGTCCCCCAAATACCTGCAAATAAATGAGCCGGGACAGCACCTACTACATCGTCAATCTTCAATCGCTCCATAAGCTTCAAGCCAACAACACATATGGAACCACCTACTGCGCCAATAACTATAGCCCAATAGTGCTCTACGATATCGGGTCCGGCAGTAATAGCAACCAGTCCCCCTATGGCTCCATTTAAGCCAGCAAGGAGATCAATTCGGCCCAAAATAGGCCGCGATAAACTAATGGCAGCCATTACGCCTGCTGCTGCTGCAAGATTTGTATTGGAAAGAATATTACTAATCGCAACCGCGTCAACTGCACCACCTAAAGCAAGTTGCGAACCACCATTAAAGCCAAACCAGCCTAACCAAAGAATAAATACGCCAAGTGTCACAGCCGGTACATTTGATGGAGGAGTAACCTTTACAGTGCCATCCTTACGAAACTTACCTTTTCGTGCTCCAACAATAAGAGTACCCGCGAGTGCTGCCCAACCACCAGTAGAGTGAACAATAGTTGAACCTGCAAAGTCTTGAAAACCCATATCAGAAAGCCACCCACCTCCCCAAGTCCAAGAGCCGATAATTGGATAGATGAATGCTGTCAGTACAATGATAAAAACGAAAAATGACCATAGTTTTACCCGCTCTGCCAAAGCTCCAGACACAATTGAAGCAGTGGTCGCTACAAAAACCATCTGGAAAAACCAGTCCGACATGACAGAATAGCCATTCTCAATAACGGCAGGAGCAGCACTTTCATTGCCTTCAAGGAGCGCAATCTCGTCACTGGATACACCGTATAAGAACTGGAACGAGCCAAACCAATCGCTTGCATCAACTCCTACATACATAATGTTATAGCCAATTAGGTAAAAGGTGAGCCCAGCGATAGAGTAAAGCCCTATATTTTTAAGGCAGATAACAGATGCATTTTTGGTGCGCACTGAACCAGATTCAAGCATGGTAAAGCCAGCGCACATCCACATCACAAGTACACCCCATATGAGAAACGAAAAGGTGTTCAAAACAAATTGTGCTTCACTGTCCAAGGCGGCACGCGCTACAGGTAGGCAAAGCATTACGAGTAATACAACTGCAAGCCCGCCAATGCCAATTTTACGCCACATGAGATGCGGCTTGCCTCGCTGACTCAAGTTAAGTCGATCTAGGCTATTGCCACTACAAATAAAATTAAATGTCTGCCTGATGGCATCGGTTCCAATTTGCACGTGTGTGGACTCCTAAGTTTGTTTATCAACAAAAAGGCAAAATATTATTTGAGAAATTACAGGTAACTAAATCTATGAACGTCTTGCATTGCCGTAGCGTGTTTGGAAATCACCCCATTTTTTATTTGGTCACATGCTTTTCGCTACACCCTGTAGTGAATATTTTCAGAGATTCTCTTGATACTCATTCCTCTTTGAATATCACAAAACCACGCCCGATTAGGCCAAGGCCTGCAGTGTTTTGCATCTCCAAAGGTACAATCAACAGGATGTCCCAGAGGTTACTCCTCTGACTGTGTCTTTTCTTGCCTGATTCGCTCATAAATTTCTTCGCGATGTACTGCTACAGTACGTGGCGCATTGACACCTACGCGAACCTGGTTCCCCTTCACACCCAACACAGTGACTGTGACATCATCCCCTATCATCAACGTTTCACCAACTCTCCTAGTCAAAATCAGCATTCCCAGTCTCCTACATAGTCCGTTTTATATGAATCTAACCCAATGCACGATCCGAGCAACTCATTTCAGTCATGCTCCTGGGTTTCACCTCAGTTTTCTTCCTTACTAAAGCTGCTTCGCCTTTTCACATCATGCGCTACTGAGTATCTTCCACTCCTATTTCCTGGTCCAGCTCAAATGCCTCATGCAATACACGCACACCGAGCTCCAAGTATTTTTCCTCAATCACGACAGAAATTTTAATCTCCGAAGTCGAAATCATCCTGATATTGATCTTTTCCTGCGCCAATGCTGTAAACATTCTACTCGCAATTCCGGCGTGAGACCTCATTCCTACGCCTACTAACGACAATTTTACAATATTCGGATCACCCCCTACCTGGCCACCCCCAATATTTTTTAAAGTATTATCAATAACTTTCATTCCCTTAGTATAGTCGTTTCTATGTACTGTAAAGGTAAAGTCTGTAGTCCCGTCCGAGCCTACATTCTGTACAATCATGTCTACTTCAATATTTTCATCTGCAATCGGACCCAAAATATGGGCCGCAACGCCCGGTTGATCCGGTACTCCCTTGACCGTCAACTGAGCTTCATCACGATTAAAAGCGATTCCTGATACAAGTGGATCTTCCATGCTATCTTCCTCAAAAGTAATTAAAGTCCCAGGGCCCTCTGCAAAAGTGGAGAGTACCCTGATCGGCACATCATACTTGCCGGCAAATTCCACCGCTCGAATTTGCAAAACTTTGGATCCAAGGCTTGCCATTTCAAGCATTTCTTCAAAGGTAATACGAGCCAAACGTCTTGCATTCGGCTCAACCCGCGGATCAGTTGTATAGACACCATCCACATCTGTATAGATTTGGCACTCATCTGCCTTAACCGCAGCAGCTAATGCTACAGCGGTAGTATCAGACCCGCCACGACCCAATGTCGTAATGTTACCTTCACTGTCTATCCCCTGAAACCCTGCAACTACAACGACATAACCTGCATCCAGTGATCTTTTAAGACGTACTGCGTCGATACTTTTGATCCGTGCTTTATTAAACTTGTTATCCGTTCGAATATCGAGTTGCGCACCTGTAGAAGATACTGCTGCACACTCACGCCGTTGTAACGCCATAGCAAGCAATGCAATTGTGACTTGTTCACCAGTAGATAGTAAAACATCGAGTTCACGTCCGTGTGCAATTTGTCCCTGAATCTCATTCGCCATACCCATCAGACGATTGGTTTCACCGCTCATGGCAGACACCACTACTACCACTTTGTGACCCTGATTGCGGGTTGTAGCCACTTTTTCAGCAACATGTTCAATGTGTCCAATAGAACCTACTGAAGTCCCCCCATACTTTTGCACAATCAATGCCATGCTTCAAAACCGCTCCAGAGCAGGCCTCCATTTAATAATCGTGACGAAATACTAGCATGCATTCAGCTACATTCATGCGTTATACAACAGAAAAAATAACCCAGATTTCCATTTTCTGATCAGGCTACACTATGACAGCTGCTGTAAATTTTCACGTACCCAGTCTGGAACAGATTGCAAGGCTGTACCCAGCGCACTAGGTTTGTTCCCCCCTGCCTGAGCCATGTCATCCCGACCTCCACCTTTACCGCCTACCTGCACAGCTACAGCATTAACAAGATCGCTGGCCTTGATGCGATGGGTCTGATCATTGGTTACACCAGCAACCAAGCTTACTTTCGAGTCCTTGAATGTACCTAAAACAATCGCAGAACTACCAAGCCTATGCTTTAACTGGTCTACCATACTGCGCAATGCTTTCAGGTCTGCTCCTTCAATGGTACAGGCCAGCACCTTGATGCCATCGACTTCTACTACGTGATCTACCAAATCACTTCCGGCCTGCGAAGCAACCTTAGCCTTAAGCCGGTCAAGCTCCTTTTCAAGTAAGCGATTTTGCTCCAGAAGCTGTGAAATTTTTTCTCTAACCCTGCCCTTCGATACTTTAAGCAGACTTGCAATGCCCGCAATCTGATTTTCATTTTTCTGGACCCAGCCCATCGCTGACTCACCTGTCATTGCTTCAATACGTCGGATTCCCGAGGCAATACCTGATTCAGAAATGATTTTGAATGCACCTATGTCACCTGACCGTTCCACATGAGTACCTCCACATAATTCCAGCGAAAAATCACCAATAGAAAGCACTCGCACATCACGTCCATATTTTTCGCCGAATAAGGCTACAGCACCTGCACCTAGCGCTTGATCCTTCGGCATGATCTTCGCCTTTACCGTTGAATTTAACCTGATCTGATGATTGACAACATCTTCTATCCTGTCCAGTTCTTCTGCACTGACTGGTGCATTATGTGAGAAATCAAAACGCAATCGGTCCGGCGCTACCAGAGACCCTTTTTGCTGTACATGTGTTCCAAGCACTTGACGCAATGCGGCATGCATCAGATGAGTTGCAGAGTGATTGAGTACAGTTGCCTGCCTACGTGTAGCACTCACTTCTGCCTGCACATGATCACCAACCTTAAGGCAACCTGATACAAGCTTGCCACTATGCACATGTGCGCTGCCCAGTCTTTGCGTATCGACTACCTGAAATTGTGCCAGATCATTCGTCAGTGTTCCTTGGTCCCCCACCTGTCCTCCTGACTCGGCATAAAAAGGGGTTTTCTCCAAGATGATGCTTCCGGATTCACCTTCCGAGATCACCTTTACTGGTTTGTTTTCTACAAAGACTTCCTGTACAGCAGCCTGATCCTGTATACAGCCATAGCCTGTGAACACCGTAGCAGTATGTACCACCGGTAGAGCATCATATTCCGAATCGAAATGACTTGCTTGTCTACCACGTTCACGTTGTAACTCCATATGCTTTTCAAAGCCTGCAATATCCACCTTCAGTTGCTGTTCGCGTGCTATATCTGCCGTTAAATCACAGGGAAAACCATACGTATCATAAAGCTTGAAAGCCGTTTCACCAGATATAGTGTTTCCAGACAATTTTTCAATATCTTCCTGGAGAATACGCATGCCCTGAATGAGCGTATCGCTAAACCGCTGTTCTTCTTGCTCCAGAATTCCTTGCACCTTCAAACTGGAATCCACTAATTCTGGACAAGTTGTGCCCATGCCCTCTACAAGAGGCTGTACCAGTCTGTAAAAAAAAGGTCCTTCTATACCCAGTTTGTTTCCATGCCGAGCAGCTCGTCGAATGACACGTCGCAGCACATACCCCCTACCTTCGTTCGAGGGTTGCACTCCATCAACAATCATGAAAGCACATGCGCGAATGTGGTCTGCAATGACTCGCAGAGAAGGCATAGTGGTATCCGTCACCTTGGCTATATCTGCAGCAGCGCTTATGATGCCAACAAACAAATCTGTCTCGTAGTTGTTCGTAACACCCTGCAAAACTGCTGCTAAGCGTTCAAGACCCATGCCCGTGTCGACAGAGGGTGCTGGTAGGTTGGAAAGTACGCCTTGCTTATCACGCTCGTACTGCATGAAGACGAGGTTCCATATTTCTGTGTAGCGATCACCCTCCTGCCCGAACGTGCCAGGCGGGCCACCCGGCATATCTTCTCCATAATCATAAAATACTTCCGTACAGGGACCACAAGGTCCTGTATCGCCCATTGTCCAGAAGTTATCGTCTGTACCAATGGATGAAAATCTTTGGGCATTTACACCGATATCGTTTAACCAGATATCTGCCGCCTGCTTGTCTTCCTGATATACAGTCACCCATAGGCGATCTTCAGGAAGCTCTATAACCTTGGTAAGGAAATCCCAGGCATAATGAATTGCTTCTTGCTTGAAGTAATCACCGAAGCTGAAGTTGCCCAGCATTTCAAAAAACGTATGGTGTCTAGCAGTATAGCCTACGTTTTCCAGATCATTATGCTTGCCCCCTGCCCTGAGACAGCGCTGACTGGATGCCGCACATGAATAGCCTGGTGACTCCTTGCCAAGAAAAACATCCTTGAACTGCACCATGCCAGCATTGGTAAACAGCAATGTTGGATCATTAGCAGGCACCAGGGGGGCTGATGGCACAACCTCGTGCCCGTGCTGCTTAAAGAAATCTAAAAATGCACTACGAATCTCAGCGCTGCTTTCCATATCAGTCCTGCCTTGTCGCGATATTTCTTATCCCTAAACTTCACATACTGTCTCAGCAGCTGAAAATGCTGTTAAGGTTCTTTTGATTATATCACTGGTGAATCCGCGGGCATGAAGGTAGCGTGTGCGTTTAGCCTGCTCCTTTACTGTCACGCCTGCAGCTTGCGTATCAAATTTTTTCTTGTATGCCCTGCAGGCAACCTGCAGCCAGACCTGGTCATTGAAATCGACATAGGTGTTAATCAATCGACTTGAAACCCCTCGCTCCTGTAATTCCAGCTTGATGCGCAAAGGCCCAAAGCCGCGTTGGGATCGGAAATAAACATAGCTCTGTGCATACCGTGCATCACTTTGCAAGCCTTCATTCTCCAAACTGTCCAGTATTGTATCTATATCAGCCAGCGAGAATCCCCTAGCTTTCAGTTTCTTAGAGAGTTCCAAGCGAGTGTGCTCTCGCCTGGCAAGCAGGCTTAATGCAGTGTCCCGTATTGAGTGCTCAGGCTTCAGTGGTTTCGGTCCCTTCTATATCTTCTGTCTGCAGACCGGGCTTGCTCACATGCGGCATTAGTTTCTCACGCAACCTTGCCTCAATCTCATCTGCAACCTGTGGATGTTCTTTCAGCCAAGTGCGTGAATTTTCCTTCCCCTGTCCAATACGTTCCCCATTGTAGCTGTACCAGGCACCTGCTTTCTCAACGATTTCATTA
The DNA here is from genome assembly GCA_026713925.1 of Gammaproteobacteria bacterium. GTDB lineage: Bacteria > Pseudomonadota > Gammaproteobacteria > UBA4575 > UBA4575 > WTFY01. The sequence goes on from JAPONM010000047.1 coordinate 13,875, forward strand.
TCAACACCCATGTCAATGAGTTCACCCATTCTTGAGATACCTTCGCCATACAGAATCTCGAAGTCTGCTTTTTTGAAAGGTGGTGCTAATTTGTTTTTTACTACCTTTACACGTGTCTCATTACCCAGGATCTCATCTCTCACTTTGATAGCACCTACACGGCGAATATCTAGCCGCACTGATGCATAGAATTTCAATGCATTGCCGCCCGTCGTTGTTTCCGGATTTCCAAACATAACCCCAATTTTCATGCGGATTTGGTTAATGAATACCACCATGGTGTTTGAGCGTTTGATGTTAGCGGTCAGTTTACGCAAAGCCTGAGACATCAGCCGAGCCTGCAAACCCATGTGTGAGTCTCCCATATCCCCCTCAATCTCTGCACGCGGCGTCAAAGCTGCTACTGAATCCACGACCACAATGCTGACTGCACCGGAACGCACCAGCATATCCGTAATTTCCAGTGCCTGTTCACCGGTATCAGGCTGTGAAATAAGCAAATCATCCACATCAACACCAATTTTCTCTGCGTAGACCGGATCCAATGCATGCTCGGCATCAACAAATGCCGCTGTTCCTCCCTGTTTCTGGCACTCTGCGATAACCTGCAGGGTCAGCGTAGTCTTACCTGAAGACTCCGGTCCATAAACTTCAGTGACTCGTCCTTTAGGAAGACCACCAATGCCTAGCGCAACATCCAAAGCCAGTGAACCTGTAGAGATCACCTCTATATCGCGCGTAGCAGAGGAATCACCGAGACGCATCACCGCCCCTTTACCGAATTGCCTTTCTATCTGACCTAGTGCTGCTACCAGCGCCTTTTTTCGATTTTCGTCCACAGCCCACTCCAGATGTTTTCTAAATCAATTTGCATTAATCTCCAGGAATTACTACCTGTTATCAGTAAATTAATTCCCCATTTTCCGCACTCTTGCCCGGACAAAGCAGTCCTATTATATCGATATGCATATCCATCCGAAACAGGCCACCGAATATGACCAGCTTGAATTAGCCTCTATTCCCCGTATTGACTTATCAGATGGGTAACAGCCGAGATTGCACTCCATTCGCGAATTGCAGCGCGGTCCCCACCGAATGCATGATGTATTGTACATGGAGGCTGATCTTGTTTTACAGTTGATATGTATACCGTACCTATCGGCTTGACTGAACTGCCCCCAGTAGGTCCAGCTATACCGGTAATCGAGACAGCTATATCCGCATTACTGTTGCGAAGAGCTCCTAGCGCCATTTGTTCAGCAACTTGCATGCTCACTGCACCATGTCTGTCCAAAGCTTCAGGTTGTACACCCAGTATCCTGATTTTTGATTCATTGCTGTAAGTCACAAAACCACACTCAAACCACCTGCTACTCCCTGCAAAAGCAGTCATCCACTGTGCAAGCATCCCTCCAGTACAGGATTCAGCTGTTACCAACCTGAGCCCCTTACCAATCATCTTCTGTGCAAGCACATCCAATAACTGTTCCATTTCTGAGGAAGTCATGTCGAACATTTTGGTGACTTTATGCTGTCTAAATATTTATTCTTGGTTAGACTCTCATCATGGTCGCACGTCCTCCAGCAAAACACACCCCCATGATGCAACAGTATTTGCGCTTTAAAACTGATTATCCTGACATGCTGTTGTTTTACCGTATGGGTGATTTTTTTGAACTCTTTTTCGAAGATGCAAAACATGCTGCCAAGCTACTGGATTTAACACTAACTTCTCGCAACAAAAATGCCGCTGATGAAATACCCATGGCAGGTGTGCCCGTACACTCTGTAGAAAACTACCTGATAAAATTATTGCGCCATGGCGAATCAGTCGTGATCTGTGACCAGACTGGCGATCCCACAAGCAGTAAAGGTCTAGTGGAACGCAAGATCACTCGTATTATTACACCCGGTACAATTACCGAAAATGCACTGCTGGAACACAGCCGAGAAAATTACCTTTTGGCAGTCTGTAAGGCCGGGCAATCTGCAGGATTAGCCTATCTGGACTTAAGTTCGGGTAGATTCATATTGCAGACATGTCAAAGCCTTCAGGAACTTTCAAATGAGGTTGAACGTATACAACCTGCTGAAATCCTGGTACCCGAAGATGCCACGATCACATTCAAAAAGACATCGGTAGTACGGCGATTACCAGCCTGGCATTTTGAAAGTGAAAGTGCAACGACAGCCTTATGCAAGCAATTCTCTACTCGCAATTTGAGCGGTTATGGATGCGACGAGCACCCCTTGGCGATTGCTTCTGCTGGTGCCGTACTTCAGTACGTGAAGGATACACAAAAATCGGCATTGCCCCATATTGATGGACTGAAAGTACATAAAAATGATGAACACATACTGGTTGACAGCATCTCAAGAAACAACCTTGAGATAGAACGATCTACGCGTGGACAAAAAACAAACAGTTTGATAGGCGTACTTGACAAAACAGCCTCAACTATGGGTGCCCGTCAATTACGTTTGTGGTTAAACCAACCAATCCGTATCCAATCTACCCTTCTGAAAAGGCATGCTGCAATAAAACAACTCATAGAGCTTGATGAACTCGCTGCCTTGCACAGTCTGCTGTCCCAAGGGAACGATATTGAACGCATACGCAGCCGCATCGCATTACAAACTGCACAACCAAGAGACCTGGATGCACTGCGTGAAACGTTGAACATAATTCCACCAGTTCGCGAAGCGCTCATCCCCTATAGCGAAGAACTGTTACAAGAGTGCTCAGATATGTTCGATCAGCATGAAGTACTCGCCTCTACCCTAGCCCATGCGCTAAAGGATCAACTGCCTGCAATAATTCGTGATGGTGGCGTAATCAAATCAGGATTTAATGAAGAACTGGACCGGTTGCGCAGTTTAAGTGATTGCGCCAATCAGTATCTTGTTGAAATGGAACAGCAGGAAAAGGCCACAACACAGATTCCATCACTGAAAGTTGCCTACAACCGCGTACACGGATACTACATAGAGATTTCCCGCAATCACGTACACCTTGTACCAAAATACTACATCCGCAGACAAACCCTGAAAAATACAGAGCGGTACACGACTCAGGAATTAAAGCGTTTTGAGGATGAAGTGCTAAGTGCCAAGGAACGAGCCCTTAGGTGCGAGAAACACCTATATGAAAAATTGCTGGCAGACCTGATCAAAGAACTAGGCACCATCCAGCGTTGCGCTCATGGTCTTGCACAACTGGACGCGCTTGTCACGCTTGCAGAACGTGCGAAAACCCTGAACTACGTACAACCGGAATTCACAACAGAAAGCAGTATCCATATCAAACAGGGCAGACATCCAGTGATTGAGCAGGTCCAGAATGAGTCCTTCACTGCAAATGACACAGTACTCGACCCACAGCACAAAGTGTTATTGATTACTGGCCCGAACATGGGTGGAAAATCCACGTATATGCGCCAAGTTGCATTAATCACATGGCTGGCTTACACAGGAAGCTTCGTCCCTGCCGCAGCTGCTACAGTTGGCCCTGTTGATGCAATCTACACACGTATTGGTGCTTCGGACGACTTGAGTTCTGGACATTCAACATTCATGGTTGAAATGACTGAATCCGCCAACATTCTCAATAATGCAACCTGTAACAGCCTAGTGCTTATGGATGAAATTGGCCGTGGCACTAGTACTTACGATGGACTTTCGCTGGCCTGGTCATGTGCTGAACATCTAAGCACTGTAAACAAGTGCTATACCCTATTTTCCACACATTACTTTGAGCTTACACAGCTGCCGGAGTTCCACGATAACATTCACAATGTGCACATCGATGCTGTTGAACATGAAGACAAAATCATTTTTTTGCACGCATTGAAGGACGGTCCTGCAAACCAGAGCTATGGAGTACAGGTTGCCCGGCTTGCAGGGATACCAAAATCTGTCATAGCCAATGCCAAGTTAAGACTGAAGCAACTGGAGTTGTCTAATTATCAGAAAGACAATCAAGACTGTGACCTGCAGTTGGGACTTCCTTTGGAAGAGCACCAGAATCCTCCAGTGCTCGAATATTTAATGGGGATCGACCCTGATGATTTGAGCCCCAAGGATGCGCTCGAAATATTGTATAAGCTCAAGGAGCTTTCCTAGTAGTATTCAGCCAATGTGCATGCCCGCCTGACTATGTTACTTCATACCTTTATTTCAACTTGGTAATTTATTTATCTGGAATAGATCTGATGACATTTGTAGTAACGGAATCCTGTATAAAATGTAAATACACCGAATGTGTTGAAGTGTGCCCTGTGGATTGTTTTCATGAAGGGCCGAATATGCTGGTCATAGATCCCGAGGACTGTATTGACTGCGCCATGTGCGAACCCGAGTGTCCGGTTAATGCCATAGTCAGTGAAGATGATCTGACCGAAACACAGCTTGAGTTCCTGTCACTGAATGAACAGCTTGCATCAAAATGGCCCGTCATTACAAGCATGATATCGGCACCCGAAGATGCGGAGAAATGGAAATCTGTAGTGAATAAACGTGATTATTTGGAGGAATAGCTCTCCAAAAAAGCCGTGAAAGTCAAAACGGTTTCTCAGCGACAATGCTTGCGCGCAGTGGAGCAGGATACCCCTCAACAGTTCGATGATAATCGTCCGAGTCCAGGGCATGACCAAGAGAATAACCAGTCATCCACTCTGTCTGGCGCTGCTCTTGCACCGTGGTCCTGTTCTTGTCAATCAATTGAATATTGATAAATCCTGATGCTTTCAACCAAGCTTCCAGCAACGTATAGGTCGGAATCATCCATACGTTCCGCATGTTTGCATAACGCCCTTGAGGAATAAGGGCCTCGACATCGCCATTTTCAATAATCAGGGTTTCCACTACAAATTGCCCACCTGTTCGGAGCACCCTATACACTTGATCAAGATGGCACTTTGGTTGTCGGTTGTGATACAGCACACCCATGGAAAATACCGTATCAAATACTGAATTCAAACCAGGTAACTCCTCCAGCCTGAGTGGCAAAACGAAGACGCGCTGAGGTTCTGGCAAGTACCTTGACAAGGCTGAAAACTGAAATACGTACCGCCACACCGGCTCAACACCCAAGACAAAAGCGGCCCCTGAGGCTTGCATGCGCAAGGCGTAATAACCATTGCTGCACCCAATGTCCAGAATTGTTTTCCCTTTGAGATCTGCAAGATGTGGAGCAATGCGCAACCACTTCCAGTCACTTCTCCACTCAGCATCAATATCAATCCCGAACACATTGAAAGGCCCCTTGCGCCAAGGACTCAAAGCCATCAGGCCCTGTCTGAGCACCACACAGTGCTGTGCTGTGCAATCGGTGGCCTTGCCTATGATAGGTGCAGACCGGTCAAGGTCCACAAATGAAGGTGAGATGTCCGGCAATGACTCTACAATGTGCTGCCAGTCTTTAAAACTTCCATGCCCGGGACGTGCATATCTCAAGTCAAGCCTGCTAATCAGTTCAGCCTTGAAAGCTTCGAGTCTTGTATTGTCAAGTGTTTTTGCAAGTCGTGAATAAAAGGGACTCATTTGATTGCAATATAGGAGATGAAATTGAGGTATTTCATCAATACATACAGCCTGGAAAAACCTGCTCGATGCAGGCGCTCACAGTGACATGCATCCGTATCCCTGATCATTACATTCTCAAGGGCTTCTCTTTTCTGGCTAATTTCAAGATCGCTGTACCCGCGAATGTTCTTGTAGCCTTCATGCAGATCTCGCATGAGATGTTCCTCATCCAGATCCTCACGTATGATTTTTTCTGACAGAAGCAAGGCTGAACCTTCACGCAATCCCGAGTATATCTTCGCAATGAGCGCATCACGACTTCGCGGGTCTATAAACTGCAGGGTGTAATTCAGGATAACCAGCGAAGCATTTTGCATGCTGATTTCAGCTACATCGCAACAGATAGGTGAAATTCCAGGATCAGAATCCATTCCCTCAATCCTTTCGACAAGATGTTGAATCATAGCTGGCGAACTATCCACCGCAAATATTCTTGCCTTACTGGGGTACAGGGCTCTGGCAACGCTCAGGGATGCATTCCCCAGTGAACAACCCAAGTCATATACATTGGTATCCTCAGCAACAAATTTCCTTGCCATGGACTGTACAAGCTGGCTTAGTACTTCATACCCTGGGACAGATCTCCCAATCATGTCAGCAAAAACACTTGTGACCTCTGCATTGAATACAAAATCTTGAACCTCAACCTGCTTGTCAGCATAAATGTGATCTTTCGTGGATGCAGGCATGCCAAGAATTTCCTCTATACCGGACGAAATCTCATTGTTGATCCATGATTGTGTTGTGCTCTCGAGTAGCACAAAACTCAACACCTGGCCATTTTTCTACAGCCATTTGCAAATTGGCACGTGTCGGGGCCATGTATACAAGCTCACCACCATGATCCAAAGCGAGATGGGCAGCTAGTTTGCTCTTGAATTTAAGAAGCTCTTTTTTGTTATCACAAACTACCCAACGGGCAGCTTGTACATGTACAGATTCAAACCTACATTCAATATTGTATTCGTATTTTAGCCGATGACGTACTACATCAAATTGTAGAGCTCCTACCGCTCCAAGTATCAACTCATTGTTTGCCAAAGGCCGAAACAACTGGCTGGCTCCTTCTTCACAGAGTTGAATCAGCCCTTTTAGTAATGTCTTCATCTTTAAGGGAATCGCAAGCTGCACACGCTTGAACAACTCTGGAGCAAAACTTGGGATGCCCGTAAATGCTAGTTTTTCACCCTGTGTAAATGTATCTCCTATTCGAATCGTGCCATGGTTGTGCAGTCCAATAATATCACCTGGATATGCCAGATCTATCTGTTCACGGGATGATGCAACAAAGGCCAGCGCATTATTCACCTTTACATCCCGGTTCAAGCGTACATGTTGCAACTTCATGCCTTTTTGAAAGTTTCCTGAACAAATCCGGATAAATGCAAGACGGTCCCGATGATTAGGATCCATATTGGCCTGTATTTTGAATACAAATCCTGAAAAGTTTTCTTCATCTGCTCTCAGATCTCTTGTTTGCCTGCCTGAAATACTTACTTTCCTCGGCTGGGGTGCGGGGGCAAATTCGACAAATCTGTCTAGTAACTCTGAAATACCGAAATTATTGATTGCAGATCCGAAAAAGACTGGTGTAAGTTCACCATCCAGAAATTCCTGATGATTAAATTCATGGCTTGCTCCGCGTACAAGCTCGATATCATCACGCAATTCCTGTGCCTGCTCTCCTATCAATTCATCCAAGCGAGGATTATCAAGACTCCCTACTTTACACTGCAATTCCTTGCCGTTCTGTTTTGCATTGTAGAGATACACTGAATTGCTGAGCATATCAAATATCCCTCTGAAGAGGCTGCCCATACCTACTGGCCAAGTCACTGGTGCACATTTTATTTTTAACACATGCTCAACTTCATCAAGTAGCTCAATAGGCTCCCTTCCATCACGATCCATCTTGTTTATAAATGTGATAATTGGCGTATTACGTAACCGACATACTTCCATCAGTTTGATGGTGCGTTCTTCCACACCTTTTGCATTATCAATGACCATCAAGGCAGAATCGACAGCAGTCAGTGTCCGGTAGGTATCTTCTGAAAAATCAGCATGCCCGGGTGTATCCAGCAGGTTTATGATGTAGCCATCATAGGCAAACTGCATGACAGAACTTGTGATTGAAATACCACGCTGTTTCTCCAGCTCCATCCAGTCCGACGTGGCGTAACGGGTCGCTTTACGGCCCTTTATGGAACCTGCCAACTGGATCGCTCCACCAAACAGTAGAAGTTTTTCTGTAATCGTTGTCTTGCCTGCATCCGGATGGGAGATAATGGCAAACGTCCGTCTTTTTTTAATCTCACTAATAAAATTATTGTCACTCATGAAGTTTTGCTACCTAATAGCTGATATGGCCACAATTTCAGATTTGGCGTACCACCCAGTGTGTAAGAAAATCTCTATCCCGCTGGCACACCACAAATCAAAAAATGATGCAGGCACTGGCAAAGTACAAAGATACAATGAAATGCAGCAATGAAATCTACGCCTCGAACACATGTGCGATTACGCGTCAAAGTATTTTGGCAAGAATTATTGCATTTTCACGCCCTACCAGAGCCGGATAGTAATTTTTGCGCAAACCAATCTCGTTGAAACCTTCTGAGAAATACAAGGATAAAGCCTGAAAGTTAGTGGCGCGTACTTCCAAAAATGCTGTATCGGCATTATGCGCACGTGCAGTCATAAGCAACTGTTCTAACAAGTACCTGCCCCTTCCTTGTCCCCGGTAGTCTGGGTCTATGCACAGATTGAGGATATGGCACTCCTGAACAGCAAGTGATATCACACCATACCCGATAATGCATTGCTCTATTTCGAGTACCCAAGAGGAATGCCCATGACGTAAACAATCAAGGAATATTCCCTGTGTCCACGGAAACTGGTAACTCCGCTGTTCAATATTCAAGACAACCGGCAAATCACTCTTAACCATCAAACGACAGGCTCCAGCCGGATGTTCAAAAGCTGCACTCATAAATCAAAATATGGATCAGTCCGAAACCTGTTCATGCCAAAGCATGTTAAACAGGTGAGTTACCTATTTTCTTCCCTGACTCTGACTGCAAATTTCAGATCTTCCCAAGCTTTGCGTTTTTGTTGTGGGCTGCGTAACAAATAGGCGGGATGATAGGTCGCGATTACAGGAATCCGGGTATCTTCATAGCAGTGTTTAATCCCGCGCAGGCGTCCTATCGCTGTATTAGTATCAAGCAGCGCCTGAGCTGCAATCCTGCCCATTGCAAGAATAACCTTGGGTTGAATCATGTTAATTTGCTGTCGCAAATAAGGACGACAGTGCATAATTTCCTGATGTTGCGGATCCCTGTTATCAGGTGGCCTGCACTTTAGAATATTTGCAATGAATACTTCTTCACGTGTAAGTCCTATGGCAAGGAGCATTTTAGTAAGTAACTGTCCTGCCCTTCCTACAAATGGTTCACCCTTGCGGTCTTCCTCAAAACCTGGCGCCTCACCGATAACCATCCAGTCCGCATCTGGACTACCTGTCCCGAAAACAGTTTGTGTACGAGTACGATGCAGTTCGCACAGGGTACATACTGATACCACCTTTCGAAGGTCATCAAGGCATGCAACCGCATTGTCCCCAACAGGTACTGATGCACCGGCCAACTTGCCCTGACGCAGATTTAATGGGCTAGATTCAGAGCTGTCTTGTATGCCCACAGACTTGGTCGTTCGTGATACCCAAGCTTGTATTCCCATTTTATCCAGATAATACAAGCGCCTTTGTTCATCCATTTCATCTCGCACCATTATTCAGACGTCATGCTGAGGATGTGCCCTTGTCTCCGGCACGACAAGCTTGTTCAATGCATGCAGGTAGGCTTTGGCTGATGCCATGATGATATCAGTGTCTGCACCATGACCATTTACAATTCTTCCTGATTTTTGCAAACGAACAGTCACCTCACCCTGAGCATCGGTACCCGTCGTTATGTTGTTGACTGAATATAATTGTAATTGTGCCTGGCTGGCTGCGATTGTTTCTATTGCACAGAATGTAGCGTCAACAGTGCCTCCGCCATTCGATTCAGCCTTCCTTTCTTCGCCATCAACCAGCAAGGTGACCTGCGCGGAAGGAATCTCGCCAGTCTCTGAATGAGCCTTCAGTGATACCAGCTTAAAGTATTCGCTTTTTTCGCAGCTTGTCTCGGAGACCAGCGCATGCAGGTCCTCATCATATATATCATGCTTGCGGTCCGCCAGATCCTTGAAGTTTGCAAAAGCAACGTTTAGTTCTTCCTCAGTCCTAAAAGTTACTCCAAGCTCATTGAGTCGCGTACGAAATGCGTTACGGCCTGAATGCTTACCCAGCACAATTTTGTTAGAAGCCCATCCTACATCTTCTGCACGCATAATTTCGTATGTTTCTCTGGCCTTAAGTACTCCGTCCTGATGAATACCTGCTTCATGTGCAAAGGCATTGGCACCAACAATTGCCTTGTTAGGCTGTACAGGAAAACCTGTTATAGTCGATACGATACGTGAAGTTGGCACAATCAGTTTAGTATCCAGACTTGTAGTGCATGAGAACACATCTTGTCTGGTATGTACGGTCATTACGACTTCCTCTAGTGAGGCGTTTCCTGCTCGTTCACCCAAACCATTTACTGTACATTCCACTTGACGTGCCCCATTTAACACTGCAGAAAGTGAATTTGCCGCTGCAAGCCCCAGATCATTGTGACAGTGAACAGAAAATATCACCTGGTCCGAATTGGGGACATTTTCAATCAGGCGGCCTACCAAACTGCCAAATTGATGCGGCACGTTATAGCCTACTGTGTCCGGTATGTTTATTGTAGTGGCACCGGCCATGATGACTTGCTCTATCACTCTGCACAGAAACTCGAATTCAGAACGGCCGGCATCTTCAGGTGAAAACTCAACATCATCTGTATATTGCTTTGCCTGTTTGACCGCTGCCACGGCCTGTTCGATGACCTGATTCTCCGTCATATGCAGTTTTTGCTGCATGTGTATTGGTGAAGTTGCAATGAATGTGTGTATTCTTGCAGACATGGCTGTTTTCAAAGCTTCACTGGCGCGCTCTATATCTTTTTTAAGTGCACGTGCCAAACCACATACAATGCTTTCTTTTATGACACTTGCCACCGCACGAACCGCCTCAAAATCTCCAGCGCTTGCCATCGGAAAACCTACTTCAATAACATCTACCCGCATGCGCTCGAGTGATTTGGCAATACGGATTTTCTCGTCACGCGTCATAGATGCTCCCGGACTTTGTTCCCCATCCCGTAGCGTGGTATCAAAGATTATCAGTTTATCTTTAGTAGCCATAAAACTTTGCTCAAAAAATACTACGAGTGTATATCTCGTATAGAAACCCTTGGCTGAATAGATTGAATTTGCGTTTAGCCTCGCCAGGTACAAGTCGTGCTGCTACCGCAGCAGCAGGTACAGTGAAAGGACAAATGCAGCAAAAACAGTAGTGCAACCAGAAACCTGAGCCACTACATATTTGATTTGTGTAAGTACTACATTCATGTGGCCGACTATACCTTACAAAATGAAATATTTCCAGAACTCCAGTCTTTCATATTTCGACCCACCTGGCTGAAGAATGCAGGATAACCGGCTTCAAAGCAGCTTTCCTTTAGCGCTGCGTATTAAAATCTGATACGGCGTCCCACGTTCAATGTGCGCCTGTTCCCACCACCGATTTAGACACACAAACAATGACCCGGCTCGAAACATTCGCGTGCGAAATGCAGCCTGATGCTGCCACCAAGTGGGACTCATTCAAGAGACCACTACTGATTTTCTATGTTTACCGTGGCACGTGCACTGCGCTTGCGCTTGCGCTTAAGACGAACAAGGTACAGTACAGGCCCCGACAATGCATACACCACAAACAGGGCAAACATCAGCTTGGGGGGATCAATGGATATCAGAATAAACCCAAGGACAACTGCCAGCATGACGATATAGGGAATACGGTCAGAAAGATTGATGTCCTTGAAACTGTAATACGTGAAATTACTGACCATAAGTGCGCCTAGAAGAATGGTCAATACAAGGGCAGCAATTGCAAAATCCTCACGTGATAACTGCATGTCATGACAGGTCCAGATGAACCCTACAAGGGCAGCGGCGGCAGCAGGACTCGGCAAACCCTGAAAATAGCGTTTACTTGTCACAGTAACACGGGCATTAAACCTAGCCAGACGCAGAGCTACCGCAGCAGTATAAAAAAATGCTGCAAGCCAACCCAGTTTGGACCACACCCAAGGCAGACTACTAAAGTGTAAAAATGCCCACTCATATACCACGAGTGCTGGTGCTACACCGAAAGACACCATATCTGAAATGCTGTCATATTGTGCACCAAATTTGCTGGTTGTATGGGTCAAACGAGCTATTCTTCCGTCAAAAAAATCCAGGAACAACGCCACAATTATTGCGATCGCCGCCCAAGCAAACTGATCTTTGGTAGCAGCAACAATGGCATAAAATCCAGCAAACAGGGCACCGGTCGTTAACAGATTCGGCAGCAGATAGATGCCTTTTCTCAATTTTTTTTCAGAATTGTTCATTAGTATGCAGATTATGCCTCGATTTCATGAACAAATTCTGCCAATTTATCACTACCAGCACGAACTGATTGCCCCACATTAACACCGATATGCGCAGATGAAGGTAGATAAATTACCACTTCACAGGCAAGAGCAATAAATCCACACCGCTGTCCTTGTCCCAGTTTCTCACCAGCACTGATCTTGCAGCTAGCATGACGCAGCATAGAATCAAGATTGGCAACCATTACTGCATCATCCTGTTCATCAGTCTGTATCCAAACTGCAAGTTCTGATTCGGTATAACATACAGATGAACGTACCCACAGATTCTGTATCTTGCCTTCTACAGGACTGTGTACATTAAATTCACCCAGCGATGACTGACGCAGACAAATTGCTTGTGAAGTGCGTTCCAGATACGGGTCATGCACTGCATTTCTGACATCGATTACACGTCCATCTACCGGGCTTACAACTGCAAGAGGTATGGCGGGGATCGTTCGTTTGAAGTCACGAAAAAGCAACAGCAGTGCCACAAAAGTCAGCCACGCAGGCCAAACCCAAAAAAGTCCAAACTGAAAATGAGCTGCGGCAATTGCTATACCGATTACCAGCAGAGCAAAGCGCACTTCTCTAGCGATGGGAATCATTGTCACCAGTCATAACATGAACATGTTATGCAAGCGGCGAACGTTAATTTCTGGATTGATCTACAACCTTGTTAGCCTTGATCCAAGGCATCATATCACGCAGGTTTGCCCCCACTTTCTCTATTGGATGCTCTCGTCCTGTTTCCCGCAATCTTTCTAGGTTACTGGCACCAGATTGATTTTCCTGGATGAATTCCTGTGCAAATTCACCCGATTGGACTTCGGAGAGTATGCGTTTCATTTCCAGCTTGGTATTTGCATTGATGACCCTGGGGCCACGTGTCAAATCACCATACTCGGCAGTATTCGAAATAGAATAGCGCATATTGGCTATACCACCCTCGTACATCAAGTCCACAATCAGCTTCAATTCGTGCAGACATTCAAAATATGCCATTTCAGGCGCATAGCCAGCCTCAACCAGTGTTTCAAACCCTGCTTGTACAAGCGCTGTGGCACCACCGCATAACACTGCTTGTTCGCCAAACAAATCCGTTTCCGTTTCTTCCTTAAAGGTAGTTTCAATAATCCCGGCACGCCCGCCCCCATTTGCTGAGGCATAGGATAAGGCAGTACTTTTAGCATTGCCCGATGCGTCCTGAAAAACTGCGATCAGGGTAGGCACACCTTTTTGCTGGGTATATGTAGAACGTACCAGATGACCTGGACCTTTTGGCGCAATCATAATTACGTCTAGGTCTTCACGTGGTGTGATCCCTTGAAAATGGATGTTGAATCCATGAGCAAAAGCAAGCGTTGCACCCTGGTGAATATTGGGTTCAATACATTCTTTATATAGTTTGCTCTGATGCTCATCGGGAACAAGCATCATGACGACATCTGCCCCTTTCACGGCATCTTCAATTGATACAGCTTTGATTCCAGCCTGGTTGGTTTTTGCCAAAGATGAAGAACCTTCACGCAATCCCACTGAAACTGTAACCCCGGAATCCTGCAGATTATTTGCATGCGCATGACCTTGTGAACCATATCCTATAATTGCAACATTCTTGCTCTGTATCACCGAAAGATCAGCATCTTTGTCGTAATAAATATTCATGCACTTTCTCCCTTAGCTTCTGAGCCAGTGTAAGCAGACTCCGAATTCAAAATGTCACCACTGCCTGTTGCAATTCCCAATGCACCGGAACGAACAAGCTCGCAGATGGCCTCACCTGGAACAGACTGGATAGCTCGATCAAGCTTTTTGCCTACACCTGTGATCTCGACCACGATTGTATCGTCAGAACAATCCATGACCTTGCCTCCATATTCATTGGACAAAAGTTCCAAAACGGGTTGAGACATTTTTGAGTTGAATAGTTTTAGCAAAACGATCTCCCGCTCAATATGCTCATCAGCAGTCAAATCAAGGACTTTTACAACATCAACCAGCTTGTTAAGTTGTTTTTCAATTTGTTCGATGACATTGTCGCTTCCATCCGTTACCACAGTAATTCGTGACATTGTCGCATCGTCAGTAGGTGCAACTGTAAGGGATTCAATATTGTAGCCCCGTGCTGAAAATAACCCTGAGACTCTCGACAGGGCACCTGCTTCATTTTCCAACAATATTGAAATTATATGCCGCACGGGTAATACACCATTCCAGGTCTTTATTCACGGTACAGTATCAAGCTATCCGCAAGCGCTCATTTGTCTGGCATGACGCCACACTCACCAGCACGAAATAGGGTCAAGCAGGACAATCCAGTACCAGTTCAAGGACCGCTGCTCTTATAGTCATGGTTATTTCTTTTTTAGACGAAAATAAAATTTTTCACCATCTTCGCTTGAATCTAACAGTTCATTGCCTGTCTGCTTTGAAAATGCTTCAAAGTCTTTTACTGAACCCGGATCCGTAGCAATGATGTGCAGGACTTTGCCTGAATCCATTCCAGATAGAGCCTTCTTTGCCCGTAAAATCGGGAGAGGGCAATTAAGTCCGCATGCATCTAATTCTTGGTCAAACTCGGCCATCGACACAACTCCTTAAATATTCACACTGAAAAAGCTTGCAGTCCACAGGCATGAATAGCCAAAACCACAATATATTATAATATCATAATACTTTAATAGTGGTGAATGTAGTAAAGTTTTACCCACTCTAGGGCTTTTGAAACATTACAATGCTGTAACGACCCAGCATTCTCTATGTCAATACACCAATTCAACGACCGTGTTTTCTGTATGCGGTTCCTGTTTCTTACCCGCTTGCTCCTATGCCTGATACTTGCTTCCCTGACTCAAAATTTGCTTGCAGAAGCCAAGTTGCCAGATATTGGAGGTTCTGCAAACATAGAATTGAGTCCTGCCAAGGAGGCTGAGCTAGGTCGTATATTACTCACTGAGTTGCGAAGACGCTTGCCAATTTCAAATGACCCTGAACTTTCTCAATATATTCAGGCACTTGGCACCCGTATCACCTCAGGGGGGCTGAACTCTAATTTTCAATTTACATTTCTTCTTGTAATCAACCCCAGTATCAATGCCTTCGCTCTTCCCGGCGGCATCATCGTCATCAATAGTGGCTTGCTTACTTTGGCACATCAGGAAAGTGAATTAGCAAGTGTCTTAGCACATGAGATCGCCCATGTATCGCAACGCCATATCGCGCGCAATTTTGAAAATGATAAATCCTTCAGTGTGATTTCTGCATTAACACTTTTGGGCTCCATACTTGCAGCAGTCTACAATATAGACCTCGGGCAGGCAGCACTCATGACCTCTCAGGCTGGTATTCACCAAGCAAGACTTTCATATTCCCGAAGCTTTGAAATGGAGGCCGACCGCCTCGCCATGCAGCTTCTGGTAAGTTCAGGCATTGACCCATTGGGTATGTCGCAGTTTTTTAAGCGGTTGCACAAGCACACCCAGTTGAATCGTGGGAAAATACCCGAGTTCCTGAGCACACATCCACTCACTCTGGACCGTCTAAGTGAGGCTGAAACCCGGGCAAGACAATATCGTGGCCCATTTACCTCAAACAGCTCCGATTTTGATTATACCAAGGCGCGCACCTTGGCAATGAGCAACAATTCTTCCAGCCTCATTGATTACCTGAGGGAGAAAAGCAGGTCATCAGTTGGACTGAGTGACCCCGAGCGCTATACCTATGCACTTGTACTCAGCCGCGAAGGCAAACACAAGCGGGCACTTCGGCATCTAGGAAAAATAGCAATCCATGCAGACAACGAATTGACAGTCAAGCTGGCAGAAGCCCAAATCAATATTGCAATGGAACAGGCAAATGTGGCAAGAGCATCGCTGGAATCATTGGACAAAATTTACCCTCAGAATTTGCCAGTCACATATTATCTTGCTACAAGCCTAATTAAAGAAGACCAAGCCCGGCAGGCTCTGGAAAAGCTTGACCAACTTGGCCATGTATATCAGCAAAATCCTGCTATTGATAAACTGAAAGCCAAGGCTGCAGATAAGGCAGGGATACCATGGCGTAGCCATGAATCCCTAGGTGACTATTATGCTGCACACGGACAATACGGTGCCGCAATGGAGCAGATACAGCTAGCACTACGATCACACAATATTAACTCCAGTTCAAAAGCCCGCATTGAAGCAAGGAAAGCACAGCTGATCGATATCAAACAACAGCGCGAACAATTCAAATAACTTCAGTCAATGATTAGGCAAGGATTTAAACTAGCTGCCTGATATCTACGACGTTGGCATAACCAAAACCCAAAGAGGACATGGCAACACTGTGCACGTCTCCAGCGGTTACAGTTTTCCCCTGAAATTTGATATCACGTGTTGCACACGCGTCTTGTACAACTGTACATTTGAATTTGTAATCCGAAGCTGCACGCGTAGTCGCATCAATGCATATCTGACTCATGGCACCACAAATGACCAAGTCCCGGATATTCTTCTTGTTTAGCTGCTCTAGCAAGTCTGTTTCACGAAAGCTGTTCGGAAAATGCTTGTGAATGACCGGTTCGCTTGGTAGCGGGTCCACACAATCATGAATTTCAGCGCCTTTGGTATCGGGCAGAAAAAACCCTGCATTACTGTTTAAAAAGGTGTGCTGGATGTGAAATGTAGGGAGTCCTTGGTATCGAAACTTGTCCAGAAGTAGCCTGGCATTTACACCAGCACAGTCAATATTGACCAGCTCCATACTTCCGCCCGGGAAATAGTCATTTTGCAGATCAACAATCAACAATGCCGGTTTCATACGTATCTTGCTGCACAGAAACCGAGATTTTCAACAAATTCTGATTTGCTACACACACCCTCACTTATACATTTTCGCGATTTGCAACGAGGTTGTCGATTACCGCAGGATCTGCCAATGTGGATGTATCACCCAAGCTATCCACCTCATTTTCAGCAATCTTTCTAAGTATCCGGCGCATGATTTTTCCAGAACGGGTTTTCGGCAGCCCCGGAGCCCACTGGATAATATCTGGTTTTGCAAACGCACCAATTTCCTTGCGTACCAATTGTACAAGCTCATCTCTCAGTTCATCACTTGTTGCAGTCCCCTGCATGGGTGTCACATATGCGTAAATTCCCTGCCCTTTTATCTCATGTGGATATCCGACTACCGCTGCTTCGGCTACAGCTGCATGAAGTACCAACGCACTTTCCACTTCTGCAGTACCCAAACGGTGACCTGAAATATTCAGGACATCATCGACACGACCAGTGATCCAGTAGTACCCATCCGCATCCCGCCTGCAACCATCTCCACTAAAATACTTCCCAGGACACTGGGAAAAATATGTGTCAATAAAGCGTTGATGATCACCGTAGACTGTGCGCATCTGACCAGGCCACGGGTATTTCATAACCAAATTCCCTTGGCACTCGCCTTCGAGTTCCTTACCATTCTCATCAACAATCGCAGGTTGCACACCAAAGAAAGGTTTGCTGGCAGAGCCTGGCTTGAGAGCTGTTACTCCTGGAAACGGTGTAATCATGTGTCCACCCGTTTCAGTTTGCCACCACGTATCAACTACCGGACATCGGCTGTCCCCTACGACATGGTAATACCATTCCCATGCCTCAGGATTGATTGGTTCGCCAACTGTACCTAAAATTCGTAAGCTTTTCCGACTTGTGGTTTTAACCAGATCATCACCTAACCCAATCAATGCACGTATTGCAGTAGGGGCAGTGTAAAAGCTTGAAACGTTATGCTTATCACACACTTGCCAAAATCGGCTACCGTCAGGGTAGTTTGGGACGCCTTCAAACATCATGCTGACTGCACCATTACATAATGGTCCATAAATTATATATGTGTGCCCAGTTACCCAACCTACATCTGCGGTACACCAGTACACTTCACCATCGTGATAGTCAAACACATACTTATGTGTGATGGCAGCGTATAAAAGGTAGCCACCAGTTGTATGAAGTACACCTTTCGGCTTACCCGTTGAACCAGATGTGTATAAGATGAATAAAGGGTCTTCAGCTTCCATTTGCTCTGCTGGACAGACATCACTAGCAGATTGCATTACCTCGTGATACCAGCAATCACGCGTTGTATCCCAATTGACATCACCACCCGTCCGTTTGATGACTATAACAGTGCTAACATTCGGGCAATCCTTCAGTGCAGCATCTGTATTAGCTTTCAATGGAACTTTCCTGCCACCACGAACACCCTCATCTGCAGTTATAACAGTTCGACAATCGGAATCAAGAATACGGTCACGTAGAGAATCCGGTGAAAACCCTCCAAATACAACCGAATGCACAGCGCCGATCCTTGCGCAGGCAAGCATGGCGTATGCAGCTTCGGGAATCATAGGCATATAGATGCACACACGGTCACCTTTTTTAACACCACGTGACTTCAAAACATTAGAAAATTTGCAAATTTCTTGATGCAATTCCTTATAGGTAATGTGCTTATCATCTTGTGGATCATCACCTTCCCAGATAATCGCGGTTTGATCACCCCGAGTTTCCAAATGACGATCTACACAGTTGTACGTTGCATTTAATCTGGCCCCTTCAAACCAACGAATGTGCCCCTTGTGGTAATCCCAATCCAGTACCCTGTCCCATTTCCTGTACCAAGTCACAAACTCTTCTGCCTGATCCGCCCAAAACCCAGTTGGGTCGTCAATAGAGCGCTGATACATCGAATCGTATTTAGCTTTGTCAATATGGGAAATAGATGCCACTGAACCAGGCACTGGATAGATTTTACTCTCAGACATTTTTCCTCTCCGTATCGTTATATTCTGATTATACTTCTCTACGCTGTCAGCCGAAAATAAAGCATTGGCAAGCGCTCTGGCAAACGTTCTAACCTGTCAATCACGGTTACATTTTTTCTACCGAATATTTTATGCAAATAGCTATCACCACTTCCATCAAGTCCAACACAAAATGTATCAATACCCAATCGTGAAATTGACCGTGTTACATATCGTGCATCTTCAACTAGATATTGTTGATCCTCTACATCTATATCTGAAGGCTCTCCATCAGAAACAACAAGCAACAGTCTCCTGTGTGTACGCTGGGCTATCAAATCTCTGGTTGCATGCCTCATTGCAGTACCCATTCTTGTGGAAAGTTTTCCCTGCAATCCTGCAAGATATGCACGCGCTGATGAGTCATAAGGAGATTCAAAATCTTTAATCCTGTAATAGTGAACATCTTCCTTGCCGTCAGAACAAAATGCAGCAATAGCGAATGGATCATCCAGCTCAGACATTGCATATGCAAGCAAGCTCGTTGCCTGAAGCTCAAGCTCCAAAATTGATGTATCTGCTGTCTGCACATAGTCATTAGTTGAATTAGAAACATCTAACAGTACTAGTACCGAAAGATCACGATGCTTACGCTCCGTAGTGCTATAAATCCTAGGATCAGGTATTTCCCCCATTCTTCTGCTTATGACCGCATTGATACAAGCATCTAAGTCGAGAGACTCTCCAACACTTTGATGATGCAGACGTTCAGGCAAACTCACATTTGCTGATTGTATTAAGTTTGTTATCCGGTTCACAAGATTACTGTGTTTCTCCAAGATTCGATCAATTTTGTAAGCATCGCCAAAATCCGGGAAGTACTCTACAGCACAGGTCCAGTTAGGCCGCTCTGCACCAGTTAAGAAATCATACTCAGGATAACGAATAGCAACTTCAGACTCCCTATGTTCAGAGTCTAAGCTTTCTCTTGCAGAATATTGTTGCTCATCTCGGTCATCACTATCCTCACTATCTTGGTTACTCGAAGAATCGTCCTTGATATCTTCCTGAGTGGTGCGCATAGCTTCAATGAAAATCCCATCATCCCCTTCATCCTCACCCTGATGATCACCAAAATCCCATAATCCCATGTTATCATCACGATAAGGGGGTTCTACAACGTAAGTTTTTGAGTTGAACTGCGCGCGCAATTGCCCTAAGTCATTACCCAGAAGTACGCCGATATTTCGACACAAAGTCGGATTAGTCATATCATTTTGGGCATCAAAGAACATGTCTCGGCCTTTTTGTACCCAACCATCCCTATCTCTGTACTCTAAATCAATCAGCGCACGAGAAAGTCTAGTTAGTAACAGTGGCACCAGCTTAGGGCCGCTTGGTTTTGCAGTATGAAAAGGCAACCACAATTCCCGCAAACCCGGAAAGGCCTGCATCGCCAAGTATTCTACCCGAGCATCTTCCAGCAAGGATACCAGTGCCACCTGAATTGGTTTGAGTTCGCCTAATGTAAACTTTTTGGTTGAATACATCAGATGTGCACCTGCATGAGCAAGTCCTGCTCGAAATATCTTTTCTGCCTGCTCATCATGGAACCCTGGAAATACTTCGGGCACCTGCACGACACCGTTTGTAATTGAAATCCGCCGCATGGACAGCGGGGATGTTGAAGCAACCAAATCGCGCACAGGCGGCATCAAATTCCATAGTGAAATCAAATAGAGTTTTAATTTTCGCTCTAGGTTGGTGAATACGACATCGCCTGCTTCATGCAAAAACCATTTTTCAGATTCAGGATCTACAAATGAAAAATATTGAATTTGTCGCAGAGTGTCGTCGCTGGTCGAACGCAAACCTGCCAACACCCACGATCTGAATCGGTCTGGAGTTAATGTTGAAACAATTTTTTGAGTACGCTCCAGTACAGCGAGAGAAGACTCAGGAGCATGATGAACCAACTCTTCGATAGTCATTATCCAAGATGAAAATGCATGGGAAGATTTCAGTTCAGTTGCTGCAACCACTGCAGCTTTTGGTAATAATTCTGCTGCTGCACGATTCACTTTTATAGCAGCAAGTGAGACAGATGCCGCCAAATTAATCGCAGCTTCAGGATTTAAGATATTTACAAGTTTAGGTGAATGACGTGCATAGGACAAAGGTATCAGTGCTCCGTAACCCGCTTTTGCAAGCTTACTGCAAGCACGTTCCCAAAGTATCTGGTACTGACTTGGGAAGAATGTCTTACCCTTATCAATCAGATAGATTAATCTTTCGTCAGGACTACTAGGCTCTTGACTTTGCGGTTGGACTGCGTATTTTCCTCGCGTCGCTGACGCAACCAAAATTCACCTCATGCACATGCAGTAATTGCCGAACTCAATGCATTACGGATATCATGATCATCCGTAATGGGTAAAACCAACGCAACCTCACACGCATCCTCTAACGAGACACCCTGTGCCATCAGTTGAGCAGCATATATTAACATTCGCGTAGATGCACCCTCGTCCAGACCATGGCCTTTTAAATTTCTGGAGCGTTCCGAAATATACACAAGCTTGGCAGCTGTTTTGTTATCAATGCCAGATTCATGTGCAATTATCTTTGCTTCATCCTCAGGATTAGGGTAATTGAAATCTATGGCACCAAATCTCTGTTTTGTTGATTCTTTTAGGTCCTTCAAAACGCTTTGATAACCAGGGTTATAGGAAATTATGATTTGAAAATCCTGATGTGCTTTTACTACCTCATTTTTCTTTTCTAGAGAAAGTATGCGCCGATCATCAGTCAATGAATGAATAACAACACTCGTATCTTGCCTGGCTTCTACAATTTCATCCAAGTAGCATATTGCCCCTTGACGAACTGCAATGGTCAATGGTCCGTCATGCCAGATTGTCCCCTCAGAATCTAGTAAATAACGGCCTACAAGGTCCGAGGCAGTCATATCTTCATGACAAGAGACTGTAATCAACGGTTTTTTAAGCTTCCAAGCCATATATTCGACAAAGCGAGTTTTGCCACAACCCGTTGGGCCCTTCAGCATCATCGGCATGCGATTGACATATGCAGCTTCAAACAGCTGAACCTCATTATGTGTGGGAGAATAATAAGGTTCATCGGTAATCAAGTAACTATCAAGATTCATATTATTACCGGATTACAAGTCAAAGCTCATTGAGGCTCAAAACCATTATTAATAGGCAATAAAGGCGAAGGCACTAAATATGCCTCCGCCTTCAGACCAGCAACAGAATTAACGATGAGATTTGGGGTTGGGGATACCCTCAATTTCACATTCTTCCGTTCCAACCGTGGTTCTGGTGATGGATTCCACCATTTCACGCGTGGCATCAGGATCAGTGACCCACTTTTTGTAGAAGTCATAAGGACATTGGGCTGTTCCCTTATCCCCTTCACCCGAGTTAATCATGCCCGTGTACCCACGATGCAGGAGTTTGAACAGATGGTTTTGTGACTGCTGATTCTTACGTGCATCCCGAATAAGGGATACCGACAGGTTCGCATACTGAACACCGTTCTCCTCTTCAGCACAGGCACCCAGGGTACGTCCGTCGAAACCAATTATGGATGAATAGCCAAAATAGGAATAAACCCCGTCAAAACCCGTAGCATTGGCTACAGCTACATAGCTATTGTTCATCCACGCCATTGCTTTCGCTACCATGACTTGCTGATCCTTCGATGGATACATATATCCCTGACAACGAATGATGAGCTCTGCACCTTTCATTGCACAGTCGCGCCATATCTCAGGATAATTTCCATCGTCACAAATGATCAAGCTGATTTTCAATCCTTTTGGACCATCAGAAACATAGGTGCAATTCCCAGGGTACCAGCCCTCAATAGGCACCCACGGCATGATCTTGCGGTATTTTTGCACTATTTCACCCTGATCATTCATGAGAATCAGTGTGTTGTAAGGTGCTTTATTGGGATGCTCTTCATGTCGCTCACCTGTTAGAGAAAACACACCCCAGACTTTTGCACTTCTACATGCTTCTGCAAAGATTTCAGTTTCTTCACCTGGACAGCTTGATGCAGTTTCATACATCTCTTTCTCGTCATACATAATCCCATGCGTGCTGTACTCTGGGAAAATAACAAGATCCATTCCAGGCAATCCCACTTTCATGCCTTCAATCATGGTCGCAATACTGCGGGCATTATCTAAGACTTCTTCTTTAGTATGCATGCGAGGCATTTTGTAATTCACTACTGCAACACCCACTGCATCTTTACTACTTGAAATATCACCGTGATACATAACTTACCCTCCTAGCCGATTCATATTTTTACTGTCATTTCTAAAATGAGGCCTGCTGATCGACGTATAATTGAAAAATATAAACTAACTGCCTATTTTAGTTAAAGTTGATCGCCAACTACATCCACTGAATTATACCCTGTATCATCGTATACGGAAGCTAATTGTTATATTAAATTTTTGTATCAGGCAGTGACATCAGGCTTGTCTCATAGGGCCACATGCAAGCTGACCAATGCTGCTAAATAGCTGATGTATGCACGGTATGGTGCGTACCCCGGCATACTGGCCCTAGTTTTTCTTCAAGCATGCAGTACATGCATATACCTAAAATTGTACACAAGAGCATCCAGAAATCAGCTGTCACATGGCCAGTACTTTGTAAATTGAAACCAATCGCCTGAAACAGGCGTCTTCTGGCGACTAATTCTCTGTTCTCCCCCAACTATACTGATCTATAAATTTCTCAATTTACCTAGGCCCTTGGTCAATATCTGCTCTTGATCAAATGATGATCCTATACGAACTCAGGAATATAGTTCAGCCTGCATGAGTTCAGATAACAGGCGCTGGGCTTGAAATTAGCATATCATTACTTGAAGAGGAAAGCTGATGGTAGCCGAACTCCAGCAATCAAGCTCAGGGCTGCCGGGTAAACCGAACATTGCATGTGAAACAAGCACACATCCCAAAATTGAAATAGCATGCATGCCCATTTCAGCACCTGTACTGCATGAGTAATATAATCGACTTCAAAACCAAAGAAACGGAACGCCGATACAAGCGAATTCGAGCTTTATTGCACAAGGCGTTGACAGGCTTACTTGATGACAAAGACATGGATGAACTCAGAGCTTTAACAAGACGAGAATGTCATTAAAGCTTGCTTGAACTTTGTAAGGGCACTCTCTTCAATTTACTGATTCATCTTCGGTCAAAATATTACTTTTTGACATACTCGATAGCAGGATCAACAGTCCCAGTCGACCAGGTCATAATAACAATACGATGTATTGATGACTGCTTAATAAATAAACCGATTCCGGTTTTGAAAAACCATAAGTAAAATAGCATCCACTGCAATACGTGAGATTTAATTTTGTAGGCAAACGAATTCAGAGATTGTTAATTTTATGCTTAACTTCGAAGAAAAATTCATACCAGACGAAAAAGAAAGGCTGAAATTCCTGCTGGGACAATATCTGCCTCTGCTTGCTAGGGATGTAACTCCTGCAGGTCAAAAAAACCACAAATTTATTTCAGGACTACTGGAACAAAAACTGACTCATACTGAATTGCTGGATGAAATCGGTTCCATCTTCACAACAGCTGATGCAAAACCTAGACAACTTGTGCTTGATAATGAGGTCGAACGCAACCTAGGGCCAAACCGTTCAGCAGAATATTTGGGCCTACATGCAGATATCAGCTACATGGTGATCCAGCATTTAAGCGAATCACGTAAGTAAGAACTGCCTGCCTAGGCTATGCAAACAAGAATTTAAGGGCGACTCTTTGCAAAATGTCTACAAAAAGTCGACCCCGCTAAGTTGTACAATTAAGCCACAACTTTTTCGGTACTATAGTCCCTTGTGCAATTCCTACTGGCACTTCTTTTGCTCAGCTTTACTCAGCTTATCATAGGCTGACTGCGCTTCCGCATAGCAAACAAGATCGGCACACGCTAGACCAGGCAATGTGATGTCGGCATAGGATGTGAGATGATCAAAAAATTCATGATGATCTATATTAATGCTTGAATCTTCTGCAGAAAGAAAGCTATCTTTTAGCTTCTGTTCCAGCTTTTCCTTCAGTTGATCAACGCCAATTTCCCTAGGAGCATGCATATGTGCATCTGCATGATTAGATCTGAAATCTTTGTTCAAGCCTGAAAAATCATCAAGGTGGTCGATCCACTGACTAATCACTTTCCGCCACTTGCTCAGCGCTTCACCAGGAAGGACTTGCACTCCAGGATGAGTAAATTTTGCCAAGTTATATAGCATCCATTTTCCAGATTTATTACTTTCAGCAGCAGCATGCAACGCATGCGTCAATTCTGCACCAGAGTCCCGGACTGCAAAACGCATAAAAGAGTCTTGGCAAAACTTATTGGTAACCTCCTGTCGAATGCGGTCGCGAACTGACTGTACACCGGTCTCAGTATATGACGTAAGCCTTTGCCAAGAATGCTCAGTATTAACCACATAAAAACCGCCTGTAAATGGATTGCTTTGACCTTTGCCCTGACTTCTAGTCAAGCTGTCATACTCGCTCAGGCTTGCATACAGACTAGCTGGCACATCGCCATCTCCACTATGTGGTAATTGGCCTACACCAATGACTGGAATTTGTTTTGTGAACTTACCTGCCAGGTCACGTGACAGGTCCGCTGCCATGCCACTCCCTGTACCTCCAGCCAAATTGAAGCAAATCATAGCCCGTGAAGGCAATTCAGCTTGTTCGATGTGATTTGCAAACTCCGCTAAAGCAGCATCCAGACTACTTGGTTCATCCTTGCAGGCTTTGGAATACATTGCCTTCGCCTCTGCTCTTGACAGATGTTCAGACTCACCCAACGAAATGCACTGGAAATTAAGGTGCTCTGCAGGTATTCCCTGCTCTACAAGACGCTGGCTCAGACCTGCTGCATACCCTCTTACGCGTGCGAGATCATGGTCACCCACATCTATTACCAAGGCTGCTACACGAGCCCGAGGGTCCATCAGAACATCCTCAATCTCACCAGTGCGGAGCAAGCCGTCTACAAAACCAGCACCAGAACGCCCAATCCCAATTGCACTGACACAGTATGGACCAGATTCAGAAGTTGTATCACCGGATTTAGTATTTGCCATTGTCTATTTTCCTCATTTTAATTTTCTTTATTAAATCAACTCTCCTTAGAACGTTATATCCTTGTGACAGGTCAATTTAACTGCGATCAAAGCCATTCTGTTCCACCATTGAACATCAGTGCACAACCTAGTGACGCGGGCCCTGATCAGGACGTAATAACAAACGTTCGACACGCTCTCCTTTCATTACATGAACTTTTAAAATTTCATCAACATCCGCTTCGCAGGTGTACGTATACCAGACACCTTCAGGGTAAATCACAAGCGTTGGCCCAATTTCACAACGATTCAAACATCCAGAATGATTGACTCGAATGCCCTGAAGACCCAATGCCATTGAACGACGACACATATAATCACATAGTTCTTGGGAACCCTTGGCTAGACAACTCCCACGACGATGTGATGCAGGCCTTTTGTTCGTACAGCAGAAGATGTGAACATCATAAAAAAGTTCTTCTCTTCGAGTATGCTTGTTGTTTACGCTCCGCCATTCAGCCATCGTGTTGCTCCACTTCAATGCCAGCAACAACATACCTTCCCTGATACGTTAGTAAATATGCTAGCAACACGCGTCCCACCTTACTTTATGGAACGCTCTCACCTACTTTATCAGCCTAAGAAGCCAAGCCAGCACTACATCTAAGCTTAATTTATGTGTATTTACACATGTTCCAGTAAAGCATCAGCGCTACTAGCATCACATGCAAGGATACTTTCTTCTACACTCAGTGCCTCCACTACTCCATCTTTCACTATCATCGAATAACGTTCTGAACGGTCTCCCAAACCGAAGTCAGAAAGGTCTAGACCAAGCCCAATAGACTTTGCAAATTCAGCACCGGGGTCGCAGAACATCTTAATACTGCGATCAGCATTATGCTCTTGTCCCCATGCTTGCAAGACAAATGGATCATTTGCCGATATGCATGCAATGGTGTCAACACCCTTTGCAGTCAATTCATTTGCAAGTTCTACAAACCCTGGCAAATGTTGTTCAGAACAAACAGGTGTATAGGCGCCTGGCAACCCAAATACAGCAACGGTTTTACCAGCAAAAATTTCTTCGCTAGTACTATTGCGTATATCAAGGGATGAGTCGGGACCCATCCACTTAAACGTTGCAGATGGTATACGATCACCTACTTTGAGTGTCATTAAAATCCCCTTTCACCCAGTAACCGGATACTGGAAAAGGGGAAATCAGCTATCCCGCCAGCGCCCATATACTTGCCCTGTTATAAAGAATTATTGTTTAGTGACAAGGAAACGAAAGCACATGGCGAACATCATGCGCTGCATTGTGAATGACTTCGGGTCCTGCAAACCCCACACCTGATATGATGAACATACCAATGAGAATGGCCGCTGAAACTGCAAACACTTGTGCCCAAGGTTTGTCCATACTTTGAACTGATACCAAGCGACTCGTTGCTTCTCTAGCTACACTCATTTTTATTTCTCCTTTACTCTTCTGTTTAACTTATTTTCGTTTATGTTGATTAACAATTTGACTATTTACCGTCTCAATCATTCAGTTTCCAGGCACCACACACGAGGCAAAACCTTCAGCAAATTCATCTCGGTCGAGATTTTTACCAATCATTACATATTCGGTAACTTTTTCTTCGCCAGAGTGCCACGGTCGTTCGGGCTGCATAGAAGTTAACATTCGTACACTTTGAAAAACTACGCGTTCCTTGAAGCCATGCGCATTAAAGATCCCTTTTGTGCGATACATGTCTTCGCCACGCTCCAAAAGCATTTCATTCAACCAAATCATAAACCGATTCATATCAATTGGTCGCTTTTCACGCAATACAAAAGTCCCCACAGACTGGTCATGCTCGTGCTCAATATTGTCCAGAAATGTCGGGTCTACTTCTAGCTTCTCCCCCAATTCAAAGGCACCCACTCCAAACACCTTGTCGAGGTCAACGTCGCTGTTCTTGGTGTGATAGATCTTTGCGAGAGAATTAGAATTCCGTATCACTTGTTCGACTTCCTTGAGTTGTTCACTTGAAACGAGGTCGGTTTTATTTAACAGAATGATGTCCGCAAAAGCTATTTGCTCTTGCGCTTCTTCACTTTGTGCAAGATTTTGTACAAGGTTAACTGCATCAGCCAAAGCAATGAATGAATCGAGCCGTGTTTTTGAAGTCAGCTTATCTTCCAAAAAGAAGGTGGAAGCAACTGGTGCTGGATCAGCCAAGCCTGTGGTTTCAATCAGAATAGCATCTAGCTCGGAACGCTGCTGCAATCTCTCGAGTGTGTCTATCAGATCTCCACGCACAGTACAGCACAAGCACCCATTGTTGAATTCCACAAGTTCTTCTTGGCTATCCTGTACAATTAACTGACCATCAATACTGATTTCACCAAACTCATTGACTATGACCGCAATATTCCGGCCATGCTGCTCGGAGAGGATCCGGTTGATCAGTGTGGTTTTTCCTGAACCCAAGAACCCAGTTACCACAGTAACCGGTACACGCCCGTCCCTTTGCGCTGCAACCTCTTTCATCACCTAAATCCTCTCCAACATTACTTTCGTCAATTTATTATGGTGTTGGCACTACCGTCTTCGTCATCATATCGATACCTTCAGCAAGTATTGATGTGCGGTCCGCAGGCGGCAGCGCATCGCCTCTCATTTGATCGTATGGGACCACTACCCAACAAGCGCACCCCCACAGACACTCGCCTGCCATACCGTTGAAGCGAATAGCTGGCTCAGACATCATTACGCCCAGATCAAGTAGCCATGAATGATGCAACAGCTTACCTTCCCAATCGTAGGTATCGTATGCTTCACGTGCCTTCCAGAAGACATCCAAATCCGTTTTTGCCATTCCTGGCAAAATAATATCCGCATAAGATGTCAGGTGGTCGAAGAATTCATGATTGGAAATCTGAATCGTTGAATCATCACCTGCAACCATGAATTTATCTCGAAGCTTAGCTTCAAGGCTTGCATCTAGCTCGTCAAAGCCCAGTTCACGTGGAGCATGAACATGCACTTCTGCATAGTCGGTTCTGAAGTCTTTGCTGAGACCAGAGTAATCATCAATATGATCCACCCACTGCTTCATTACTTTACGCCACTTGCTGATGGCTTCGCCCGGTAACACCTGTACACCAGGGTGCGTAAATTTGGATAAGTTAAACAGTGTCCAGTTACGGGATTTACCACTGACCGTTTCATGGGGCGCTCCAGTAAATCCTGCAGGGCGCAATGCACGGAACAATAATTTGCCATCCTCCTTGTAAGCAAATCGCATGAATGAATCCTGAGCGAATTTATTGGTGACCTCATTCGCGATGCGGTGACGCACCTCAGGATTTATGTTGCGGTTTTGATCGTCATTCTGGGTATAGGATGACAGTCTCTGGAACGAGTGTTCAGTATTGACAGCCATGAAGCCGCCGGTAAACGGACTCTTGTAGAGATCGCCCCATACTGCACACACTCCTGCATTCTTATCATCGTCAAGCATGCAGTCAATTTCATTCAATGTCGGGAAAATTGCTGGGTTGATTGCTTCTCCGTCACCAGTATTGGGAAGCTGTCCAACACCGACTACTGGAATACGTCGACCAAGCTTGACTGAAGACAAGTGACGTGCAAGATCAACCATGATGCCACTGCCAGTACCACCATTAATGCTGAAACAAGTCAGCACCATAGATGGCAACTGCGCACCTTCAATATGGTCCGCAAACCGCTGTAATGCCCTTTCCATCGGTCGGTCACCATCGTAATAGGCCTTGGCATAGAGTGCTTTTGCTACAGCACGCGGGATGTGATCACCAGCCTCAGGCATCTTCAAATTTGAAGGCAACCACGGCTCGTAATTCGGGTTCCAGTAATATCTTGGATACTCCAGTTTCAAAAACTCACGCATCCTTCTCAACGAGTTAAAAAGATCATCACGTTCCGGAATTTCCAAGCTAACCGTCTCAAAGTGGAAACGGTCTTCAGGAATACCACGTTCCCTCAAGCGCTCACGCAGGCCAGATGCGTAGTCCTTCGCCTGCAACATATCCTCTTCCCCAACATCTACGACCATTGCCGCAATTCTTGCGCGTGAATCCTCCAAAATATCTTCTACCTCACCAGTGCGTAGCATGCCATCCACATAACCAGCTCCAGTTCGGCCTATGCCGATTACATGGATGCAATGCGGTGCCTGTTCACCGGTAGCACTGTGATACATTGATTTTTGTGCCATCGTCCAACCTCCTGCTTCTTCTAGTTAACTTTATCGTGTCTGCTTAAGTGAAATAAGCAATTTATGAGAATCACTATAATTCTTTGTCGATACCTGAGAATCCTTCTGCTCAGCATCTTGGTGTAAACCCCGTGTCTTCATCTAGAAACCCGAGGTCGTACAGGATATGGGCGGCAGAGGTGGAACGTTCATCTGTTACATACACCCGGTAGTCTTCCACAAACAACCCAGGGTCTTTGTCAATGACGCCCTCTTCAATAAGCCGAGCCCCTTCCTCCAAGTTCTTCCGACTCAATTGCGCTTTCCAAAGCGGATTTTCAATATAAATAGCTTCATCATCGCAACCGGTCACCGTCAGGGTTTTCCCGCCAGCTACCGTCGGAACCTCCATCCCATCCTTATATCTTTTTTTCACTTGAATCCAGTCAAGCGGCATCGCCAACTCCTGTCAAGCATTATCGCTGTACTTACTGTGCCCAAATAATATCAGGCAACTGCAGCTTTTGTACTTTTTTCAATATCCGGCCCACGAATCTGGTCATAAGGCACTACTACCCAGCAGGCACAACCCCATAGGCATTCACCCGCCATCCCGTTAAATCGAATCGCGGGCTCACAAAGCATAACACCCAAATCAACTAGCCACGCATGACAGGCAAGTTTTTGCTCCCAGTCACATTGGTCATACGCTTGGCGCGAATCAAAAAACAAGTCAAAATCCAACTTGTTTATGCAGGGCAGGACAAATTGCACCGAACTCGTGCTTGCACTTTTGGAAGCCGTAATGGCTGGTTCAGCAACCGGCGAAAATGCCTTGCCCAGGGCCTCCATCGCCTTGCAAATCTTCTCATCTTCCGGATCAGCAGCCCGCGCTTCAATATACTCAGGTTTGTATGTGTCGCGAATTCCTAAACGACTGGCCATTTCTCCAGTGGCTTCCAAATCTCCATCTGTATCAGCAAAGCCAAACACATGCGCCCACCGATTTCCGTAAGGCGTGCGTGCTGCAGCATGTTGTGTTGGCGGAGCCCCTACCCAATTAAGCATGCGCAAGGTTTCCCAAAGATCAACGCTATTGTTATGTGTCAAGAAGGAAGAAACTTCACGGTCTATACGAGAGTGGGTCGCGGCCAAATCCTGGGTTGCCTCCCAGACTGCTTTTTGGGGTACGACGATAACTCCACCCGTAAACGGATTTCGATACAGATCGCCCCAAACTGACACAACACCCTTGTTCTTCTCCTCATCGCCCATGCAGTCCAGCTCATTCAATGCCGGAAACAGGTGGCTACCCTGATGTGCTGCATCGTCACCTTCGCAGGGAGTAATTGCGAACCCCACAACCAAGGCGCGTCTTCCAAAACAAACATTGGAAAGATGGCGTGCCAGGTCCACCATGATTCCGCCGCCTGTACCACCACCTAAACCAAATACAACAGCTACCACAGACTGGCCTGGCAGTTCGTCAACATTCTCGGCAAACCGTTTCAATGAATCGCGTATCAACCGTGGCCCATCATAGTAACCTTTTGCATAAATGGCCTTTGACACCGAACGCTGAAAGTGCTCACCAGCACAAGGCAATGTGGTAGAGGATGGCAGCCAAGGCTCGTAATTTGGATTCCAGTAATAACGCGGGTATTCCAGCTTCAGGAATTCACGCATTCTTCGCAAACTATTGAACAAGTCGTCACGCCCGGGTACTTCAAGTGCAACTGTCTCAACATCTGCACGGCCTTCAGGCAACTTGTCTGCAAGTTCACGCACCTGAACCAGATCCTGATCACCAATGTCCACGGCAAGTGCATTGAAAGTAGCATTTTCTTCATCACCTGAACTCTCGGCCTTTTCTCTCAAGATTTGTGCAATTATGTCTGCCCCAGCTTTGCCAATGCCAACAACAGACACCGAACATGGAGTAGTATCCTCTGCACTGATACGATGAATACCTCGCTGAAGTGCGCTGAGCTTGCGTCTTGTCAGTTTTTCTTCTGCAGTCAGCACCGGGGGACTTGCTGCCTTGGACTTTGAAGCATTTCTTTTTTTTATGGAAGCCGGTTTTTTGGCAGCCATTATTATCGTCTCCTTTGCACTCGCTTACATGAAAGCCTGAACCTGTTCAGGGACCACATATGGCGAATGGGGAAAGGAGAGTAACATGTTTTGCGGGCCCGCGCTATAACATAACCCAGTTTTCATTTCCATAATTCATTTCTATGATAATTTCATGAATGTACTCTGATTATCTATTTGCCAAGTGAGCCAAGAGGCTCCATAACCAATAATAATAGAAACTATCACCATCGTAAATGCTTACTGTTAAAAAATGGTTACAGAATGAGGTCTGGTTTGAAACTACTCATCAAGAATTAAAGACTGCAGTTCCCTCCATTCAGAAATTGGCAACTCAACTGAATCGGTGTCTATAACCAGTTTCCCAAAGTTAATTTGCATCTCCTTCTTGCTGTTGACTGCCCCAAGAATCAGGCATTGAATCATGTCATCGGATATGTCTTCGAGTGTCATTTCGGCACCACACTTATAATGAAAATCAATCCGCCACTTCGTGCGCGATATTCGCTGATATTCATGGCAACAAATTACTGTCCACTGAACAGACACATTGGTAATCTCACTACTGATATACATGTGCTCACCCCTATAATTTCTGTTTTCAATTATGTGTAAAACGTCTCGCGATAATCTTGCCAGACAAATTTCATATTGCTGTAAGCAGCAAGTCGAGAGTTTTACATGAAACCTTGCGCATTGATGACTTGCTGAAGTTTCTAGCAGGCATTATTCATCCTGTGGTTATTGTCGTTTCTCGATAGTGCGTGTCAGTACAATTGACATCTTAATTCCCTGCACACTCCACAGACCTCTTCAATTTCAAGGCTAGCTGTTTGAGTCTATCCAAACATTAACTTCAGAATGCTAGCTGATGACACCCAGGTTGGGTATGGTGAGCAGCCTACGATTGCTGTAGTTGAGAAGCAATATACTTGCATGAAACTGTCCACAGCACGACCTTAATCAAAGGGGAAAAGTTGGCCTTAGCTACATGATTCTGTTCAATGCAGCTAGACAAGCTTATTCCGACCCGCAATAACCACAAGTATGATCCCGTACAAACTTCTTGACAGACGCCAGATTTAGTGAATAATTCCATATGCTTACATAGCAAAATTCCCTAGAAGTAAAGAATAAATTTGAGGGAGTCCAAAACGCTCGGGTGTCTGAATTATGCATGTGCGCCTTAAAAAAATCTCTATAAAGCCATTTCGTGTGGAGAATCATCGCACAGAAAACATGTAATAGATAATAAAATCAGATCCTTGCCTATTTACCAGGAGGCTTTTAATGAATCGACGTAAATTTCTGAAAAACTCTGCTGTGGCAGCAGGAACAGCCGCCGCAGCCACGATAACAGACTTTCCATACTTCTTCGTCAAGAGATATGCGCACGCTGCAGAAGGGGACACAATTAAAGTCGGCATACTTCATTCACTGAGCGGGACAATTGCCATTATTGAACGCTCTCTCCACAATGCAGAATTGCTGGCAATAGACGAAATCAATGCAGCAGGCGGGGTCATGGGCAAAATGATCGAGCCAGTGATTGAAGACCCTCAGTCTTTGGTGCAAGTATTTGCAGAAAAAGCGAAAAAGCTGATTCTGGAAGATAAAGTAGTAGCTGTACTGGGATGCTACACCTCAGCAAGCCGCCAGTCTGTATTGCCTGTGTTCGAGCAGCATAACAATGTTTTGCTTTATCCCACCTTGTATGAGGCACAGGAATGTAGCAAAAACTGTTTCTATACCGGTTGTGTGCCAAACCAACAGCTGGACGATTTCGTGCCTTGGCTTATCGAAAATGTTGGCCCGAAATTCTACATGATTGGTTCTAACTACATCTACCCTAAAGAAACCAACCGCGAGGTGAAAGCTCTCCTCAAAGCTCATGGAGGCGAGGATGTTGGAGAAGAGTATGCACCACTTGGACATACTGAATTCTCTACCAACATCAATAAAATTGCTTCTAAGAGACCGGACGTGGTTTTCTCTGACCTAGTAGGTGACTCAGTTGTAGCGTTCTACAAGCAATTCCGTCAATTTGGTATTACAGCAGATGACATCATCATTGGTACCCCTATTACTACTGAGCAAGAAACCGCTGCGATGGGCCCAGAAAATGCCCTGGGTCATTTGACTTCATTCAATTATTTCCAATCTGTGGACACGCCTGAAAATAAAAAGTTTGTAGAATCCTACAAAGCAAAATTTGGCAAAAATGAAGTGACCAACGCAGTGATGGAAGCGGCATATTTCCAAACACACATGCTTGCCCAAGCCCTTGAGAAAGCTGGATCCACCGAGGCTGATGCACTGATCTATGAAGGCTTGCCTGGTCAGGAATACATGGCGCCAGGAGGCAAAGTCAAGATTGATGAAAAGAACCATCACACTTGGCTATGGCCGAAGATTGGGCGTGCTAACGAGACTGGCCAGTTCGACATCGTTTGGCAACGTGATGACTGGGTACGCCCCGACCCTTGGGTTGACTTGCTATACCCAAACAAGGATTGCGACTTTACCAATCCAAGTGTGCTAGAGCGCCTGAAATCTGACAGTAAGGACCGGTCCGGTACATTCGAGCTAAGCTAACCTTAGCTTTGCAACAGGTGGCTGTACCATGCAGCCACCTGCATTGTATGTGCTGAACGGCGTATTCTGTACAAGGCTCTAATAATAATTATTTTTACGCGCAGGGACAATTTAAGGTAAACCTTAGTACTCGGCATGGAATCAATCATCACTCAATTTCTAAACGGGTTCAGCGTAGTGGCAATTCTGATGATTGCAGCTGTAGGACTAGCAGTCATCTTTGGAGTTGCCGGCGTCATCAACATGGCACATGGCGAGTTCATCATGGTAGGGGCTTATACCGCCGCTGTTGTTGGTCAGTTGGGAGGCAATACGTTTATCGCAATTCCCGTTGCATTCCTTGTAGTTGCCTTGCTGGGACTGGTTGTAGAAAGAAGTATCATTCAATGGATTTATGACCGGCCTTTGGAGACATTACTGGCCACTTGGGGTGTGGGAATTATCTTGCAGGTCGTCATGAAACTCATATTTGGGCCTGAACTCTACTATGTAGGGGCACCTAAAATCCTCGATGGTGGATTTCGAACCATTGGATTACTGCCTTTCCCGTGGTATCGATTATTCCTTATCGTCATAGCAATCATAATCATGATCATCACCTATTTCGTTTTGTTCAGAAGTGACTTGGGGCTTAAAGTAAGGGCAGTTCGCAGAAACCGAACGATGGCTGGATGCCTGGGGATTGATACTGCAAAAGTAGATATGATTATATTTGCATTCGGGTCTGGCCTAGCAGGGGTTGCTGGTGCAGTCCTGGCCCCGATCAAGTCTGTCTCCACCACGATGGGATTTCCCTATGCAGTCGATTCGTTTATGGTGCTGGTTCTGGGTGGTGTAGGTAGTCTCTGGGGTGTTGTAGCAGGCTCCGGACTCATCGGTGAAGCAGAAACAATCCTGTCCTTCATATACAACAGCGTTATTGGAAAACTTTTAGTTTTTATTTTCATCGTACTTGCCATACGTGTATTCCCAAAAGGTTTGTTTGGGTATCACGAAAGAACATAAATGAGCACATATTAAGGAGTAGCTACGCATGGTGCAAAATCGGCAAGTATACAAAGCTCCTATGTTTCCCTTATGGGCAGTTATTGCAGCGGTCGGTATCGTCTTGGCAATTGCCACTTACCCATTTTATGGGGCCGCGTATGTCACTTCGTTGCTGGGAAAATTCTTGTGTTTTTCGATTTTTGCGTTGAGCATAGATTTGATCTGGGGTTTCACAGGGATTTTAAGTCTGGGGCAAGGCGTTTATTTTGGTATTGGTGCGTATTTCACTGCACTGTCTTTAAAAATTAACTACGCTGCGGTAAATCCCACCAGGTATGGAGGAACCATACCAGACTTTATGGAGTGGAATGGGCTTACCGAGTTGCCGGGCTTTATGGTCCCACTACAAAACCTGCCTTTTGCCATCATAGCTGGTTTGTTCTTTGCCACTCTGCTTGCCTTCATCTTCGGTGTCATCACGTTTAAGCGACACATCTACGGTGTGTACTGTGCGGTTATCACGCTGGCTGAATCCTTGATACTTCAAGAGGCAATCATTGAATATCAAGCTTATACAGGAGGATTTAACGGCATTACCGATTATGGAACTCATGCACAAATAAATGTACTGTGGCTTATTCTGGTTGTAACGATCATATTTTTTATCATCGGACGCATTCTTACTCATTCCCGCATCGGGACGATCCTGAAATCCATTCGAGACAATGATACCCGTGCCGAATTCATGGGATATAACGTAGCCAACTATCGTATTTTTGTGTTTTGTGTTTCCAGTTTCATGGCTGCAACGGCAGGTGCGATGTATGCGGCATGGAATGGCATTATTTCCTTCCTTGATGCAGGACCGGTATTTTCCATTGAGGGTGTTATCTGGACTGCTGTAGGAGGCAGGGGAACAATTATTGGCCCGTTTATCGGCGCCTTCCTAGTCAAGGGCTCCGAGTATTTCCTGAGCGGAAAGCTTGCATGGACCTGGCAACTGATCATGGGCGCTCTATTCATATTCGTAGTATTGGTCATGCGAGATGGCATAGTAGGCACAATTGGGAAATGGTGGTCTGCTAGGAAGAAACGTATTTCAAACTGATATGACTAACATACTGGAAGTCAAAAGCCTTACTACCAAAGTAAGCGGGTACACAATCTTGAATAACCTGGACTTCAGCATCCAGGAAAATGAATTGCGTGTAGTACTCGGGCCAAATGGTGCAGGAAAAACTACACTCATTGACATGATCACAGGGCGATACAAGCCAAAGTCAGGAAAGATCATCTTCAATGGAGAAGACATTACAGGGATGGCGCCTGACAAGATTTTTGTGAGAGGAGTCAGCAGAAAGTTTCAAGTACCAAATTTATATGAAACCCTTTCCGTATACGACAATATCATGGTGTCCTTGAAAGGACGTCGCAAGGTGATGAAATCACTTCTTGGCAAGGTTACCAAGCAGGATAACAACCGGATTTGGGAAATCTTGGACTTTATAATGCTGGCTGAAAAGGCAGAAGATAGTGTAGATACACTTGGTCATGGACAAAGACAATGGCTTGAACTTGGAATGCTAGTTGCTTCCGAACCGAAATTATTGCTGTTAGATGAACCGACAACTGGTATGACAAAGGATGGAAAAGAAAAAACAGCAGAACTGATTGAAAAAATTGCACTGGACCACACAGTCATGCTGGTCGAACACGATATGGATGTAGTTCGACAAATTGCCAAAAATGTCACAGTCTTGGCACAAGGACAAACATTAGCTGAAGGACCCTTGTCTGAAGTGGTTGAAAACCAAGAGGTTAAGGCAGTCTATCTAGGCAAAGGAGTACTGGATGGGACTTGAGGTACAAGGTATTGACACCTTTTACGGGACCAGCCATATCCTACATGGAGTAACGCTGAGCGTGCCTGACGGCGCCATGATAAGTGTATTGGGGCGTAATGGGGTCGGCAAGTCTACCTTGCTCAAAAGTATCATCGGTATCAATCCCCCGCAGACTGGCACAATCCACTTCAACGACGCTGATGTGACCAAAGAAAAAACCCACGAACATGTGAGAGCAGGAATCAGCTACATTCCACAGGGGCGTGAAATCATCCCTGATATAAGCGTTTACGAAAACCTAGTTATTGCAATGCGGGGCAAAAATAATCGAAGCAATCAAATTCCGGCATTTATTTTCGAGTACTTCCCTGCCCTTGAACCGATACAAAAACGTAAAGGCGGCATATTGAGCGGCGGTCAGCAACAACAACTTGCTATCGCTCGCGCACTTATTCAAGAGCCAAATCTATTATTGATGGACGAACCGACCGAAGGCTTGCAACCTTCTGTTGTTGCAGAAATTGACACTATCATTAAACGAATTCATACCGAAAGGAATTGTTCAATTTTGCTGATTGAGCAAAACCTGGATTTTATTCGTGATGTCACACAGCAATTTGCCATCATGGACAGCGGGCAGATTGTAGAAGAAGGGAATATTGAAAAATTAACCGATGAATTTGCAGGACAATACTTGTCAGTGTAAATTAAATGCCTCTAGTGACTTGCATGCAATATTTCTCTCATTTTGGAGATAAAAGCGAGTCGCAAACACAAGGGTACACTGAAACACACCAGCAGCACGGTAAAAAGTTCTCCCAATAAATTTAATCTAGGTACTACCGCATCGATTCGAAGGAGGCAGTCGCATTACCGACAATACTGAAACCAAAAAATTATTCGCCCTCACCTCTTATCTTCTGTTTAGGAACCATCAACCCCGAATCTGCTTCTAAGGAAAACTGAGACCATATCCCAAGAAGAATCCGAAAGTGCGTATCTGGCGAATACTAATTATAACTACAGGATACTGCTATCCCGCTACTAGTTAAGTTCCCCATTTTTGTCCTTGTATATTGCATGCAACCTGCTTGTGACAACCAACTTTGATTCATCAGTACCACCAATTAAACCTCCTCTGACCGCTGCAGATAGTACTGACAATGCTTTCAATGCCCAAAACAACTTTCAGTGCCGGATCATCCATGAACCCCAAGCATCAACGGCAGACTTTAGGTTCAAATAAAATGTTCGATGACTTTATTTGCCGGATATTCATTCTAATCTGCTAGCAGGTATTTGCTATTTATAGACGGCATATGGGGCGCCATTGCCGAATAATTGCAGTTATCGCCATCCTGGCTTCCGCACACTTGAGTCTAAAGTTGCTATTGCAGTGCATCAGTTCTACAGCGCTTTGCTCGGTAAAGCAAACGTATCGCTGCGGCCGATACGGCAAAACATAGCGCGAGAAAGGGACCAGCGGGTAGATCAACTGCTGCCGATATCAGGATGGCTGCAACTACGGAAACCGCGCCACACATATAGGCACGCCAAAGGATGTACCTCTTGCCCTCGCGTGCGGCAAGTGCCGGAAGGATGAGGCTTGCGAACACCACGTAGACACCGACTAATTGAACGGAGGATGTAATGACAAGAGCGAACAGGACAAAGAAGCCTGTGCCGCTGCGAAGACGAGGGGCAATGAACCACGCGATGGCGAAAATGCCATAGACCGGCAGGAAGGTTGCTATGTCTCCCCAGGAGATAAACAGAATCTGGCCGGAGAGTACTTCGTTCAGCGCCTCTCCTCCATGAGGGTCGTTGGCAAGGACTAGCAGACCTGCTGAAGCAGCGACGATAAAGCTGCTCCCTATAACCGCTTCCTGCTCGTCTGGTGACTGGCGCTCGATCCAACGGAAGAATAGCGCGATCACGACGCCGGCGCCGAAAGTTACCCCCTGACGCACGATAGAAATTGGCTCATCAAACCAAATGCCGAGCAGGATAATGGCAAGCCCCACAACCTGCGCCGTTGCGAGGTCGATAAACACGATACCTCGCTTCAAGACCTCGATTCCGAGCGGAGCGTGCGCTGCCATGACGATCAACCCGGCGACCAGGCCTGGCGCAAGGATATCTAGCAGACTAGGGTCGATCCTTTATTTCCTCTAGCAATGTCAGCGTGACATCGAACAGGGAGAAGAGATCTCGCACTTCTGGATGGGCACCAACTGTAAAGGGAAGCTCCACCACCGGGATTGCGGTTTTCCCGAAAAGCCAGTCCGAGGCGTCTACAGGCTCGAAAGGTGCGCGGATGATGGCCTTCGTTCCGCTGTTCCGTGCAAGCTCGAAAACCTGCGCAAGATGCGATGCAGTCGGTGGAATACCTGAAACCCGCTCCAGCGATGCGACCCGCTCCAGCCCCGACCAGTGCAGCAGGTAGCTCCACGCCTTGTGATGGACGATCACCTCCATGCCACGCAGCCGTTCCATCCGTTTTTGCCACCCGGTCATGGCATCGGCCCAACGGGACTGGAAGGAAGCAAGCCGCTCACGGTAAGCGCCGGACCGCGAAGGGTCAATGCGCTCCAAGCGACTGGCCAGTACATCCGCCAGGATGACGATGTTCCGAGGATCGAGATGAACATGCGGATTCCCGTCCGGGTGAATGTCTCCCAGGCTGCGGTCAATGACTTCAGGGCGATCCAGCATCTCGACGTGGTCTGCCGCCATGATATGACCTGGTTGTCCCGGCTGTACGATGCGCCGGGCACCCCTTTGCATGAGTACCGGCAACCAGCCGACCTCGAGCTCTGCACCGGAACAGAACAGGACATCTGCAAGGCGCACCTTCGCAATCAGGCTTGGGCGGGCACGTATGTGATGTGCGTCCTGGCGTCCTTGGGTAGCCGAGTGAACGATGACATCATTACCGCCGATTTCCTCGGCGAGCGCCGCCCATTCCGGCTCGCAGGCCAGTACCCTGATAGGCTCCTGTGCCACCGCCGACAGGGGAAGGATTGCCCCAAGGGTCATCACCAACAGCGCTGCATGCCAGGTTTTCATGGCTCAGAAGCTGTGGGCACCGTGGGCACCAATGCTCATGATGTATTGCAGCATGAACTGGTCATCGTCTTCCCCGTTAAAGGACTCCCGGTTGTACTGGAACCGTATGCGCGAGAACTCGCTGTTGGTCCAGTCGATCATGGTACTCAGCGCATAGGGGTCGTCATCCAACTCCGCATCATCATCGGGCGATGAAAGATGTGAATAGCGTGCGCCGACCCGCCAATGAGGCAGGA
The DNA here is from genome assembly GCA_026713925.1 of Gammaproteobacteria bacterium. Classification (GTDB taxonomy): domain Bacteria; phylum Pseudomonadota; class Gammaproteobacteria; order UBA4575; family UBA4575; genus WTFY01. Next base: position 55,071 of record JAPONM010000047.1, read on the forward strand.
ACCTGTACACCGCCTGTGCGTACCAGCCTTGGCTGTCGCCGCTGAGTGACTCGGTGATATCCTCCATGTGTACCTCGCACGTTGAGTGATCATTCGGATCCGTGCACTCTTCATGTTCTTCCTGCAGCACGTAGTCGCCCGATTCATCGCGCCAGAAATACTCGCCCTGAAGAATCAGTTCACGATCCCGCGCATTTCCCGTTGGCGCCCAAGTATAGCGGAAATCGATGCCGTAAAGGCGTGAATCACCTGTGAATGATCCATCGGATAGAAATTCGGCTAGATCCCCGTGTTCGCCTTCTTCCCCGGCCTCATCATGTCCATGCTCCTCTTCTTCGTGCTCCTCTTCTTCGTGCTCCTCCTCGCCGTGTCCATGACCATCATCCTCTGCATGGGCATGAGCAGCTCCACCACTGCGGTTGCGGGCCTCTCCATCAAGAATGTAGCCGCCTATCCGCCATGCCGAGTTGCTTCCGATATCGCCACCCAGCCTTGCAAAGGCGGACCATGCCTCGCGGCCGGATCTTGAGCCCGCGAAAGGAGTGTCCCCGCCACGGAAAATTCCGCCGCCGACCTCTCCGTAGAGGTTACCGGGGAGTACGAGGGAAACCTCCATGCCGTCATCATTGTATGCACCATCCAGGTACGCCCGGTAAGGAAGTGGACGGTCAGTGAAATCGTCTTCATGCGTATGCAGTTCGTTCAGGTAACCAAATGTCCAGAGTGCCCGGCCCGCCTTGACCCGTAAACCGTCCGGCAAGCCTGCACCAGGCAAGGTCTGGATATACGCTTCCTCCAGCTCGACTTCGGTCGGCTCACCGGCATGAACCCCGAAACCAAGCGTGAAGTTTCCGTAGAACTTGTCGTCAATATTACTGGAAAGTGTGAGCTCGCTGTGACCGAGGGAGAGGCCTTCGTCCGGACGTTCAGATTCGTGGCCAATTTGAAAACCCGGAATACCGGACTGCTCCTCAGAATACTCCGAGACCATACCATTCAGAACGATCCCGATGGCTGGATTGAAGCTGTTGCCACGATTTGACAGGGATGGCCGTACAGCTGGAACGGCCTTGGTTTCAGTGGACAGTGATTCAGCTTTGAGAGAGGCAAGCTGGGCTTCAAGCACAGCAATGCGACTTTCGTAATCCTGTTTCAAGGCACTGATCTGCGCGGCCAACTCTTCTGTTGTGGGCGGATTCGATTGCGAGTGGACCACCGAGGCAATGACCAAAACCGACAAACCAATCACAGTTGCCCGAACAAACCTGACAATTTTATGCATCATCATTCCTCCAGAATCTCCCATTGTTGATGAACACTACTGCTATAAAGTAACGTTATATCATTAATCTTCATATAAATAACATAACATTACATATTAAGTCAAAAACGATGTTGTCCTGCTCCCAAAAACTTGGCCCAGCTTATAGCACCCAACTCTCAGAACTGGTCCTTTCCTTGATGAGACCAGTTTACATTGGCTGCTAAACACTCTTCAGTCCCTTCATGCAGTGATCAGCATATTTTGGGAACCTGTAGATAAGGGGCATCACTCATTGGTCTATTACCCCTAGGACTTCTAGTACTGGGGAACACATACCTACCTCTCCCAGTGAGAGGTTTTAGTTCCTGCTGAATCTCAACTGCTTGCCTGGAGAGAGATACAATGTGCTGGGTTTCTGCTTGGTGACCAGATAACGCCATTCTGCATTCTCCAAGTCGATATCCTCCCACTATGCATGGCGAAGTTTGCCCGGGTGCACGAAGATTAAAGGGGCAAAGCGAAGTACACAGCGTACAGGGAGGGTTCCATCATACGCATCCAAAGTACGTAACACTTCACCCGCTCGCTTGGGTTCAGACTCCAATACAGAAAAGACATCTCTCTCCAGTCTGCTAATCACGCGAGCCGAATGTCTAGTAGACCAAGTAGGGACATGCTTGGAAATTCATTCTCTTGCTATAGCTTCAAAGCTGTTTTTTAAGCGTTCAGCCCTGGCAGCCTTTTCAACCTTTTGGTGTTCACCGGGATCAATCCCGTACGCCAGAAGCCTGCATGCCTTGTCACATCTTTCACGGGAGATTTCAACGAAACATCTGGGCAAATACCAAGAGACAGACACTTTTCCTTGTCACCTACGATACTTCAATTGCCCCAACTCCCTCCAGTTGAAGCAACTTCCAATCATAGTCCACCACTGTCAAATTTCTTCTTAGCTTTTTCCTTTGGCCTTGCATTACGGGTGACAGTATTCGACAAAGACACGGGGGTAACTCTCTAAAAATTCGTGCAGTTGCCCCTAGGTGCTCCCAGATTTCAATAAATCCTGTGTAAGCCCCTAGTGAACAAGATACTCCAGCAATCTGTTGATCAATTGAAATAAAATAGCCGTCCCTGGACGGCTCTGGATTTTGAAATGGTGGGTCGTATATCTACCGAATACCATTATTAAGCAATTGATATATATGATTTTACTATTATGAGAATATCTCAGTTGCCCTCATTGTTGCCCCTGCATCAATTGCCTTATTACAGTTAGCAATACTGCTACAAGATCTAGTGTCGCATCCACAAATATCATGGCTAAATCTATCACATCCCTGCACTACGGCAAGTAAGTGAAGTCCATGACAATTTTGCTGTCCTGAATCTAATCCCAGTAATCTTGAAACCCAGTGTACTCACCAAGGCTGTTTTTGGCATTGATCTGGCCACGCAGTTCACAGCCAAAAACTGGATTTGCTTCAAAGCTCGGTGTTGGCATCCATCCTTCATTACATTCGCCCTGTATATACTTTGCACTTTCTTCATCGATGATTTCGACTTGCTTGTAGAGTTCAATAATGGCAGTACATTCCACCAAGGTGTGTGATAGGCCATAGTCAGATGCGGTCAATTGTCCAGGTGAGAGTTAGGTCGCGCACGCACTCAAAATAGCTACAAATATCCCCAAGCCTAGCAGTTATATATCTTTTGCATGGTTATTTCTTTTTTGGATTGCAAGATTCGCACCCAGACAAAGACAGTGTGCCGCCTGCTCAGCAATGTACATATTTAGGCGAATAGCCCGCTGGAATCTTTTGAGCGCATGACTACAAATGTTCAATAATGTGTACTAGCATTCCATATTGTCCAAATCTAAAGTACAGATAATGAAACCCATGAAAACCAACGACTGTAGGGCATTACAAAACCACTATGCCATTTATTCAATCCCACAAGCTGCAGCACTTTGGTGTGGTGTACCTGAAAAACTCGTAGGCCGTATTGTTCAGGAAGCAGAGTTCTCAAGAGTCGATGATTCACAACATTGGAAGCATCCCAATGTGGAGTGCTTAGAGCTTACGAGTCGCGCAATTTTCGATGGCATTCTAAACAATACGCTCCCGACTACAGAATATAAAGACAGCAAAACATTGACAAAATACCGGAATGGAGAACTTGATGGTATGCATATTTATCGTCGTTTTCTAAAAGAATGGATGCTAATAGAATTTCCGAATGAAAAACCAGCTTTTCTTTTTAATGATGATGAGTGCTACACGTATGCTATCGGAACAAAAGTTTTTCAAAAACTACTTAAGAAGAAAGGTGATGCTGAAGAAAAGCTTAAGCATGTTACTCAAACCAACAAAGAACTTCTTGACAAAAATAAATCACTTAAGGTTGCAATAGAAAATACAGGTGCACCAGGAGTGAGAGCTAAAACTTCCTACCTAAACATCATCGCGGCGTTGCTTCACTATATTCAAGGGGATCTCCACGGTATCGATTCACATACCTCCTTCACCAGTGAAACAAATCTGATAAACGCCATTATCGAAAATTTTCCCAACGTGGCTGGATTGTCACCAAGCAATCTACATCACAAGTTTCCAGAGGCCAAACAATCTATTCAGGCTAGTCGTTCCTAGTAGTACTGCAATTGCAGTACTTTTTTGTACTTGATTCTGCAATTGCAGTGCTTTGCCATCGCAGTGCCATGATAATCGGTAGCCATGTTCTATTACTTCTCATAAGGCATAAATAGACATGGAAAATAGAATTTTAAGGCTCCATGCCGTAATGGCGAAGACCGGGCTGTCCAGAAGTGCAATTTACTTGCGTGTGAACCAAGGGCGTTTCCCGAAATCCATTTCATTAGGCGGTCGTGCTATCGGGTGGGTTGAGGCAGAAATCGACGAATGGATAAATCGGCAGATTGAACACAGCCGCAAAACTACCAAGTAAACCAGAATTTATAGATAAAAATGTGAAATTGAATTGAACCCATGCATCCGATGTGCGATTCACTCGTACAGCCTACCAAGCGACAACTGTCAGCCGAGATAGAGGCCACAAACGGAAGCCTGGATGAACTGGACAAGTTGCAACGCAAGTACGGCTACCATCCTAAATGGACAAATAGAATGGTAAGTATCTATCACTGGATGAACTTCAGGTAATACCATGTCGATCCTGCAATCACTTCTGGGAAAGGACGGTATCAAGCTGCCCACGGCAGGCGGGGCAGAGAAGTCTATCAAGTGCTTCATGCCAGGGCATGATGATGATTCACCTTCCATGTCAGTCAATATCGTTAAAGATGTGTACTACTGTCATGGATGCAAGGCAAAGGGCAATGCCTATACCTACCTGACAGATGTACGTGGATGCACTAAAAAAGAAGCCCTGGAAATACTTGAAGGTCTAGGTGCCACAAAAGAACATCTGGATTACTACCAGGCAAAGGACAAACAGAACAAGAGGGAAGCTGCCAAAGCCCGCAAGGGTGAAGTCAAGCGTGCGGACAAGCCGTATGACAGTCTAGGAAAGAAATACACGGGCTACCTTGCAGCTACGTATCACTATTACAGAAAAGAAGATCAGGTCAAGAAGAAGAATCCCATTATCGTGCAACGATGGGAGGAAAAGAAAGAAAACCAGAAAGGTGAACCCAAGACAGTCAAAACCCTGTTGACCTTCGTGCCACGCAAAAAGGGTGGTGGATACTGGGTAACTCATCCCACTAATGAAAGCCTTCCAGAAGAAGACAGGCTCAATGCCATTCCCCTGTACGGTATCGAAGATGCCTTATCCACTCTAGAGAAGTACAGGAAGGCTCCTGATGCGTCCAAGCCCCAAATATGGATAGTCGAGGGCGAGAAGTGCAGGGATGCAGTAGCCACTATTAAGGACAAGAAGAACGTGCCTCCGTGCGTATCTCCCTATGGTGGATCAAGTAAAAGTATAGTGAGTACGGATTGGACACCCCTGTTTGGTCAGCGCGTACTTGTAATTGCCGATGCGGACAATACAGGCCGTAAGTATATGAAGTCGATTGGCAAGTATTTACACGGTAACGGTGCTTCCGTTCGGTACTTCCTGCCTAAAGGCAATACCGGATACGACATCTTCGATGCCCTGCAGGATGATGGGTGGGAATCCATGATGAAATGGATTAATGAGCATGGAGGCGTAAAAGACCATGAGGAAGTGCACCCACCAAAAGACGATGAAAATGAAATCGAGATCCCTCCCCTGGATGATTGCGAGTACTTCACGGTACATGGATACGAAGGGGACTATGTGATTATCCAGGACAAGGAAACTCATCACATGCATCGAGTACTCGGGACCGCCCTGAACAGAGAGGGGCAGCTGATATATCTGGCACCGTTGGAGTTTTGGAAGAGCCTTGCACCGAACCGTATTCTCAAGGCTGAAATCAGGGCAATGTGGGCAGACAAGATCATCCGAGCTGCCAAAACAAAAGGGGCAATTACTACCACGAATATGAAAATGTACGAGCGCGGGGCGGCGATCACACAGGAGGGAGAGATTGTCTACAACGTGGGTAATCACCTGTTGACTGAAGATCCCAATACTCACTTGCTCACAGGGACCAAGCCCTTGCTGTTTTCAGGACAGGGGCGAGAGATCTATATATCCGGCCCGAAAGTGAGAATGGTCGATCACCCACAAGCCGAAAAATGGGCGGATGAAATGGCAAGTGCAGTACTGCGCTACCGGTGGGAGACTCCAGAGGATGGGCGATCCTTTCTCGGATGGATCGTAACTTCCCTGATAGGTGGAGCCTTAACTTTTCGCCCGATGATCTGGATGATAGGGGATGCTGGCAGTGGCAAGACCTTCCTGCTGGATGAAGTACTCAAGAAATTGATGGGTACGCTACTTACAGATGTAGGCTCGGGATCAGAGGCAGGTCTCGCGGCCATGTCGGGCAATGCATCCCTACCCTTCTACATTGACGAGTTTGAACCCGAGAAAACGAAGGAAGCGTCTATGAGCCAGATGCTAGGCTTGATGCGTATTGCATCGTCTGGAGGTGGTGCTCGAATACGGGGCACTGCGGGTGGTGGTACGATCATACGCCGGCCCCGATTCTCCCTACTTGTATCCAGTATCAACAAGTCGGAGTTGGATCCAGCTTCCAAGTCGCGGATTGTCACGATCAAACTGTCTGAAACACCTGTTCCGAACTGGCCTAGCGTAAGAGACAGTATTTATTCTTCACTCACGAATGAGCGTGCACTCGCTATTCGCACGTACATTATCAGAAATACCACAAGGGTAGTCAGGAAGACAAAAAAACTGGAGGACAAGCTAATTGCAAGGGGTGTAGATACTCGTACAGCCAAGACTCGGGCTGCATTGACTGCGGGCTACTGGTTGTTAAGTGGTAAGGAGGCAGATATTGCTATGAAAAACCGAAAGGAAACGAACAATTATGCCCCGTTCATAACCATGATCAATAAGATACTGAAGGTGGGTGGTGACGACAGGACACTTGCCAACTGCTTATATTCAGCGTACTACACGGAATGCGGGCAATGGTGTAATGTTATAAACGATGATCAGAAAAGTCTTCAGAACCTTTGTTGGACATATGGTTTCGGATATATCGGGGAGGAGAAATTGTACATCGCCTTAAATTACCCCAATACAAAGCTACTACTCAAACAAACAAAATTCGAGAACATTGATGTGGACGAGTATGTTTTAAATCTTCCTGGTGTAAAACGCGAAAAAACGGAAGGAGGTAGCTACAAAAAGAAACGGATTATGCATGGCAAACAGTTAAGTCTCGCACGGATATCAGATGAAGTCATGGAGATGATAGGTCTCGCCGTGAAGGATGATGATTTCGCGCCAGACGGGTACGAAAAAGAGGAAAATATACCATTTTGATGAGCAACACTACCTGCAGTAATACACCATTACAACTAAATTAGGTAACACCTTGGAAAAGCTTATACATGATCTTACCCAAATTAGGGAAATTTAAAACTTTCATCCCCACTGAGAACCATTATCATAATGAGCGCACACTCTGCTCTTTTCGCAGATCAAATCCAGAAGCTTACAATTTCTGAAACCATCACCTTTCCATTCTCCCAAATTCCGGCGCATGATTAGTGGAATTGACGAAGCTATATGTCCAAATAGACGGTAGCATTGCTGAATGTATATTTTCATACGGAATGCCACGTCATTACGTGGCAGACCGGAAATACGGGTTCTGCATGGATCTGCTTTAAGATACTGCCTTGACTCCCACTATATTAAATATTTTTCACACTGCAGGCCTTTTCTTCCTGCAAGTCGACTAGTGGTAATACCTCTAGAAATACCCTTCACCAGTATTCCTTACAGCAGTACATGACCTCTACTTATTTACTTTAAACACACCGCTTTCATCTTGTTCGGCTTCAAGTGCCTCTTGCTCGGCTTCAGCTAACCGTTTACCTGCAATCAAACGCCTGTAAATTTCACTTGCATCCATGTTCACTGTGAGACCTGTGGGCGACTTATCCTGATACCGTTCATCCCTGACTCTAAGCAACTTCATCATCAAGCTAGGGTCTTTCTCATAGGTCGTAGCAATGCACTCTCCCATGTAGAACGTTTTTTTCGGTTTGCCCTTTTTAGCCAGTTTCCATAATTCATCTTCCATGGTTTCAGCCTGCAACACATCTACGGTGTCGTAAAACTCGGCAATCTCATGAAATTCAGGACTGTCTTCAGGATTGCGTTCACGCGAACGGGCGATCCATGCTTTCAGGACTCCAACGGAAACGCCCGCCATCCTGGCGGCAGTCTTGAAACTTATTCCTTCATCTGAATCACCAGAGAGCACGGCCTTGGCCTTGGACCATCTCTCTGGTGTGTATTGGTCTATAGCGTCAGACATTACTAACGCGAACGGGATTGCCCCGTTACTTCATTACTTTTCGAGTGCCTTTACCGCCTTGGCTGCGCGCACCAATCTGTGGCTTGCTCTTTTGGGCAGAGCCGTGCGGGTTCATGCCTTTGACGGATTTATTGCCTTTGTTACCTGGTTTCACAGTTTTCTCCTATGAGGGTGTGTCTATATACGCCCCGAACATATCAACAAAATATGAAAAAATATACAGGCACAAAAAAGGGTGCCCGGCAGTGTATTGGATTTTTCAGTTGGATCAGAATAATTGATCAATTACAGATGTGTAATTTAGGAGGAAACTAACTAGAATAGATTTATGGGCCATTGTGAGTGGATATTAACAATACTAAAGACCGCCTCTTGCTGGCAGAAAACACTTCTAGCACTTCCATTATGTTGGTGTTTCGGAATTTGTGCAATGTACATTCATCTTGCACGCAGGGTTAATGCATAGCATGCGCTTCGGAATTGTTTATGAATTCGAGTTTTTGATGTCCTGACCGCTCATAGTTTTCCTTCGCGCAGCATGTGATACAGCATCAGGACCGGACCGGGCGGGATGAAGTCTCCTGCCTCGTACCGGCGGATGGTGCGCCCATTTTTAAGACCGAACTTATGGGCAAGCTCCGACTGGGACAACTTCGCACTCTTCCTTATTTCCCGAAGTTTTTCCGGGGTCAAGGGCTTGTTCTGTGACGCTGATCGCATAAGAATTCCGGCGCATTAAGTACTTAAGTCGTAGGGTTCAATCACTTCAATCTGCATGTTCTGAGCTTCATGGCGATGTGCCTGCGCTGACGTAAGCAGTTACATGGCCTAGTATCATACTCCCCTGTCCACGTTAATGCTTCACTCCATCCCTCATCTCGCCCGTGGTATGCGTAGGCATCCGCGCTGAACTGATTGACAGCAATATGCGCCACTGTATGGAAATCATGGTCGGTCATTTTCCTGATCATCACTCGACATGCCTTGGACAACACAGTCACAGGGGCGGATAAGAGTCTGAAATAGTGCCGTTACATCTACTTTGTCCATATTCCCATTCCTGTTAATTGATTAAAAAACATACCGTTTTCAGGGGTACTAGGGTACCACTCACCCTGAGATCGTGCCTTAGAACGCAAATCTGGAGGCCGATTTTCAGTAATATTGCCCGATATCGCCATTTTCGCCCCTAATGCTGGTATTCCTTGCGATCTGGCTTCTTCATGTACTCAGGGTTCTTTGTCGCCTCCAGGTAATGCATGTACAACACTCCGAGTAGCGCGTACTTCACTTCAACGTGCTTTACCTGATTGATCACTGCAGATACCTTCTTATCCAATTCCTTGATGTTGTCCTGAGCCTTTTCCTTCATTATATTCTCGGCCAGCTTCGTTGCGACTTCCAGTTTCACGTTCATCTCCTGGTACATGTTCGTGGCGTAGAACACCGTGTCCACCTTTACACCTATCCTTTCGGACATCTCACCAACACTGGTATGATGCATCGCCCTCTCAAGCACTTCGGCTTCTTCTGGCGTTAATGGACGCTGATTCTCTTCATGCACCTTGTTCTCATCATCACTCATTGGAGTCTCCTGTTTGCTGTTTCTGGCTTTCGCCTTCGTCAGTACGGGCACACACCCGCAGACAGCAGGGGACTTCCTTGTCCCCATTTTACTCACGCGGCTTTCTTCATGTACTCCTCTGTCTCCTGTTTCTTGACCTTGAACCACCATGAACCCTTGTTCTGTTCCTCTTGGTCCCATTTCGTAGGCATGACCACGCCTACAAAGTCTGGCTCCTTGTCGATAAAGACAAGTATTGCACCTTTACCTTTATCTTCTGTGGGATACATGCGTATTCCAGCGCCTTCTCTGGATGCGACCTTTGTGAACCTGAACTTGTCCAGATTGCTCACTCTCACGCCATTGGATAGGGGTTGATCTGTTTCAGGAAGATCACTAGGAACCACACGTTGCCATTCAGGAAATCTCCCATCAATGATAACGTCCTTGTTGTGCCATGCCTTGCGGATCTCGTACTGTGGGTCGCACTTGTCCTTACAGTACAGGGTTATCTCCACTTGGTTCTCTTCCTTGCGCTCGATAGTGGCACGTACTGCACCTTCCTTGATGTACTGGGTAAGATCACGCTTGTCCAGACTCAGGATTACCTCTTTGTCACATTGTCCTTTCGGATCGTGGAAGGCTCCGAGTGCATGTCCGTCCGTGGCAACAATCATCGTTCCACCTATCGGGCAAGGCTGGATGCACACGCCTAGCAGGTAGTAGCGCACGTCCTTCTTGGCACTGAAATTCATGGCCTTCTGGTACTTGACCAGATCAACGCTTATTTTTTGATTAACATTCATTCTGCTATCTCCTGTTCTGATTGCTGTTTCATCCTTTCGGAATCATCAGGACCAGTGCACACTGGCCTACAGCTCGGGTGCGTCCGTGCACCCTTCTCCTTATCAACATTGACTTTGGGAGAGGTTCCTCCATAACGACGCTGGGGGGCTACTCCTACGGGATTAGGGCTGATCATTCAAACTCTGGAAACATCGACATCAACCTGGGGACAGGCTCCACCGTAACGACGCTGGGGGA
>JAPONM010000048.1 GCA_026713925.1 Gammaproteobacteria bacterium
CACCTTCTTGGCACCTGGCTGTCCTGCCAACCAGTCTTCATAGGCAAGTTCGATGCCTTCAAGACCGATATCGTCAATGTTCGTAAAACCGATCACGTGAGAACTGACTTCCGCGGTCGGGTAATAGCGTCGGTATTCCCGTTTCAGATAAATGCCTGACAATTCACTTTGCTGCAAACGGCTGGTCTGCTGCGGGCCGATATGGCGCTTGATATACAGGAATTGCCGGTTTTTTTTCTGCTCAAGTTTTTGGACCAGGTCGCTCACCTTCAAATTCAGGATTTTTGCAACATGCTCAACGGATTCAAGGTTGTTCAGTGCCTCAGCGGGATTGGCCCATACAGAAAAAACCGGCGTGCTCACTGCGAGTAACTGACCGTTTCGGTCCAGAATCATCCCGCGATGCGCAGGCATCTCAACTACTCGCAAGTGGCGCGCCTTACCTTCCTCCTCCAGGAATTCATGTTCAAACAGCTGCAGATCCACGGCCCGTACAAATAAAACACCCAGCCCAAACACAAATACGGACAGGACGAACAATCGTCTCAGGCTGGAATTCGGTACCCGCTTCTTCATGTCAGCGGGACTCCAGGAGTACCAGCCTTTCCTTGTGGACCAGGCTCATATCCAGTTCCTCACGTGCCAGTTTTTCTACCCGGCTATGCGCCAGCCAGGTGCTTTGCTCCAGTTGCAGACGACCCCATTCGACTTGCAACTCGTCAAAACTGTTCTGCAATTTCTGCAACTCGATAAAGTCTTTACGCAATGAATGCTTCGAATACACAACACCTACCCCGGTAAGCACGTTCGCCGCGATCAAGATCAGAACAAGTACGAACCTGCCTAGCATGCTGCACGCTCCATCACGTAGAGCTTGGCGCTGCGCGCCCGTTTATTGGCGGCGATTTCCCCGGATGAAGGGCTGACCGGTTTCCCGATCCGCTTTAATTTGGATTCGGGCAACCCGACCACCGGCAGCTTGCGCGGTACATCGGATTGACTGTGTTTCCTGTACACACTTTTCACCATCTGGTCTTCCAGCGAATGGAAAGTGACGACCAGCAGGCGTCCATATTCGGCCAGCACCTCTACACTGCCGTGCAGCGCAGTTTCGAGTGCCTGTAATTCCTTGTTGATGAAGATCCGAATGGCCTGAAAGGTACGTGTTGCCGGATGTTTTTTTTCGCCGGATGCCGGGATCGAGCGTTTCACAATCTCGGCCAGCTGTCCCGTTGTCCTCAGGGGGCTGGTTTCCCGCTGAGCCAGCACGGCACGCGCTATCTTTTTTGCATGCCGCTCCTCGCCATACACCTTGAGTACTTTTTCAAGTTCATGAAGACTGGCCCGCTGTATCCAGTCTGCTGCACTGATCCCTTCATTCGTATTCATGCGCATATCCAGTGGCCCATCCTGTACAAAACTAAATCCCCTCTTGGGATCATCCAGTTGCGGAGATGAAACCCCCAAATCAAACAAAATGCCTTTAACCTTGTTCCTCCACCCGTGTGCTTCAGCAATCTGCACAATGCTTGAGAAATTGGCCGACTCGACCATGACGCGCCCGTCCCCGGCAAACAGCTTCCTGGCATGGGCAACGGCCTGTGGATCCTGGTCCAGCACCAGGAGACGCCCGGCCTGACTCAAGTTTTTAAAAATTTCACTGCTGTGCCCGCCACGAC
>JAPONM010000049.1 GCA_026713925.1 Gammaproteobacteria bacterium
ATGTTGCCGGCCGACAGGAGCATCCTGATCGGCCTGCAGAGCCCATCAGTCAGCATGTGCTGTTTCGAGTTGAGGCCACCGCGTGTTCTGCCTGTCCAGGATCCGGCGAGGGTCTTCCCGAGGCTGGCGCCAGCTGCTGTGCGGTACGCCTTGACATGGGTGGCGGCGATCATCGTCGTTTCGACATCGGCACTCTCGGAAACGACTGTTTTGAAGAACTTGGCGAAGATGCCTTTCATGCTCCAGCGCACCAATCGATTGCAAAGAGTCTTGGCGGGCCCATACTCGGCAAGTACGTCACTCCAGCGAAGGCAGTATTCTTGGACATGGATGATACCGCCAAGAACCCGTTTGTCGCAGACACGCAGAAGGTCTCTGGGCTTGGCAAACAACAGATACAGTCGCTTGACGCGATTGAGACGCTCATCGGTGATCCAAAGGGGGCTGCTCGTTGTAGTGTCCCTGTCAATGAATGGTCTTGTGTGTCGAATCAGGGAAATCCATGATGTGAAATTGCCCAATGGGTCCTGGCCCTGGCAAGGGCAGACCGCAACCATTCAAGCACATTTCCTGCAACTGAGACGCGTTTGACCGAACAACAACACAACAAGGAACAAAGTATGGCTTCAGATGGATTTGTAATTGGACTGAGGAACGAGTTGAAAAAATTGCAGAAATTTCCCGATACCGAACAGTTGATTTGCAGGGAGGAATGGGGAGAAATCAATTTCGAAAGGATTCGAGCGGAGATAGACGAAGCTTTGTCAATTGCCAAGGATCTGGCGAACCTGCCCCTTGAAGAAATCCCTAAGAAGGATGTCGAGCCGATACGCTCAGCACTTTACAAGTCTTTTGAACATTTGCAGCAGGTTGAAGCGTTTAGGATCGCACTAATCCAAAATCCAAGAGACCACAGAGACATCATTTGCACTAGACTTGAAGATGCAGTCCATGAGCTGCGCACTGCTGCAATTCCGAGCATTCTTTATCTGAAACACAAACACAATGAAGCCAGCATTGCGCAAAATGTTGCCGAGCTTGAACAAACAATCGCCCGTACCAAAAGAACATACGATGAAGCGCAAGAAAGGATCGTGGACAAAGGGGCCGAGATTGAAGGGATTGTGGCTACCGCCCGCGAGGCTGCAGCAAGCATTGGCGTGGGCA
>JAPONM010000050.1 GCA_026713925.1 Gammaproteobacteria bacterium
GCTCCAGCTGGATCAGGGCGGCCTGGCCAACAAGGCGATGATGGCGCTGTTGCTGCAGGTGGTGCAGGTGGCACAGGTAGAGAGCCATCAGGCCGGGTTTATTCCACAACATATAGCCAACCTGCTGTGGGCGCTGGCGAAACTGGTGGAGAACGGACTGCTCAAGCTGGATCAGGGCGACCTGGCCAACGAGGCGTTGAAGGCGCTGTTGCCGCAGGTGGTCCAGGTGGCGAGCCATCAGGTCGGGTTTAAGCCTCAGGAAATCGCCAACCTGCTGTGGGCGATAGCTTTTTTGGGAGAAGGTATTGAGCTCCAAATAATTGAGAAAATATTACATACCCTCTCATTGAGTGGCTCGTATTCAACAGATGTCCAAACCCAGCTACTTTGGAGCTTTATGGTATTCATGGCTAGAAATATTTCAATGAATGACCGGTTAAAATCGCTGATGAAGAGCTGGTATGATGCTTTGGCTAAACAAAAAATGGATGAGCAATTGGCAGGAATGTTATCAATGGCCGCGCTATGGCTTGAATTAGAGGCAAATGTTAACCCAGAATACAAGACCCGCACGTCCTGCTTGCAGGACACGTTTAAACAGCGATTGATTCGTAGATATCCCAATCTAGAGGTCCATGCGGAACACTCTCGTAACCGTTTGCCGCCGGTTGATTTATATCTACCTGGCTTAGGATTAGCTATTGAAATTCAGGGACCACATCATTATATTTCTGACCAGTCATTAAAGAAAACCGGAAGGACTATCCTGAAGGTCGAAACGTACAAAAAGGCAGGCATTGAGGTCATAGAAGTGTCTTATAAGGACATAGATAGTGAACATTTGGCTTGGGTTTGGTGGATTCTGTCAGAAAAAACAAGTGTTAATTATGAACCTCAATCTTCAGACTCGCCGGATGATGATTCATACCCCACGGAGAATGAAGGTCGGGATGAATCCGTAACTGTAGGCAGAGTTGGTCATAAGCTGAGCAGATTTTTCTCGCACCAGATCTCATAACTGGGGAATAATCCCGGCTCCGGAAATTTGATCCTTCAGGTATCTGGAGAATGACACGCCATGTAGCTTGCATGTCTTTTTCAGGCTCGCAAATGTGTCCCGGCAACGTTGACCGAGAGCGCTTCGTGCACCACCACTGATCTTTCGCCGTTTTACATACTCTCTGATCTGCCGCTCACTCCAGCTGTTATGGAGCGGCAGCCACGGATATTTCAGGATCAGCAATAACTCTTCCCGGGTTTTATACTCTCCTACAGTTGCTGGTTCTGGTGGTGCATTCCGCTGGTGAGCACGATAAATAAGGGTGGTCGTCGGGTGATTGAGCAGTTGTTCGAAGTTTATCCGACCATCCGCAAGGTCAGGGCTGACGGCGGTTACGACTGGCAAGACCTGAGAGACCTGATACAGGGGTTTGGCTGTGAGATGGAGACTATTACCGGACAAGACGAAGGGTTCCTGTTTCAACCTGCGCCCCTGGTGCTGGATTGTGAAACGTACCCCAAAAATAGCCTCCAGGGACAAAACCTCCTGTGAGAGGTGAAGCCAGTATTTACGGGCTTGCCGGTAAGAGCGGTA
>JAPONM010000051.1 GCA_026713925.1 Gammaproteobacteria bacterium
CGCGGGAAAGCTGGTGGTTAACCTTTCCTTTCTCGGGACTTTCACCCAAAACACCTACACCAGTTAGCCTGGCGCACCCGAGCTCAATCCGATGGAGCGAGCGAGGGATTGGATCAAGTCCAACTTCCTGCGCAACCGTGGGCACAGGACGGAGGACGATGTGCAGACGGCGATGACGCAGGCGTGGCGGAGGTCTGCCAATGACCCGGACGGGACAGCTTCGATCATGACGCGGACATGGGCCAATGCATGATCGCCCAAACCGCGCTTTGCCGTTAATGAATAAAAAATCGCTTTGGTATTAGGCATACTACAATGGCAGTTGAGCTTGCTTTGTGGATCAGATTGAAGGGGCGAAATCTTCCAGTGAAGCAGGCATCAATATGTCCGAGCGATGAATTGCAATGGATCTCGCAAGGTGGCAGGAGGGCGACATGCGAATGGTGAGTGGACAGCACGGATTGCGGTTGACGGATGCAAATCGTGTTGGCATCCAATCAATCCTGGCCTTGAGTAACCGTTGAAAAGGAGTGTTGCCATCAAGTGTTTCGTGATCAGTCTTGAATTTGCCAAAGAGCGCAGACAGGCAATCTCACAACAGTTTGCAAACATTGGAATGAGCTTTGAATACTGGCCCGCGGTTGACGGTAAGGAGATACCGGACGAAGTATTTGAAGGACTGGATTACAGCGCAAGAGACCGCAACATGCTTCCCCCTGCAGGTCGAGGCGCTGTAGGTTGCACACTTTCGCATTTTGCAGTTTTTCGCCATATGATAGAAAATCGCATCCAAATGGCGGCAATATTCGAAGATGATGCAATGTTGCATCGAGATCTTCAACCAGTGCTAAGATTGCTGGAGGGCAAGGAGGACAAATTCGACATCGTCAAATTGCAGCGCCAATGGCAGAAACCGCGTTTTGTTCCGCTATATGAGCTCTATCCCCCTTATCGATTGGGTCGACTAAAATACAGCGATGTGGGTACATATGGATATGTGATTACACTGCGGGCAGCGAAACATTTACTAATGCAATTCCCTCGACCAACCTACGAAATCGATTGGCTCATCTCAAGGTTTTGGGAAAACGGGCTGGGCATGGTGTACTATTTGGATCCGCCGGTGGTTGTTCATGACGAATCTATGCTGTCCCACATTGATGGTGAACGCTCGAAGGTTTTGCAACAGTACAGATCTGTTCAACGCGGAAGCCTTTCTGCGACCTTGAGGCGCTGGCATCATAGAGTTTGGAACAGCGTAGTCCGGCGAAGGACGTTCATGAAGCTTCGGCGTCTTGACCGCGAACTTGATCCACACGAATTCCAGTAGTCACGCCTTGCACCAGAAGCCTATACATTTGGGCAAAGGTGTTGAAAAATCTGAAACTGGTGAGACCAGCCATTTGCGCGATAATGCTCCCGGACGTTGCCTCATTCATCATTTCGTGCAGGCCAGCGAACTCGGCTTTGTCCACTGATGCATGTTGGCTTGTGGCCATGTCCTTAGTGCCCGATTCGAAAGTCACATTTCCCTGTTTCATGCACACTCACGCCGGAACATGGTTCTCTTTTTGCCTGGCCCTGGCACGGGCAATTCGGCGCACCATGTTCCGGCACGCCGCCAGCTGCGTCCACGCCAGTGAACTCGCCACTGTGCTCTCGTAGTCCTTGGACAGTCGGCGGCACCGGCCCAGCCAGGCAAA
>JAPONM010000052.1 GCA_026713925.1 Gammaproteobacteria bacterium
TGTCAATTTACTGCCAAATTGAGACACTTTTCAATCACATGATAAAGCACATTCAACTTTGGCGCAGCCGCATGATCCTCTGCAATCCTCATATGAGAGTTGTCAGGAAAGGGGATCACAAACCGCTCAATGAGCGTGGGCTGCAGAAGGCACTCCCATTCGCGTTGAGGCATGATGCAGCCTATGCGGCCCTCCTTTGGTAGATTGGGCCACTGCCAGCAAGCCCAAAATGGCCTTCTCATACGTTAATTCTTTGGTGAAGTTGTCTTGGACCCGACGTACCGTCCTTATGAACCGGACCGGCAGATGCTGCTGGGGCTGGACATGCTGGAAAGGCTGCCGAAGGTTCATGTGGACCGGGCTCTACATGAATGTCGATTTCGACTTTTGGGAACGGGTGATGCGCTCGGAGCGTGGCACGCCCACAATCTGAGCAGGAGCACATGACATTCGTCTGTTGGCCAGGGGCCAGCTCCAGATGTGGAAACGCCGTGGATTGGAGTGACCAATTGCATAGGAAGTTGTCTGACTTTTCGCCGTTGCCCCAATTGGTAGCGGATTGACCCTTCTCCCCGATCAGCCTAGTTGAAGCAACCAGAATATTGCCAAGAATTTGATTTGTGGAAGGTGGCCAAAACAACTGCTCTGCAAGCCGCACGAACGAGATCACAATGCATGAACAATATCGCCAACGCAGCATTCCTGCTCTTAAAGTACGGCAGTGGCTGAACGATTGGGACAACATTCATTGGGACCCCAGTGAAAGGCAAGCCAAACCTGAGGCTTGGTTCTACACATTCAGCTTGTCTGCCGCGGATTTAAGGTCGCTGAGCGGGATATATGCTCGTTCCACCGAGAACAGAGCCCGAGCATCGGAGGATCTTGGGATTCAACGTAGTCACGAAAGGGGACGGTCAGACGAGATAGGTCGGTTCGTCCGGTATGGCTATCCTTTGTCCACACTTGGCGAAAGGAAGAGAAAGTCTGATCAATTCCAGGATCTTCGAAAACCTGGCTGGCTACCCACATCAATTGTTGTCAACATATTGACTGGAAGCGACAGGAGGCTAGGAA
>JAPONM010000053.1 GCA_026713925.1 Gammaproteobacteria bacterium
CGCCGGATGAGATTGGGCAGTTGCAGGAGTTCAACCAGCAATACACACACACGGTGTTATCGGGCAAGCACTACATAGCCCGGCAGCGTTACAACGCCGCGACCGGAGGAATGGCGATGGCGTTCGAGCCGCTGTCGGAGTTCAGAAACTATTTCCTATGCGAGCCAAAAGTGGCTGGCATGAACGCCGGTAAAGCCTGGCTGCACTGGCCGGGAAAAAACTTTATGCCCGGCGGTGTCACCTTTCAGCCCAATGTGCAGGCGTGTCCGAAGGACGTGTTTAATTTGTGGCAGGGCTTCAAAGTACCCGCTGAAAAGGGCGACGTGGGTGCATTCCTGCACCATGTACGAAAAGCGTTATGCAGTGGGGATGAAGAGGTCAGCCAGTACCTGATCCAGTGGTTCGCCCATATGCTGCAAAAGCCGGATGAAAAACCGTCGGTCGCGGTGCTGCTGAAATCCGTTGAAGGCACAGGCAAAGGGACGATGGTCAGGCCCTTTGAGCAGATCCTTGGTCAGCACTTTGTCCAGTTGAACGGCGATAACCAGCTAACCGGGCGGTTTAACAGCATTGTCGCTAACCGGCTGATGGTGTTCGCGGATGAGGTTAAGCTGACCGATCCCAAGACCGCCGACAAGCTCAAAGCCCTGATTTCAGAGCCGACGGTAAGCATGGAGCGAAAAGGCATTGACCCGGAGCCAATACCGAACTTTGCCCGGTTTATTTTTAGCTCCAACCACGACCATGTACTACAGGCCGGGCAACGGGAACGCCGCTATCTGGTGGTGGAGCCTGACGCCAAGTATGCCCAGAACAAAGCCCACTTCAAGGCGTTGTACGGCTGGCTGAACCATGGCGGTGCGCGTTACCTGCTGCACTACCTGCTGAATCTGGATATCAGCCAGTTTGACCCGCACCATGCACCCGTAACAAAAGGGTTGATTGCTGAGAAGCTGCAATCCATGAAGCCGGTGCAGCAGTGGTGCTATTCATGGCTGGAGACCCATTCCATGCCCAACGGTCAGCCACTGGCGGCAAGGATTGAAGGTAAGGAACTGGCGGACAAGTACCGCGAGTGGGCAAAAGACAATATTCACCTGGACGTTACGCAACGATCCGCCGAGACACAGGTGGGTAACTTGATGAGGGCAATGGGTATCAACAAGACCCGCAGCACGCCACAAAGCCCGCGCATGTTTGAACTGTCCGAGGTCAAGGATATGTGCAAGCGCTTTGCCGGTATTCTTGGGCATACAACAGAGGAAGTTTTCACAGAAATCTGATTAGAGGTTGGCAAGGTTGGCTAGGTTGGCAGAGCTTACGGTTTATAAGGTCTACAGCATAGCCAACCTTTTATTTTATCTATAAAAAGGTTGGTATAGGTTGGCTATTAAAAGCTGTCCTGCCAACCTCAAAAAGCAACCTGCCAACCTGTAGCCGACCTTGTAAAACGAGGTTGGCATAGCCTAAGCCCTTGTGTCACAGGGCTTGTGCAGACCTTAGCCAACCTAGCCTACCTCAAACCACTAAATCACCACGTTTTTTGTCAACACGACAGGAGACCACCATGACCAACACAGACCAAATCTGGCAACGACTTGACCGGATGCTTGAGCTTTACCGGGCTTACCAGGACAAAATGCTGAAACAGCAGGAAATGATTGTGTTCCTGCATGAGCGCAAGGCCTTTGAACCGGGCATGCCGGGCGGGATGGATGCCAGTGCAGATGACCTGACAAACCTGATTGAGCTGGCAGAGGAAACAATCAGTCTGAACAATCGGTGGATCAGTTACGGTGAGTCCAAGCTGGGATTGAATGTGAAGCCAAGGAAGAAAGACCGAAGCCATTTAAGCGTTGTGCATAGTGACCGATGAAGATCAAACCGCATTTAATCAAACCGCGTATACACAAGCCGCCTGGATGCACCCCACCTTTATACAAGACCTGGCAATACATGGTGCGCTGTGCGTTCTGTCGCAAAAAGCATATATACCAGGAGAACCGCTGTGTGCAGATTACCCAGCAGCACGGGCGGGAACCGATGATCCTGTTTGCCAGCCTCTGCCCGGACTGCTACCAACGGGAGGTACTGGGGAAAAGGGCAAAGCGCAAACACGCGGATGGATTCTTACAGCGACTGCCGCCACTGCCAGAGACGGCAGAAACCGAAGACACTTACCATTCACGCCTGGAACGCCGGTTTGCGGTCAAGGGCTGGAAGGTGAAACCCAAGAGAGCCAACCCGAATGAATCAAAAACTACGTAAGCGACCAAAAGGACAAAAACCGATCCCGGTGCATACTGCGCCGGAGTTTGTCAACGAGCTGATACCGGGGCGAATATATCGGGATAAGTCGGATGTGTTTATTGCCCTGTACGACGGCGTGTGTCTGGTGCTGTCGAATCAGGACGTTGAAGAACTGACGAAAAACGGCACACTCAGGCCGGGGGTGATGCCTGTCCGTACTATTAACTGACGTTAAAGAGAGCGTATTGTAATGCGATTTT
Organism: Gammaproteobacteria bacterium; assembly: GCA_026713925.1. GTDB lineage: Bacteria > Pseudomonadota > Gammaproteobacteria > UBA4575 > UBA4575 > WTFY01. The sequence continues at coordinate 2,511 of JAPONM010000053.1, forward strand.
TAGAAACCACTCCGATTCCTGACAGCTGTCTGTTTGGTCTGGTGGAAACAAGCTTTCAAAGGGCGGTCACTATGTACAAGGCTGAGTGCAACAGGTTGAATAAACAACCCCGGAAAGCCTCTATCTACCATAGTGACCTGCGCACGGACGGTTTCACCTGGATACTGTGCGACAGTGAATCCGGACTGCTGGCCTGTGCCGATCCGCTGCATGATTATGTTTCCCTGGAAATGTTCCCGGTTGCTGGCGGCAGCTTACAGGACGGAACCACCGAGATTCGCCAGCCGTACCGGGACAGACGCATAGTGCCTGACTACGAAAAGGAAGAAATAGATTTCTGACCTACTTATCAGGAAAATTTTCGTTTGAAATTGCACGCATAAAATATCGGCTTGGGGCGGCGGTACTCGTTTGCAGGTTGGCAGAGAGTTAACTCCCCTTATGCCCTTAATGTTATTAAAGAGAATGAACCACAATGCAGTTAACAGCCATTAAAGAATTATTAAGCATTCATTTAAATCAGTTTGACGAGTTAATTAATTACGACCCGGACAGAGCCTTGATTTAATTAAGGAATTTATTAAATGAGATTGAAATAATTAAAACGGAATTGGTCAGCTTGTTAATTAAGGCGGAGGATGAAAAGAAAGAAATGGACAGAATTTGTTTTTAATAACAGGGTGACTTTTTCATGGGGCTTGATTACTTCAACAGTTGCATCTTCAAAGTTGTCTAACGGGGTATTGTCAAGCCTTATATTGCCAAACTCATTAAGTCCCTGCCCGATACAGAACAACTGATACAGGTATTGTTCATTGGATTCATATTCGGTGTAAGGCCGGGCGGCAAAGTCGGGGTAAATCCGCATTTTGCCGTAGTTGACGGGGATCGGCTGGCCTAACCTTGCCTGGTTGCCCTGAGCACCGATAGAGTAGGTCGGACTGCCGGTGCTGGGAGTGGATGAACTGGGCTGACCGGGCAATGGTCGGATAAGGTTGATAGCCGCACCGCCGGCTGCCAGCATAATGCCCTGGGCAGCCGTAATTGCGCCTTGTGACCACTCCCATGTGCCCGCTGCTGTAGCGCCAAACGCCCCAAACGTGTA
>JAPONM010000054.1 GCA_026713925.1 Gammaproteobacteria bacterium
CTCGATATGCTCGATACGTTCTCTCAGCTCTTTCACTCGATGCAGGCGAACCTCCAACTCATCCCACATGGCAGCACCAGCCAAATCTACCGTCCTGTCGCCTTCTTTCACGCCAGTCAGATAGCCATAAAAATTTCCCCATTGCGTGCGTTCCAGCACGAGCACGTCTTCCGGGACGCGCACACTTTTTTCGTTGGGTGCGACCGTAAGCATGAAGTCAACACCCAGCACATCACGAATACCTACCTTGATCAGGCTACGTTTGATCAGGTCCTCGTCACTGTCAATCTTGATCCCGGATTCGACAATCCGTTTCCTGGGTACTTCTTCCGTCTCTACCCGTTCACCTACAATTTGCACGATGTTGGTACCGTTATCGTACTCAATCTCGTATACCGTCTTGGGCCAGAAATGGCCCAGACCACGGGCAGCGATCAGCAGCAACAGACCGGTCACCATGACCATGCTGATGGCCACAGCCCCCCCGTTCATCCATACCCAGGGCTGTCCGGATGACATGAATGACTTGAAACTGTTCTGATTCGTTTGGTCTGACATGTGTTAGCCTGTAAAACGGTCCCCTAGAGCGTGCTGTATTTTTCCCGCAACCGCTGACGGACAATCTCTGCGATGGTGTTGAAGAAAAATGTGAATATAAACAGCACCAGTGCAGCCAAAAACAGGATCCTGAAATGGGTGCTGTCCACCTCCGACTCCGGCAGTTCTACCGCAACGTTGGCGGAAAGCGTGCGCATCCCTTCAAAGATGCTGAAATCCATCACCGGGGTATTGCCGGTAGCCATGAGTACAATCATGGTTTCCCCTACTGCACGCCCGAGTCCAATCATGGTTGCGGAAAATATCCCGGGACTTGCAGAAGGCAACACGACTCGTACCAGGGATTGCCATGGCGTAGCACCCAGCGCCAAAGACCCGGCAGTCAAATGCCTTGGAACACTGAACACCGCATCTTCGGCAATGGAAAAAATGGTTGGGATGACTGCAAATCCCATTGCAATGCCAATGATAATCGAGTTCCTCTGGTCATATCCGATACCCAAGGTATTTGTGATCCAGATTCTCATGTTGCCGTCAAACAGCGTGTTTTCCATCCACGGGCTCATGGCCAGGGCCAGCCACCCGCAGATCAGGACCACAGGAACCAGCAGTGCGGCCTGCCAGCCATCTGGAATGAGCATCTTGACGCTTTCCGGAACATGCCACCAGATGAGGCTAGCCAAGAACATCCCTCCCGGGATGGCCAGCAGGCAGATGAAAATGCCTGGCAGATGGGCCTCCACATAAGGTGCCAGCCACAGGCCAGCCAGAAATCCCAGGATTACAGTAGGCAGGGCCTCCATGATTTCAATGGTGGGTTTGACCACACCCCGCATTTGCGGGGCCATGAAGTAGGCCGTGAAGATGGCCCCGCAAATGGCAAGCGGCATTGCCAGCAACATGGCATAAAATGCTGCTTTGAACGTGCCGAAGGTCAGCGGAGTCAGGCTGAATTTCGGTTCGAAATCACTTGATGCGGAAGAAGACTGCCACACGAAATCCGGTTCCGGATAGCTCTCGTACCAGACTTTGCCCCAGATTGAGCTGAACGAGGCTTCCGGATGCTCGGAGTCCAGCTTCCAGACATGCAGCGCACCGGTATTATCCTCAGCCAGGATCTTGTTACTTCTCGGTGCAATGCTTAGGTGCAAAAGCGGACGGTCGGTAATTCCTTCGGTCAGCAAGTGCCGCGACGCCGTAGTATGGAAAATGGAGACATTACCGGCTTCATCCGTAACCAGGAACCCTTTGCGCAACTGCTCGCTCGTTATTCCCGAAATTTTCGAACTGCCGCTGTTGAACTGCCTGATTTTGGTCAGGTGCTGCATGCCAGCCTCATCGCGCACCGGAAACAATTGATAGATATTGCCCCGGTCATCGCCGAACAATACCGAGATTCCACCGACCAAGAACTCGAATGAAGCCGGTGTGCGGCCTTCTTCCAAAGGCGAGACATCCTCAACATGGGCAGGTCTGTCCCTGGAGCGAATATCATAAATAGCGATCACACCGTCCTGGCTCAACAGGTACAGCCATTGTCTTTCCGGTGACAGCAGAGCCCGGATCGGGGTACGGATATAGGGCAACTCCACCCGGCTGGCCAGCTCCAGTTCCATTTCATCTTCATCCATGAACGAGGAATTTTTTTTGAAATCGATGAGGTTCGAACCATCCTCGGTATGGGCAAAGATGGTCAGCCCCTCTTCATTGTCCCCTGCGGCAAAATTGATCACACCCCGGTTGCCGATTTCGAGATCAAGGGGTTCCTCACCATAGGGATAGGTAATTCGGGGGACAATGGTGCGCCGGTTGTCGCCATACTTCAGAACATAGCTGTGCCGGAAAATCAGGATCTGCCCGGTGTCCAGTCCCAGACCAATAATGTTCTGGTCAGCATTGACATGGGCCCAGCTGCTGACGCGGGCATTGAAACCTGCCAGCAGATCAACCTTCTGAACGGTTGTTCCAGTATCCACAAAGAAGAAGTGCACCACCCCGTTCGAATCCAGACGCATGGAAATCTCCGCCTGCTCTTCTGTCGAATACATCAGGGTGTCTCCGGCTTCCCTCTGCGACAGGCTGTAGCTTGTAATTGGGTGCATTTGTGCACCTTTGAACAGGGGGAAGACCACGGCAAACAGGAAGACAAAAATGAGGATGATCGAGCCAATGACGGCGATGCCGCCTACCCCGACCATGTACCGGGCCAGAAAATCCCGGATCGAGCGCCTGCGCCACAACAGCAGGTTGAATTCCAGTGGTTTGGGTAAGGTCAGGTCATTGGTATCTGAATCCGGCGACATGATTATTGTTGTTTACCTGGCCGGGTCAAAGCCCAAGGGCGGCCAGAGCTCTGGCCGCTACCTTTGAAGGCAGGGGGATGTAACCATCCTTGACCACGACCATCTGACCCTGCGTTGCCAGTACCATCTTGATGAATTCACCCTCAAGAGGAGACAAAGGTTCACCTGGCGCCTTGTTCACGTATACGTACAGGAAACGTGCCAGCGGATACATTCCGGAAATCGCATTATCAGGTGTGGCCTCGACGCGTTCCGATTCGGCCGTCTTTGACAGCGGCACGGCCCGCACACCGGATGTCTTGTATCCGATACCGGAATAGCCAATACCGTTCAGTGACGAGGACACGGACTGCACCACGGATGCAGAACCAGGCTGTTCGTTCACAGTGGACTTGTAGTCACCCTTGCAAAGCGCCTTTTCCTTAAAATATCCATAGGTGCCAGAAACGGAGTTACGGCCGAACAGCTGGATGTCGCGCTTGGACCAGTCCCCTTCCAGGCCGAGTTCACCCCAGGTGGTCAGGTCCATGCTGCCACCGCACTTGCGGGTGCTGGAAAAAATTGCATCCACATCCGCAATGGACATGCCTTCAACCGGGTTATCCTTGTGCACATACACCGCCAGAGCATCGATTGCTACCGGAACCGGGGTCGGCTTGTAGCCAAACTTTTTCTCGAATGCTGCAATCTCCTTGTCCTTCATCTTACGACTCATTGGACCAAGACTTGAGGTTCCTTCAGTGAGTGCCGGGGGTGCTGTCGAGGAACCTGCAGCCTGGACCTGAATGTTCACATTCGGATAAAAACGCTTGTACTCTTCTGCCCAGAGCGTCATCAGGTTGGCCAGCGTGTCCGATCCCACACTCGACAGATTTCCGGAAACGCCACTCGTTGCCGCATACTCCCCAAGGTCGGGGTCAACCTTGACTTCTGCCGTGACCGACAGGGACAGCGTCAGCAGCAAGGCAATCAGAAGTGCATTGCACTTTCCAAAAAATGTGTACATGTATAACTCCTTGGTCATGAAATATATTTTGGGGATACCGCTAATCTTGAACTTCCTGTGTTACAAGCATATGGGCAATTTATTACATTTTTGTGAAGCCGGCCGAACAGCAGATTGCCGGCTTCAGGTATTTTCGAAGAACAACCGTCTGGCAGGGAACCTGCAGGTGAACTGGGCGCCATGGCCGAGTTGGCTGCTGATCAGCAGATCGCCTTCGTGCCTTTCAATAACATGCTTGACAATGGACAATCCCAAACCCGTGCCCCCTTTTTCACGTGAACGCCCAGCATCAACGCGGTAAAACCTTTCCGTCAACCGGTCAATGTGTTCCGGTGCGATGCCCTCTCCGGTATCTGCAACCGTCAGCTCTGCCTGACCCTCTTCTGTCTGCTTCCAGATGACCCGGATTTCCGTGCCTGCATCAGTGTGTTTGACGGCATTTCTCACTAGATTGGACACCACGCTGTGAATTTCCTGCAGGTCACCTCTTAAACCGACATCCGTCTCGATCCGCACCTGAATGTCCTGATCAGCGATCCCCGTCGACAGTTGGGCCTCCTTGACAACTTCCATGATGACGGCGGGCATGGGGACCACTGCAGACTTCTTCGCGACCGCAGCAGTCGACTCGATGCGTGACAAGGCCAGCAGGTCCTCGACCAACTGCTTCATGCGTTGGGCCTGAAGCCCCGCCGAATGCACGGCGGTTTTGCATGCCCCGGGAAGGCCTGAGTGTTCGGACAATGTCTCCAGGTACCCAAGAATCACGGTCAGGGGAGTACGCAATTCATGCGAAGCATTGGAGATAAAGCTGCGCCGCATTTCGTAGACCCGTGCCGTTTGCGACATGTCCTGTGCGATCAGGACCAGCCGGTCCTGGCCAAACGGGATAATCCGTACACTCAGCTCCTTCCCACTGACACTCGAGCCGTGCACTTCCAGCGGCTCGTCGAACTTGCCAGCATGAAAGTAGTCGGTAAAGGAGGGGTCACGAAAAAGCTGGGTAATCTGCGCATTGTCGTCACTGCCTGGATTGATTTGCAACAGATTATGCGCTGCGTGATTGGAAGACTGTATTTCACCGGATGCCTTCATCACGACCACAGCGTCGGGAAGGGCTGCAATCATCTCATTGAACTGGCTAACTAAATCTTCCAGTGCATCCTGCCTGGCCTTGTATTTTTTTTGCAGATCCACGATGCCTGCAACATGCTGGTCGGCTAGACCCAGGTATTCCGGCGCATCGCCAATCCGGGCTTCACTGTCGAGCCATTTTTTCAAGGTAACCAGCTGCCCGGCAGTCCACAGGCCATACGCGATGAGCCCGATGACAAAAAATCCCGACAGATGCCCGCTTGCCAACCCGAGGACAATACAGGGTACGAATACGATCAGGATACGATTAAATTCGGACAGCCATGCACCAAACGACATTATTGCGTAGCCGAAAACCGGTATCCATAAC
>JAPONM010000055.1 GCA_026713925.1 Gammaproteobacteria bacterium
ATATCTTACGGACACGACTGGCAAGACCTAATTTCAAAAAACGGTCGTCATCCTCTGCAAGAAGCCTGCGCAATCCACGATGACGTACAGACCGAATAATCATCTAGTGATTGTACTGTGTTACCGTACATCATGCAATGCAATTGCTGTTAACAGGAAACCAAAGACTGAGGCTCAAGAACCTAATCGAGGCAGCTAACCGGGTGTGCTGGAAAAGTACTGCGCTGGTATTACTGAGACAGAAAGCAGCGACCGCATGATGCGGTAACTGCCTTATTAATTAGAATACGATTCAGTAGCGCCCGGAGAGATTCGAACTCCCGACCGCCTAGTTAGTAGAATTCCTATCGCTTCAATGCCACCTTGCCCATGCCGCCACCGAGGCGCCCGGCATCGTCCCCACCTCGGCTCAGCGGCGAGGTAGCCGATGCGATTGAGCGACCGATGTGCACCCCTGCCCAAGCCATCATGGCACTCCATAACAGCGGCAAGCCAAGGTACAGGCTGGTCGTGATCATGTTGAGCAGCATGCGCTTGAGGTCATGCTCGCCGGGATTGGCAAACACCTGCAAGAAGACATTGACGTCCGGATACATGGACCGGATGAGATTCTGGTCCACCCACAGGGCCAGATACCACAGCACACTCCAGAACTTGACGGTGAAGATGGCCAGCGCACCGGTCACCATCATGGAAACCGAGTACCGGGACAACACCACAACCATGGGGAGCAGGGCATAGATGCCGAGCAGGAGCACCGCCTGCATCATGGGAAGGGCCTGCACGGCGGCGGTCACGGTCACCGAAAACAGCGCGGAGGCGGCCACGACTCCACCGGCGGCCAGCCCGCCCCTGATCCAGCTCTCCGTCGTGCCCAGCCAGCCTGTCGCTGCGGTGTTGTTTGAAACCAGGTCGTTGTTCGACCATACCGGCGGAGCGTTGGCCAGGACGGTCCTGGCAACCGCATCCTGGTGCTGCTCGCCCGCCAGCCCCGGTGCCACGGCCACGACCAGGGCTGAAAACCCGGCCGAGGTGGCATCGGCCTGTGCAACCAGTTTCCTGCGCAGACCGATCGAGCTTTCCTCCCACCACTGCCTGCACCAGGGTCTGCCCCAGGACGGCGGAGTCCCCGGGTCGTACTCGGTATCGCGTGCAGGCTGATAGGCCCAGCCCGGAACCGGCGTGGACGGGCGAAGCACCGTGTAGTAGCCCGGGGTTTCGCGATAGACATGCGATCCCATCCAGTCCGGGTCATCGGGCCCGTAGGTACCCAGCAGCATCCGGATGGCGGGGGTTGCCGGACGTTCAGCCTGGTATTTCGAGCGGGCCGGGACATAGCACTGGCTGAAAAATTCACTGACCTCCCGGCGCAGGCGCGGGTCGGCAATGGTCGCCAGGCGCGCCTGCTGCTCGTAGGTGCGCAGATCGGCGGCCGAGGGCAGCCCTTCGACCACGGCATGGTTCAGGCCGGATGCCATGGCCAGCACTGCATACCACCAGACCGGGAGGTTCACCGTTGCCGGGGAGCCGCTGAACCCGTTTGCACCGAAGGTGCCTTGCGGCGCACCGGGCGTTGCGCGAACGGGTGCCGGGTCGTTCAGGGTCGGCGGTGGCGTGTAGCTCAGGGTACCGGAATCCAGAGGTGTCAGGACGGCCGGCTGACCGGCCAGTACCACCACCAGCAGCGCGATGAACAGTTCAATCTCCATGCGCCGCAGCGACAGCCCGGGAGCGGTGCCGAACTCTCCTCCCTCGGCCGGTTCCCGCCAGTGATCGATCAGGATCCCGAGAAACGGCAGATACACGATGCCCGTCCCCGAGAGCACATCCCACAGGGTGTTGTAGAAAACCCAGCCGAACAGCGTGGTGAACAGCTCAAGGTAGCTGTCGAGCATCATGCGCCACCTCCCTGCAGGGCCTGCAGGAACCTTTGCAGCAGATCCTGCCCAAGCATCAGCTCGACCACCACCAGCCAGGCCGCGACCCGCCAGCGCCAGGCCTGCAGCCGTGCCGCCCGGAGCGCACCCATGCGGCCCCACCGCGACAGCAGCCGGATGATGCCCGGCCAGCACAGTGCGACCAGGGCCACCACCAGCATCCGGACCGCCGTGAAGGCCGGCTGCAGCGCCTCGACCCGTGCCCGGACCTCGACCATGGGCGAGGTGTGCAGCGCCTGCCAGAGTATCCCCCCGGTGCATGCCGCAAGCCCGAAGGCAAGCAGGGTCAGGCACACGAACCAGCGCTTGCGCGGGCCGTGCACGCTACGGCACGCGTCCACGTTCCAGGGGCCTCGGGTCGAGCGTGCGCACCGCGGGGACGGCAAGGGAGGCCTGGCGCCTGGCGGTTGCGCGGCGCAGCAGGACGCCCACGGTCTCGGAGACGACCTCCCGGCGCACCCGGGTCTCGAACAGCAGGCTGTCGATTTCACGGTCGAGCTCGGCGATCGAGGCATCGGCATGTTCGCGGGCAACCTCGGTGGCATAGACCTCGGGCACCTGGCGCCCTGTGAGCAACAGGCGCCTCGCCAGCAGGGCCTTCTCCACGGTCCGCGCAATACTGATCTCCGAGACCAGCCGGCTGATGACCAGGTTCTGCTCGGAGGCCGGCATGTCCCGGACCGCCTCGATGACCTGGCGCGTGATGGCGATGCCGGGTGCGGCGATGGACTCCAGGTTGGTAAGCGTCGGGGGCGTGCTGCCGTCGACCAGGTGCTGGAGACTCGTGGTCACGGACCCCGCTTCCTGGTGCAGCTTGGGCAGCAGGCCGGTGCCGGGAATGCTGTCCTTGCGGCAGGTGTCGCAGGTGGTCACGATGTTCTCCCCCACCACGTCCACCACCCAGCGCCTGGCCTGAACCGGCGATCCCCAGACCTCGGCCAGCCTGGCGGCAGAGCCCGCAGGCACCGGTCCCGCGGCGGCGACCGGACGGTTCATGTTGAGGTTGTACCCGGCCTGGACGATGTCCCCGGTGAATTCCAGCACCGGCTGGCCCGAACCCCCGGCCATGCCGCCGATCCATGGCACGCCGTTGCCCCCGTTGGCCGTCTCCACGGCATCCCTGGCCTGTACCGCATCGTTGCCTGCGATGCCCATCTGCCACTTCCAGTCATTGCCTTTCGACAGCACGACGAGATCGGCGTAGGGGTTCTTGCCCCGGGCGATTTCGGCTTCCATCTGCTCGCAGGACTTGGTCGCCAGGCGCAACGTCTCCTCGGCCTTGATCAGCGCGTTCTGGAACAGGTCGTAGAGGCCCGGGTTGGCACGCTGCAGGATGAGCGCAGGCAGGGCCGCCAGGGCGGCAGTAGCCGCGGCCGTCATGGCATTCATCATGCGCTCGGCCCCGGCCCCGATCTCGTTGAGGGTGTTGGTGACGGCCGCCACGGGATCGAACTTGCCGCAGCTGTATCCTGCACCGAGCTGGGCCGAGCCGCCCAGGGTGACCGAGACCACGGACGGGTTGGCCGCGGCCGATACCGGGCTTGCCCCCCCGATCTCGTAGTACCAGAACCCGTCTTGCGTCGGCGCCATGGCGGCCTGGCCCGGATTTGACACGCACAGCACGGCCAGCAGCGTCCACAGCCCTCCCCGCATGATCCGGGCGAGCCGGCACATTCCGGCCTGAAGAGCCTGCCTGCGGTCCCTCATGGCGGCCAGTCCATCCAGTCAATGTCGAACAGGAACCACTGGCCGCGCCGCCGGCAACATTGGTAGGGACGCCACAGGGACCAGGCGTAATCGCCCCCTTCATCCACCCGCCCGGCCCCCCAGCTTCCCGACGTCCCCAGATCGCTGGTGCCGAACACGGCGCAACCCGTATCCGCGCGCGGATGCAGCATCTGCCAGACACCGGTGCGCCGGTCACGTTCCACCAGCGGGCCTGCGGGCCACAGCTTCTGGCCCGATGCGGATGACCCCGTGAGCGGAACGTACACATGTGGCTGTCCCGTGCGGGTGACGATATCTACGGCACGCTGTGCGATCACGGCCGCCGCCTTGGGCTCGTCTACCTGCGTGAGCCACCCCGTGCGCGGGTACACCCCGCCCCAGGTCTGCAGCGGCCAGCCACCGATTTCACGCAGGCCCGGAGTAAAGCTCGCGGGATACAGCATCTCGGGGACCGCCTGGCGCCAGGACAGCGCATCGATGCCGGACTGGAAGTAGGGGACGAGCGCCCGGGTCTGCGAGCGGCACGTGAAGGCGGGAACGGGCAGGACCGTGAGCGGATGCCCGATCGCATCGGCCTCACGAAAGACCAGGTTGCGGTGCTCGCGGGCGGACCCCTCGGTGCGATGACCGCCACCGCCTGCAGCCACCGGCAACCGGGCACCCAGCACGCCCTGTACGGCCGCGCGCTGGGCCCGGCCGAGCACCGTGCGGGCCTCCACCCAGGGATTGGCGCCCAGTTCGTGGTAGCTGCTGACCACCAGGTCCGGGCGGTAGTGCCCGACCTTGACAGAGGTGCGGACCTTGCACCCGGACCACGAGCACCGCAGCCAGAAGCATGACCCGACGGGTGTCCTCTGCATGCACGAGGAGGCCGCAGCCGACGTGCGGGCCATGATCCCGGAGGTCGTGATCGAACCGCCCTGCACGGGACCCGCCATCCCCAGCACGGCGGCAAAAAGCAAGGGCCCGCGGTACCAGGCGCTCATGGAGGATTCGCGGTGCGCCATGCCCGGTAGTGCCCGAGCGCCGCCGCTACATCGGTAAGACCGTACACGGCCACCTGGCCGTCAAACACCATGGCCGGATAGCGGTCGATTGCGTAGTGAGCCGCCCTTGCCAAGCCGACGGCAGCATGGCGCATCCGTGCACGGTCTGTTTCGTTTACCTGCCGGACCCGTTGCAATGCAATGTTTCGCGACGATCCGGGACCGCCAGACAGGTTCGCGGACAGCCTGGCCTCAAGCCTGGCGATGCCGTCCAGCTCGTACACCCGCATCTCCACATGCGCCCGGGTGGAGTCCCGGGGGGTCGGGGGCAGATCCGAGGCCGTGAACACCTCGATGAGCCGGGGGGGCGCGGTGGCCGGTTCAAGTGCCCGCGCCGCAGTCCCGGCGGCCATCATGAAAACCAGTGACCCCCAGCAGACGAGCTGTTTCCAGTGCAGGATTTGTGTCATTCCTCAGCATTCCCGGTCAATTCCAGGAGACATCGTGGGGCCGGGTGCATGACGGTGGAAGTGAAAACCGTTCTGGCAGGTGACGGGGTTTTCGATGCCCGGCGCATGCCGCACCTGTATCGGCCGCGAGATGCCCGAAAGCCTGCGGGGATACAAGGATGCCGGCCGGACCAGTCAGGACGCATTGCCTGAATGGCCGGAAATCGTGCCATCAGGCGTGAGGACACCCCGCGGGTGCGCATGCGTTCGGGGAATAATCAGTAGAACTATATAAATAATACTATATAATATATTTATATATATCAATTATTCAGATTCTATACATATTTATTTATAAATATAAATATAATAATTATATACATATATAATACTATATCATTATGAAGTACACCACCGAGTACCTTGCCCGCATGTTGCACCGCGCAAGAACGACCAAGGGACTGAGTCAGCGTCTGCTGGGCACGATGACGGCCGTGCCGCAGGGCCATATCTCACGAATCGAAAATGGCGAGGTCGATATCCGGGTATCCAGCCTCATCGAGCTGGCCCGGGCCCTTGATCTGGAACCGATGCTCGTACCCCGCGCAGCGGTCCCGGCTGTCGAGTCGATCATACAGGGCAGCCTGGAGGACACGGAGCTTCCCGGCGGGCCTGCCCTGCAGACGCGACGCGAGCTCAGGCGCCTGGATGCCCGCACGGGGGATCTCATGCGCTCGCACCCGGAAGCAGGAGAACTGGCCCAGCTCCGCCACCAGGTGCGCGGGCTGCTGCAGGTCCGGGTCCCGCGCCGCAGCCTCGCGGTGATCCAGGATGCCGCCAAGGCCGTGCAGGCCTTCCAGCACAACACGCAGCAGCGTGCGGGCCTGCGCGATGCGCTCTCACAGCTTCGCAGCCTGCACAACGCACTGACTCACGGGACAGCCGGCGAGGCCGGGAGCAAGGCGGCCCGCCCGGCCTACCGGCTGGATGAAGACGGCCATGAATGATGTGCAGGTCCTGGACGTCCTGCTGCATGGCACACCGGTCGCAACGCTGGTGCATACAAGCGGGGAGCGGATATTCTTCACGTTCAACGACGACTACGTCGCCGATGGCACGCGACCTGTGCTTGGTCTGAATTTCAAGGACGAGTACGGTGCACTGATTACCGACTTCAGGCCGACCCGGACCAGCGCACTGCCGTTTTTCTCCAACCTTCTGCCTGAGGGACCTCTGCGAGCGATACTGGCCGGGCGGGCCGGTGTGCATCCTGCACGCGAATTCTTCCTGCTGCGTGCACTGGGCCGCGACTTGCCGGGGGCCATCACGATGCGCACCGCCGACCCCCGCAGGGAAGGCCTTGGGGAGGCGGGCCGGAACGGGGGTGCGCTGCGATTTTCGCTTGCCGGCACGCAGCTCAAGTTCCCGGTCACAACCGGGGACGGGCCTGCAGTGCCGACCAACGGGGTGGGCGGCTCGTGGATCATCAAGCTGCCCTCACCCAGGTTCCCGGGCCTGCCTGAAAACGAATATGCGATGATGACCCTGGCCAGGCGCGTCGGACTGGATGTGCCGGACCACGCCCTGACAGACGTCAGGGAGATCGAAAATTTGCCCGGCGACACCGGCCCGCTGCACGGACAGGCGCTTGCCGTTCGGCGTTTCGACCGCCAGCCGGATGGCACGGGCACCCACATCGAGGACTTCGCCCAGGTGTTTGCCGTCTACCCCGGCGACAAGTACAGGAAAGCCAGCGCGCGCAGCATCGCCCGCGTCATCGGTGCGGAATGCAGCGATGCGGACATCTGCGAGTTCATCCGCCGGCTCACGTTCAGCATGCTGATCGGCAATGCCGACCTGCACCTCAAAAACTGGTCACTGGTCTATCCCGACCGGCGCCATGCAGCCCTCGCGCCCGCCTATGATCTCGTCTCCACGATTCCCTACATCCCGGACACGAAGGCAGCGCTTTACGTAAGCCGCACGAATCGCTTCGACGAGTTCTCCGCGGGTGAGCTGTCACACCTTGCCGCCGGGGCCCGGCTGGCGGAAAAGCCGGTGCTCGACACCGCCCATGAAACCGTGGCACGGTTTCATCAGCACTGGCAGGGCGAAAAAGCCCACCTCCCGGTCTCCCCCGAAGTGATCCGGGCCATTGAGGCCCACCTGAAAACGATACCGATTGCAAGGCAGTGAGACAGGTCCGGATGTCTGCTCACAGCATCCCCTGGCGCAGCACAAAAGCCCAGCACGGATACGGCCCTGCAGGGCTTAAAGATCCCGCCAGACCACGCTGTTTCACCCTGCCACTCATCGGCCATATCCTGAAAGTTCATTTTTAATCAACAACTTGATGTACATGACTGCACTTGCCGTCCAGCTCGCGCCCCCGGTTCACCCCGACCCCCGGGATCAGGGGTGGCGGTTTGGGCTATCATTGAATACTCTGTCAACGGGGGCAGGCCCGTATGGGAAAAACAGCGTTTGTTGAATTCTTCAGTGCGCGGTACACGGACCGGGGTCCGCCATCCTGACTGTGCCCGTGAAACCAGATACCCCCGGACCCGGTGATCGCTGCGCGACTGCGCTGTGCCGCGACTGCGGCCGCCGCCCGGATGCACAGGCCCTCGCCTGCGAGACCTGCGGGTCCGAGCGCATCGTGCGCCACCGCGAACTGCACTCCCTGGCCATCGCCCATCTTGACTGCGACGCGTTCTACGCCGCCATCGAAAAGCGCGACCGGCCGGAGCTGCGCGAAGTGCCGGTGATTGTCGGCAGGCACCATCGCGGCGTGGTGGCCGCATGCTGTTACCTCGCGCGGGCCTACGGTGTGCACTCGGCCATGCCGATGTTCAAGGCCCTGAAGGCCTGCCCGGATGCCGTGGTCGTGAAACCAGACATGCAGAAGTACGAGGCGGCGAGCCGTGAAGTCCGCTCGATGATGCTGCGCCTGACGCCCCTGGTGGAGCCGCTGTCCATAGACGAGGCGTTCATGGATTTTACCGGCACGGACACCTGGCACCGGGCAAACCCCGCCCGGATGCTGGCAGGACTGGCGCGCAAGGTGGAGGCAAGGCTCTCCATCACGATCTCCATCGGGCTGAGCTACAACAAGTTTCTCGCCAAGATCGCCTCGGACCTGGACAAGCCGCGAGGGTACGCGGTGATCGGCCGGGCAGAGGCCCGGGAGTTCCTCGCCGGCCGGCCGGTCGGACTGCTGTGGGGGGTGGGCCAGGCCCTGCAATACCGCCTCGCGCGTGACGGCATCACGCAAATCGGACAGATTGCCGGGATCAGCGAGAAAGAGATGGTGTCGCGCTACGGAAAGATCGGCCGGCAGCTCTGGTCGTTCGCCCGCGGTGAGGACGAGCGCCCGGTGAACCCCGTGCGTGAAGTCAAGAGCATCTCCTCGGAAACCACCCTGGCCGAAGATCTCTCGGACCCCGCCCGGCTGCGCCCGATCCTGCGGCAACTGAGCGGGAAAGTCGCGCAGCGAATGAAAAAGGCCGGTGTGATCGGGCGCGGCGTGACCCTGAAGCTCAAGACCTCGGATTTTCGCCTGCTCACCCGTTCACGCCGCCTGGAGCATGCGACCTGCTCGCCCGAGGCCATCTACCGGGCCGGTGATCGCCTGCTGTGCGGAGAAGCCGACGGACGCGCGTTCCGACTGATTGGCATCGGCGCCCATTCGCTGACCAGCGCAGATACCCTGCACCAGGGAGAGGGAGACCTGTTCGGGGCCGATCCCGCAGGCGGCCCCGGTGATGCCCCCGTTGAGGGGGTGCTGGATGAAATCCGGGAAAAATTCGGTCCCAGGTCGGTGATCCGCGGGCGAGATTCTGGCCATGAAATGAGGGCGAAGGAGCCCGGCAAGGCCGAGTAGACCATGGACAGGACCACGCGCTTCGCGTATAAGCCGGACTCATAGTTACCGCTGCCCATTGCTTGATCAAACCCGACCCGCCTTGATGAACCCCTTCCCCTTGCAAGCCCCCATGTGCAGGATCCTTCTCACCCTGGCCATCGGGCTGATGTGGGCAGGTAGCGCGGGCATGGCCCGTGCCCAGGCACCGGACACATCCGGTGCAATGTATGCCGGTGTGTTTGCAGGATCGGCCTGGACCGACAACCAGATCGAGGACGTGGAGGGCTTTGCCAACTGGGGACTGCCCGGCTGGTCGCTGGATTACCACGACTCCGGGCTGGTGGCAGGCATGCTTGCAGGCCGCAGGCTTGAGCTTGCAGGCATACCGTTGCGATTCGAGGTCGACGGCATGCTCGGGGACCTGAGCGCGCGCTCGAATCGCCTGGACCCCGAGGGTCTGGACGAGACCGTGGAAACGGAGATTCGCTGGATCGCCACGGCCCGGGTGGGCGCAGAACATGCGATCGGGCCAGTGCTGTTATTTGCCACCGCCGGCATGGCCGTCTCCCGCATCGACCGCTCGGTCACCGACATCGATTCGGGGCGTGACATCGCCCCGCATGTCGACCCGGACGACTCCTTCAGCGACCAGACAACCGAGGTGGGCTGGGTGGCCGGGGCCGGGCTGGAAACCCGCTGGATGAAAGCCTGGGAGGTGCGCCTTGAGGGCCTGTACATGGATTTCGGCAAGAGCACCCATGTTGTGAACCATTCCGGGAACAACCGCTGCGGACCCGGTGGCCCGCAAAGGCCCTGCCCCTACAGGATCGACAATGCGCTAGGGGTGGTGCGCCTGGGCATCACCTACCGGTTCGGGCACTAGCGGGACACCTTAGGCAATCGCTTACAGCCTGGCCCTGCAGTCTATGTGCCATCTCAAGGCAAGGGAGCATTGAATTTAAGATTGGTCAAGCACTTATACCTCGGTATATTCCCAAAATTATATTTTGCGCAGTCAAATGATCAACCTTCCTTACGTAGACTTCGACTTTAAAGTGATGTTAAGTAAACAAGGCAAAATATTTGCCAGGAGGATGCCTGATGGGTGTCGATGAAAGAGAGTTATTGTTTGAGACATACAAGCTTCACGCAGAACTCGCTGAGCGGGTTGCTTCCCTTAGGGAAAGCTTGAACAAGCTATACTCTGGAATGGTTGCAACTATCGTCGGAGCTTCTGTGCTACTGCACAGCCTGCTGCCAAACACAGAGACAATTTGGGCTCTGCCAATATTAGGCATAGTTGTGTCCCTATCATGGTTGTTCGCACTGCATTCTATAACAGGCCGTCTATCTGCCAAACATCAGGTGCTTGTGTCTTTAGAGGAAAAACTGCCTTTCAACTTTCTTGACCGTGAAAACAAGGAGTTTGAAAAAAGTCGATTTTTCAGAAGAAAGCACACAGGACTGCTGGTACCAGGAGCATTTCTTCTAATTTGTGGCTTATGGCTAGTCACCCTTTTGCTACAATGTAGATAGCTTAAATATTTCGTATTATCGGGTGTAGAGTACTTGTGTATGAAAAACAAAACATGGAAAGGCATCCATACAATCTCTCTCATGCTGAAGCTTAAAGAAAGCTGTATGCCGAATAGCCTTGTTAGAGCAAAGCTTCCATAGCCACAACTGTTAATTTTGTAGCGTAGTTTCAATCTGGTTAATTTTCGATACCCTCAAAGGAGACTGTAATGGCAAATGAAATCAAGAATATTTTCATTAGTCACATTCATGAGGATGATGCGGGACTGCCAGATTTGAAAAATCTTCTAGAAAAGCATGGTATGGAGGCACGAAATTATTCGATTACATCGGATAATGAAAATAATGCCAAGGATCCGGACTACATAAAGTGGGAAATTTTGGCTCCAAGGATAGACACCTGTAGCACACTGGTCGTATATATTACACCTGATACCAAGAGCAGTGAGTGGGTAAATTGGGAAATTGATTACGCCTTCAAAATGGAAAAAATCATTATTGGCGTATGGGAGCAGGGATGCAAAGGATGTGCTATACCGGAAGCACTAGAAGAGTGCCATAGCGCAATAGTTGGATGGAATGGAGAGAAGATCATTGACGCAGTCAACGGAGCTTATAAAGGATCATACAATCCTGATGGCACTCCTATGAGCAAACCAATTACTTTTAAGAGGCATCCATGCGGTTGAACCGATGGCACGAAGTTTGTTTGCTTATGTGGTGCGATTTGACAGTGGTTTTGCGCCTAATCCTTTTTATGGTTTTTGTACCCTTGCAACGTGCAAACCTGGAATCCGGGAACGTGCTCAAGTTAATGACTGGGTAATAGGGCGTGGAAGTAATAATGTTAAAGTTAGACGCGGTGAATATCTCGTTTACGCAATGAGGGTAACCGAGACACTATCGACGTCGGACTACTGGCGCGATCAACGGTTTGAAAAGAAAAAGCCGGACATCTACTACAACTGGGTGGCCGCTTCTGGAGACAATATCTACGAGCCTATAGCTCAGGGAGAATGGAAACAACTAAATTCTTACCACAGTAAAGCTGATGGTACTTCTAACGATGATCATATCGCACGAGATACGAGTGTTGAGAGAATTCTGGTAAGTAATGACTTTGTTTATTTTGGTGGAGAAGGGCCAAAGTTGCCTCCCCAGTTTCGCAAAGGAGGCGGAATGGATTTAACCCGGGCGATACGCTTCTATCAGCGTATCCGGCAAGAGGATGTCATCACGTCATTCGAAGATTGGATTAGGTCACTTGGTGTATGTGGATATCAAGGTAAACCATGGGACTGGCTACAAAGACGCAGATGACATCTTTTAGTGACTCAGCCACGCTTATTGTTGCAGTTTATCAACTATCGTGATTACGACTTTGGTGAGTAATCTTGGCCTGCTTTATTTGACACACTACACTAGTACCTTTAACTGTGAACCATGAGCGATATCGTTACTATAGGTAAGATCATATAATCTATGAAACTACAACCGAGGCTTAGAGTTGATTTCACCTAACTGGAGAGGCTTGTGAAAAGTCCTTGCAGCACTAATTCACAATACGATCTGTTTGATAGTTCACTTAACAGCGAATACGAATCAACGTTGCCAGAGGAAATAGTCATTTCTGGACAGAGAATTAGGACTACACCTGTATTTTCTGCTTATTGGTATTTTGCTGCCGAACGACAACGTATCTTCTTCCGCCGTTTGTACTGTCATAATTCAGATTCCCTGACCTGCGATGCTATTTTATCTGACTTTAAATTCACAAATGCGTATCGTGCATCTGACCGTGTAAGCCAATATTTGATCCGGAATGTTATTTACCGTGATGATCTACCCAACAATGACGAAGAACTATTTTTCCGCATTATTTTATTCAAGCTCTTCAACAAAATTCAGACATGGGAACACCTTCAAAAACAGTTTGGCACTATTACACTATCCAATTTTTCCTATATAGAGTATGAAGCTGCTTTAAGAAAGCTACTTGAACAGAAACAAAGGATCTACTCTGCAGCCTATATTATGCCATCAGCCAAATCTCACTTTGGCGGTAGTTTTAAGCACCAAAACCACCTTCGACTTATTGAATTTTTGTTGAAAAATGACTTCCCTAAGAAACTTCGAGACACCGTTTCAATGGCTGAGGCGTATAATTTGCTTCTCTCCGCTCCAACAATTGGCCCATTTTTGGCCTATCAATTCGTCGTAGATTTTAACTACAGCACTTTAACAAATTTCGATGAGTCAGATTTTGTAGTTGCAGGACCTGGTGCGCTAGATGGCATTTTCAAGTGTTTTAACATTGCCGAAAGCCTCTCTGCAGAGGAAATAATTCGTTATATGTATACCAACCAACAACTATACTTTAGCAAACTATCACTGGATTTTAAGTCATTATGGGGTAGGCCGCTTCAACTTATCGATTGTCAAAATATCTTTTGTGAAATATCAAAGTATGCTCGTATTGCATTTCCCGAAATTTCTGGCAAATTGCAACGAACCCGTATAAAGCAAAAATATAGTACTGGCAAATCGCTGCCCCAACCGTGGTATCCACCCAAGTGGAAGCTAAATGAAAAAATAGCACAAGACTCTATTCTTTAGCATCATCGGCATCCGCGAGTGCTAGGACAGTACAGAATAAGGATGTTTTAGTTTGATTCAGTGTTGACTTGAATTCGAGAACACGCTTTTGCCACATACGTTCTCTCACACTGCCTGTAGCTTTGACACTTATTTTGTCAGCACCCATAAAGCTAATATTTATTTCCACACATCGCACATCCTGTTCCGTACCTGAAAAACCCAAAGAATTTAAAATCGCTATTTTTGTCGCTACCAAATGAGTGCGCGATTGCTTGTCTTGGCAAACTAGCTCTTCACTATCTGTTATCCAAGAGTTGAACTGCTCCATATCATCGAGGTCGACAGAAGATGTGCCTAACCCACGAACAACGCCTGCTATTCCAACACAGACCACCGGTTCAAATGTTAGAGAGCGATTTTCTAAATCTACAGTAACTGTACCTTGCTCTTCCTGGCAAAGTTCATGATAAACGCGAGTCCCTTCAAAAATGGCTTTTCTCCACTCCCACTCTTGACATTTTTCGACTTCCAAACCCTTTACATATTCGGCTACGGTCTTAATTATGCCAAACGTAATGTTTCCCTTTTCTGGAAACATTTGAGTATTTTCTCTATCTTGTAATGGCTGTAGCCTTTTGCCTTCCGCATGAACGGCTTTTATCACCAATTCTTCTACAATCTTAGCACGAGCGCCGTCTTCAACCTCATCAGTCTTGGGGCAGAACTTGCGTTTCAACTTAAAGAGACTGCGCAATACTGGTGACCACCGCAGACACGCAGCATTGGCAAGATGCATAACATCATGAAACCTGTAACCGTCTTCTTCATAAAAATTATCTGTAAGGTCATCACCAAGCCGCTTACCTTCATAGTACATTCTGGCATGATTCTGGCTAATACTAACGAACGAGATCTCAAATTTTCTGGGAAGCCGTTGTGTAGCTGGAAATTTTTGATCGTGGTACAGTGATTCATTCTCCGTACCCGTTCTAAACCTTGCCTTTTGGGCATTCTGTTCTATCACATGGTCAAGAGATATATCATATACGCTCGCTATTGCTGATAAATGCCAAACTATTTCACCAATGACAATATCATTCTTGCGAGGTTTCATTGTCCTGTTCAGGTCAAGTTCCAAGTCGGGCATCATTGAACGAAGCAATTCGGCACCAAGCTGCCACAATACAGACAGACACACAGCAACCAAGACTTCTCCTTCCGTCCTAGCAGTTAAGTAGGCTATCTTCTGGTACTGATCAAAAGATACTTTATCCTGCAAAATCAATTTTTCAGATTCTTGTTTAAATTTTTCACGCTTATCTTCATCTAGCTCATCCAATACCTGCCGTATTTTTTCTCCTCTATCGGAAGGGTCAGCCACTTCGCGTCTTATGTGTGAAATGTCTTTTGTTAAGATATCGCTTTCGTCGTTTATCTCCAGAATCACTGTTAAATTAAACAGATACCACATTACATCACCAAGCTCATCTACGATCTCACTGCTGCCAGTATTTTGATGCTTACATAGCATTGTTTTCTTAACAGCAGACGTCAAAGATCCAATTTCGCCAACCAGACCATAGATTGAAATCTGCTTACGCTTATCAGGATCATAATCTGCGTATTGATCAGTTTGATTTACGAGATGTATGTATTCGCTTGCAAACATTTTCTCGATTATATGTATAACACTCGTAAGTCTAAGCCATGTTAGGCCTATACCTTTTGTGCGATAAAGAGTTATTTTCTAAGGGGCAAATTTTGTCTGGTCGTGCTTGTTTAAATTTGCACTAATGTGGAGGTGGAGCTGATAAAGGAAAGCATATTACTATACCCTTGGCTCCAATCCTAGATTGTCTCCAAATTGTTCATTTTGTTGGGCGTTATTATATTTCGCGTACCCAATGCTGTAAAAGAGGTGTAGAATGAGCGCCTCTTTATCAAACAGAAGGAACGTTCCAGTGATTCATGTAGATGGGACTGTACTATATAACCTTGGGCAAGCAGTTCAACCAATATTACGTATACACGAAAATAATACTTTCAAACAGGTTTATGTGAATTGCCTCGTATTTAAAAACGAGTTAGAGCAATTTGTGTCAAGAAGTGAGTATGAAAGCATTTTACAGCTCTGTCTCCCGCCTGCTAAAGAATTAATTGAAGTTCTTGATAGCATACAAAAGAAAGGCCGCGGAGAAGGTAGTGATGAAAAGCTTGGGTTTTTTCACCATTACCAATTAGAGCAAAAGCTTCAGGAATTTGAACATTTATTCAGGGCAGAGCTTAGGAATGGAAATTTGTTTCTCACAACCCCTAAAGCTGGGTATGACATTAAGACACTGATTCTAGACGGAGGGAAACTATTCCCCTCCAAGCTTGACAAAATTTGTTCTGTTGCGATACCTGATATAGAAGCAGGTGCCCGATGCTTGGCATTTGAATTATATACAGCTTCAGGATTTCACTTTCATCGTGCAAATGAAAGTGTGGTTTTGCGTTATATGAAATTCAAAAAAGCCACGTCTGAAGTTAGAAATTTAGGTGAGTATATTAAAGCCCTTAGAAAGGCAGGTGCGCCAGAAAAGATTACTTCGTGTCTAGCTAATTTGGCAAAGCTGCACAGAAATCCATTAATGCATCCTGAAGACTCAATCAACAACCTACATGAAGCGATAGCGCTTTTAAATTCAGTTCACACCGCTATAACGGAAATGATGAAAGAAATTAACAAAAAGTCGCTAGAAGATTCATCTAGCTAAGACTTGGGCAATTCAGACTTAGAAATTTTTACAAACTTCTTTTCAAACGTCTTAGGAGTCTTGGCACATCCAAGTTTTTCAGCAGTCTCTATAAAGCGCTTTGACTGCTCGGGGTCATCCGGTTTCGGTTTCGTTTGCATTGTCAGTTAATTTGTTCTGGCTTTGTATTTCTAGACCCCGCTGTTTGCGCTCTTTAGGGAGATAATTCTTTTCCGATACAACTTTTTTGTTCAATAGATTTTCAATATTACGCCTAGTATTCCCAGCTACTTTACCTCCAACTTTAGCAGCATCTACATGTTGACCAAACCCATATGCTTTTTTGAATTTCGCCACTTCGGAAGTCATAGTTTCACCAAGTACTGTCAGAGCCAATTCAATAGGAGTCATGTGATCCCTTAGGTTATGCGAGTTATTTAAGCCCTTAACCTGTTTGTGTTGTTTAGTCTTTAAATCAAAAGTCGCAAGAGAGATGGCATCTGTTAACAAGGCATATTCCAATGCTTTTATTCCGGTTGCTTTCCACAGGCTGGTGAGTTCTTTTCTGCTAACTATGGATTGTACACGTTCATTGATCCACTCGTCCGGATACCCTTTCGCCTTATAATCGAGCATTGCTCTTTTAATAGCGATTTCCGGATCTTGGGTCTCCTGTATTCGCTCATAGCCAACCCTTGCAAGCCATTTCTTGAAAGGGTCGGCTTTTGGTGAAGGTATTGACTGAACAACTCTGAATAGTGTTTCTGCGTTAACTGCTTCTGTCCGTCTATGCTTGCCGTCTGCAGAAGGCATTGGCAACTTTACGATATTTCCGTAAAGTTCAGAAAATCCTTCCTTATCAGACAGTTGCGTCTTAAGGTCATTCCAATATTGGCTTGGGCGGTCCGTGTCAGCTATAGCATGGACCACGTCCACTACTGAAAAGTACCACTCATTATTATGAAACACTTGCCTGATTTCCTTTTTTCTAAATAGGGCAATTTGTGCGTCGCCCTCTTGTAGCAAGTCTTTCTTTCCTATGTCAGTCATGTACTCTCCTGTTTTCTAGAGGTCTAGTTCTAGCCGTTTCTGTATTTTAACTCTTTTGCATTTATTACGTGCAGGTTCTTCGTCAAGCAGACGTTTGATAGGTTAGCCGCTTGCCTTTTACACCAGATAAGAGAATATCAGCGCGTTGTTCATCTTCAACGCCGTTCGCGATACGGTAGTTGTATCGGAAGTCAAACTCGTTTACATATCTGTGCAAGTGATGATGCCCGCAGTGCTGGTATACACCCTTCATGCCACGCTTGAATACAGAAAAGAATCCCTCAATGGTATTGGTGTGTATGCTCCTGTCAAAGGCAAACACATACTCGCCAACAGTGTGCATCACAGGGCCATGATCAGTGAAGTATTTCTGAACTTGGCTCTAGTGCTGGGCCTCATCGGTCATGATCTTGGCCTCGGGGTCTATGTTCTCCAGCAAGATAGGGATAATGGTAGAAGCCTTTAGATCATCCACTACCACGCTTCGGGTACGCCCGGTATTGCGATCCAGTAATGACAGGACTTTGTTCTTGTGAGCATAGCCACGATCATTGGCTGGCTTCTCCTTGGTAATTCCGATAAAAGTCTCATCAGCCTCAACGACACCACCGCCAGTACCAAACTTGTCAGGATTGGTTTCCCGCATGGCCTCACGAATACGATGACTCATGAACCAGGCAGTCTTAAGGGTAACGCCTAAAGTCCTGTGTAACTGGTTGGAACTGACACCTTTCTCGCTGGTAGCAACTATATAAATAGCCTGCAACCACAGGTTCATTTTGACGTGGCTGGACTCGAAGATAGTGCCAACCTTGACAGTAAAAGGCTTGCGACAGGCATAGCACTTGTAAGTGCCAATGCGGGTGCTTTTGCCCTTCATCTTGCTTACTCGCTTGCGTTCACCGCACTTCGGGCAGGTAGGACCATGCGGCCAAAGCTTGGACTCAACAAACTCGTAAGCAGCTTCTTCGTTATGGAAATATGGCTTTGATAAAATACTCATGTCGTTACCCTCACTGTTGGATTAATTATAATCTTTCAGAGTGGGTACGTAAAGTATAATAACGCCTTTTGTTGGGCATCAAGACCCCTACTTGCATTTAGGTGGGTGGAGAGATTTGTGCTGCCACATTTTTGGCAAACCCTGAGCCAGCCTCTGCATAAACGTTGAACACAGTTGATGCCCTAGGCCTGCTTGAGCAGCTAAACCTCATCCTAAAATCTAGTGGTGGCTGCAACTCGACCGTTGAACGAGGCAGCCTGATCCTGTGGCCGGGACCATCACCAAATGAAAAGTGCGAAATATTATTGACACTAGCAACAAATGGGAGGATGAGTTTATCTTGAAGTTCAATTTTCCGCCTAGCTCCTCGTTTGAATTTCCCTTGTTCCGTTGCACCTTCCATAGCAAATAAGGCCAAGAGTTTGGGTGGAGTTCTCTCAGTGAGAAGTGTTTGATGACAATGGATTATCATGACATCCCAAGTCCACTTTTGACTGCGTGATAATTGAATATGAGTCTTTAAAAAGTCACCCCGTTGAACTGAGTCCAGGCTGGGATGCCGCAATATCCTATCTGTAACGATGTCGCAAGTAATACAGAATTTTTCTTTACGGTCTCGTTGCCCTTCAACCATGTCCTTTAAATATACGAGGCACTCATCATGCCTTTCCTTGGAAGGGAGGCCAGATGCCAGGAACTCAATAGCGGAGTCGATGTACTGTTTAGGGATCACGATGATGTAACAAAACTACTTCACTGCCCTCACTGTTCACCACCGCTGCCACTGAAACGGTATTAAAACTCACATCGATATTGTGTTGGTGTTAGCCGAACATATTCATTGAGCGGCGGTTTTAATTTGTATGCGGTGGGGCTCCAAGAAAAATTGTAAAGACGGACTAGTCGAAATTTGTCCTGATATTTCTCAGAGATGTGCCGCTCATTCGCCGACAGGTAAAAAGGCATATTTGAGGGGCCATTGGTTGTTTTGACTTCCAGCAAGCGCTCCTCCCCATATTTAGAAAAGGAGAAAATATCATAACCCAACCCATCGCCATCTTCCTTTGATACCCAGCGTACATCAGCGACAAGATCACCCCTTCCATGGGCCAGCAACCGGTCCTTTTCAGATTGCAGCAGGAAAGCTTCACCCGCTTCACCAAGATCATGCATCCTTGTGTTGCGCTGTGCCTGATCAAACTTGCTGATCCTCTGGCAAATGGCCAAGTGATCAGTCTTCCATTTCTTAGCCACTTTGGGTGGAGGTACATAGATCAAATCTTTATGAAGATTGATGTTTGTCGCCGCTGTGCTGGTAAGAGTCTCATGAAGTCCCTGTTGGATGAGGTGAACCTCTATGATCTTAAACATGTCAAGCTGATAGTGGGTTCGTGGTTTATAGCCTCTGATAAAAGGCAAGCCGAGACTTGCGAGGACAGCACTAATGTTACAATGCTTAAATTCAATTGACGGATGCGAACGATCAATCCGATTCTGCAGCGCTTTATTGCGTTTTGATTTGACGAACTGACCACCTGCGAGTTCAATCTGCAGCATATCCATATAGTCGGCAACGATGATCTCAATCTCAGAGGTGGTCCAGTTTTTTCTTGCGGACTGTCGCATTCAGCATGCTCCACACGGCCGTTACAAGACAATTATAGATGTTCTCGTGTCCGATTATTTCAACATCCATATAAAATCGATGTCTACAGAGAGGCGCGGCATGTCCCTGTAGAACAGGTTGATGGCAGTACCCCCCTCGAGTGCGAACACGTCCTCCTTGGCGAGGTCCGCCAGGACACTCAGGAGCAGGCGAACCTGATGGATGTAGCGTTTATTCAATGGCACCAGCTTCTGCCTCATCTGCAGGAACCAGGTCGCTCGGCACATAAATTCGGTATTTCGGATGAAGCTTGCCACCTTGTACCAGAGCACGTGGCCCTGAACCCAAGTCAATTTCCGAGGGATCCAGATGTTTTCTCCAAGAATGCTGGTGTTTGTCCGCGAAGACAAAAAACAACCGGCGGACTTTTACACTCTGACAAAGATGAAGTAGTGACATGAGATGCTTTGGCCGCAAAGCAGTCAAGCCTTCAAAGATCTTGTCCAGGGTACTGAAGCTCATGCGCGCTGGCAGCTCATCGAGTGCCTCGAGGACCGCACGTTCTGGTGATGAAGCCTTGATCGGCCACTGCCATATGTGTGCAGCATAGCCAGAAGCTTGGGTGCTTTGATTGACATTTATCAGACCGGTGGAATCATCACTGAAGAGTGTGCGCCGGTGTGGGATGATCCTCGTTTGCATAGGCAGCCTTTTGAGCCACGGGGGTGCAAACCCGTAGAAATGAACGCGCGGTAAATGGCCGAGGCTTAGGTAGTGGGAATAACCAGCCAAGTCAAGTGCACTCTCACCGCCCAGATAGATTTCACGCTTCATGATCCATTGCAGCGATAGCAGAGGAATCGCCCAGGTGGCCTCAGAGATACCCTGTGTACCCTCAGGCAGTGGGCGACGATAGACACCTCGGATGACCCTCTCCAGCCATCCATGGGCCACATAGCCATGAATCGACTTGGGATCAATACCCTGGGCCCTAAGCCACGGTGTGTCTACCATGAAACCAGGTGGAACTTTATCCAGAAGGGGTTTTAGCCTTTTCTTTCTTTGATGGTTCATAGCCATTATTCGAAATATACTCAAAAATATTTCAACTATCTATTTTTTTAATGGCTATAAGCCATATAAATTGTCGCAGATTGTTTTATGGCTTGAGAGTTGTGCATTGCCCGAGGTAGACCGATAGTGTGTTGCAGGTATCGAAAGACCAGATAACGCGAATTGGAGAGCGATAGCCATGAAAGCGCAAGGTTGCAAGTACGAGTGAATGGGCCGCGTTGTAGCCAAGGTCAAAGCAGCTCTCCAGGCTCAGGTCCTTTCTACCAGCATCGTCAATGCGGTGTGTGCCAGACCGAAACAGGCCTCCTATTTCCTCTTCTGCAGCAGTGAGTTGACTGGCCCGTACCAGATTATCCAGTTGCGAATTCGCCACCTTCGTCTCCAATGAGCACAAGATGTTCGCCCGTGAGCACCCGCATCAGGAAGGGGTTCTTGGCCGATCGTCGCGCATTGAACTCCGACACCGTATAGAGCTTGGGGCTGATCTTTCGATCAAGGCTTGATTCCACTGGAGCCAGTACGGTGTAGAGATCTTCCAGCATCATGTCGTCCGCTGTGACGAGCAGATCGATATCGCTGTCTGCCGTATCGGTCCCCTGCACAACGGAGCCGTAGAGCATGGCGAGTACAATGCGATCGGCAAAAGGCTCCAGTGTCTGGCGGACTGGCTCAACCAAGGCCACGGTCTTGCGTACAATACCGACCAGTTCGTGATACACGGGACAGGCGGGGTTGACCTGATAATGCTTTTGCGTTCCGATCGAGGTGACGTTCACCAGCCTGCTCGAGGCCAGACGTAATAGTTCGCGCTGCACGGCCCCTGAGCCGGATCCGGTCAGCCTGATCAATTCACTGGTGAAGAAGCTTCGGTGGGGCTGGCCGAACAGCAAGGCCAACACCCGTTGCTGGGTGGTGGTGAAGAGCGCATCGGCAAGACGGGTGGGCGTACCAGTAGGTTTAGCTGCTGGATTAGGGTGGCCCCGCCGGGGTGTATGTGTTGGTGCTTGTATGCCCATAACGGGTATTATAATGCCCAATATGGGCAAGATGTACTAGTGGCTTTATCAAGACGCCCCCTCTTTGGATCGGACACTGGCTCCAGACTGGGTAGCAGCATCCAAGGGCTTGGTCATGGCTTGAGATACCGCAGCTTCAAGCTTCTTAAACCCAACCGCTGAGGCATGCTTTTCCAGTCCACCCAACGTCAATGTTTTTTGATCTTTAAAGTTCTTGTTCAACGCTGCAGTCGTCAGCACATAAAACTTCCACTGATCGAGATTCACCGGGTCAATAGTCGGCTTGTCCTGATGTGCCAGTAACACAAATACATAGACATCCGCCTGTCGCTTGTATTCGTCATCAAATTCCCCGGATTCATCATCCCATGCATGTGAAGGGGAAATATCAAAGCTGATGGAGGATAAAGCGGATTGTGCCCAGCTTTGCAAATAGCTCGAGGACTTGACTTCGACCCTGACTCCATTAGGTGTGACAAGATCATATGGAGCCCAGACATCGCGGGCTTTATCGGTGGATCCACCAAGCGCTTGAGCCACGATGTACTCGGCCAGAACTCCACGGATCGTATTGTTTACCAAGTCAGACATCGACCACTGCCAGAAATCCAGAAGATTGAAATCTAGTCTCGAGCCGTCCTCATGGAAACGCTCTTCTCCTGATTTTCTTTCGACATCCAGTTTGGGTAACGTTATTTTCATGGGTACTCCTCACAGGGTGTCATGGTAAATTTCCATAATCTGGGAGTAAGGGTCTGCCTTCATCTCCACATCCTGCCCTTCGCTGTCCCCTGAAAAAATTCCAACCAAGATCAGCAATAGAATAAAGATGACAATGACAGTGAAACACCCCGTGCTTTTATACGGTTTTTTTGCCCCGCAATGTGGGCATGTCCTGGCAGATCTGGAAACATCTTTCCCACAATCCTTGCATTGAACCAGTTTCTTGGTCATGACTGCTCACTCCTGAATCAGATCAGGTGCAAAAAGTAAGTCAAAACCAAGCTCAACGCCAGTTTTGAATTTGAGCCTCTCCTATGAGTCTGTCTCCAGAGGTCATCACCTCATCTATCTCTGGACCCCCGGCCTTGTCACTTTGAGACGGTCGTTCCAGTTTTCTCATGGAGCCACGTACCTACCCGGCGGTTTAATAGCACCTATCTATCAGCTGGTTGATATATTTTTAAACGCTTCTGGATTTCTCGTCTCGGAAGCCTGCATCGTGGATGTTCACTCACGACAGTAAGTGCATCGTGAAGAAGACGAGACCGCACTGACTTCGTCAAATGTAGCTGATCAAAAACCCACAATACGCCATGACAATCAACTTGTTCTGCAACGGCTAAATTTCGCAGGCCACCATCGCCTGCGAGTAATTGCCATCCGTGAGACTTGGCTAACGCAATTGCAAATGCATCGGGTACAGAAATCGACTTGACCGTCCGGGCATATTGCGTCGCAAGAGCAGTAATCCGGTCACTGGATTTGACGACCTTCAGACCCCACCTGATGAGCTCCGGTCCACCATAGTCCTTCAGTTCACGTTCGTACATAACGTCCGGAACGGCAAATCGATATGGCAGCGTGAAGCAGATCTCAACAAGTCCTGCGCGCTCCAGATCGATGAACACCGATGTATCCGATACCAGAACTTGCACAACATTCTCAGCGAGCCTGATCGACCGCTTCCGGTGGGTCCATCTTTTCCATCAAGGCATGTATGGATACGCCCAGGAGCTCTGCCGCTTTCGACTCGGAGATAGCACTTTCGGATGCGGCACGAAAACACAGCCGCTCAAACCTCGATGGCTTTTCACCTGGCAAGGCCAGGGGTTCCTGGTACGGTGGGGTACGCCAGCCGCGCTGGCTGAACTCCTGAAATAACGCCTGGTACGTTGAGTTGCCAATGATGCCGAGGTCCTTGCAGCGATAGACGATTGCCTGAACGCTGGCACCGAACCATTGCTTAAGGTCCAGCAACTCACCGAGGCTGATCGATTTACGATGCTTGCCGACTTCCGACCACAGCGTTTCTGCCGGCATCAGGAACGCGCCTGCAAAACGATGTGCCGCCTTCTCTTCATCGATCGCCGGATTGACATTCATCACCAGGTGCCCCAGTTCATGGGCTGAGGTAAACCGCTGTCGCTCACCCCAATGGTCGGCGTTTACCACAATTACCGGTGCGAACACATCATCCAGCCGACGAACCTTCGCAGTCATTCCGTCGATATCACCAAGCGGGATTGAGAGTACCTTGATGCCTCGCTCCTCGAGCAGTTCCATCATGTTCGGAATCGGGTCGAGTCCAAGACCCCAGTGCGTGCGAACACTCAGGGCGGCGCCATCCGCTTCCATCAACTCGTTTTCAACCGGGTATGGAGCTTCCCCGGGTTTGTCCCAGTCAACACTGGGCAGACCCAGCAGTGCCTCTACAGTCAGATAGCGCTCCAGGCGATCCAGGACCCTTGCTTCAAGCCTCGCCTCCTCCCGTTTTCGCGTGAGAGTTTTTTTACGAAACTCGAGACCCTCAAGGACCAGGTTGGGATCACTCATCAAGTACTCAATCTTAACGCCCAATGCATCTGCCAGTGCCATCAAAACAGACGAACTCGGCATCGACTCATTGCGTTCATACTTTCCAATCGCCTGGGCCGTCACCCGGTTGTCAATCGTATCGGATAGCTGCCTCAGTGATAGGCCTGCTGCTGACCTTGCGAGTTTGAGTCGTTGTCCGATCACACTTTTCTCCATTTCTTATCAGTTTACATTTTACTGATAGACTAACTAATATGTAAACTATTTCAGGGGTTGGGTTGAATATTACGTAACAGGGTGTTCGTAGGATGATCGTAGATAGGGGCAACACAACATGGGACGTCAACATGCCGGTTACAATCGGATAATTTCAACTCGCTGCTGACGTGTTCCTCGACTATTTCAGTCCTCCCGCTTTGCGTTCAGGCAGCAGGTGGTGTTTGTGCAGCCACATGCGTGGCAAATCCTGAGCCAGCCTCCGCGTAAACATTGAACACGGTCGATGCACCGGCCTGTTTGAGCGGCTCAATCTCATCTTCGAACCTTGCCGTGGCCGCGACCCGGCCGTTGAACGAGGCAGCCTTGAGCTGGTCAAGGACGGCGAGGTTGGCAGCCAGGTTCGGCAGTGCAAGCATCACCAGTTCAAGGGTGTGGGTGGCCTGAACCCGATCCCAGAAGTCCGCGTCACTTGGATCCCCCAGCAGGACATCGCGGCCCGTCGGCTGCTGGCGCTGTACCTTTACCGGATCGATATCCACGCCGACGACGGCCCCGCCGTGCAATCGATGCATGTCATCGTAGGCTCCGGTGCCGACCCGGCCCATGCCAATGATTGCGATCTTTGCACCTCCTATATCGAGCAGGCGGTCATCGGCCAGACGCTCGGATCGTTGCAGGCGCTTCCATGTCTTTGCGTATCGTGTGTAAACAGGATGGGCAATGACATTCAGTCCTGCAGCAATTACACACGACAGGGCCAGGGCAATGGCAATGGCGATCACCCAGCGGCTGTCGATCCAGCCGTTTGCGATACCGATGGCCGCAACGATCAGTCCGAATTCACTGAAGTTGGTCAGGTTCAGCGAGGCGAGCAGCGAGGTTCGCGCCCGCAGCTTGAATCCCGTCAGCAGACCAAAGAACAGTGCCGACTTGAGAAACACGAACGGTGTGATGGCTGCCCCGATGAGTATCGCCTCCATCGTCAGCGGACCGGACAGCCCAATGGACAGGAAAAAGCCGACCAGAAAAAGGTCCTTGAAGCTGAGCATGGTCTTCGACATCTCAACGGCCTTGCTGTGGCTTGCGATCAAAACGCCTACAACGAGGGCTCCCACATAGCCTTTCAGCCCGACCAGTTCAAACAGCTGTGAGCCTCCAACGGCGAGCAAAAAGCCGTACAGGACCAGCAGTTCACCGTGCCCTGTGCGCTGCAGGATGTATGTCAGCACCGGGCGCAACGGGATAAGGAGCAGCAAGAGCAACGCCCAAATCGTCGGCCACTGGTTTGCGGAGATGGCGAGAAAGATGACAGCGGCCAAATCCTGGACAAGCAGAATCCCGATGGTGATTCGACCGTGCAGGGATGCGGTCTCCCCCTTGTCCTCGAGCACTTTCACAGCGAAGACGGTGCTGGAGAAGCTCAGGGCAAAGGCGACCAGCAGGGATCGGGGAAGATCGAGACTGGAGAAAATGGAGGCGCCCAGCAGGGCCAGCCCATACATGGCGAAACCGAAGACCACCACGGCAATGGCCATGTGCAATCCGCTGACGGCCCATACCTGCGGGCGCGCGAAGGTTCGAAGATTGAGCTTGAGGCCGACGATGAACAGCAACAGGATGACGCCGAGATCAGACAGTGTCTCAAGTACCTTCCCGCTGGTAATTCCATACAGGTTGAGCACGAATCCAGCAACGAGAAAGCCGACCAGCGGCGGCAGGCCGATGGTCCTGGACAGCAGGCCCAGCCCGAACGCCAGGCCTATCCAGGTGACGTCCCCCAGGGCGATGGCGACGGACTCCAAATTCATGAGGCTACGGTTGGCTTGAGCATGATTCGAACGGCAAATTTACCATACTATGCCATTGAAATATTACTCACCAAAGCTCCCTGACCGGGATGAGAATCCCGGGCTGAAGGCTACGGGCCAATTGAAAGCAGGCGATACACGCCGGGGAATCAAGACCCGGCATCCGGGCCGGGGGGCAGGCGAATATCCTTCGAGACGGATTTCAGATGCAAGTCCCTTTGCGGGTAAGGAATCTGGATGCCATGCTCATGGAACAGGTCCCACACGCCCAGCAACACTTCATTTTTCACATTCGCACAACCGTTCATCGGGTCCTTGATCCAGATGCGGATCTCCAGGTCCACGGAACTGTCCCCGAAGCCTTTCAAAAGACACGCGGGTTGAGGATGGGCCAGCACCCTCTTGACGTTATTGGCCGCCTTCTTGCACAACTCGATGGCCTCGTGCACATCGCAGTCATAATGAACGCCTACCGGGATCTTGAGCCTGACGTTGGCATGGCTGTAGGACCAGTTCTCGACCCGGTTGGTGATCAGCTCCTCGTTCGGCACCAGATGCTCGATCCCGTCTCGTGTGATCACCGAGACATAACGCGCTCCCAGGGTTTCAATCTTGCCGTACTCCCCTGCAATGTTAATGGTGTCTCCGGGCTTGATGGACTTGTCGGTCAGCAGGATGAAGCCTGCTACGAGATTCGAGAAAATCTTTTGCAAGCCAAACCCGAGACCCACACCGATGGCCCCGCCAAAGACCACGAAGGCCGTGATGTCGATGCCGACGGTCCCGAGTGCCAGCAGGAAGGCCCCGGCAAAGACGACAATCTTGAGGACTTTTATGATCAGGACCTGGGTCGTTTTTGATATCTCGCTGCTTGCATGGATCCGTGCCTCGAGCATCCGGGTGATCAACAACGCGAGCCACAGGAAGACGGCCACCGTAATGATGGAGGCCACCACATCGAAGACACTGATGTCATGGCCGCCCACCTGGAACTTCATCGAATCCAAAAACCCGATCAGGGGAACCAGCAGGCCAAAGACATGCAAGGCCGCGATACTCCACACGAAGGTGGCGACACTCCTGCTGATGAAGGTGTCGGGGATGGCCGAGGAACCGAGGTGGATGACGGCCCAGGCCAGGGTGAGGATGACGGCGGCTTCGATCAGGGCATACGGCAGACCCAGGTACAGGTAGAGGCCTGTGAAGACACCGAGCCATACCAGGAGCAGGACCGGGATGGCGAACCGGTACATGGCCGCAGTAATGAAGGAGTGGACCTTGACGGACTCAAAGGGCTCAAGCCCGGCAAGCTTGGCATTGATCTTCTTGGCACTGGCGTACGTGACGAGCAGGCCCGTGGCAATGACCGCGACCTGGATGAAGTTGTCAAAATTCAGTACATGCTGATCCGCCCACCGGTAGAGGTTCTTGAGAATCTCGACCGAGTGTTCCTGATCCAGTACTTTCTCAATGAGTGTCTTGTTCTCTTCCATCGCGCCCTAATTTCACCGAAGACCCGTAAATATTCCCGGGTATGGCAACGGGGGGTAAACTTTTCAAAATCCTGTGCGGCCGGTACCCGGATACGGCAATATACCATTGATCCAGCCTGGCATACCTTCACTGGCTTGCCTGGTGCCCATCACTGCGGGCCTCAGCATGCCTCAGGTTCATCTGCATGACCAGGGATCTTTGCACGGCAGGCGCCTGCGGTGATCATCTGGCCTGGGAAATCCGCTCTGCGACGAGGTACACGGCCTCGAGCTCGCTGCAGCCGCGCTCGCGCATGATGGCGGCGCGCTCGGCCTTCTCGTGCTTCTCGGTCATGGCCAGCGCCAGGCTCAGCGGCGGCGGCACGTTGCGAAACAATGCCTCCAGCCGGTCGGACAGCACCACCCCCTCGACATACTTGCCGGGCTCCTTGCGCGCCGACAACAGCAGGTTTCGCTGCCCCTCGCTGAGTTCCCTGAAACGCGCGATCTGCTCGACCTCCTCCTTGGGCATCACCAAGCACAGCCACCATTCCATCATGTTGAGCATCCTGCGGCTGGCATCCGGAAAGTCCTCCAGGTTCTGGGTGGCGATCCAGAACCAGGCGCCGAGCTTGCGCCACATCTTGGTGATCTTGACCACGTAGCGGGCCAGCAATGGATTGGTAGTGATGATGTGCCCCTCGTCGGTCACGACCAGGGTGGGCCGCTCATCATGCTGGTGACGTTCCACCAGGTCGTTGATGTGGCTCATCATGGACAGGTAGGCCACGGTCAGCTGGTCCTCGTAGCCTTCCCTCGCCAGGATGCCCATCTCCAGGATCGTGACATCGGCCTCGGGCCAGGGGATGCCGGGCCGGTTGAAGAAGTGCCCGGCGAGCCCTGAGCAGAACAGGGCCATGCCGTCTCCCATCTCGACCGCCCGCTCGCGACGCGGGTCAGGCAGGTTGTGGTCCCGCCCGATGGCATGCAGGGCATCGACCACATCGCTGGTGATCACCTGGTCCCGTCCGGCCTCGCGGACGGTTTCGGCCGCGAGAAAGATCGCGTTGCGGATCAGCAGCCGGTCGGCACGGCTCATGCGCGCATCCTCCCCGGCATCCCCTCCCGTGATCATGACCCGTGCGGCAATCTCCATCTCCCCCAGAATGTCGCGCCCAATGGCTGCGTCCACCGCCGGCGCCTCCTGTTCGGGGCCTGCGCCCGCCTGCCTGCCCGCGCGGGCACGCCGCTCCTGGTCCAGAAGCTGCAGGGCATCCGCAAACGGCGGCAGGCTGATGTCGCGGTCCGGGTTCAGGGTCACCTGGCTGACGGACACGCCGTGCGCCTGGAAGTGCCGGCCCAGCAGCGAGAAGGATCCTCCGGCCTCGATGATGAACATGCGTGGCCGGTGCACGGCGGCCATCTGCTGCAGCAGGTAGACGAGCAGTGCCGACTTGCCCGCCCCGGTGGGCCCGAGGATCAGCATGTGGGCGTTCTTCTTGCGGTCATCGCGATGCAGCGGATCGAACACCAGGGGTTCGGCGCCGCGATTGAAGAACACCAGCCCGGGGTGCCCGGTGCCCTTCGAGCGGCCGTACACCGGCAACAGGTTGGCGGCATGGCTGGAAAATACCAGCCGGGCGCGCCGGCGGGTCCGGTCCAGGGCCTCGTCATAGGCCATCGGCAGGTTGCGGATATAGCTGTCCAGGGCCAGCAGGTCCGACTCCTGCAGGATCGGCTGCAGGCCGTTCGGCAGCAGCAGGGCGTTCAGTTGATTGACGTGGGCACGCAGTGCCTGCGGATCCTCCCCGCGCACGTAGAAGGCCAGGTTCACCGGATACAACTTGTTGCCCCGGGCCATCGCCCGTTCCACGCCCTCGGCATCCTCGCGGGTCAGGACCGCCTCGGCGGAATCCCCCACCGCAGCCCGCCTCACGCGGGCAATGTGGTCACGGGTCAGGTCCTGCGGCTTCAGGGTCAGGGTCATCGCCATCACGGTGTACTCCGGCAGGCGGTCGAACAGCGAGAAAATGTGATCGCCGGCCGGGCGCTCGGCCGTCATGTGCCCGATTTCAGGAGCCCGGCGCAGGCCCTGGATCGTCACCACGGTATGGGGCACGCCGTCGAACCACCAGGTCGCCGTATCCATGTCCGAGCGCGGCATCGACAGGGTGAGCCGTTCCGCCAGGTCATGGGCGTATGGAAGGGCCTCGTCACCCGGGTACGGGGCGGCTTCCAGCAGCCGGTCGGGGTCGCCCTGCGCGACCTGCGGGTTCGGGTTGAACCACCTGATGAGCCACTCGTACAGGTCCCCGGCCTCCCCCCGGGGGACCCGGCGGGCGGCCGGGGGCCGGGGGGCCGGTGGCGGGGACAGGTGCGCCGGGTGCGGGCGGCGCTCTACCGGCGGCTGAAGGCCGGGGGCAGGCCCCCTGCCGGTACGGACCTCCCGGCAACCGTGAATGACGTGGTGACCAAGTGGGTCGCCTCCCTGGCCTCGGCCGGCATCCGCGTGCACCGCGGGGACGGCCGGGACCTG
>JAPONM010000056.1 GCA_026713925.1 Gammaproteobacteria bacterium
ACTCGTCACTGGGCATTGCGATTTAACGTTTCCCTCCAAAAGCTCCTACCATGTCAGTGCGCTTGAGTGTGCCGCCCATAGCCTCGTGGCTTAGGCCGAAGAATGAACCCATGATTTGCCCTTCAGGTGATATATGGAAGAACGAGTTCTCAGCCATAGTAACCTTGTAATCAAGATTACGGGCAGGAAACCAGCGATTTGGGCCGGTTTCCTCGTATCTGCTGAAGTAGTAAATGTCTCTGAAGGACAGGTCCTGGGGCTGATTCAACATGTTCAGATTCACCCGCAGTTGTACATCCCCTGCCAAGGGGGACGGCCCAGAGAACCCTACAAATGCACCATCCCACGATACCGTACCGAACAGGCGCGGATTGTCAGACAGTGACCTTAAGGGAGCTACACCCCTCGCCCATGGTTGAGGCAGTCCGTTAAACCATGCCGTCCCAAAGTTGAAACTGTCATCATTTGCCCTGCCTACAATATGCAATGATGTATCCGACCATTCGCTCCAGTCGTTGTACAGTTCCGTAATCTTGCTCATGTACATGATCTGCAGGATTTCCCGGTCGACCCTATGCATGGTAAATCCAGGGTTGGGGAAGAAGTCACCTACAGCCCCCATGATCGAGTCCGGAAATTCAATGGAGTCTACGTGTCCCTGGATGCCCATCGCATGCAGGAACTCATGCACCAGCACCTCTTGGGCGTATGATGCGATTTCAATGTCGTCGGGAAACAATATCCGTGCAGAGTACGTGTGCGGATACGGTAATGAGTGCGTGGTGTTGATGGCACATGCGACCCCACCATCGCACAGTGATCTGACCACCGCTGGGGGCAAGAGCTCCACGAAAATGTCACCTTCATTTACAAATGGACGTTCTTCCAATGTGCCTGAAAACAGAATCTGGTATTCCGGAGGCAATGCATCGTTCACTATGAACACGCTGGACAGCAAGGTTCCAAGTGCTTCCTCATCGTTCACGAACCTTGGATCCAGCCAAAGGCGTGGCTGGACGTCAAACGGGAAGAAGCCCGAGTCAGAAAACAGCGGGTGCACCGTGTCGTTTTTAGTGATCAGGTCGTATTCAAAGTTTTCAAGCCTGCTGACACCCACCCCGTCTCTCGAGTGTCCCAGGTAATATTTTACACCATCAATTTCCTGTATCTCGCGCAAGGCTTCCCTTGGTTCCAAGTCTCCGCCAATGTAAATAGTGTTTCCCCACTCGTATATGTTGGAAGGTGTCGCATAGGGATGGTAACTGACGATAGGCGCAGCTGCCTGAGTGTATGGCTGAACCACTTGCTCAGGTACTTCCGGCAAAGTTGAACTACCTCCGCCACA
>JAPONM010000057.1 GCA_026713925.1 Gammaproteobacteria bacterium
GTGTTAGGAGCAAATAGAAATGTCCGCTTTTATAGCACTTAATGTGTCCGGTTTTGGTACTTTACCACAACCTCCCGATTGAGCACCATTTTGGACGACTTTGGGGCTCCGTGAGATGTTGTTCAAAGCTAACGAGTGTGCAAAAGTTGTGGGTAACTCTGGTGCCCTACAACACACTACAGAGTTATCCAGCAGCTTTTTCACACGGGCTCGAACAGGCATCATTCTACTTCTTGTAAACCCTCTCATAACGTCAGTCCTTTAGCAGGCACTACACCGCAATCGGTAGTTCATTTGTTAACACTTGTCCCATCGTGTCATACCTTGCCAGCCGTCGCGGGCCATGCTTAATCGACAGCGTCCCATCGGTGTGACGCAACACCTTAACCTTTACTTTCATGTAGTGGTGTCGGTGTCGGTCCGGCGGAATCTGTAACACCAG
Source organism: Gammaproteobacteria bacterium (assembly GCA_026713925.1). GTDB lineage: Bacteria > Pseudomonadota > Gammaproteobacteria > UBA4575 > UBA4575 > WTFY01. The sequence continues at coordinate 443 of JAPONM010000057.1, forward strand.
GTTCTCGAACTGGACACAGTTGTCCTTGCCCACAACCCGTTCATACTGCTCGCACAGGATATCATCCAGTGCTGTCATATCTTGATGGGCAACAAACGCGGAACCGTCTTCAGTGGCCGGATGCATGAACTCTTCGTTGTAGGCGGGCAGATAGACTGTCTGTATGTACTGATTGGCCGCCGCTATATCAGTGATCTTCGCCAGTGCCAATTCCCTGACCAGACGTTCCTGATGCGTCCGAAAAGCCCGTTCCGAGCGCCCTCTGGCTTCCGGCGAGTAGGCTGGGATCATCTCGATCCCCAACTGCTGCAAAGCCCGCCCAAACTGCGTCAGATTGGACTTATCCACCTTGCCACCCGCTTCCGGGGTGTGCCAGTAATGACTGCCCCGATCACTGTATAACGAACAGAACAGGCCCCTGGCCTCAATCACATCACGTACCCCCTGGAAACTGCTTTGCGTACCTTCCTGGTCGCAGAAGAACATGGAGTAGTGCTCGTTGGTCGCATCGTCCATGGTGACGATCAGATCCCAGTACACCCCCGGAACCCACAGATGCGTGCTGCCGTCCTGGTGCAGCATCATGCCGGGCCATGCGGCTGGCTTACGGCGCTTACGATGCACACCGCGACTGGAACCCTTCGCTACCGCCCCGTACTCCTGCAGCTTGTTGCGCACCCAGGTATAGCTACGTTCACCCCCATCACGCCGATACCAGGAGTAGTAGTGTGTCATGTTCCAGCCATGGTGACGGGTTCGGTAGTCGTCCACCATGCGCATGACTTCATCCACCGGTGCGCGTAGCTTTGATACCTGCTCCAGGCGGTGATCAATCAACCCATCCAAACCCTCGTCCTCATAGCGGTTGACATGGCGCCGGAAGGTGCGCGCACAAACACCCAACAACTCTGCCGCTTCCTCTTGTGTCAGCCGCTTCTTTGTCCAACTCTCGTAGACCTCTTCAAAGCGCATTAGTCTTGTCTCCTGTAGCCATTTTGTCGGTCTCATCAGGTACTCCAAATCGATTGAAATACCGTATTTTAAAACCGGACAATTAATGTGCTTAAAAAGCGGACAATTAACGTGCTCTTAACA
>JAPONM010000058.1 GCA_026713925.1 Gammaproteobacteria bacterium
AGGCTGGTGGCTGGTAGGTTGGGTGGTTGGGCTAACCTCTGGAAACATAGATGTTCAATGGAGGGATGTCAAGAGGAATGCCCTGATATTCAGACGCTGATAAATCAAAGGGTTAAAATTTGCGCTTGACACTGATATTCACTTCCAGTAGATTTCATTGCTATTGGAAATATGACGTTCCGGCGTAGCTCAGCTGGCAGAGCAAGTGGCTGTTAACCACTGGGTCGTAGGTTCGAGTCCTACCGCCGGAGCCAAGAAAAATAAAAAGCCCGTCAATCGGTGATGATCGACGGGCTTTTGTTTGTACTCAAAGCAGGGTATGCGATAAACGAATAAAAATGAAACTTCATACAGATAAAGCATTACTTAATAACTGATGTTACGCAAGAACCATCGCGGTAGCCACATGGTCAAGCGATACATATCTTTCACATAACCACTCATTCATCGCTCAAAATGTACTCTTTGCGCCTTTCATCTGTGCCCATCTGCGGCCATTCCTGTTTTCACAGGGACATGCCTACGGATTAAATTCAGGTTGTGAACAAGTGTGCAATACAGCATATTTAAAGCACAATGCGGTAGTTAATAAGATTCATGCTCAACGGATTCTTTTTCAGGAATTCTCAACTTCGGCAAGCCCTCAACAATCTGTAGTTTTAAGGCTATGAGATTAATCATAGCCTTTTTTTATTTATAGTCTAATTTAACCCAGCCTTTTACCTTATTCCACATTCAACATAAGGAGCCTGAACCATGGAACGGAGAGAAGTCCGCTGGGAACGCATGTTTCCCGATGAATTGGAAGCCGCTTTTGAGAATTGTCCAGTAGTGTATCTGCCTTATGGCCTGTGTGAACCCCACGGCCCGGTAAACGCCTTGGGCCTGGACGCGTTGCGTGCCCATGGGGTGGTGTGCCAGACCGCTCGGTCCTTCGGCGGTATTGTAGCCCCTCCCGAATACTGGCACTGCCACGAATCCGGAGGCTACGGAACCTGGGCACACGAACGGGTGGGTAACGTCCGCCCCTGGCTTACAGCGGTGCCACCGTGGATCTTTTTGAAAAACCTCTGCTATCACATCCGTGCCGTCGATGCCCTGGGATTCCACGTAGCCGTGCTCTTCTCAGGACACTCGGGACCGCACCGCCTGGACGTACCCGTTGTACTGGAAATCCTCCAGCAACACGTTTCCGTCCGACTCTATTCTCTTATGAGTATGGGCACAGGGGAATCCCGGTTCAAAGATGACCGGGGCATGGGAGGCCACGCGGGAAGAGGAGAAACATCGCTGCTGTGGGCCGTGGCTCCAGACTGCGTAGATCTATCCCGCCTTCCCGGACCGGACGAGCCAGGACCTCATTTCGCCCAGGGCGATTATGTGGATACATCCAGCCGGCGAGCGGGGGAAAAAATGGTGGCTGATACAGTGGAACATATCTCGGAAAAAGCAAAAGAACTTCTAACGGAATACGAGCAGTTAAAACCCGATCACACCCCGCTGACCTACGGGCAGATTGAGCGTATCTGGGACGAGGAGATCCGCCCCAGGGTGAAAGACTTTGCTTCTATGCAGAGTGGGGATGAAGCACCCCCAGAAGACTCCCGCTGGTATGCCAACTGG
>JAPONM010000059.1 GCA_026713925.1 Gammaproteobacteria bacterium
ACAATGCTCTGACTATCCCGGCGGACGCTGACACTACCGGAGACGCGAATACAAATCTGATGTTTGCGCGCTCCACTACGAGTGGAACTCTCAACTATACCTTTAACGACACGACCACCGCTGGTACGGATGAGGCTGTGCATGACGGCACCTATAACGGGGCTGAGGGTACATATCGCTGCACCGGTACTGCAGCTTGCACCGTAACCTTCAACGACAAGGGTATGGTTACTGGCAACTCTGCTGGTTGGGTCTTCATTCCAGATAGGGGTGCCACCTCCGACCAGCCGGACTACGACTACCTGCACTACGGGGTATGGCTCAAGAAAACAACCGACGAAGACGGTGCAGTCACTTACAACGAGGTCGAGACCTTTGCTGGTTCATCGCTTGACCCTTCCACGGGAAGTGGGCTTGACACAGTTGAAGGTAGTGCATCGTACGAGGGTGATGCCACGGTCGTGTACGTACACGAAGTGAGTAATCCGGACGGCACGGAAGCGTCGGCCACTTCTGGCCATTTTACTGCGGATGTCTCACTGACAGCGTATTTCGCTCAGACGGGAGATAACCCTGAAACAGGAGATTTCGAAGCAGGGACTGTCGCGCCGAACTTGCTCAACACCGTCAGTGGCTCGATCAACAACTTCATGTTATCTGGAGGAGAAGCCAACACGTGGTCGGCAACCGTACAGGCCAGCCGTGCAGGTGGTGAAAACACTTTCTCCGGTACGGCCAAGGGCGGCAACGGTGATGGGTCGATCCTTGGAACTTTCTATGGCCCAACACCATTGACTCCAGCCGATAATGACCCTGCAACTGCCACGACAGCTCCAGGTTCGATGGCCGGAGAGTTCAATGCTGGATTCAGCAACGGCTCTGTAGCCGGTGCCTTTGGGGCGAGAAAGAACGACGAATAGCAAAGAACACCGGCCTGTTTTGTAAGCTTCTCAGGCCGATGTGTCCAAGAGAAGTAGACATCCTCTTGGCTCCCGCCGTACCAGTGGACCTAACGACTGCTGGTACGGCACTTATTTAAGAGGTTGTGCTCGGGTCCTCCCTCCTTACTAACCTAAGGTTGTTGAATTTGTTAGGGGTCAACCCCCACAATGGTCAGGCCCCGGACCCGAGCGCACATTACTGCATCTGAATATGATTGACAATGCATTTTGCTACTCGTAGTATCAAAACTTGGTTTTGGGATAACTCGAGTAAATATTCTGAAAACCTTTCTAACGGCCCGGCGTAACCAACGGGCCGTTTTTATTTCAGACAAGCTTGTATTCAGGAATCCGTACCGGAGATTGCATAAGAAGGTCTGGAGCTTCGTGCGGAAAGCGGCTGTTTTGATTGCACTGCCTGCAATCACAGGCACATTCATTTACGGCATAATAAAGACACTCTACAAGGTACTCGCGGGATGATCGGGTGTTCAGTCACTTCCTGTCCGTGTGATCCGCCAAGTGAGTCGGTCAATCCCGAAGGCCGCCCGGACAGGTGAAGAGATTCGGGATATTGCATGCTGTATAGGCTCAGATACCTTTGGCACTTATCAGGGATCATGAGCATGGGGTCTGAATGAGGGAATGCAGAGGGAGGCGAGGCCTCTCTCTGCACCGGATCGGGTATCCTCCAGTGAACCAACCACAGTCACTGGAACAGGA
>JAPONM010000060.1 GCA_026713925.1 Gammaproteobacteria bacterium
CAGAAGGGCTCTGATCTCAGGGGATGTCCAGCAGTCGGCAGTAGCAGAACACGCCTCAAATCAAATGCAGGACATTGACTTGGAGAAGGCTGAGGTAGACTGCCACCCCCACTACCACCAAAGGTGTGCCCTGGAGGCTTGGCATATCAGGACGGACCCCCATACAATGAACAGGGATGGAGGCCCACTACCAATGGTGTATAATCCATTAGTCCAACATCTGCGCCGGCTCTGCTGAGAACCTGCTGCTGTACTACAATTTTCTTCCTTTATTATTGTTCTAGGTACATTGTAACTTGCTCTGTACTCACCCACCCTAATTTAGTACAGCACACTAGCTTGCTTCTTGCCACACATCACCTTCTGGCGGCACCACGTGCACCATCATTCCCGCCAGAAGTAGTTCTTTTTCCCCGCCTTTTGCATGTATAAAGTCAGATGACGGACCTAGCAACGCAGAAATAATGAAGATTCTTCAGTCTGGCTATCTATAGCAGGCCTTCCTCAGCAAACACTGCCCCTGCATCCCTGTATCACACTGCCTGGCAGGTCATTGATGAAGATCGAAGCTTGAGAAATCAACACCATCCTTGGTAGCTAGGTACCTCCAGGCAACATTGCATTGAAGCAAGAAGTGATCCAAACGACGTGATACGATCGCTGTAAAGACCGACGAGACGAAAACAGTCCAGATTAAGCGCAACAAAAGTTTGTTAGGTTTTCAGTTGCGTTTAATCATCGATTTTGTCCTAACTGAGCGGAAACTAGCTCCGGCCCGGTTAAATTCCCAGCGCGTTCGATTAGCCATTTTGCTATGAATATCATTATGGGTAACGCTGGCTCAACCGCCAAATCCGCCAAAATTTTCGGCCAACACGTCCAAAAACGCGCGAATCGTGACGTCATTTGTGAAGTGGTCAAACAAAATGGCGTCCGTATTGTCGTGAGACTTGCACAGCCATTGTAGGGGGTTCGCATAGTCATGATAGCATACTTCCATGGCTGCCAAACTTTCGGATACCGACAGGCTCTGCCCAGACTCGGGGTTTGAGGAGAGTGCCTTCGATGAAACCTTGTGTGGCACCTATAGTGGGTCTGCTCTTCAGCAGCAGCTAGAAACTGCCTGCAGGCAAGGCAACGGGCAGGAGCTGAGTCGCATCTTGCAAGCATTGGAGAGAGCCGGGGAAGATGTCCCTTCGGTGCTGAACGCTCGCCGGGGGAAAAATGCGAACACATTCCTTCATCTGGCGGTAGCTAAAGGTAGCGTGGAGTGCGTCAAACAACTTCTGTGGAAAGGGGCTGACTGTCTGCAGAAGAACAAAGGAGGACGGACTCCTTTGGATTTGGTTGAATCCTCACAATCCAAGGCGACTGGACGAAAATGCGCATACATTGTTCGGGTGCTGCAGTCCGCAGGTACATGCATGATTATATTTCAAACACTAGGGTGTCAGCTGCATGTGGCACTAAGAATTATCCTACTGCATGCATCGGCAGTGCATTATAAACTAGTTAGTATTTACCGCAGGTAAGTTGAATTACAGGACTGATGGGTTAGGGGCCGGGGCTATTACAGGGGGGAGCTTGCGTAGTGGGCTGAACAGCGAGGTGACGACACCACGATAGCGCTAGAACAAAGGGGAACACAATGAATGAATTAGTAATGGCAGCAAAAGGGGTGCTAACTAAAGCCGCACGCCAAAGCAATAGGTGATGAGAAGGTTAGACATGGAAGCAGGCCAGGCTATACAACCAGCTGTGTCAAAGCGGGCTGGCCGATGACGGTCACAGGGCAGCCTGGGCACCAACCTGGTAGCGAGCACACAGTAGCTGTGGCCTGGCTGGCGTGGCACACAGCCAGAGAGCCTTAGAGGCTGGAGTTGCGTGGCTCAACCTGGGCCTATCATTGGTACACCTCTGAACCCCACATATGGGAAGTGGCCTTACAGAGACACCTGGATCGCCTTTTTGTGGAGTATGTGATCCAGGGTTTGGAACAGGGTTTTCGTATCGGCTTTGATGGCACGCGTCCCATCCACTCTGCCTCCTGCAA
>JAPONM010000061.1 GCA_026713925.1 Gammaproteobacteria bacterium
CGTTTAGCGGCTGCAGTGGATTTGGGTCTAGCGGCTTTTTTTGCGGTCTTGCGTTTAGCGGCTGCAGTGGATTTGGGTCTAGCGGCTTTTTTTGCGGTCTTGCGTTTAGCGGCTGCAGTAGTTTTGGGTCTAGCGGCTTTTTTTGCGGTCTTGCGTTTAGCGGTGGTGGTTTTGGGTCTAGCAGTTTTTTTGGTGGCCTTGCGTTTAGCGGTGGTGGTTTTGGGTCTAGCAGTTTTTTTGGTGGCCTTGCGTTTAGCGGTGGTGGTTTTGGGCCTTGCGGCTTTTTTTGCGACTGTACGCTTTTTGGTAGCTTTACGTTTGTTGATGGCCATCAATACTCCCCTCCCAAACTATAAGCGTTGAGTTATAGACGCATTAAAGTATATACGTTTGATACATAAATACTAGTTTTTTTTGTAATGCTGAATTAGCCAACATCATTTCACATAAAACAAAAGTTTCAGCATTGTGTTTGGTTTATCTTTTTTGGATTTACACAATTTCTGACACGTAGATTTAAACTATGTCTGCATTAATTATTCGAGAGATAAAATAAAGTCCCAATGCTGCTTGCTTACTGGCATCACTGAAAGCCGGTTGCCACGTTTTAAAAGTTGCAAACCATCCAGTTCTTGATGTTGTCTGAGTTCTGCAAGTGAAATGGTGCGTTTCAGCTTTCGTTTATAACGCACATCCACCATAAACCAGCGTGGATTATCAGGATCACTTTTAGGATCGTAGTGTTTATTTTCCTGATCAAAGGCAGTGTAATCAGCATAGCTTTCACGTGCGATGGTCATTACTCCTACAATTCCAATCTCTTCACAGTTTGAGTGATACATAAAGGCCAAGTCACCTTTTTTCATGTCATCACGCATCATGTTACGGGCCTGGTAATTGCGTACTCCATCCCAAGGCTCCACTTGGTCACGTTTCAGGTCATCAATGCTGTATTCACCTGGTTCACTTTTCATTAACCAATACTGCATGACTACTTGTTCATAAAAGTTTTGATTGTGTACGGGTTCAATAGTGGCCGCAAAGGGCGATGATGCGGATACACTCCACGAATACGGTGGCTACCGTTGACCTTGAACCAGGGGTTCAAGTGGGAGAACTGAAAAACGAATCAGGCTTCCCATGGACTGGATGTGCACAACATCATTTTTACAGTAGGTCCCTGAGTAATAAAATAGGCTCAAGGCATCTATCCAGCTGCTCACCTGTACCGCAGAGGTATCCGGTGTCAACAAAGTGTAGCAGATTTTTAGATTTCAAGCTGCCGTGTGTTTTTCAAAGTGATATCAATTCGGTCCTGAAGACTGCGAATTCTAGAGTAAAGGTTTTTGTTTGAACGTTCTTGTTCGTTTTGTTGCAGGAGCAGGTCATGGGCCAGGTTCAGCGCGGCCATTACTGCCATACGGTCTGCCCCCATGACTTTGCCACCATCCCGGATTTCCTGTATCCGTGCATTCAAAAGATGTGCAGATGCCTGTAAGGATTCCTCTTCGCCCCTTGGGCACGCGATGCGGTATTCTTTATCCAGTATATTGAGCACTACAGGGGACTTGTTGTTGCTCACAGACTGACTTCCATCGACTTGAGACGGGTAATCATGGCCTCTACACGTTTTCGAGCCTGATCATTTTTGTCTATAAGGCTGGCACGTTCAGTTGTATATGAGTCCTGTTGTGCCTTTAAAAGGTTATTTTCTTTCTTGAGAACTTCGCATGTCTGGATAAGCTCATTCACGCGAATTTCAAGTTGTTCGATATCCTGCTCATTCAGCAGGCCTGAATCTGTCTTTTCCATTGCAAAATGGTAGGATGAAGTAAGTTTATCGTCAACTTAAATTTCAAATACATCTACAGGCTTGCCCAAAGGAATCATAGGCACTCCTGTCAGAGAAGGCATTTCAGACGGGTCGGATGCAAAAGAGATTACAAGCAAAAGTAAAAAGGATTTATCTCAATGTTGCTGAATGTACTAGTATAAATATACTTTGTGGCGAATACATGTAATCTGAATAACTTGGTTTTCAGCCGCACATGAAGATCGATTCAAAATGAACATGAAAGAACTGCTCAAGCGACGAAGGATGCTAATGCGGATGGTAGGGCCTAACGGTATCGCCATCATTCCTTCTGCAAATACAGTTACGAGAAACCGAGATGTGGAATATACCTTTCGACAGGACAGCGATTTCCTGTACTTGACCGGCTTTGATGAGCCTAATGCTTTGGCATTGCTTCTGCCTGAACAAAGAGGTGGCCAATTTATTTTATTTTGTCGTGAACGGGATGCCGAAAAGGAACTCTGGGATGGACAAAGAGCCGGGTTAAAAGGTGCAAAAAAGGATTATTGTGCTGATAAGGCCTATGCTATCAGTCAGCTTGATGAAGTTCTCCCACACTTGCTTTCGGACCGGGAACGGATCTTTTACCCAATGGGTCGTGATGCAAGTTTTGACCGCCAGGTTATCGGTTGGGTCAATCAATCGCGTGGTTCCGTTCGAGCTGCAGGGCATATTCCTCAGGAACTGCTTTCTCTGGACTACCTTTTGCATGACATGCGCCTATACAAGTCACGCAGTGAATTAAGCTTGATGCGCCAGGCTGCAAAGATTTCAATTGCCGGCCACATCCGTGCCATGCAAGCCTGTGAGCCAGGGAAGTATGAGTATGAAATAGAAGCCGAACTGCTATATGAATTCAAAAGGGCAGGGTGTGTTGCCGCCTACCCGTGCATTGTTGGGGGCGGTAAGAACGGTTGTACCCTGCACTACATAGAAAATAAGCAGATGCTTAAGGATGGAGACTTGTTATTAATAGATGCAGGTGCGGAATATCAGGGGTATGCAAGTGACATCACGCGCACATTTCCAGTGAATGGAACCTTTTCGAAAGCTCAGCGTGAAGTGTACGAAGTAGTGCTGGAAGCTCAGGCCGGGGCAATCAAAAAAGTTAAGCCTGGCAATCACTGGAATGACCCGCATAACGAAGCTGTAAAAATACTCACCAAAGGCTTGGTGAGCTTAGGACTGTTGAAGGGTAGACCTTCCAAATTGGTCAGGGATGAGGAATATCGTCGATTTTACATGCATCGTACCGGTCATTGGCTGGGTCTGGATGTACACGATGTGGGGGACTACAGGCTGGATGAGGAATGGCGCCTGCTTGAACCAGGTATGACATTGACTGTAGAACCAGGCTTGTATATTACCCGGTCAAAAGGTGTGCCTAGATGCTTCTGGGATACAGGTGTACGCATTGAGGACGATGTGGTGGTTACCAAAGATGGTAATCAGGTGCTAACTGAAAAACTGATTCGTGACCCAGGAGAAATTGAAGCCCTGATGGCAGCATCCGTGCACTAGAGTTTATACGCATGCCACGTAATTATGATATTGCTATTGTAGGAGGAGGTTTTGTTGGTAGCACCTTGGCATGTGCCTTGGCAGCTTCGACCCATCGAATTGCATTGATTGAAAGAAATCCGGTTTCTACAAAAAACAGTACGGGTAGGGACCAGGACGAACGTAACATTGCTTTGACTTGTGCTTCTAAAATGATTTTTGAAGCCCTGGGGGTATGGGAACAACTGGATGAATATTCGGTGCCCATTGAAAAAATCCACATCTCAGACCAGGGGCGCTTTGGCGCCATGCGTGTGGATTGTCGAAACCATGAGGCAGACAGTCTTGGGTATCTGGTTCCCGCTGAAAGGCTCACGCAAGCCATTCAGAGTCATATGCGGCATCATAAGCATGTCAAGCGTATTCAGCCTTATAGGGTATCTAATATTCAGAGTCATGAGGACAAGGTCACTCTGTATGGGGAGGGTGCACCTATTGAGGCGAAACTACTGATCGCAGCAGATGGCACACATTCGTTTATTCGCAATGCACTGGGTATTCCTGTCGAGAAAAAGCCATATTGCCAAACTGCCATCATTGGGAATATCGGGGTCACTGATCATCATCCGTATACTGCCTTTGTAAGATTTACTGAACAGGGTCCTCTCGTACTACTGCCACGTGTGGACAATTGTTACGGGTTTGTCTGGACGCTTGAGGATGGTGTAGCACAGAAGCATATGGCGCTTTCAGAATACGAATTTTTGCGCCAGCTGCAGTCAGCTTTTGGTCACCGGCTGGGTTATTTTGCCAGACTACGCAAGCGTTTTTCCTACCCATTGTCGTTACAGGTGAGTCAACGACTTGTACAGCAACGTACAGTGCTGGTGGGCAATGCAGCTCAAACATTGCATCCGGTAGCTGCTCAGGGACTGAACCTTGCCTTGCGCGATATCGCAGAACTTTGTGAAATCCTGTATGCCAGTCAGGATGCACTTGATGGTGTCAACGACAAACTCCGGGTGTATGAGTCCAGGCGTCAACCTGATATTGAAGGTACGGTGCACCTCACGGATCGCCTCAATTATTTGTTCACTACAAATAATCCAGTGCTGGCTCGGGTACGCGGGGTAGGTCTTGCGCTATTGGGTGCTATCCCTGTTTTGGAACAACGCATCATGCAGCAAAGTTCTGGCGCATTCGGTTCTACAGCAAGGCTTTTACAGGGGAAGGCTTTGCAGACTTCATGACTATACCGGCAGTTGATGTCATTGTTGTTGGGGCAGGAATGACAGGCCTTACACTTGCAAATCTGCTAGCCAGGCAAGGTAAGTCCCTGGCTATTATTGATCCTATTTTGCCACCTAGATTTGATGCTACGCAACCTTTGCATGCGCGCGTGACAGCAGTTAGTCCAGGTTCCAGGGCAATCTTCGAGCATGTTAAAGCCTGGTCAGGAATGAAGGAAAAACGGGTTACCGAGTTCAATGCAATGGTGGTCTGGGATGAAGCTAGCGAGGCTAAGATAAATTTCAATGCGCAGGATTTCTGCAATTCCAGCTTGGGCTATATTGTTGAGAACAAGGTCATTCAGTCAAGCTTGCATGAAGCACTCCATGATGTCTCCGGTATTCGATGGTATGTACCAGGAAGTGTCGGCCGCGTGGTCAATCGCGACCATGAAATTGAAGTCACTTTAAATGACAATCAGGTGTTGAATGCAAAATTACTTGTAGGTGCAGATGGCAGTCGGTCTGTGGTACGGCACCTCGCTGAAATTCCCTATGTCGAAATGCCTTATCGGCAGCAAGGCATTGTCGCGAGCATACAGACGGAATTGCCGCATCAGCGTACTGCGTGGCAGCGGTTTCTCAAAACTGGGCCGCTGGCCCTACTGCCTGCAGGTAATCAGCATGAACAAGATGAGTGTTCTATCGTCTGGTCGGCAGACCATGAATATGCAACTAGGCTCATGCAGATGGAAAAGCATGAGTTTGAGCAGGCGCTCACGGAAGCAAGCGGTTTGCAGCTGGGAAATGTCACACTGAAATCAGAACGTGCAAGTTTTCCACTTGTTTCCGGTCAGGCCAAAGAGATGGTCAGGCCACGTATAGCATTAGCTGGAGACGCTGCCCACACTATACATCCACTGGCTGGTCAGGGAGCGAATCTGGGTTTCACCGATGTGGCAGTGTTGGCAAATTTGCTGGATGATATGCAACGGGATATAGGCAGTTACAGGGTATTGCGTAAATATGAGCGGGCTCGTACAGGAGAGATTCGTGTTATGCGACATGCCATGGATGCGTTTGCGACTGTATTCGGTTCGACCCTCTGGCCCGTCATTGCAGCGCGCAGTACCGCTTTGAATGCTGCGGATCACATGTTGCCCCTGAAAAGGTTTTTTATGCGGCATGCTATGGGGCTGAACAGCGACAGGCCGAAGTTTGCCAGGTAAAACAACCTTTATGCCTATTGCGCTGATCAGGCATTGAGGCATTCTGCCTGGTAAAAGTTACTGTAATTGCGCATTAGGAAAAAACAATTGTTGCCCATTTAAAGTGAACTCGGCAATAACTTGCTGGCCTTCACTGGAGGCGAGCCAGTTCGCGAACAGTTCGGCTTCTTCAAACTTGATATGTGGATGACGCTCGGGATTGACCAGGATTATGCTGTATTGGTTGTGTAGTGGCGGGTCATTTTCAAAAAGCAAATCCAGCCCATTGCGGTTCTTAAATGATAACCAGGTGCTCCTGTCAGTGAGCACGTAAGCCCTCATGCCGTTGGCTATGTTCAGTGTGGCACCCATGCCAGCCCCGGTTTCGTAATACCAGTTACCGCTGTATTGTGACACATCAACTCCGGTCAAAGCCCATAACTCCCTTTCTTTCTTGTGGGTGCCGCTGTCGTCACCACGCGATACAAATGGCAATTTGTGTTCATAGATTAGGGTGAGTGCGCGTATGGTTTCGTGTTCACCTCTGATGTTCACAGGGTCCTCAGGGGGGCCAGCAATTACGAAGTCGTTATACATGATTTCGCGACGTTCAACCCCAAATCCGTTGGATATGAAGTTTTCCTCAGAAGCCCTGTGGTGTACCAGTATCATGTCAGCATCACCCATCTCACCCAGTTTCAGTGCGCGACCAGTTCCTACTGCCACTACCCGCACATCAATTCCGGTTCGGTCTCGAAATTTCGGGATCAAATAGTCCAGCAAACCGGAATTTTCTGTCGAGGTAGTTGAAACTAATGTAATAAAACTGTTTGCCAGTGTAGGTGCAGGTGTAAGTGTCATGCAAACCATCACTGCAATGGCTTTGACCAGACAGTATTTCATTGTTTTCCTTTTAAATTCTGTTCAGCAACTTTCCAGCAATAAAATCTTCAGCGAGGCGGGTTTTGGGTTGGGCAAAAAACACATTTGCCGGTGTGTGTTCAATTAGTTTGCCTTGGTGCAGAAACAAAACTTCGTGTGCAAGTCTTTTTGCCTGGTCCAGGCTGTGGGTAGACATGATTATTTTAGTGTTTTGTTGTGCAATTGTCTTGATTAGCATTTCTATGGTTGCAACCCCGGAAGGGTCCAGTTCCGCCGTAGGTTCATCCAGAAGCATCACTTTGGGCTTGAGTATCCAGGCCCGGGCAATATTCAAACGCTGCTGCTCACCTCCGGATAAGGTGCGGGCACTTCGAACTGCAAGCTCTACAAGTCCTGTGTGCTGCAAGGCTTCCCGGATGAGCGCGTCATGCTCGGTTTTAGCTGTTTTGTGCAGGGATAGTACATATTCGAGGTTAGCCTGAACGTTGCGTTGCAAAAAAACAGGTTTCTGGAATACGAATGTACGCCAGGAATCCCGAGGCTGCGGAATGTGCTTATTCCATTTTAATGAGCCATGGTCTGGCAGGTCCAGGCCATGCGCAATGCGTAAAAGCAAACTTTTTCCTGCCCCATTTGGTCCAAGGATGATCGTAATACCAACCGATTCGATGATGGTATTCACGTTGTCCAGCAAGGGTTTTCCTTGTCTGGCAAAGCTCAGGTGCTGAATCTCCAAAGGCAGGACGGGTGCAGGCTGCATGATGTCTAGCTATATATTTTATAGGCAGCATGTCGTGCACTCATGACAGCTGAAGTAACAATCAAAGAAAGCATGATCAGTATCATTCCTAATGCAAGTGCCAGCTCGATATCTCCTTTACTGGTTTCAAGTGCGATGGCAGTTGTCATCACGCGTGTGCTGTGATTGATATTGCCGCCCACAATCAATACCGCACCTACTTCGGCAATTGCCCTGCCGAATCCTGCAAATACATTGGTTACCAAGCTGTATCTGGTTTCCCATAGCAGGGTGCCCATCATGCTTGAGGATCTGGCGCCAAGTGCACGTAACTGCTCGTGACACTCATCATTGGCGTCCAGTATGGTTTGGCGTGTAAGGGCAGCAATTATTGGTGCGATCAAACACACTTGTGCAATGATCATGGCTGTGGGGGTAAACAGCAAACCCAGTGCTCCAAGTGGGCCTGAGCGGGAGAGAATCAGGTATACCACCAGACCTACTACCACTGGCGGCAACCCCATGAAGGTATTGAGTAATGCAACAACTAGGCCGCGCCCATGAAATTTGTATAAGGCCAGTGCGGCACCAAGTGGCAAACTAATCATGCTGGCTATAAAAACCGCAGTCATGCTAACCTGTAAAGACAGGGTAACGATCTCTATCAAACCCTCATCGAACTGCAAGATCAACTGGGCGGCTTTCAGGAAAGCTTGTGAAAAATCATTCAAGACAGGTACCGGTTGGTGTATTGGTCACATTGTGGTTACGAGTGAATTGTTTTATAGGTCGACGTAGCCAGTAGGACAAGCAAGTTATTCCCCTGGGCGATACTGACCCCCCAGGGTCAGGCTTAATTGACTTTGGATTTTTTGACTGGCATGACAATATCAAATTCTGCCTGCTTATTATTGTTCAATATACATAGCGTAACCATCAATTCATCGCCAGCCTTGAAACCTGTTCGGGGGCCCATCAACATCAGATGATAATCACCAGGCTTGAAAACCAGTGAGCCAAACGGCGGTATAGCCAGTGTATTGTGATGGTGCATACTAGCCATGTCGTCCTTAATAACAGTACGATGAAACTCAATGCCTTTAAAATAATCACTTTTTGCGCTGGTAAGCGTGTAGTTCTCAGAGGTATTGTTGTGTAGGGTCAGATACCCGACCATGGTGGTTACATTTGGCGGAGCTTCGCGAATCCAGGCATTTTGTACAGTAATGGGTGCTTGCTGCGCCTGCACGTAGGATGCAAGCAGGCTCGGCACTACAACCATGATTAATCCAAGCATCAGAGTTATTGCTTTGTTGGCATGCGTTCGGTGATATAAAATAAACCATTATGCTGATATGTCAAACAGTTACTAGAAGAAAGGCTGACTCTGACTTGAGAAGTTACTTATGAGTACCTCACCCAGTGATCGAATCTACTCGCAGCAGCACCTCTGGTTGAAAATGCAAAGCGATTCCACTGCTACGATTGGCATTACAGAGTTTGCCCAATCAGAACTGGGAGATATTGTGTATGTTGAACAACCGAATTTGGGTGGCGAATTTCAAACCGGTGAGGTTTGTGCTGCAATAGAGTCTGTCAAAACAGCAAGTGACGTCTACATGCCCGTACATGGAAGAGTAATTGAACTTAACGAGGATTTACTAGATTCACCCGAGGTTATCAATGAATCACCATATGAAAGCGGTTGGCTCTTCAAAATAGAGTTGCTGGATAAAACAGCAATTGACAGCCTGCTTGATGCAAGCCAATATGAAGCGTATCTAGGCGCGTAAGCAGAGCATCCGAGTCTGTCTTGCGTAAGTACAGCAGGATAGTGGGTCTTAGCAGCCGGTTATGGAATTCAGAATTTTTTCTTGAAAAATATAATAAAGCCCACCACTGGAGAAATAGAAATGGCAAAGATCACTCTACAGGGAAATGAGATTCATACCAGCGGAAACCTGCCAGAAATTGGCTCTCGTGCGCCTGACTTCACGCTGGTCAACAAGGATCTGGAAGATGTGTCTCTTTCAACCTTCCCGGGCAAAAGGAAAATACTCTGTATCGTTCCTAGCCTGGATACCCCGGTTTGTGCAGTATCAGCAAAAAAATTTGATGAATACGCTAAGGAGTATGATGATACCGTGACCTTGGTGATTTCAGCAGACCTGCCTTTTGCATCTTCACGGTTTTGCCTGTCTGAAAACCTGGAGCAGGTTATTACGCTATCTGTCATGCGTTCACAGAATTTCGCCAAAGATTACGGTGTGCTGATTGAAAGTGGCCCGCTGTCAGGGATTACAGCGCGTGCAATTGTCGTACTGGATCAGAAGAATTCAGTTATTCATACAGAACTCATCAGTGAAATTGCACATGAGCCGGACTATAAAGCTGCCCTCCTGGCGCTAGGCAGAATGCACTAGGCAGCAGTTTCAACCACTTCGGCAATTGCATTTCTTGCCAACTGTGCCAGCTGCTTTCTTAACCGGCCGTCACATGGCACTGGTTTGCACAGGGTTATTTCAGCAACAGTGCGCTTGGCAGACATAATACGAAATGCGTGCCTTACCAAGTTGCTTTTTCTGACATAAGGTACGATCGGATTCACGCCATCAGCATGCGGGTAAACAAGTGCCACAGGTTGAATGGTGGAGTCAGTTTCAATTGCTGCGGCAAACAGTCGAGGGTGGAATACACGGACAGAGCTTCCATCTGTAGTAGTGCCCTCGGGAAAAGCTGCCACACTATTTCCTGATTTGAGTCTTGCACACATCAGACTGATGGCTTCAACCACACCGTTTTTTGTACCGCGGCGGATAAAGAGAGTACCGGCCTTGGTTGCTAGAGTTCCGATTACAGGCCATCTGCGCACTTCTGACTTGGAAAGAAATGAAACCGGCAGCACTGAAGCAATTATAACTATATCCAGCCATGAAATATGATTGGCGACTACAAAGGCCGGTGATTTGTGTGGAGTACCATGCACTTTCAGGTCAACGCCGATGATTTTTGTCACTTGGTACAGCCAAGTCTGTATGGCCTTGTGCTGCACCTCTGTCACGTCATGGTTCTGGATGACCCGCAAGGCTGTATAGCAAATGAAAATACCTTTGAGGAGATGGACAAGGACGTGAAGTAAACGAAGTAACCCCCTGAGAGTACCCATTGAACTCATACCGTATCGTTCGACTTTACTGCTGAACACAGATGCCGGATATGGCATTCTGCAGTTCGGCAAGGTGCTCAATTGGAGCTCTGCACTGCATACCTTCACATATGTAAGCCACTACACCCTCGGGGCTCGGTTCCCTGAATTTTTTTTCCGCTAGCGCGTCCGGTAGGTTTTTTTTATCTGCTTCGATCGCAAATACCAATTGTCGAGGAGCATAACCCTGTACACATTGCTGCTGCCATTTTTCGAGCTCAGTATATTGCCCCCGCAAAATTATGATTTGTGGTGGGCAACACCGTTCTTCGAATGCATTGACCAGGCTTGCATGCCCGGTTGGGGAATGGTGGATAGCTTGGCCTGCAAACTGCAATACGCGTTCCGCTGCATCCAGGTATCTTGTCTCACCCAGCAAGTAGCCCAGACGTGTCAAGGCCATTGCTGCAACCCCGTTTCCTGAAGGCATGGCTTCGTCACCCAAGGTCTTGGACCGCTGGATGAGTTGCTCATGGTCTTTTGAGGTGAAATAGAAGCCACCTAGGGAAACATCTTCAAATTGCTCCAGCAGTACATCCGCAATTTCTCTGGCCCAGTTCAAATCCCGGGTACGCCAGCGGGCCTGCAGCCCTTCCAGAACGGCGTCTAGCAAGAACGCGTAATCATCAAGGTAGGCGTCCAAGTGGGCCTTGCCATCCTTATATGTAGCAATCAGGCGCTGATTGACCCACATTGTCTGGTACAAGAAGTCCAGGGCGCGCTGTGCTGACTGCATGTATTCGGGTCTTCCAAGTATCCGTCCGGCAATGATCATGCCCCGTATCATCAGGGCATTCCAACTGCTCAAGATTTTTTCGTCACGTCCGGGACGAACACGCTGCTGGCGAAGTAAGAGCAGTTTATGTTTGGCCTGCTGAAGCAGGATGTCAAAATTTTCAGGTGAAACTGATACCTGCTGACACACTTCCTCCTTCTTGACGAAGATATGCAGGTGGTAACTGTCTTCAAAATTGGCCTGCCTGTCAAAACCGAAATGGGGTGCGAATATCGCATATTCCTCTGGGTCAAGCGCCTGCTCAACCTGCTTGCGATCCCAGACATAGTATTTTCCTTCTATGCCTTCGGAGTCGGCATCCAAAGAAGAGTAGTATCCCCCTTCCGGAGACTGCATCTCGCGCATCACCCATTGTGCTGTAGCTTCACATACATCCTGGAATTGCCCTGAACCGGTCAAGGCAAAGCTTTGAGCATACAAGGCAAGCAGAGGGCCATTGTCATACAACATTTTTTCAAAATGGGGAATCATCCAGCCGGCATCCACGGAATAGCGACAAAATCCTCCTCCCAAGTGATCAAAAATCCCTCCCGCTGCCATTTTTTCCAGAGTATATAGTGCACCATGCAAGGAATCGGAACTTTCCTGCTGGTCTGGTTTTGGTTGTGCCTGATAGCGTAACAGCCGGTCTATATAGGTCGGATGGGGAAATTTGGGGGCGGCTCCAAATCCGCCGTTTTGCATATCTAAAGCCTGTCTCAGTTTTTGGTCACAGATTCCGAAAAGCTCAGGTGACAGGTCTTGTTTGGAATAGTCAGGTTCATGAATCTTTTGCAGGGCATTCAGAATGGATTGATTTTGCGTCATGATTTGTGCCCGTTGGGTATGATAGGCATTTGAAATGTGCTGCAATAAATCCTTGAATGCAGGCAGCCCATGGCGCGCTTCCTTTGGGAAATACGTACCCCCAAAAAACGGAACTTGATCTTGGGGGGTTAGAAACATTGTTAATGGCCAACCACCTGTTCGTTGTGTAATCAAGTACTGGGCAGTCTGGTAGATCTTGTCAATATCCGGGCGTTCTTCACGATCAATCTTGATGTTAACGAACAGTGCATTCATCAATTCTGCAGTGGCATCATCTTCGAAAGACTCATGTGCCATGACGTGACACCAGTGGCAGGCGGAATACCCGATGGACAGTAAAATGGGTTTGTCCTCCTCCATGGCGCGCTCCAAGGCCTCGTTGCACCATGGATACCAGTCCACGGGATTGTCTGCATGCTGGAGCAAGTACGGGCTAGTTTGATTGGCGAGATGGTTTTTATCTTGAATCATGTTTATGATGTGCCCAGTTGGTGGTCTTTATGCATAGATTTTCCGGTTTCTCCTGCCGGTGTAACGGGATGCGTATGTGGATGACGTAGCATGTTGAATTTCCCGGATATCGATCCCGTTATCTTTTCCATCGGCCCGCTGAAATTGCACTGGTATGGCTTGATGTACGCAATTGGCTTTCTGGCATTCTGGGGGCTGGGCCGCATGCACGCAAGAAACAGGCATATCCTAGTACAACCTGCAGATGTTGGCGATATTTTTTTTTACGGGATGCTAGGGGTAGTGATCGGTGGTCGATTGGGCTCGGTATTGTTTTACAATTTTTCCTACTTCCTTGAGGACCCGCTTTATGTGTTCAGAATCTGGGAAGGTGGTATGAGTTTTCATGGTGGTCTGCTGGGTGTCATCACAGCGCTATGGGTGTGTCAGCGGTCGAAAGAATATGGTTTGCTTGATTTATGCGATTTTGTTGCCCCAGCAATACCCGTCGGGCTGGGAGCAGGCCGGATAGGAAACTTTATCAACGGTGAGTTGTGGGGACGTGCAACCGATGTGCCTTGGGGCATGGTATTTCCTAATGCAGATGCCTTGGCCAGGCATCCTTCGCAACTGTACCAGGCTTTCCTGGAGGGTTTGGTGATGTTTGGAGTGCTGTGGCTTTTTGCGCAAAAGCCGCGTCCTGCCGGGGCGGTAGCAGGTTTATTCGTACTTTTGTACGGAATATTCCGGTTTGCAGTGGAGTTTGTACGGGAGCCGGATGCAAATCTGGGATTTATTGCCATGGACTGGCTGACAATGGGTCAGCTACTGACTATGCCCATGATCCTGGTTGGCTTCTTGATGCTGTTACTGGCATACCGGAAATTTGGGACAGTGGGTCAGGGGCACTGACAATGCGGCAGTATCTGGAATTGCTGGAGCATGTCATGACGCATGGAGTGGAAAAAGAAGATCGCACTGGTACCGGTACGCTCTCTGTATTCGGTTACCAGATGAGATTCAATTTGGCCGAAGGGTTTCCTCTTTTGACTACGAAAAAACTTCATCTCAAATCGATCATTCATGAGCTGCTATGGTTTCTGCAGGGCGAGACAAATATTTCGTACTTGCGCGAAAACGGTGTTTCAATCTGGGACAAGTGGGCAGATGAAAACGGGGATTTAGGCCCGGTATATGGAGCACAATGGCGCAGTTGGGGTTGTGCGGATGGCAGCACAGTTGATCAAATCAGTTCATTGATTGACAACCTGAAAGATACCCCTATGTCTAGAAGGCACATTGTCAGCGCCTGGAATGTTGGGGCATTGAACATTATGGCACTTCCACCGTGCCATGCGCTTTTTCAGTTTTATGTAGCCCGGAATCGAATCTCGTGTCAACTCTACCAGCGCAGTGCAGACGTATTTCTTGGTGTGCCATTTAACATTGCATCTTATGCGCTGCTGTTGAAAATGGTTGCACAGGTGACCGGCTATCAGGCTGGTGAATTCATACATACTTTTGGTGATGTACACCTGTATAACAACCACATCCGGCAGGCCCGTCAACAGCTTGAGCGTACTCCTTTTGGTTTGCCGGAGATGTGCATTAATCCGGAGGTCAAGTCCATCTATGAATTTGTGTATGAAGATTTTGAGTTACGCAATTACCAGTGTCATGGGCATATTTCAGCTCCAGTAGCGGTATAGCTGGCAGTGGAGATGATCCTGATCGTTGCCATGACCCGTCGGGGTGTCATCGGGAAAAACAATCAGATTCCTTGGCATCTACCCGCGGATTTACAGCGCTTCAAAAAGATAACGATGGGCTATCCGATTGTGATGGGACGCAAAACCTTTGAATCTTTACCCGGAATACTGCCAGGCCGCCGGCATATTGTGCTTACACGCAACAAAAAGTTTCATGCAAAGGATTGTGAAATAGTTTCTGGCTGGAACGAAATGGAAGCTCTACTTGCAGGGTCAGAAAAGGTATTTGTAATTGGCGGAGCTGACATTCATAAGCTTGCGCTTCTGCACGCCCAATATCTCTTTCTTACGCTCGTGCATGCAGACCTTGACGGGGACACTTATTTTCCAGACTGGAACACAGACCACTGGAAGGAGGTTTACAGGAAGTTTTATCCAAAAGACAAGAGCAACCGTTATGACATGGAGTTTGTTCAGTATCGACGCAAGGACATTTGCACGTCGTGACCCGGTTTCCAAGCCAGATTTACGACAGTGCGGTATCACGACCACGGTGCATTGCCCGGGATCAACGCTTGTTGGGAGGATCTCCGGTGGACCGGGTTAGGTTTACAGGAACAGTACGCTTGGCCTCACATTCAATTTGATATTTCCTGTTTTCAGTGCCTCCGATCCTTACAGCGGTTAGCAGGCCTCCCCAAAGACATCCAGTATCGGTAGAAATAATATTGTTTTTTTCTTGGTAGCCTAATGTGGACCAGTGCCCAAATACGATCGTAGTACTTTTGCTTTTTCGTGAATTGATTTCGTACCAGGGTTGCATTTTTGGGCTTTGGGTACCTGGAGGTCCTTTGTCCATTAGGTTCATTACACCTTTGGAATTGCAATAACGCAGCCTTGTAAACGAGTTGGTGATCACACGCAGTCGGTCCCATCCTGTCAGGGTGCTGTCCCAGTGATTGGGTGTATCTCCGTACATGTTTTTCAGGAAATCTGTGTAGTTCCCTGAACGCAAGATTTCTTGAACTTCTTGTGCGCAGGCCAAGGCATTTTCGATACTCCATTGAGGGATTAGACCTGCATGTACCATAGCGATATTGAGCCTGGCTTCATAATGTATCAGTGGGCGATGCCTTAACCAGTCAATGAGTTCAGTCGAATCTTTGGCCCGAAGGGCTGGAGCGAGGCTGCTGGATTCTGTAACCGGTTTTACTTTCGCGTAGGCTGCCAACAAATGAAGATCATGGTTGCCCAATACAGTGACCGCCCTATCACCCAGTGACTTTACCCAGCGTAGGGTTTCAAGTGATTTGGGACCCCGATTCACTAGGTCTCCGACAAACCATAGTTTGTCGGACTCAGGCTTGAATGGGATTTTTTTAACCAGTGCTGTTAATTCATCAAAACAACCCTGTACGTCTCCAATTGCGAAGATGGCCATGCCTGAATCCTAACTATTCGGAATCAAGGTGCATAGCAACTGATAACTTTGCCCGGGTGATGAAAACAAGAATGTACCACATGGTCCGCTGTCCCAAAAATATTCACTTGAAGGGTATTGCGCGGGGTTAGAAATGTGAAGAGTGGTCTAGTGTAAAACGCGGGGTGCAGCCAGGATAAATGGATTGATTTCTGCATCAAACATTGTTCCGTCATCAGTGATCATTTGATAACTGCCCTGCATAATACCTGCAGGCGTTTCAAGCATTGTGCCACTTGTGTACTGAAATGTTTCACCAGGACGTAAATAGGGCTGCTCACCCACGACACCCTCGCTTTTTACTTCCCGGGTTTTGCCATTGGAGTCAGTAATAATCCAATGACGTGTTATCAGTCTCGCAGGTACCAGACCAGCATTATGTATGGTTACTGTATAGGCAAAAATGAACCTGTTTTGTTCTTCGTCGGCTTCGATGAATGCGCTGTCTACACTTACATCGATGTTATGAATTTCTGATTTGTCCACAGTGGTGATGCTATCTGTTTGATTAGAAAAAAATATCACCCTGAGAGAAGGTTGGCAAGATTTATATACTGCTGTACAGAAATATCCTGTGGGCGTTTGCCCGGGTCGATGCCAGCTTGTTGCAATTCCGTCTCTGTGGCCATCCGTGTCAAACTGTTTTTGATTGTCTTGCGTCGCTGCTGGAAAGCAGTTTTGACCAGCTTGTTGAACAGCATGTGATTGTGGATCTTGTCCGAACTGCTGGATTCGGGTAGCAGGCGCATGAAGCTGGATATTACTTTGGGTGGTGGTGAAAACATACTCGGCATGATGTCGAACAAGCTTTCCACTCTGCATCGACTCTGTACACTCACACTAAGCCGGCTGTACTCGGAGGTTCCTGGCATTGCCGTGATTCGATCAACCACTTCTTTCTGCAGCATGAAGTGCATATCAACAATCATTCTGGAAAATTGCAGCAGGTGAAACAACAGGGGCGTGGAAATATTGTAGGGCAAATTGCCGATTAAACGAACCGGATGAGCTGTTGTAGCGACACAATTGAAATCGAATTTCAAAACATCGGCCTGATGCAAAGTCAAGGTGCCGGCTTGTGAGCATTGTTCAAGCAGTTCACCAGTTAGCTCTCGATCAATTTCAATTGCATGCATTGCACCAGAGTTCCTCAGCACTGGCCGGGTGATAGCACCGAGTCCAGGTCCTATTTCACAAATATTTTGTCCTGGAGCGGGGGATATAGTTTGTATGATTGCAGAGATCGTATTTTCGTCAGTTAGGAAATGCTGTCCAAGATGTTTAATGGGTTTTTTAACCACTGCTGAATCCTGGTTGGAATGACTCAGGCCTGGTTTCTTGTCGAATTGATTCAACTTCGATCATTGTTGGTAGGTGTGCCTGATTCAGGTTACTACAGTGGAACTGTACCATGCAGGATAGCAAACCATATCTAACCGGGTCTGTTTTTGTCTGCTCCAGAAGGTGTGTCAGAATCCGTACTCGATGAGTCCTGTACCGGCTTCAGGTGTTCCAAGCTGTCTGGTTGCTGGGGGTTTATCTCTCGCACGGCGTATGTGCAGATGATTTCATAATGATCCTGTTCGACAGGTTTTGCAAGGGCAAGGGTGATGACAATATCAGTGTGGTAAAGCAGCAGCAGATTGTTTGCCTTAAGGGCCTCTGAAGTGTTTGAATCCGCGACAACACTGAACTTCAGGCCCAAGCTTTTCCCGATCTGGTTTGCGATGATGCGCAGTGCAGCCAGTGAAGTTGCATTTTCTTTCAACCGCAGCTGTCCAAGGTAGGCGATACCCAGAGAAGATGCGTCTTTTGTACTTTCCAGCATGCGCGCTTTGCTGGATAGGGATTTGAATTCGAATGCAATACTCTCGCCATGTAGCAATTCGAATTTCTCATTGCTTGAGATGGTAATAGTACTGTTCAGGTCTGCAGTGTATGCAACCGAAATACACTGACAAGCCAGCAGCACCGTAACCAATATATAAGCTGTTTTGAGATTCATTTGCTGTAACGAAATCAGGAAAGCAGGGTTGTACGTATCTTGAATTGTTTCATTTATATCTAAAGAAGGTGCATTCCCTGCCGTGTGCCTGTGGCTGATTTTCCGATACAGTTTGAGGCCTCCGAAAATGATTTGACTGCCAGCTTTGCTGCCAGGGATGCCGCAGCGTAGATGCTGCAGGCATCTGCAAGGCCCTGTCCAGCAATATCCAGAGCTGTACCATGGTCTACTGACGTGCGTATGACTGGCAGGCCCAGCGTTACATTGACGACATTCCCGAAATCGCTGTACTTGATCACTGGCAAACCTTGGTCATGATACATCACGAGTACTGCATCCCTGGTGTGAAGTTTTTTTTGGATAAATGCAGTATCGGCTGATATCGGTCCTTCCAGATTCATACCCTGTTTGCGCAGTTTTTCAAGTGACGGCGTGATGATTTCCTTTTCCTCTGATCCCAGGTACCCATCTTCTCCTGCGTGTGGATTCAAACCGCATACACTTATACAGGGCTCTTCTATGCCGAAGCGATGATGCAGGTCTTTGTGCAAAATCTGCATCACATTTTCAATCCGTTGTGCTGTAATCTGGGTGGGGATCTTTGCAACTGCAACATGCGTGGTAGCAAATGCTACTCGTAGAATGCGGGCAGGGTCCTTGTTACCCATCTCATTGCTGAGCAGCATGACCGGGTCCCCGCCGGTTTGTTCAGAGATGTATTCCGTATGTCCAGAAAAGGGAATTCCTGCATCATTGATGATACTTTTTTGGACCGGGCCAGTTGTGAGTGCTTGGCAGATACCGCTCTGTACCAGCTCAATTGCAGCATTCAGGGTTTCGATAACGTAGCAAGAGTGTCTGGCTTCCGGTTTTCCTGCTACGACCTGATTGAGGGTCGGGATATCAATTACCCTGAGTTGCCCGGGCGTATGTGAGACAGGTGAATCGCATGGATTGAATCTGGTAATCGTAACTTCAAGTTGCAATTGCTGTGCGAGCTTGGCAAGCAATTGTTTGCTGGCAATGGCTACAATCTCGAATGGAAGGGTCTGCTGCGCAAGCTTGAGTACTAGCTCAGGGCCAATTCCAGCAGGTTCGCCAGGCGTGATAGCGATTCGGATAGGTGGTTGCATAGGGGCAGCGGGTCAATGCACAGGGTCTGAAAACCAAGCTTAGTTGGAGGAGTGCAGTCGATTTTCTACGTAGCTTTCATCGAGAAGCTGTCTTAACCACAATTCGGTTTCTTCCTCTATTTTTCTTTGCCTGATTTGTTCAAGTGCTTTGGCACGCATGGCTTCCTGGGTATTATCGTGTCTTCGGATATCAAGCAATTGTACGATGTGCCAGCCATATTGGGTGCGAAAGGGTTCGCTGATTTCCTTTACCTTCAGGCTGTCCACTACCTCTTTGAATTGTTGTACATAATTGCTTGATACGCCCCAGCCTAGTTGGCCGCCGTTTACGGCACTGCCATGGTCTTCAGAATATTCTTTTGCCAGTTCACCAAAGTCTTCACCATCTTTTATTCTTGATTTGATGGTTTTCAGCTTTTTCTCTGCAGCCTCATCAGATAACAGTGCATTGGTTCGGACCAGAATATGACGCACAAGCACTTGGTTGACCATGGTGTCCTGAATCTCTCGTTTGTCGATAAGGTTGAATATATGAAACCCTGCTGGACTTTGGGCAACTTTACTCACATCACCGGGAGACATCTGGTCGATTTGCTGTAAAAAAATCTGTGGTAACTGTGCCCTGTCACGCCAGCCTAGATCTCCACCTTGCAGGGCATCCTGGGCATCCGACGCTGCTATTGCCAACTGGGTGAAATTACTTCCTGAAATGGCACGTTCATATATCACGGATGTGCGGTCTGCAGCACTTTTGATTTGTTCCGGTTTTGGGCCCTCCGGCACTGCGACCAGTATATGCGCGATGTGGTATTCATATTTTTTTTTTAGCAAGCCCTCATCCGCCCGGGTAATCAGTTCTTCAATTTCGCTTTCTGAAACCTGGATATTTTGGTCGATGACGCGTTGACGCAATTGTTCGAGCATCATCTCATTTCGCACCTGGTTTCTGAAAGCCACATAGTCCAGTCCCTGTTGAAGCAGGGCATTGCGAAACTGCTCGAGATTCAAGTTATTGCGTTTGGCCAGGTTGCGCATGGCTTGGTCAAGACTCAGTACATCAATTTGTATTCCCCTGCGTTCAGCAAGCTGCAGTTGCAGGCGCTCTACGATTAAACGCTGAAGCACCTGCTCGACAAGTATGTCCTCGGGGGGCAAGGCACTTTGGTTTTGATTGAATTGTTGCAGCAGGACCTGTATGCGTTGCCTTAATTCGCTTTCCATGATGACGTCGTCTTCCACGACTGCCACAATGCGATCAAGCGCATTTGCACCGGTGCCGCTGAGAAGCAGTACGGCTCCGAGTATGTACAAAATTCGTTTCATCCTGAATTTATGGGCTTGCGAGCAAAAAACAGGTCGTCAGAAATAATTTTCGCTGTCTCTGTCATCATATCCTCGTACACCGCGTTCGAGTAACTCGCCTAGGGGTGCGCCAATCTGCCCCAGACCTTTCAGGACCAGTTGCAATTCGATACTGTTATTATAATCCTCATCTGTGTTCTGACTATAGCGCCTTCCCGCCAGTCGAAGTTTCCAACAGCAGGTGTCGTACTCTAGCCCGGCAAGAAGTTCAAGGTTGCGTTTTTCAACCAAGTCATAATTCCAGCGCACTGCAGCTCGCCAGTTGTCATTTACTGGCAGCAACATGGAGAAATCAGATTGTTCAAGACTTTGCCTCAGGTTCGTTTCCGGGTCGACCGGCTCTAGGTCCCTATGCCGGTAGCGGTAGGCTATATTCAATATCAGGTTATTGTCACTGCGATACTGAAACCGCAAGGAGTTTCTTTCCGTATGATCATTGTGCGTGTCCAGCAGAGTGGAGGCAATGGCCTCCCAGCGGTCACTCAGGCCAATTTTCAACTCTGCCGCCACTTGGGAGGACTGTTCGCGTTCAACCGGGTTGCCCGGTAATCCAGTCTTCCGGTCCCTGAAGTAAAAAATGCGCCCCAGGCTGGCTTGCATTTTCTCCTTCCCGTCTTCAAGGTCTAGAATACGTGAGGTCAGTCCAACACTCAGATGATCGGCTTCCTCAATACGGTCATGTCCGCTGAAACGACTGTTACGGAAAAGCTGCTCAAATTCAAATTCGTATTCAGCAGTATCGAAGACAGGGATATCGGTCTGGTCGCGAAACGAGGTATGCAGGTAATACATTCGCGGTTCAAGAGTCTGGATGCCTCCAAGTTGCTTCAACCTTCTTTCAAATATCAGCCCTGCATCCAGGTAAATGCTGGGAAGGCTTCTGGTGGGCTCGTCATCCAGATCGTCTTTACGGCGCAAGTCATACCGGGTGTGGGACAGGTGTACGCCAGGCCGGACAAAATAAGCCAAATCTTCAAAGGGATGTTCGATTTTTATTCCCAGGTGCAGGCGCTCTCCGTCGGTTTTGTCATCATGCTGGAAGCGTACCCACTCACTTTCAGAACTTATATTTATTCCACCCGCAACAGCAGGGTAGTTTCCGTTCAGTTTCAACTGCGGAAGGCGTTTGAATGGCTTGTCTTTGTTCGGCAAACTCTGGTCAACCGACTGGAAACTCTGCACATGCCCAGTAAACTCCCAATGCTGACTCCGGTAGGCCAAACGGCCGTATTGCTCTATAAACTGGGTGCTGCTGTATCCTAGGGCGTTGCCAAGATCCTCAAAATACCTTTCATCCGAAACCCTGTTGTATAGGATATCCAGTTCGGTTCTGGGAGTCAGGAAACCCTGGTGTTTTACCAAGGTCAGGTAACGCTCATCTTTGAACTCGTCATCGTCCAGATACTCGATCCCAACTTCACTCAGACCTTTGCGGCTCAAATGGCGAAATCCTGATTTCAGCTGTAATCCACGGTCTGAAAGCAGACGGGATGCCAAAACCGCATCGCGGTTCGGAGCAATGTTCCAGTACCATGGTATTTCGAGTTCCACGCCAGAATCATTGGAGTTGCTGAATGTGGGTGTCAAAAACCCTGAGCGGCGGGTGTTATCAATCGGAAACCGTATCCAAGGGGTGTAAAAGACTGGCACCCCTTTAAACTTTACCAGAACGTCTTTTCCGGTCCCGTCCCCTGATGATTTATCCAGTTCAAGTTCACTTGCTGCAAGTTCCCATGAATTGTCTCCCTTTTCACAGGTGGTGTAGGTTGTATTTTCAAGTTCAACAAGGCCATCTGAAACGCGTTCAATGCTGTCAGCTTTGCCTCGTGCATGCAATGGCTTGTATCGGTAAGTGGTAGAACTCGATTTGAAGTACCCTGAATCGAGGTTCAGTTGCGCGTCCAAACTTTCTACGATCAGTTGATCATTTTCAATGCGCACATCGCTGCTTGCTTGTATTTGCCTGCTTGCTTCATGGTAGCGCAGGAGATCTGCATTCACTGTATGCGATCCAAATTTCATTTTCACTTCACCTTGCAAGGTGACCACACCTGCCTCATCACGTTCGGCACGGTCTGCGCTCAGTTGTACTGGCGTACCGCGTTGGTGTGGTGGGGCAGTCTCGGTAATCTGAGTCGTTGGACAGGACGTATCCTGACCGTTCAGGGAAACCGCCTGGCCTTCATTTCTGGTATGGGGCAGTTCGCCAGCTGTGGCGGTAAGGCAAGCAAACCCCAAAATATATGTGCCTAGCTTACTGAGGGGTTCTTTCGACATGAGTGATTTCAGTACATGTTAAACTTTGATAGCCGCATGGGCCGTGCAGTATTTTTCAGAGCAATGCAGGGTGTTAGTATCACCTTGTTCATACCCCCTCTAGCAACTCAAGATTCACTGTACCATACAGACATGTTTACAACAGAGGCGCAATGACGAGGCTAACGATGGCCATGACATTGATGAGGATATTCATTGCCGGCCCTGAAGTGTCCTTGAGTGGATCGCCGACTGTATCCCCGACTACCACGGCTTTGTGAGTATCTGACCCTTTTCCGCCAAAATTTCCTCTCTCGACAAATTTTTTTGCGTTGTCCCAGGCACCTCCTGCGGTGGTCATCGTCAATGCAAGCAGGACGCAGCCCAGTAGAGCACCTCCAAGCATGCCACCCAGTGTCTTGGCTCCAAACCCGAAGCCAACGATAACAGGTGCGATGACTGCCAGTAGACCTGGTGCAACCATGCGTTTCAATGCGGCGGTGGTTGCGATATCTACACAGCGAACGGTATCCGGTTTGGCATTGCCCTCGAGCAATCCGGGAATTTCTTTGAACTGCCTTCGAATTTCCTTGATCATGTCAAAGGCAGCATCACCGACAGCCGTAATGGTCAGTGAAGCTACAATGAAGGGAAACGCTCCGCCTATGAACAACCCGGCCAAAACCGATGGGTCGCTCAAGTCCAGAACTATGGGTTCCTTGCCGTGACTTACCTCGGAGAGAAATGCAGTGATGATTGCCAAGGCGGCAAGGGTTGCTGCTCCGATTGCAAATCCTTTGCCAATTGCTGCCGTGGTATTTCCCACCTCATCCAGTTCATCTGTAATTTTGCGTACGTCATCTCCGAGTTCTGCCATCTCCGCAATACCGCCGGCGTTGTCTGCCACAGGCCCGTAAGCATCTATGGCCATAGTGATGCCGACTGTAGCCAACATGCCAACTGCTGCAATGCCTACCCCGTATAAATCTGCAAATTGGTTTGCCAAAAAGATGATTGCAACCAAGCTCAAGATGGGTATTACCACGGACTGTGTTCCCACTGCCAGGCCGGCAATGATGACAGTTGCAGGGCCCGTTTCTCCATCTTTGGCAATTTTTCTTACCGGCTTGCCACCTGTGTAGTATTCAGTCACCAGGCCGATGATAATTCCGCCGATTGCACCAGCCAGAACGGAAGCCCAGACTCCTAGGCTAACTCCCAGTGCATCAATTACCAGATAGGCGGCAACAATAAATATCACTGCTGCTGAAAGGGTGCCTATCCGCAGAGCTGTAGCAGGGGACTTGCGTGCTGCGACTTTAACCAGAAGAATGCCAAGGATAGAACAGACTATACCGGTTGAAGCCAGACCCAGAGGCAAAAACATCAGGGCCTGTCTTTCACCCAGTTGTTCAATGACAGCTGAAGACAAAGTTGCGGAAAGTGCGATGGTGGCAATAATTGAACCACAGTAGGACTCAAAAATATCTGATCCCATGCCTGCTACATCGCCGACATTGTCTCCGACATTGTCGGCGATGACGCCCGGGTTGCGCGGATCATCCTCTGGTATACCAGCTTCGATTTTGCCTACCAGATCTGCTCCTACATCTGCACTTTTGGTATAAATTCCTCCGCCTACCCGTGAAAATAGGGCCACACATGATGCACCCATGCCAAAACCGTGAATGACATTTGCCGTTGCTGGATCACGTCCGAAGGCCAGGTACAAGGCGCCAAGTCCCAACAAGCCCATTGCAGCAACGGTAAGCCCCATAATGGAACCACCCATAAAGGCGACATTGAGTGCGGCATCCCTGCCTTTTTCATGTGCTGCCACTGTAGTTCGGACATTGGCGCGAGTGGCCGTATACATCCCGATATAACCCGCTGCTGATGAACACAGCGCACCTACGACAAATGCGATAGCAGTATTCTGGCCCAAGTCTGAAATCCAGATGGCAACTGTGACCAGTGCTGCAAACACAAACAGGATAGTATATTCACGACGCATGAAGGCCATTGCACCTGTATGAATGGCATCAGAAATTTCGACAATCTTGTCACTGCCTTGGGGATGGCGCAGTATTGACTGATAAATCAAAAACGCAATGATCAGGCCAATAACGCCCAGGGCAACGGGCAGATAATGAATGGTCATGAATAGTTCTCCGTGCTAGAGGTGGAAATTTATTACTTCTGGCTTAAAGAGTCGATCGCATCCTGCTGAATGAGTATAGACCGGCAGTAGGGCATTGTACTTGAATACAGGCCCACCAACACGACGTGCAGTCGTGCAAAAGGGGTATGCTATAACACCATGGTCGCTAATGAAACACTGAAGCTGTCCTGACTGGATTTCGGTTGAGAGAGTGTATCCACTCAGCCGTGAGGGTATATATTTGGTATCATCGCTGTGTATGCACTAGATGATGTAGTCAAAATTGGCCGCCCGCGATTTCCTAAAAAACCTCAAGCAAGAAATACGCTATTTCAGGATACGGATGTATGTCGTTGCACTGCTCGTAGTGCTGAGTCTGCTGGTACTTGGCCTGCGTCTGTTTTTCATGCAGGTACAAAGTCATGACTACTACAAGACCAGGTCGCAGGAAAATCGCATAAAACTTGTGCCTACGCCTCCCATGAGGGGGTTGGTCTATGATCGGAACCTGAATCTACTGGCAGTTAATAAACCTAGCTATCAAATCAGGGTTACACCTGTGCAGGTTGAGGATGTTGAACAGGCTATTTTGCATTTAAGTGAGCTTATTGAGCTTGATGAGCATCATCTCAAAAAATTTCATGCGGATATGAAACGCAAACAGCCATTTGAATCTATCCCTCTGAAAACAAACCTGAACGAAAGTGAAGTGGCGCGATTCTCGGTAAACCGCCATCGTTTTCCTGGTGTAGAAATTACCGCACATACCAACCGCTACTATCCGATGGACGGGGTGAATGTCCATGCACTGGGCTACGTAGGACGCATCGATTCCAGCGAAATTCAGAAACTGGACAAACGGAATTACAGTGGCACCAACTATATCGGAAAACTGGGTGTGGAAAAGTTCTACGAAGAGGTCCTTCATGGGGAAGTGGGCTATCAGCATGTTGAAATCAATGCACAAGGTCGTAAGCTGCGGGTATTGGAAAGCATTCCCCCTGTACCGGGCGAAGATATCGTATTGACTCTGGATGCACGACTGCAGGAAGTAGCTTTGCAAGCCTTGGGTGAGCGCAGGGGGTCTGTTGTGGCCATAGAGCCGGCAACAGGGGAAATACTGGCCTTTGTGAGTGCACCGACGTATAACCCCAACCTGTTTGTTAATGGTATAGATAGCAAGCGGTATATGCAGTTACGCAGTGATCCGGATCAACCCTTGTTCAATCGTGCACTGGCGGGCCAGTATCCTCCTGGTTCAACCATCAAGCCGATGGTGGCGCTTGCAGGGCTGCATTATGGGGTGGTCCAAGCACAAGACACGATCTGGGCAGGGCCTTATTTCCAGCTTCCTGGGCATCGACGCAAGTACCATGACTGGAAAAAAGAAGGCCATGGATGGGTCGACATGACCAAGGCAATTACCCAGTCCAGCGACGTATATTTCTACACCTTGGCTCATAACCTGGGTATTGACCGGATGTCTGAGTTTCTTGAGCATTTTAATTTTGGTCACAAAACTGGGCTGGATACTTGGGGTGAGGCAAAGGGAATCCTGCCTTCGCAGGAATGGAAAAACAGGATGTACGGGCAGCCTTGGTACCCGGGTGAGACCGTCATCACCGGTATCGGACAGGGGTACATGTCAGCTACTCCACTGCAGCTTGCTATCGCAACAAGTGTGTTGGCGACACGTGGACAACGCATTCAACCTAAGATTTTGCGTGCTGTGCGCACATCTGGCGCTGTTGAACAGCCTGCGCATTCAGCCGCCACGCGTTCTGTTGACGTGGCCGACAGGTTTTACTGGGAGCTAGTTATAAATGCGATGGTGGATGTTGTGCACAAGCCCAATGGAACGGCATACCTTGTTGGGAAAGATGCTGGCTATCAGATTGCTGGGAAGACAGGAACCGCTCAGGTTTTCAGCTTAGATCAGGATGAGGAAACCAGAAGAGCACAAAAAGAGAACATTGATGAAAGGCTTCGTGATCATGGTCTGTTTATCGCATTTGCTCCCGTGAAGGACCCAAAGATAGCCATTTCAGTTATTGTGGAAAATGGTGGCAGTGGTAGCGGGGCTGCAGCACCAGTGGCAAAAGCTGTTATGGATTATTACCTGTTGGGGAAAGTGCCTGGCCAGCCGGATGCGTCCTGATAGAGATCCATCTACATTTGGAGTACAAGCATGCTTGATTCGCCCATCAGCAAACGGGAGGGACAACTGCTTAACATTGACCCTGTCCTGATGGGCGCACTGGTTGTGCTGTGTGGTATGGGGCTGGCGGTGCTATACAGTGCAGCCAATCATGAAATGGATGTCATCATTCGTCAGTCTGCACATTTTGCAGTTGGCTTTGTGGTGTTGCTTTTTCTCGCACAGATTCCTAGCAAACAGCTATTCAAATGGTCTCCATGGTTATATCTGGCGGGTTTGGCTTTACTGATTACTGTGCTGATGATCGGATACACGGGCAAGGGTGCCCAGCGCTGGCTGGATTTGGGGATTCTTCGTTTTCAGCCATCCGAGTTTATGAAGATATTTGTTCCCATGATGGCTGCTTGGTATCTCAGCAATAAACACGCACCTCTCCCCTTGCGGCATGTATTTGTAGCTGTACTGATCGTTGGGGTTCCGACTTGGCTTATCTCTATCCAGCCCGACTTGGGTACCGCTTTGCTGGTGTTATGTGTTGGCATTTTCGTCATCTTTCTTGCAGGCACAACCTGGCGTTCACTAGCAGTTTTCGGGAGTTTAATTTTGGTTGCACTACCGGTTTCCTGGTTCTATCTGCATGATTATCAACAACAACGGATTTTGACCCTGTTGGATCCTGAACGAGACCCGCTTGGAACTGGCTACCATATCATTCAGTCCAAAATCGCAATCGGCTCTGGCGGAGTTTATGGGAAAGGATGGTTGAATGGAACTCAGTCTCAACTAGATTTCATACCTGAACGTTCAACTGATTTTATTTTTGCGGTGCTTGGCGAAGAATTCGGCTTTTTGGGAACCGTGTTATTGCTGCTTACCTACGGGTTTATCGTGATGCGTGGTTTAAGTATTGCATATCGTGCAGAGGATACTTACTCTAGGGTGCTTGCCGGCAGCCTGAGTTTATCCTTTTTTGTGTACTTTGTAGTGAATATCGGTATGGTAAGTGGTTTGTTGCCCGTCGTGGGTGTCCCGTTGCCATTGATAAGTTACGGAGGGACTTCAGCCGTTACAATTCTGGCAGCATTTGGGATATTGATGTCGATTCATTCACACCGAAAACTGTTTGTACCTTAAACGTATGAAACAATTATTGGCTATTGTACTTTTCCTGAGTTTTCCCAGTGCCAGCATAAATGCTGCCAGTGAGAGCTATCTAGATCGACCAGAGGTCAAACACTTTATTGACGATTTTTCTGATCGTCACCAATACCCTAAATCTTCACTGATCGCGCTTATCAGCAATGTGAAGAAACAGACGGAAGCATTGAATGCCATACAACGTCCTGCAGAGAAGAAAAAGAACTGGAGAGAGTACAGAGAAATATTTATCACCACAAAACGGATCAACGAGGGTTTGCGGTACTGGGGTGAGAATGCACAGATACTGGAAGCTGCTGAAAAACGTTTTGGTATACCGCCTGAAATCATCGTTGCCATTATTGGAGTCGAATCGTTTTATGGAAGATACGAAGGAAGATATCCGGTGCTGGATTCGCTGGTGACACTGGGATTTGAATATGAACCGCGAAAGAAGTTCTTTCGTGAAGAACTGGAACACTTTCTCCTGTTGATACGGGAAGAAGCACTGGACCCAGATACGATAAAGGGTTCATATGCAGGCGCAATGGGTAAAAGCCAGTTTATTTCAAGCAGCTATCGAAGATACTCAGTCGATTTTGATGGGAACGGCAAGCGTGATTTATGGGAGAGCAATGCTGATGCCATTGGCAGCGTGGCTAATTATCTCAAGGAGCACGGTTGGCAGACAGGTCAGCCTGTAGCCTTTCCTGTAAATATTCACGGGGACCGGTACAAGGAACTTCTTGGGAAAGGACTGAAGCCTACTGCCTCAATATCTGAGCTGGCCCAGTATGGTGTCGAGCCAGGGAAAGAGCTGCTTACTGCAAAGGGAGATGTTGCGTTACTTGAGTTCAAAAAGGACAACTCATCAGAATACTGGGCAGGTCTGAAAAATTTTTATGTCATCACACGGTATAATCACAGCCATATGTACGCGATGGCTGTGTACCAGCTAAGCCAGCAGGTCAAACAGAAATTCAAGGACTACGTTGCTAAAAACTGACGCCTTTAGGGCGGTTACCTGTTTCATCATTTTTTGGGTTTTTGTCCTGCTGGTAACAGGACAGGTCGCGTGTACAACAAAAAAACATCCAGGAGTGATTACGGCCATCCCGCCCGTGGCAAAAGCCCCCCCGCGAGAATTGCCGCCTGATGCAATACCCAGGGTTGAACCCCGCAGTCCTTATGGCAATCCATCCTCCTACACCGTATTCGGCAAACGCTACTACACGCTTCCCAACAGCCAAGGCTTTACGGAAAGAGGTATCGCCTCCTGGTACGGCAAGAAATTTCACGGCCGGCGTACTTCCAGTGGTGAAACCTATGACATGTATGCCATGACGGCAGCGCATACCAGGTTGCCATTGCCTACTTATGTCCAAGTGACAAACCTTGAAAATGGCAAACAGGTAGTAGTACGCGTCAATGACCGCGGACCATTTCATCAGAACAGGGTGATCGATTTATCTTATTCGGCTGCAAGCAAACTTGATATCGTCGAGCAGGGAACGGGCCTAGTGGAAATTCGTGCCCTTGATCCATTACACTACCGGCTTTCTGAAAAACCCGGAGACACGCCCTCGCAAAATGCGGATGCAAGAGAGCACCAAGATGCACCCGCTTGGGCCAGCAGCCCGGGTCAGCAGCCCGGCAGGCCTATAATTTTTGTGCAGGTGGGTGCATTCAGTGAGCGTGCTGGCGCAGACCAGTTGTCGAATCAGCTTCGTTTGCTTGATCTTGGGGCAATTTCAATATCCTCGATCATCAAGGATGCAGAGGAACTGCACAGAGTACGCATCGGGCCGTTGCCTACGGTTCAGTCTGCTGATGATACGTTTGCCAAGCTTAGTGACATGGGGATGAGAGAACATAGAGTAGTAATTGAATGATTGTTCATAGGAAAAGTCCTTATAGGGTCAGAAGCGCGTGAAGCTTAAAGTGGTTGTCCTGATCGTCGGGTTAGCATGTGTCGGCACATTCGTAGATGCTGAACCGTTGCCCATTCCCGCACCACCTGAATTTGAAGCCTCCAGTTACGTGCTGATGGATTTCGCCAGCGGCACTGTGCTTGCGGATCACAACTCCAGGGAACGTGTAGACCCTGCAAGTCTTACAAAGATCATGACGGCATATATCGTATATAAAGCTTTGGCACGAGGTGAAGTGCATCTGGATGATTCCGTGTCAATCAGTGAGAAGGCCTGGCGCAGTATTGGTTCAAGGATGTTTATCGAGGTAGGGGATAGGGTTTCCCTGGAAGACTTGCTGCGGGGCATGGTTATTCAGTCAGGAAATGATGCCAGCATAGCGCTTGCCGAACACATTGCCGGTACTGAAAAAAGCTTTGCAGACATAATGAACGTGCAGGCAGAGCGATTGGGCCTTGAAGACAGCAACTTTGTCAATGTGACTGGCCTGCCAAATGCTGATCACTATACAACGGCTTATGATGTGGCCCTGCTTTCACGTGCAATGATTTGGGAATTTCCACAGGAATATAAGCGCTACGCACAAAGGGAGTTCACTTTCAACAATATCAGGCAGCCCAATCGTAATCGGCTGCTATGGCGCGATGACACAGTGGATGGCATTAAAACCGGCTATACTAAAGCCGCACGCTATTGCCTAGCAGCCTCAGCGGTACGCAAGGATATGCGTTTGATATCGGTGGTAATGGGCACACCCAGTTCCCGTTCCCGCATGGCAAACAGCCAGGCTTTGCTCAACTACGGATTCAGGCATTATGAATCGCACAAGTTATATCAGGCAGGTGATGCCCTGGTCGAGCGACGCATGTGGAGTGGAGTATCGAAATTGACTCAACTGGGATTGAGTCAAGACCTGTTCGTAGCCGTTCCACATGGCCAGTTCAGCAGCCTAAAGGCGGTTGTCCAAGTTCAGCCGGATATCATGGCGCCCGTGTCCAAAGGTGATCAGCTTGGCACCTTCAAGGTAACTCTCAAAGGAGAAGATGTTTTGGAAAAACCTCTGATAGCCTTGCAGGCAAATCCAAAAGGGAGCTTTTGGAGACGCCTTGTTGATTTCTTTGTACGGCTTTACTAGCTTTTGCATACCGACCATGGCACAGGTTCCAGCCTTTCTAAATGATGCATACATGTCCCTAGAGGCATGCCGCATATCACCTTTGGATCGTGGCTTTATATTTGGCGACGGCGTGTATGAACTGATTCCTGTTTACGGACGAAAGGCGTTTTGTTTGCAGCAGCACTTGGTGAGGCTTGCACGTAGTATTGAACAGGTCCGCATGCATAATCCGTATACCCAGTCGCAGTGGGAAGATATGGTTGAAAATTTGATTCAGCAGGCGATCAGTCCCGACTTGGCAGTCTATATTCAGGTGACGCGGGGTGTTGCCACACGTGATCATGGGTTTCCAGAAAGTACAAGCCCAACCGTGTTTGCAATGGCAAACCCTTTGATGGAAATTCCAAATGAACAATTGCAAAAAGGTGTTGCACTGGTCACTGTAGATGATATCCGCTGGCAACGCTGCGACATTAAAGTGGTTGATTTGCTGCCCAATATCCTGGCAAAGCAGGATGCGCTACAAGCGGGTGCTGCAGAGGCCATCATGGTCCGTGATGGATTTGCTCTGGAGGGTTCTTCCAGCAACCTGTTTGTGATCCGAAAAGGGGAAGTCTATACACATCCCAAGGACAATCTGATTCTGCCTGGCATCACGCGTGAGATTATCTTGGAATTGCTGGGTGCACTAGGGCTGAAATTCCACGAACAGGCAATTCCTGAAAATTGGCTGTATCTGGCTGATGAGCTTTGGATAACAAGTTCAGCCCGGGAAATTCTGGCAGCTACGACAATTGATCAGCACACCGTAGGAGATGGGGTACCGGGGAAGCTTTGGAAGGATGTCTATGCCCTGTATCAGCAAAGAAAAGTAGGGGACTAGCCGCCAGCTAGCATGTTGGAGGCCAGCTGCTGGAGAGGGCTTTTATTGTAATGGGATCATGATATTGTGATACACCCATAGATGTGTGAGCTCAAGATCCGTTATCTGGGCCTGCGGGAATACCGCCCGGTTTATGCAAGAATGCGCGAGTTCAATACCAGCAGAAACTCTACAACTGCTGATGAATTCTGGTGCTTGCAGCATCCACCTGTGGTCACGTTGGGTGCCCATGCCAGCAGCCAGCATATCCATTCGGGGCTGAGCATTCCGGTTGTACCTACGGACCGCGGAGGTCAGGTCACTTATCATGCGCCTGGACAGGTGATCATCTACCTGCTGGTCGACCTGCGGCGAAAGGCATTGGGCATCAGGCAGTTCGTGCAACACATGGAGCAAGCTGTAATCGACTTGCTGGACAGTTACCAGATCATTGCTCAAGCGCGTACCGATGCGCATGGGGTGTATATCAAAGATGCGAAAGTTGCTTCGCTTGGTTTGAGAGTCAGTGGCGGATGTTGTTACCATGGTGTGGCACTTAATGTTGATATGGACTTGACGCCATTTTCACTCATGGATCCTTGTGGGTTTCCGGGACTGGCTGTCACGCAGTTAAGGGATCATGGAATCGGGTCAGATTGCCAGCAGATCCATACAGAATTAGCGAAGCAGTTGTATAACCAGCTTGATTATAAAGAAGCGGATATAGAAGTAATTGGCCAGTAAATCACATCTTGCAAAACTTGGCGTGAAGCAGCGAGGCAGGGAGAAGATTTTGCGAATCCCAGTCAGCCTTGAGGGCTCAATACCACGCGTACCGAAACCGGCATGGCTTCGTGTACAGGCACCTACTGCCAAGGCAATAGCATTAAAAAATCTGTTGAAGGAACAGAATCTGCATACCGTGTGCGAGGAGGCTTCCTGCCCAAACCTTAGCGAGTGTTTTGGGCATGGCACGGCCACGTTCATGATTATGGGTGATGTCTGTACGCGACGTTGCGCATTTTGTGATGTTGCACATGGTAGGCCATTGCCATTGGACGAACAGGAGCCGGGCCGCCTGGCTAAGGCCATCGGGCTGATGGGACTGCGTTATGTTGTGGTCACTTCTGTTGACCGCGATGATTTGCGTGATGGGGGTGCCAGCCACTTCACAGAGTGTATACGGCAGATACGAGAATCTTGTGCAGGTGTAATAATTGAAATCCTTGTTCCTGACTTTAGGGGACGGTTGGGCCGGTCTTTACAGATCCTGTGTCAGCAGCCGGCAGATGTGTTCAATCATAACCTGGAAACCGTTCCGCGCCTGTATCCTCACGTACGCCCTGGCGCTGATTACCAGCATTCACTGGACCTGTTGTACCGGCATAAGCAACAGCTAGTGCATGTTCCAACAAAATCGGGTTTGATGCTTGGTCTGGGAGAGTACACAAATGAAGTCATCCAGGTGATGAGGGATTTGCGCCAGCATGATGTAGACAGGCTTACCCTGGGGCAGTACCTCCAGCCAAGTCGTCACCACCTGCCAGTGCAACGCTATCTCAATCCTGCAGAGTTTGACAAGTTGCGTAGCGTGGCAGAAAGTCTGGGCTTCAGTCATGTTGCCAGTGGACCACTGGTACGTTCTTCTTATCATGCAGATATTCAGGCTCACGGGCACTGAATCTTTATCAGACAAAGTCCGGCACAATAAAGCCACTGTTCGCTACTGCTCAGTGCCTTGTTATACGCTTTCTCCGCTTCCGGAAATCATCCAGCTTCTGAGAAAAAAATTTCCGCCTGTTTAAGCCGTTCAGCAGTGCCAATGTCAAACCATTGACCAGTGTAGTATTCGGCGCTTACATGCCCCTGTTCCACGGCAGAGTGCAGTAGCGGGGCCAAGGCGAGCTGTCTGGTTGAACGGTTCCGGAATAGTTCAGGGGTATAAACTCCTATGCCGCTGAAAGTAAGGAAACTTTTTCCTGTGTTGTAGACCTTTCCGGATTGATAGACAAAGTCGCCCTCGGGGTGATGGGGCGGATTATCTACGAGTATCAGATGTGCCATGTCCTGTTCAAGTTCAGGAAATGACAAGGGATGGTCACACCAAATGTCACTGCTGATTACCAGAAACGGTTTGTTGCCCAATAGTGGCAGAGCATGAATAATCCCACCACCTGTTCCTAGGGGTTGTTCGCCTTCATGGGAATATTCAATTCGGACTCCGTGGCGTCGTCCGTCTTGGAGCTGTTGTTTTATCTGGTCCCCTAGATAGGAAAGATTGATAACAATTTCCTCATAGCCTGCACCTGCTAGCCTTTCCAAATGGTGCTCGATTAAAGATTTGCCTGCGAGCTTCACAAGAGGTTTGGGGGTCTGATGGGTTAGAGGCCTTAATCGCTTGCCCAAGCCTGCTGACAATAACATGCACTTCATTGTGGTCTGAATGAAACCTTTTCGTTAATGAAGTCAGCAAGTTCGCGTGTTTCAGGATATTTAGGTGCAACAGTTTTTATGTAGCCTAATGTACGTGGGATATCCTGCAAATATCCAGACTTGCCGTCGCGCAGCTTCAGGCGCGAAAATATACCGATTGCTTTCAAATGTCGCTGGATCCCCATTAAGTCAAACCACTTTAGAAAGATATCATTTTCGATATTGCTGATTATGTTATGTCTAAGTAGCTTGTCTTTATACCGTAGTGCCCAGGTCTCTACCCGGGCGGAGGGCCATCCGATATAACAGTCTCGCAGCAGGGAGACCAAATCGTAAGTAAGCGGACCACAGACGGCATCCTGATAGTCTATAATTCCAGGCCAGTCCGCATTGATCTGCATCAGGTTACGTGAATGATAATCACGATGTACAAATACCTGTGGTTGATCCAGGGCGTTGTTTCTCAAGTGAGTGAATGTTTGGTTCAAAAGCTCCTGATCTGAACCTGAAAGCTGAATCGCTAGCAGCCGACTCAAAAACCATTGTCGGAATAGCTCCATTTCCTGAGATAAAAGTTGCTGACTGTAATCTGGCAGACTACCTGCTGGAATTTTCTGGATGACTGTCAGTGCCTCCAGTGCATTGTTATAAAGAGTGTCAGCATTCTCGGGGTTCAGTGTATCCAGGAGCAGGGTGTCTCCGAAATCATCCAGAAGAAAGTAACCGGATTCCAGTTGGCTGTAGTGAATATGCGGTACGGGAAGCCCATCTGCTTCAAGCAAATGTGTAATGTGTGCAAATGCTTTATTTGCTTCTTTTTCTGGGGGGGAATCAACTGCGATATATTGCTCGCGTTCAGACCGGAGCCGAAAGTAGCGCCTGAAGCTCGCGTCACCTGAGACCGGTTTGAGCGTATAGGGAACGTTTCCGATTATTTCTTTGATCCACTCGTGCAGTCGACCAAGACGAGGGTCTGGGCTCATAATTCCATATCTGGGTAGGTAGGCAACTGCGGTTCAATAGAAGCTGCCTGATGCAGGTTTCGAGGCACTTCCGTTATGTGCAAGGACCAACGGCTACATCAAGCATTTGTTTTTGTACAAACTGCATGATAGCTGAATTCTGCAGTCATCCTAGAGTAGGCTTACATTTTCTGCCTGAGGGCCTTTTGCACCCTGAACTATATCCATGGAAACTTTCTGGCCTTCGCGTAATGGCCTTTTCCTGCCATTGACAATGGAATTATGGTGTACAAATACATCTTCACCATTTTCCTGCTCAATAAATCCGAAACCTTTTTTGTAATTGAACCACTTCACAGTCCCTTTGGCCTGTTTGCGAGTCTTTGCTAGTCTGGTTGAGTTTCTTTTTGTGAGGCCCCGGGCCAGCTTGATCATAATGGGTGTGACTACTATGGATACAATCACTAGGCCCCCGGCAATTAATAATGTGGTGGTATTACTGTCCATGAGTATGGCAAGTGTGACACCTATCACAATGCCAAGGCTTATCAACAGGGTGGAATTGTTCTTCATTAGCTAACGATCTCTCCTGAGTTCTGTTTCTTATTCATTTGGGGGTCGAGTATACTGGTTCAGTGTTTTCCAATAAAACCTCCCATCCGGGACTATGCTATCGAATTGTTTTGAAATACACCCTTGAGTTGCGCAGGTGGTTGTAAAGTACCTGTTTTTTCATTGGCAAATCTTCGATTTTTGCCGGCTTGAATCCATGCTCCTGAAACCAGTGTTCAGTTTGTGTTGTGAGTACAAAAAGCTTGCTGAAACCGGCTTCATTGGCTTTTTTTTGCAGGTGCATCAACATTTTGCTGCCACGTCCAATGGACTGGTATTCGGGATGTACTGCCAGACACCCCACCTCGGCAGCGTTATCCTCAGGAAAAGTGTACAACGTTCCACAGGTGAGCAGTACACCATCTCGTTCAATCACGTCAAATCGGTCGATTTCAAGCTCAAGTTGTTCCCGTGAACGAGGCACAATCGCACCTTTTTCAATGAAAGGTTGTATGAGCTTCTGTATTCCGTCAATGTCATTGAGGGTTGCAGGCCGAATCTCATCGTACTCCAGCGCTGTAACCAGTGTAGCTGCACCATCCAGGCTGTACAGTTCTTGCAGCAACGTGCCCGGCTTTCCCGCATCGACTAAATGGACATGCTTGACATTTTCAGAACATGCCTGAATAGCAATGTCCAGGTAGCGTTTGGCATCTTGTTTTGGACCGGGTAATTTTTTCGCCAGGTCCCGGGCTTCACGAATGCTGTAGTGGTCTTCACCTTGGGTTTTGTTGCC
The DNA here is from genome assembly GCA_026713925.1 of Gammaproteobacteria bacterium. Lineage (GTDB taxonomy): Bacteria > Pseudomonadota > Gammaproteobacteria > UBA4575 > UBA4575 > WTFY01. Next base: position 36,726 of record JAPONM010000061.1, read on the forward strand.
CTGAAGCCTGAAGTTCCCTAGCATCAATATAAGTTTTTCACACCCAAGCTCACTTGCTGTATGCACTGCAACCTCCGCCCCTGCCAGAAGAAACATGCTCCCTGTTGCTGAATGACCCAGCGGTGTGATCCCTACGACATTGTTCTGATCAAGCTGCTGCTGTATCGCCGTCTTAGTGATCTTGTATTCTACTCCGTGCTGATCGTCGATCTTGCCATCAAGGTTTGCAGGCTCCATATGCAGGAAATCGCCAAAAACTATATTCGGTTCTACTGCAGACATTGGGGTATTGACCAGGCCGGAAGTGAAAAGGGTTTTCAGGTTCTCGCATATGCTTTTAGCAACTTTCTTGACATGTTCGTTGAGGTGGGAATCTGTAAGGTATTTACTTTCCCGCGAGAAACTTTTGCTCTGCCCTCCTGTTTTTTGTTTGATAAATGTTCTCAGCCCCAGCACCAGTACGAGTTTGACACCCAGTGTATGCATCAATGCTAAGTCCTGGACGAGTGCTGCAAGTGTGTTTTCCCCCGACAGGGCATCGCTGCTTAAATAGACTACAAATGTCTTGCCGCGGTGAGCATGGATATAATGCGTGGCTTCGCGCAAACTCCCGGGCTGGAACGGGGGAATACTGCTCATGGTTTATGCTGTGACCGTATTTGTGTGTATTTTGAGGTAAATAAACCAGGGGCAAGCCCATGGGATAGTGCAGGTTTATTTTGGTAGGCTTTTTTCCTGTCTCAGGCCCGGCTTGAGCCTTAATAATAGGGAGCCAAGTTTCGTCAAAGGTAGTATTATTGGGTTGACTGGTCATATTTTATACATAAGGAACAAAGAATGCGAAACGTTTCGCTATGTGGAAAAAGCCTGGGTTTCTTGGTGCTGGCAGCAGTCAGTTTGCCAGGTTTGGCAGGTGGTGAAACAGTCAAATCTCCCATTCTTGATCGCACGGAAGTAGTCTATTCTGCACCTGAGAATCTGGACCAGCTGACACTGGAGGAACTGCAGGCGGAAAAGGCTGTACGTACACAGGATCTTGTTGCCATTCAGCAGGCAAGTGACACGGATGTTGCCAGACAAAAACTTCTTGAAATAATTTTTGAACATGACGACAAGCGTCTGCAGATCGTGAAGGTGATACCCGAGCTGATTGATGAATATCAAATTGAAGGAGAATTTCGCAACGCGTTGCTGGGATACAGGGATACATTTGATGTGGATATCAGGGATGCCCGCAAACACGTACATACACTGGATGACTATAAGTCGTATGACTTTCGGTTTTCTGCGGTCTATATGTCTATGATGTTTAAATTCAGTGAAAATCCGGAATTCCAAAAGCGAATGGCTGTCGACATGCGAAACCCGGATACACTTGTAGGCAGGTACCAAAAGGAACTGTCTGAATCTTATGCTAAAGTTGAGCGGAACAAGTATCTCTTGCAAGACAGCCATTCGATTAATGAACTTGAGAATGCAATAGAAATCATCGAGGAAGAAATATCTAGGCGGAATCATGCTGAGTTATAGATATCAAGGGGCTTGGGTGATGGTTGCAGTAACCTGTGCATTTTTGGTGACAATTCTATGGATGGGAACCTTGATGGCTGCGGAAGATACAGAGGTCAGCAGACCACCCGAAATTGTTCTGGATGCACCACCTGCCAAAAAGCCGGATCCGTCATTGCAAATAACTGAACCGAAAGCAGTCACCGTTTATGAATCAAAAATTTTTCCTGGCTTCCGCCCCTGCACATCACAGGACTACCACGATCATGATTACAGTCCTGTTGCTTGCCAGGATAACGACGCGGCTCGCGTATTGTCCACTCGTGATGAGGAAACAGCAGCGAGTGACCTTGTGGGAGGCGAAGCGATATCGCAGGGGAATATTTACAAGTTACGTTTTGAGCGGTTTTTCAAAGGCAAAAAACGGTGAGTCAGGCAGCAATCTGGCAATCCTGAAAATGGACTCGAAAAAGAAACACTGCCTCCTCACGTATCTCCCTGTTGACCAAAGCTTATGGCCATGAGCCTGAAAGATTCACCTGAGTTATACCGGGCTTATCTCGTGAAAGTCGACATGCGTCTTTTTTCACACTTTGCAGACTTCATACTGGAAAATGGTGTTGAGGCATATGTGGAGTTGAGCCTGACTATCAAATTGGCATTAAAAATTGCACTTGTCATGTGTTATGCACGTCCATTCACAGGGCACGAAAATGATTACGGGAGTAATCGGGAAATTATGGAAGCTGCACTGATCAAAAGCTTTCTAAATGAAGAGAAAGTGATACACAGGAACATCCTGGAGTTACGTAGCCGCGATGTCGGTCAGTATAACTCGTCAATCCGGGATATAGACCGGCTTGAATCCAATATTGTGCATATAGCCATGTCTAGGAATGTCGGGATCCCTCTGGAATATACCATTGTGGAATCCATGAAAAGGATGTCCGATAAGATCAGTGCTGAAGCAGATAGGCTAGCAAACAATCTGCTGGAAAATGATGTGTACCTCATGAGACAGCCTGCCAATGAAGTCTGAAGACTGGAGCGATGGTGGCGCGAGCGGTATAGGGAAATTTCTAGTACAGGAAAGGGCCGAGCCAGGTCATGACTGTTCACAAATTGACCGGATCATGCTTTTCAGAATATTAATTGTGGGACCAAGCATGGAGAGTTCGATAAATTCATTTGGCTGGTGAGCTTGATTTATTGAACCGGGTCCCAGTACTACCGTCTCCATTCCCATGGAATTGAAAAATGGAGCTTCTGTTGCAAAGGTTACTGACATCGGGTTTTTGCCTGTATGCCGGGTTGTCAATTGAACTATCCTTGAGTCACTCGATGTTTCAAAGGCAGGAACGCCGTCGAACAGTGCATTGAATTTACAGGTAAGATCCAGTCCTTCCACTGTTTGTGTGATACGTTCGTGCAGTTCATCGCGCAGGGTGCCAACCTGCATGCCTGGTAACAGGCGTATATCAATATGCAGTTCACATTCTGCACATATTCGATTCGGGTTATCCCCGCCGTGGATGTGACCAAGATTCAATGTTGGAATGGGTACGATAAAGTCGTGGTCGACATACTTTTCAGCAAGCTCCTGTTTAAAACGGTCCAGTTCATTGAGCACAGCGCGCATTCCTTCCAGCGCATTATTGCCAAGGGCCGGATTGCTTGCATGGCCTGCCTTCCCATAGAGGGTAATCGCCTCCATAAATACCCCTTTATGCCGATGTACAGGGGTCAGGCTTGTCGGTTCTCCTATGATGCAAAAGCGCCCTAGTTTCTTGTTTTTCTCCACCAGTGTGCGAACGCCTTGCATCGTGCTTTCTTCATCAGCTGTAGCAATAATAGTCAGACGTTCTTTAAGAGGTTTATCAACAAAGTCTTTGGCTGCTTCAATTGCAATCGCCAAAAACGACTTCATATCTGCCGTGCCCAGACCATATAGGCGGTTGTCTGCATGATGTACTTGAAACGGATCAGTATCCCACCCTGTCTGATCGCAATTTACAGTATCGGTATGACCGGATAATACCAGGCCATCTTCTCCTTCTCCGATCCATGCCACCAGATTGACCTTGTCATCGGACGATGGAACGATTTCTATGTGAAAACCCAGACCATCCAGCCAGTTTGACAAACAGTCTATGATGGGTTTGTTGCTCGTATCAAATCGTGCCTGAGTGCTGCTGACAGATGGGATGGCTATCAGTTGCCCGATCATTTCAAGCAGCTTGGGTGATGAAGAACTCATGTTAGGCGGCATGCGTCATTTTTCGGGCAATATCGTAGATGACATTTGCATCCAGCACCTGATCGTTGGAAGTAAACAGTTTTTCAATACAGGTGCGGTGGAGTTTGAGTTTCAATGCACCGATTCCAAGGCCTCCAAATATCCTCTTGCCAAATCTTTCGATATTCCTGTCGGTCATGTGAATGCCTTCAAAACCGGATGCCTCGGCTGTATTGACATCGGCCAGAACCTCAAGAGTGTCATGTTGCTGCCACTGACTAGCGTTGAGCAACTGAATGCCTGCCTTAGCAGTGCCGAATACGATCTGTGCGCCTTCCAGTGCAGCCACAGTGGAACCGGCATCACTGGCTTCTACTGGCTCAAGTGTGACCGCAAATCGTTTTTCCATCTCTTTACACGCTTGTTCGGAGCGGTTTTGCTTGCGAGAAGTCAGCCGTACCCGAGCGCCACTTTGTGCCAGCATCACTGCGATGCGCTGACCCACTGGACCAGTACCTGCCAGCACCACTGCAATCTTGCCTTGCAATGCTGTGGTTGAGTCTAGCAGGGCAACACTGGCAGCCGCAGTCGTATTGCATCCGTTGCTATCGAGCATCACTGACACGCGGAAGTTTTGAAAGAACCGGCTTTTGACAGCTTCAAACAGGGACTGCCCTGCAGCAAGATCACTCCCGCCAACAAAGATTGCAGTATTTTTTTTGTGTTTTGGTGCACGGGTGTAGATGGCGCCATCAACCAGGCTTGCACAGTTGTTCTCATGAATACCTCCGAGTTGAGTGACGTGGTCCGCGCCCCCGTCGTAGGCGACAACAGAATCAAACACACTGGGGACAGGGTCAGTATCGAAGTGATATAAAAGCTTTTTCATGGCTTTTTGGGGACGATTACAGCACCATGATAAGGCGAGCTAGCCCGTGCTACCAATGCCTGCAGCCACACAGTTGATTGATAAAAGCAGGGAAACTAGTACGTCTTGTCTGTCCTCTACACTGGACTGATCATCGCGAAACTTCTTGACCAACTCAGCCTGTTCGATGCCTATTTGATTCAGGGAATTCAGCCGTCGATTAAAGTGTCGTTTGAAGTTGGGAAAGCGATCACATAATCGTTCTTCCCCGGTGACCTGCAAAATCATTTTCTTGGTGCGCGCATATTCAGAACGTATGTCTGAAAAAATTGTTCTGCTGTAATGGGAATTTGTTACCAGCTCTGAATATTTTTCAGCCACTTCCATGTCAACCAATAGTAATGTTTTTTCAACACTATCCAATATGAGTCTGAATAGAGGATGTTTATTATATAACTCCTGCAGCAGTTCTTTTCCGAGTTCGCCTCGAATCCCGATAAGCTGTTCAAAGCTGCTACCAACTCCATACCAGCCAGGAACCAGGATACGGTTTTGTGTCCAGGCAAATACCCAGGGAATTGCACGCAGATCCTCCAAGGTTGAGGCGCCAAATCTGCGCGAAGGCCTTGATCCGATTTTCATTAGCGTTAATTCTTCAACTGGGCTTGCTTGCTGATAGAACTCCATCAGACCGGGAATTTCAATAAATTTTCGGTACGTGACATATGCGGTACCCGAGAGTGCTTCCATGACTTCATCCAGTTCAGCATTGGTTTGATAGGCCAGTTCTTTGCCTGACATAAGCGTGTGGGTGAGTGCACTGGAAGCAAGTATTTCCATTTGTTCTTCTGCAAATCCACGGTTTGCATACTTGTAAGACACGACTTCCCCCTGCTCCGTGACTCGCATGCGTCCATTAATCGTACCGGCCGGCTGTGCTGCGATAGCGCGCCCGCTTGGTGCGCCCCCCCGGCTTACAGAGCCTCCTCGGCCGTGAAAAAATGAGATTGGAATTTTGTGTTTGCTGCCTGCCTCCCTGATCAGGGTCTGGGCTTGACTGATGACCCAGTTGGAAGTAAGGAATCCACCGTCTTTGTTCGAGTCGGAATACCCCACCATAATCTCTTGTGAACCCCCATGTTTGCGTATCGTCCGTCTGATAAATCCGTGTGCCAGTAACTCATTCAGAATGGCGGGTCCGTTTTTAAGGTCCTCGAAGGATTCTAGTAGGGGAACTACCAGGATTCGGCAGGCTTCAAGACCATCAGCATCAGTAAACAAGCCGACATACTTTGCGAGGAGGTAAACACCCAGTACGTCAACGGAGGTTTGCGTTGTGCTGAGTATGAAGGGGCCAAATGTTTTGGGGTCCAGCTTACTGCGGTAATGTTTGACCTGTTCAAGCATGGCCAGTGTGGCCTGCGCCTGTTCGGAGAGGATGTCAATGTTCGGTATCACGCGCAACGGCTGCATGAGTTCACTCGTGATCCATTCCTTCCATTCATCGGATTTGGAATCCGGGACATCGAAGTGTGTTTTTTGATAGCAGGCCTGCCAAATTTCTGCAAGGACACCGTTTGTAACGGTCGTATTTTCACGAAGGTCCAGGCTGGCTGTACGGAATCCGAAGGTATTGACCATATGGCGCAACGGTGACACATTCGATGTGCTCAGGTGCTCGCATCGGGAGTCGTTCAGACCTAGCTCAAGTGTTTGCAGGTCGTCTGACAGGTCAGCTGCATTATGATAGGCAATGGTTGATTTGGCCGGGTTATCAATATGTTCCAGGGTTGCATCGATTCTACGCAGCATACAGCTCAGGTATTGACGATAAATCTCGCCCGGGTATCGTTTTGAAAGGGATTCGACTTTCCCGAGCAGCTCCAGTTTTTGTTTCAAAGCTTCGATAAAATCCTCTGGGACCCTCACTGAATGACTGGCAATGCTGAGCTTTGCGCCGACTTTAATCAATTCCTGACGATATCGTTTTAAGCAGGTTTTGGCACCTTCATGAATGGCGAATGCTGTAACTTCGGTATTTACATGGGGATTCCCATCCCGGTCTCCACCTATCCAGGTGCCAAAACGGAACAATGGCGGTACATCAAACTCAAAGTGCGGGTATGTCTGTCTTAATGCACGATCCAGTTCGCTGTAAAATTTCATTACGCCGTCGAACAGGGATTCTGTAAAAAAATGCAGCCCCCAGGTGACTTCCTGGGCAACAGTTGGCTTTTCCAAACGAATCTCACCTGTTAGCCACAACAGATCAATTTCGTTGCGCAGTTCGAGAGTCAGGTCTTCACGTTCTTGGGGTGTCCAGCGTGTCAGTTCCAGTTGTTTCAGCAAAATATAAATCCGCCGGTGTATTTCCAGCACTGTTACACGCTTGGCTTCGGTGGGGTGCGCCGTGATTACCGGGCAGATGCAACTGTTTTCCAGAACTTTCTGGAGCTCTTCTGCTGGAATGTCGTGCTGGGCCGCTGTGGAGAACGTATAGGCAAAGGTCCCTGGAACGCGCTCACGCCCATATTCTTTTTCAATCTGCCTGCGCCGCTGCACTGTCGTATTTTGTTCAGCGATACTGAGCAGTTGAAACCAGATACCATAGGCCTCAAGGATATATAGAACCTGTGAACCTGTACTGTCACGAATGTCTTTCTGACCTTCAAAAAATGCTTCTATGTCAGGTTGTCGGATACGCAGCACGCTAAGTAGCTGCTTGTGCAGCAGGGATACCAGCTTGTTTTCATGACTTGCAGCTGGATCAATGATTGTGCGACCTGTGGCGACCCTCGTTAGCTGAGTCCAGGAAAGTTGTGGGGCATCATTCATGCTGCAATGTCAAACTTGACGTGCATGCGGCAGCCAAGAGCCGAAAACCCTCCGCCGAGGGAGGTATGTACTGTATCTGGAATGGCGAGTGGTATAGATATGGATTTAGACCAGCTTGTCTTTTGGTGACTGGCCTGCTTCAAATGCAGCCAGGTTATCCAACACTCGGTTACCCATTGCGATCCGTGTTTCAGTTGAAGCACTCCCTAGATGAGGAAGCAGCACAGCATTTTCCAATTCAAGGAAACGCTCATCCAGACTAGGTTCACCTTCAAAGACATCAAGACCTGCACCTGAAATTGTGCCATTTTTCAATGCTTCGATCAGCGCATCATTATCCACTACATCACCACGTGCCGTATTGATTAAAAATGCACTGGATTTCATTTTGGCAATGTTTTCGTTGTTGAGCAGATGATACGTTTCCTTGCCGCCCGGGCAGTGCACCGAAACAAAATCCGAGATTTCAAGAACTTCATTGATCGATTCACACTGCGTTGCATCAAACTCCTTGATTACATCGTCAGAAGGCGGGTAAGGATCCACGAAAACTATATTCATCCCGAAGCCATGATGCGCCCGTTTGGCAACGGCCTGTGCAATCCTCCCCATGCCAATCATACCCAGTGTTTTGCCTGTAACCTTGGTAGCCAGCAAATGAGTTGGTCGCCAGCCTGTCCAAGCTTTTGCACGTAAATGACGTTCACCCTCACTTGTGCGCCGCGCCACAGTCAGCAACAGTGTCATGGCAATATCGGCAGTGCAATCAGTTAGCACCTCAGGTGTATTGGTAACAGTGAGTCCACGTGCCTTGGCAGCATCCAGGTCAATGTGGTTAAAACCGACGCCGAAGTTGCCAATAAATTTTGTGCGCAGTGGCTCTGTACTCAGTACTTCTGCATCAACGGGGTCTGTAACTGTGGGCAGGAAAGCATCACATGCACCCAGTGCATTCTTCATTTCTTCTCTGGTCATTGCAACGTCAGTCTCATTCAGTTGCACGTCATATCTTTCTTTTAATGTTGCTTCCACTTCTGCAGGCCAAGCACGTGAGACGATGACTTTTAATTTGCTCATTTTACTTTTCTCCTAGGCAACTTCTTTCATGACCTTTTCCATGGTTGAGCCAAGCTCTGATGGGTCGGGTGCAACTGTGACTCCGGCTTCTTGCAGCATTGTCACTTTTTCAGCAGCACTTTCTCCCTTGCCGGAAACGATTGCGCCTGCATGGCCCATACGGCGGCCTTTAGGTGCAGTTAGGCCAGCAATGTAGGCTACCAATGGCTTGCTCATATGTTGTTTGAAATATTCCGCAGCTTCTGCCTCCTGTGGGCCGCCAATTTCCCCGATCAGCATCACTGCCTTGGTTTCCGGGTCGGCTTCAAACAGTTCAAGTATATCCCGATGTGAGCAGCCATTAATGGGATCACCACCAATACCGACACTGGTCGAAACCCCGATTCCGCAGGCCTTCATTTGAGAGGCTGCCTCATAACCTAGTGTGCCCGAGCGGGCCACTATGCCTACGTTGCCAGGCATGTAGATATGGCCAGGCATAATGCCAAGCAGGCATTTGCCCGGGCTGATGGTGCCTGCACAATTTGGGCCTGTCAGGCGCATGCGGTCCTCTTTTTTGTAGCGGTACATGTAACGTTTGACAAGCATCATGTCCTGTGCAGGAATGCCGTCGGTGATTGCAACACAGGTTGTAATGCCTGCATCCGCAGCTTCCATAATTGAATCAGCAGCGAACGAAGCAGGTACGAATACTATGCTGGCATCTGCACCTGTTTCCGTTACGGCATCCTTCATTGTATTGAATACAGGCAGCCCAAGATGGGTTTGGCCTCCTTTGCCAGGGGTTACACCACCGACCACCTGTGTGCCGCATTCGAGCATTTCCTTGGCATGAAAGGTACCAATCTTCCCGGTAAATCCCTGAACCAGTACCCTGGTTTCGTTATCGATCATTACGCTCATGTGTATGTCTCCTAAATCCTATGCAGCATTGATGACACGGTTACGCTCAGCCACCACTTTCTCTGCAGCTTCGGATAGCGTGTTTGCAGTAATCACCGGGTAGCCACTGTCTTTGAGCATTTGCATGCCTTTTTCTACATTTGTGCCGGAAAGACGTACAACCACGGGAGTTCTGACATCCAGTTTGCCAAACGCCTGTATGACACCTTCGGCAATCCAGTCGCAGCGGTTGATGCCTGCAAAAATATTGACCAGCATTGCCTTCACGCTTTCATCATCCAGTACCAGTTTGAACGCCTTGGTTACCCTGTCTGGAGAGGCTCCACCTCCGATGTCCAGAAAGTTGGCAGGTTCCCCGCCTTTGTGTTTGATCATATCCATGGTAGCCATTGCCAGCCCGGCACCGTTGATCATGCAACCTATATCCCCATCGAGACCAACGTAACTCAGGCCTCGGTCTGAAGCGGCAGTCTCGCGCGAGTCTTCCTGGGATTTGTCACGTAACTCGGAGATCCTTGGACGTCGGAACAGGGCATTGTCATCAAAACTCATCTTGGAATCCAAGGCCAGAATATGGTTGTCCTTGGTTACTACTAGAGGGTTGATTTCAACAAGTGTGGCATCGAGTTCTCGAAATGCGCGGTAGGCTCCTTCGACACAATGCACTGCCTGGCTGATCAGTTCGGGATGAATATTAAGTGCAAAAGCAAGTTCCCGTGCCTGGAAATCCCGCAAACCTACTGCAGGTTCTATTTCCAGCCTGAATATTGATTCCGGTTTTGTAGCAGCCACTTCCTCAATGTCCATGCCACCTTCGGATGAAGTGACAATGACTACTCGCTGTTTGTTTCGATCCAGAACCAGAGCAAGGTAAATTTCGCGTTCAATTTCTGAGACCTGTTCAATGTACAGGCGATACACTACCTTCCCGTTCGGCCCGGTCTGGTGGGTTACCAGACGTTTACCGAGCAATTCTTCTGCTGCATTCCATATCTCTTCGTCATTCGAGCAGACTTTTATACCACCTGCCTTGCCTCGTGCGCCGGAATGGATTTGTGCCTTGACTACCCATTGGTGACCTCCAATTTCCTTGGCCCGGTAGACAGCTTGTTCAGGACTGTATGCGAGTCCACCTGGCGCAATACTTACACCAAATTCTGATAACAGTTCTTTCGCTTGATACTCATGGATATCCACTTGTATTCCCTCCCGAGAATAATTATTCGTTTCCCTATCAGGTCAGTCGAAAGTAACTGCGTCTGACCGAAATTGTTTATAGCCCATTCTGAGGCCTTTCGACAAACCCTCTTGTTGGATAGGTGCCTGAAGATTAAGTAAGGCAAAGGCGGCCTGTAAAACAGGCAATGCAAATGTTGCTAAAATTCTATGACTTGGCAGCAATTGCCTCAGCAGCACGTACAATATTCTCAGCCATACGAGCTGAAGCTGCATCTATCATTTTACCATCCAGTGAAGCGGCTCCCTTACCTTCCTTGGCAGCTTTTTCCAGCTCTTCGAGAATTCTTTTGGCCTTGGTGACTTCAGCTTCAGGTGGTGTGAAGACTTCATTTGCCAGCTCAATCTGTCTGGGGTGGATTGCCCATTTTCCTTCGCATCCCAAAGCTGCTGCACGACGCGCTGCCAGCAAATAACCGTCAGGGTCATCGAAATCACCAAATGGACCGTCAATCGGACGCAGCCCATAGGCACGGCATGCAACAGTCATGCGGGAAATCGCAGCATGCCACTGATCACCAGGGTAGTCCGGATTTAAACCACCAATATTGACAGTGCGGGCACGATTGCTTGCTGCATAATCAGCTACTCCGAAATGCATGGCCTCCAGTCGTGCACTGGACGTTGCAATAGCTTCAACATTTGCCATTCCCAGGGCTGTCTCGATGAGGGCTTCAAGGCCTATCCTGTTTTCGAGACCTTTCGCCTCTTCAATCTGGGTCACCATGGCATCCACCATGTACACATCGCCAGTGGTGCCTACTTTTGGAATGAGTATAGTGTCCAGCTTGCTGCCCGCCTGCTCGACGACATCCACTACATCACGGTACATGTAATGGGTATCCAGTCCGTTGATGCGCACTGAAACTGTTTTGCCATGGCCCTTCCAGTCGTGTTCATTTAACGCTGCAATTATATTTTTGCGTGCCTGCACCTTGTCATCGGGTGCCACGGCATCTTCCAGATCAAGAAACACATAGTCTGCAGCACAGGTAACTGCCTTTTCTATCATTCTGGGGTTGGATCCCGGTACAGCCAGTTCACAACGTTGTATCCGTTGCCGGGCAGGTTTGTATTGGGTAAAGCTCATCTTTTATTTCCTCAATAGTTTTACTTTTTGGCTGCAACTCTTGCTTCACGAGGAGCTTTGGCTGAACCGAATTTCTTGATCTTCTTCGCAGTTTTACGGTAGTACTCGCCGGCTGCTGCAACACCGCTGCCAGGCTTCACGTTCATACCGGCATCGCGCATTGCCATTTCCACTACGCCAAGAACAGCCATCATGCGGGCTTCATTATTGTCTCCCAGGTGTCCGATCCTGAAAACCTTGCCGGCAACCTTTGACAGGCCTGCACCTAAAGATACATTGTAGCGGTGATAGGCAATATGAATCACTTCTGCAGCATTGACACTCGGAGGTACCTCAATTGCAGTCACGGTATCGGAATACCATTTAGGTGCCTTGGCGCAAGGTTTCAATCCCCAAGCCTTGATCGCTCTGCGCACACCTTCGGCCAGTCGATGATGGCGTTTGAACACGTTCTCCAGACCTTCTTCCAGGAGCAGGTCTATTGACATACGCAATCCACGCAGCATGGGTACCGAAGGGGTATAGGGAAAATAACCGTCTTTGTTGGTATTGATATGGTCCTGTATGTCCAGGAAGCAACGCGCACATCGGGCTTTTTTACGAGCCCTCAATGCCTTGGAGCTGAACGCAACAATAGCCATGCCCGCAGGCAGCATGAATCCTTTTTGCGACCCACTGACTGCCACATCCACGTTCCATTGATCCATACGAAAATCTATGCTGGCAATCGAGCTTACCCCGTCCACCATCAGCATTGCCGGATGTTTCACGGCATCCATTGCCCGGCGCAGTCCCGCTATATCACTGGTTACGCCTGTTGCAGTTTCATTGTGACAAACCACTACTGCCTTGATCTTGTGTTCCTTGTCCATGGAAAGGATGCGCTTGAATTTTGCAATCGGGACACCTTCTCCCCAGGGGGTTTCAACGAGTTCGACATCCAGGCCGATCCGGCATGCAAGGTCATACCACAGGTGGCTGAACTGTCCGAATCGTGTAGTCAGGATTTTGTCTCCAGGCGACATGGTATTGGCCAGCGCCACTTCCCAGCCTGCTGTGCCGGTTGCAGGGAATAGAAAACATGTACCCTTTGTCGTTTTGAAAATCTTTTTGCAGTCACGCAGCAGTGGCTTGACAAGCTCTGGAAAATCAGGTGCCCGGTGGTCCTCTTGTGGGACAATCATGGCATTTTGCACAGCCTGGGGGATATGCGTAGGGCCTGGTGCAAATAAGTAATTTCTTCCAGGAAAAGCTAATTTTTCGCTAGGCATAATAAAAATCCTTGTTCCGATGTGTAGTAAAAAGCGAATGTGCCTCGGTTGTTGTTCCTGCGATTGGAACGGCCATTCCCGCTGAAACAGTCTTTGTCCGAAAAACCCAGCATCTTGCCACAAGCACTATGCTTGACTCAAGCAATTTGGACAATCCGCACCCGCGGTCTGCCGTGAGGCTGTCAGGGCTGTTTATCGGGATTCAGGTAAATAAAGCTCTTGCCCAGACGACCGCCGTAGTTACCGGCAGAAATCATGATTAGCCCTGGTGTATCCACGGAGGCCCTGATGGCAGCTTGCGTGGCGTCAATGATGGGCTGCATGCCCTGACCATTCATGATAATTTCCATTACCGAATGAACACCTTGGGGCAGACTCGCCTCGACGCCCGGGTCATTCTGCAACATCGGGCAGAATTTCTCATAGGTGCTGGCAATGGTGAAGTCATAACTGCTTCCCGCCTTGGAACCACTTCCCGCAATTCCTCCCGGAAAAGTGGTGATCACGCCAGGTATGGGTTCAATGGCTATCACCCCTTTTTCAGCCGCCTCGAGCGCTGAATCCACGCTGTCACCAAAAAACCACAAATTACCGCCCATCAGGCCATCGTCATACCCAAGCCTGCGGTCCAGAACGAATTCGCCCCCCAGTATGGGGATCCACCACATTTTGCGTCCAAACCGTTCAATGCGTTTTTGATGGCCATCTCCAAAGTAGGCTACCTTGCGGCCCATGTGGTAATAGTCTTCTGAATCGATCAGGTTGAAACATGAAGCAGTCGGACAGGTAAGCACATTCTGGCTGATTCGCACCAGTGCTGAACGTTCCAGGGCCTTGACGCGGTCCTTGCGGAAACGCGGGATATGCAGTTGCACAATGGCCCCTGGTCGACCGTCAGGAGTTGCGAAATCCTCATCTCCACCGGGTCCTACGTAGCGGTCCATGCCCGCTTCGCAGTCACATAGGATGGAGCTTGAAGCATTGCCGGTGGCTGCATGAACGGCATGGTCCAGCCATTTCCGGTCACGTGCAGTGATCAGGAATTCAGTGTACAGGCTCCTGAACGCTTCTGCGTAGGTATCATCGATTTTTGCTGCCATATCTAGTCCCGCCCAATACCTTCATAGACAGCATCCTCGGTGATGACCTTGTCCATGTAGACGTCATGAGGGGCAACCAGGACCTCATCGAAAAGTTGTGATTCATAGCACAAGGCCACCAGTGGGCAATTCGGGCGCGCTTTTTCAAGCAGGCGGTCATAGTAACCCTGTCCATTTCCCATGCGCCCTCCTTTTCTGTCAAATCCCACGCCCGGCACCATAATGATATCCAGGTCCTCCGGCTCCACTTCTTTTTCAGGATTCCCCCACAGTTCCCTGGGTGGTTCAAGAATGTTCCACTTGCCTACGACCATTTCCTCCAGACTTTCCATCCACCACAGACCCAGTTTGTTTTCGCCGTTCTCGTCTTCAGTGCAATAGGGTACGATGATTTTCTTTTTGCCCCTGGCCACTTCTTCCAGCAGGTGTGACTTGGTGCGGGTTTCGGAGCGGCAGTCAATGTACCACATTGCAATGTTTGAACGGTGGTACTCGGGGAGGTCCATGAATCTCTGGCAGGCCAGTGCACTGATTTCATCCTTGTTTTCCTGCGCTTTGCGGCGGTCATAGGCTTCACGCCGCATCTTGTTTTTGCGCTCCATTACGGCTTCAAGTTCTTCGGGGGATAATAGTATAGCCATCACAACTCCTGAGATCGTCTTTGTTATACCGGTCACATGATTCGTGGTCGAAAGGTGTAATCCTATAGGATTTGCAGCGCGCTTGACAATTTAGGATTTTCAGTCCGTGGTGGCCCCGTTTGATGCTGAACGTACCTGTTGTGCATATTTCGCCAAAACGCCCCGGGTATAACGAGGCTTGGGGAAACGCCAGCTTTTTTTTCTTTGTGCCAGCTCTTTTGCAGAGAGCTTGACGTTGATTTCGCGCTTTTGTGCGTCAATAGTGATTTGGTCGCCATTCTTCAGCAGTGCCAGGGGCCCGCCTACTGCGGCTTCAGGGGTGATATGTCCGACCACAAAGCCATGGCTGCCGCCCGAGAATCGGCCATCAGTGATCAGGGCAACCTCCTTTCCCAGCCCCTTACCCATAATGGCGGCAGTGGGAGACAGCATCTCGCGCATGCCCGGCCCCCCCTTGGGGCCTTCATAGCGGATGACTATGACATCCCCTTTGCGGACCCCGCCATCCAGGATTCTTGACAACGCCTTTTCTTCCGAGGGGAAAACACGGGCTTTGCCTGTAAAGCGTAACCCTTCTTTCCCGGATATTTTTGCTACCGCACCTTCAGGTGCAAGATTTCCATACAGGATGACCAAGTGACCGTCTTTTTTGATGGGATTGGAAAAGCTTCTTACGATACCCTGGGACTTTGGATAGGGTTTCACGCCTCGCAGGTTTTGCTTCAGTGTCTTGCCTGTAACGGTCAGGCAATCTCCCTCCAGCAGACCCTTGCCTAACAGCATGCGCATCAGGGGCTGAACCCCTCCGATCTCAATCAACTCAGACATCATGTACTGGCCGCTGGGTCTCAAGTCCGCAAGCACAGGTACCTTTTTACCGATGCGTGTGAAGTCATCCAGGGTCAGGTTAACCCCGATGGCATGGGCCATTGCAAGCAGGTGTAGCACCGCATTGGTCGAGCCGCCCAATGCAGTCACCATGGCTATCGCGTTCAAAAAGGCTTTCCTCGTCATGATGTCTTTGGGACAAATGTTGTTTTGCACCAGGTTCATGACCGCTTTGCCTGCAGCAAGACAGTCCTGCTGTTTTTCTCTTGAGACTGCATTCTGCGCAGAACTGTTCGGCAAGCTCATGCCAAGTGCCTCGATGGCACTGGCCATCGTGTTTGCCGTATACATCCCGCCACAGGATCCGGGGCCCGGTATGGCTGACCGCTCAACCTGAGCGAGTTCGCGGTCCGTCAGTTGGTGCTTGGCATGTTGTCCTACTGCCTCAAACACTGATACGACATCCACATTGGTATTTCTGTACTGGCCCGGCATGATGGTGCCACCATAGACAAATATCGACGGCCGGTTGAGGCGTGCCATCGCAATCAGGCATCCAGGCATGTTTTTGTCGCAGCCTCCGATCGCCACCACACCATCGAATCCTTCACAGCCGACTACCGTTTCCACGGAATCTGCAATGACTTCACGTGAGACCAGGGAATATTTCATGCCTTCTGTCCCCATGGAGATGCCGTCAGAAACTGTGATGGTATTGAATACGACGGCCTTGCCGCCAGCCTGATTGGCGCCTTTGGCGGTCTCTTTGGCCAGGAGGTCAATGTGCATGTTACAAGGTGTGACCATGCTCCAGGTTGACGCGATCCCGATCTGGGGTTTTGCAAAGTCACCGTCTTTGAAGCCTACAGCTCTCAGCATGGCACGACTTGGTGCCCGTTCAACCCCGTCGACGATGACAGAGGAATAGTGCCGTGTTTGTTTGTTGCGGGCCAAGTTGACTAGTTTCCGGTAACCGTCATCGGGAAAATGACATGAATCGAGAATATCCTATATGTTGTGTGATCGGAATTTCTTGCATGAACGCCGCTTTTTATAGCCGGTATAGGCCCGGATTGCAAAGTTTTGCTAAGTAAACTGATGATCTGCTGGTCAGTGATGTGGCCCCCAGACTGCCTGCAGGACAGGTCTTCGGACACTAACGCAGGTTGCCCGCTCGTTCGGTAGGGTTGCGCGCAAAGACCACGAGGTGCTCTAGGTCCAGCTTTATGCCGATCGGCTCTCCAATCTGGTGGTTATGATGGCTGGGAGCATAGCAAAGCACGAAATTCCCGCTTCGCAGGCGAAGTTTGTAGAGGAATTCTGCCCCCCGAAAGCGTTTTTCTTCCACCAGTGCTGTAATGGGGCTGCTGTCATCATGGGGGATATCATCGGGACGAACCAGGAGATCAACTTCCTGGCCGGATGTGAAGCTCGGGTCGAAATCTCCACTTACCTGACCAAATTCAGTTTCGAGTGTGCAGGCATCGAGGACTTTTGCCGGCACCATGCTTCCCAATCCTACGAAATCGGCCACAAACCGAGTTCTGGGCTTGTGGTAAATATTGTAGGCACTGTCCCATTGTTCGACCCTGCCATCCAGCATGACACCAACCTCATCAGCCATGGCAAAAGCTTCGTGCTGGTCATGAGTAACCAGAATCGCCGTTACGTCTTCATGCTTGAGGATTTTGCGCACCCCTGTAGCCATCTGTTCGCGCAGATCAGGATCAAGATTCGAAAAGGGCTCATCAAGCAAGAGAATTTCGGGCTTTGGCGCCAGGGCACGTGCCAGGGCTACACGCTGCTGTTGCCCCGACGACAACTGGTGGGGGTATTTCCCTCCCTGGTGATCGAGTTCTGTCAGTTCGAGAACCTGGCGAGTGCGGGTACGCTTGTCGCCGCCGTTCAGTGACTTGAGACCAAAGCTAATGTTTTGCCTGACCGTCAGGTGAGGGAACAATGCCAGATCCTGGAACATCATGCCGATATGCCGATTTTCCGGGGCCAGTGTAAACTGCGACGTGCTGAGCAGTTTTTCATGCACATGAATCTCGCCGCTGGAAACCGGCAGGAATCCTGCGAGGGCACGTAACAGTGTCGTCTTGCCACAGCCACTAGGCCCCATTATGGCGGCAATACAGGCTGGCTCCAGTTTCAGGGATACATTTCGAAGAATGCTTTCATTTTGCAGGTTTGCACTGACATTGCGCACATCAAGCTTGGCTGCCATGCAAGACTCCGGCTTGTGCAATGGAACGATTCAAAACCAAAATAGGCAAAATACTGATGACCACAATCAGTAATGCGCTGCATGCAGCATCGGCCAGACGCTCATCAGAGGCAAGCTCGTACGTGCGCACCGCAAGCGTGTTGAAGTCAAACGGGCGTAACACCAGAGTGGCCGGCAATTCCTTGATCACTTCGACAAATACCAGCAGTGCAGCTGTAAATATGCCACTTCGGATCATGGGAAGATGGATACTTGCAAAGCGGTCAAACGTCTTGTGCCCCAGCAATTGTGCAGCATCGTCGATGCTGCGATGGATTTTTGCCAGACTGGCATCCACCGAATTGAGTCCGATTGCCATGAACCGGACAACATGGGCGAAGACCAGCGATGCTAAAGTGCCGGTCAGGATCAGGCCGGACGAAATTCCGAATTTCTGTTGCAACCAGGTGTCAAGAGTATTGTCCAGCCATGCAAAGGGAAGCAGTACGCCTACGGCAATGATGATGCCAGGCACGGCATAGCCTGTCGCGCTCAAGTTCACGGCGTAAGGAATGGAGAAGTGTGTGCTGACACGTTTGCCGTAAGCCAGCAAGGTGGCTGCAATGACGACGGTCATGGTCACCATGACAGCGAGCAGCACTGTGTTGTAAATCAGGACGAGAAAAGACATATTGATCATTTCTGATGCAGTGTGCATCGCCCATATGCTTAATTGAAACGCAGGGATTATGAACCCGAGAAAGATGGGTATGCAACAGATGCCAGTGGCCAGGATAGCTTTGGTCGTTGATAACGGGTAGTACCGGAATTTTTGTGTTTTTGTCGGGTTCTGATAGCGCACCGTCTTCCTTGAGTATCGTTCTGCCAGCAATACGGCGAAAACACAAAGCAGCAGTATACTGGCCAATTGTGTGGCTGCGATTCGATCGCCCAGGCCAAACCACGTGCGGAAAATCCCGGTAGTGAATGTTGGCACGCTAAAGTAGTGAACGGTCCCGTAGTCGGCAAGGGTTTCCATCACGACCAACGTCAGTCCTGCAACGATGGCAGGTCGAGCCAAGGGCAGAATGATCGTAAAGAAGGTCTTGTATACTCCTGTTCCGAGTGTGTGGCTGGCCTCGCGTAGACTGGCCGACTGTTCAGAAAATGCGGTCCTTACGAGTAAATAGACGTAGGGGTATAAAACCAGGGATATCATGACAATTGCCCCGCCTATTGAGCGGATTTCCGGAAACCAGTAGTCGCCATATTCCCAGCCGAAGAAATTGCGTATCGAGGTTTGTACGGGACCGGCAAAATCAAGCATGCCCGTATAGGTATAGGCGATGATGTAAGGTGGAAATGCAAGGGGCAAGAGCAATGCCCAGCTGAAAAGCCTTCGGCCCGGGAAGCTGCAGGTACTGCACAGCCATGCAGTAGTGATCCCTAGCAGGCACGTGCCAAGACAAACACCCGCAGCCAGCACAAATGAATTTAAAATGTAATCAGGAAGAACGGTGGACCGAAGATGTAACCAGACCTCGCTTCTGGGCAACAGGATCGAATACAGTACCGTGATGATGGGAATGCTCAGCAATAATGTCGTACATGCTGTACAGAACAGCCAGCCCAGATTGCTTTTTTGCTGCCAGGATCTCTGACCAAGTCCGGGCCGGACTAGCGCATCATGCCCTAAGTTCATGGCCGCCTTTTCGTGTGTTCATTTCCACTTGGCATGATCCATGATCATTACTGCTTTTGCATTGAGTTCGCCCAGCAGATGCAGGTTTAGGGAGTCGGCTTTAAACTTGCCCCAGGTTGACAGAATCTCGCTGGCTGGGATCGCAGGCTTGACCGGATATTCGAAATTGGTTTCAGCATACCATTGCTGTGCGGCGTCACTGACCAGGAATTCGAGCAACGCAATGGCATGTGCTTTATTCTTTGAAAACCGTGTCACCGCACCACCGCTGATGTTCACGTGTACCCCCCGGTTTTCCTGGTTGGGCCAGAAAATTCTTACTTTCTCGGCAGCTTCCCGCTGGGCAGGGTCTTTGGATGCGAGCATCTTTCCAAGGTAGTAGCTGTTTGCAACTGCCACATCACATTGGCCTGCCGCGACGGCCCTGATCTGGTCACGGTCTCCACCTTGGGGGGGTCTGGCAAAATTGTCCACCAGGCCTTTGGCCCAGGCAAGGGTGCTCTCTTTGCCCAGGTGGGCGAGCATGGATGCAACAAGTGACTGGTTATAGATGTTGTCAGATGATCGTATGCAGATTTTTTTTTGCCAGACAGGGTGACCCAGGCGTTCGTATGTGGAGAGGTCTTCCGGTCTGACACGATTCAGGTCGTACATGATAGGGCGTGCTCTGACGGACAGTCCGAACCAGTATCCATTCGGATCCCTGTACTGTTTTGGAACGGAATTCGTGAGAACGGCAGATTCGATCGGCTGCAGCACATTCGCTTGCTGAGCCCTGTACAGACGTCCTGCATCGATGGTAATCAGCACATCGGCAGGACTATGCACGCCTTCACTGATGATACGCTGCAGCAAGGTATCTGCTTTTCCCGTTATCAGGTTGACAGGGGTACCGGTTTGTTCTTCAAATTTCTGTAGCAGCGGTTTGATGAGGCCTTCTTTTCTCGCCGAGTAGACATTCACTTCCGCAGCATTGAGCAATGAGCCGGACAGGCAAGCACAAAGCGCAAGTCCAAGCTGTAGTTTGTGCAGGCACTGAATGTTCATCGGGAAGACTCCTTGTTGGGGCTGGAATTACTGTGTAAGTGTACAATAGTAATAGTAGCTATTCTTATTTGCATTTAGAATATCTCAATCGTACAGGCCTGCAGCAAAAGTTTCTCACCTGCTTTATATTTTGATTTATATTGCAGTCATGTCCGCATCACCGCCCAGCCAGCTTATTTCCAGACTCGAGCAGGACTTCGAGATGTTGCTTGAGCGAATCGAGGATGAGTTGGTCGCGGAACATCGAGATGAGATCCTGTCCATATGGTATGCCAGCCCTTTTGTCAAACGTGTCTGCCTCGCGCAGCCACAATGGATGCAGGATCTGCTTAAAAAGGGGGAGCTGCATGTCGATTGCAGCACGAAAGATTACGCACAACGGCTGAGGGTTTCCATTTCCCATGTCACGAGTGTTGAAGATTTGCAGCAGTCATTGCGCCGTCTGAGATATTCTGCCTACGCACGCATTGCCTGGCGCGATCTTCAGCAGTATGCAAGCGTCGAGCAAACGTTAATGGAACTCAGTGCGTATGCGCAGACCTGTATCGATCAGTCACTTTCATGGTGTTTTGAATGGTTGAAGTCGCGCCCCCATGCCGGTCAATTTGAGCAGTCTTTGCCAAACGATGTTGTGGTGTTTGCGCTGGGCAAACTTGGTGGTCGCGAACTTAATTTTTCATCTGATGTGGATGTCGTGTTTGCCTATGCAGCCAACCCGGAACACACCCAGGACCAGCAGGCCAAGGCCAGCAGCTTCTACCTGAAGCTTGTGCAGTTATTGATCAAGGTTCTTGCTGAACAGACCCAGGATGGATTTGTATTCAGGGTTGATACAAGGCTGAGACCTTTTGGCAATTCTGGTGCGTTGGTGCCAAGTCTTGCGGCAATCGACCAGTATTTTCAGACCACCGGGCGCGACTGGGAGCGTTATGCCTGGATCAGGGCCCGTGCGATCGCTGGTGATGTGGAGACGGGTGAACAGTTTCTC
Source organism: Gammaproteobacteria bacterium (assembly GCA_026713925.1). GTDB lineage: Bacteria > Pseudomonadota > Gammaproteobacteria > UBA4575 > UBA4575 > WTFY01. The sequence goes on from JAPONM010000061.1 coordinate 58,266, forward strand.
AAGGATGTCAGCCCTTTTGTGTACCGCCGTTATCATGATTATGGCGTGATGCAGTCCTTGCGTGAAATGAAAGGCATGGTGGACCAGAAGGCTAGTCAGGCTGCGGACCAGGACGACCTGAAAATCGGTCAGGGAGGGATTCGGGAAATCGAATTTGTGGCGCAGATGTTCCAGCTGATTTATGGCGGCAGGGACCCTGACCTGCGAATTCGCTCGACCCTCGGAGCACTGGCCTATCTGGGCGGCTCCGGAAGATTGTCCGGTGAAAGCCATGCTGCCTTGAACCGTGCCTATTTGTTTTTGAGGAAAGCTGAAAATATTCTGCAGATGCGCGAGGATCTGCAAGTTCAAAGCCTGCCCGCGAGAGATCCTGACCGATTGCAGTACGCGCATGCGATGGGGGCTGAATCCTGGGATGAGTGGTATGCCGAATATCAGTTACATACTGCAAACGTAAGTGACATTTTCCATGGCCTTCTGCAAACCGATCCAACGGGCCCTGACAACCCCCCAAAAGACCTGAGTGATTTTGCGTTCGTGTGGCAGCAGGTTCAGGACAAGCCATCTTGCATGGATATTCTGGCCAGGTATTTCAGTGAAGATACCGGGGAGATCTACCAGCGTCTGCGGGGATTTGAAGGGTCCGTCCAACAGGCTGAGCCAGTGGCAAAACAAAGACTCGACAGATTTGTTCCTGTGCTTTTGCAAAACCTTTCGTGCAGCACGCAGCCAGTCTTGGTGCTGACCCGCTTTCTGAGGATTCTGGGGAAGATTGTACAGCGCTCTACGTATATCTCCCTGCTGACCGAGAATCAGGACAGGCTTGCAAAGCTGCTCAAGCTTATCGAGGCCAGTCAATGGGTGGCACAATACATTGCAACGCATCCGCTCTTGCTGGACGAGTTGCTGCATACGGATAACTATGATCCGCCGGACCTGGAGGAGATGCAATATCAGTTACAGGTGCTTGAGCAATTGCAGATGCTCATTGATGCATCGGGGGACGATCTGGAGGCATACATGGAACGTCTGCGTGAATTCAAGCATGCCCAGGTCTTGCGAATTGCCGCGGCAGACATCGTTTCTGATTACCCGATCATGCGTGTCAGTGATCATCTGTCATGGCTGGCCGAGACCTGTATCAAGAGTGCCGTACGCAAGGCATACAGTGACTTGGCAACCAAGCATGGTACGCCGACGTGCAAACAGGATGGGAACGTAATGATTCCCGAATTGCTGATCATAGAGTACGGGAAACTGGGTGGCCTGGAACTGGGGTATGGATCTGATCTTGATGTGGTTTTCGTGCACAACAGCCCAGGTACGTCAGGTGAAACAGATGGCGACAACAAAATGCAAAATACCGTTTTCTTCACTCGGGTTGTACAACGTGCAATTCACCTGCTCACGACTGTTACCGCATCAGGAAAGGTGTTTGACATTGATACGAGGCTCAGGCCGTACGGTACATCAGGGCCCGTGGTCTGTTCCCTTGCGGCATACGAGGAGTATTTGCGAAACAAGGCCTGGCTGTGGGAGCATCAGGCCCTGATTCGTGCGCGGCCCGTAACCTCGAGCCGGAGTCTGGCGGATACTTTTCTGGAGCTCAGGCAAGACGTGCTTTGCCAGGTGCGTGACAGGGAAGAAGTTCGAACGGCAGTGATTGAGATGCGGGAAAAAATCGTGTCAGGTCACAACGCTAGGAATGGGGCACGGTTCCACCTTAAGAAAGACAGGGGCGGAATTATCGACATAGAGTTCATTGTCCAGTTTTATGTGCTCAGCTATGCGCAAAAATTCCGTGAAATCTGTACCCATACTGACCATGTGAGAATTCTGGATGGGTGCGCGCAAGCCGGTCTGATCGGGTACGAGTCTGCAGAGGAACTTAAGGCAATTTACATCGCATACCGCAAACATCTTCACCAGTTAAGCCTGCAGTTGTTGCCTGAAACTGCTGCTGCGGACAAGTTTGCTGAAGAGCGGGCCATCGTGCAAAACTACTGGACAAGTCTGCTACACTAAAAGGCTATGCACTGTTGCATGAACACTTTGCAGTGTGCGTTTTATCTGAAGGAGCTCAGTAGACATGTCGATGCATGATAGGGATGGCTTCATCTGGCACGACGGCAAGTTTGTGCCGTGGCGAGAAGCAACCACACATGTACTCACTCATACCCTGCATTACGGCGGAGGGGTATTTGAGGGGGTACGGGCATACCAGACTGATCGGGGGACAGCGATCTTTCGACTTCACGATCACACCAACAGGTTGTTCAATTCGGCAAAAATAATCAGTATGCCCCTGCCTTTCAGTCCGCAACAGGTTAATCAGGCACAACTCGATGCAGTCAGTAAAAATAACCTGCGTTCAGGTTACATACGGCCAATGTGTTTTTATGGTGCTGAGGGAATGGGGTTAAGGGCAGACAGTTTGGAAGTCCACTGTATTGTTGCGGCATGGGGGTGGGGCTCTTATTTTGGTGAAGAAAATATGAAAACCGGAATCCGGGTCAAGACTTCGTCGTATTCGCGTCATCATGTGAATGTCGCAATGTGTAAGGCGAAGCTTAACGGTAATTACGTGAATTCAATGCTTGCATTGAATGAAGCCCTACAGGACGGCTATGATGAAGCACTGTTGCTCGATGTGGATGGTTTCGTGGCAGAAGGGAGCGGTGAAAATATTTTCATCGTCAAGGAAGAAAAACTCTTTACCCCGGAACTGACTTCCGTACTTGATGGGATCACACGCAATACCGTGATCGAACTGGCAAGGTCCGTGGATATCCCCCTGGTTGAAAAACGAATAACACGTGATGAAGTGTATATAGCGGATGAGGTTTTTTTCACAGGTACGGCAGCCGAGGTCACACCCATACGAGAACTGGACAACCGTGTTATCGGGGAGGGCGTGCCGGGTCCTGTAACCAGGAAACTGCAAACGATGTATTTTGATCTGGTGCATGGGAAAGATGACCGGTACAACTCCTGGCTTTCTTATGTGTAAGATCCGGTTTGGAATCGCCTGTCAACTGGTTTGTTTCAGCCTCCCTGCATGATATGTATTACAATTTCGGACGTACTCATACCAGCCTGAGAGCGATACCGGCTATGGAAACTGGCATGGCAGATCTGTATGGTCACTGGAAGAAATTGCAAGCCTAGTCAAAGATGAGCCACCTGAGAGACGTGGCCCGTACAAAAAGAGGATTTCAAGCTGAGCCGCTACCATTTCTGTGATTGTCTGCAGCGGGTTTTATCTTCATGAATCTGAACAACCTCAGCACTGCTAAAGTCCTGGTAGTCGGCGATGTCATACTGGATCAGTACTGGTTTGGCGAAGCCACCCGCATATCCCCCGAGGCGCCTGCCCCGATTGTCAATGTTGAGAACATGGAAAATCGATTGGGGGGCGCCGCCAATGTAGCCATGAATGTTTGCAGTCTTGGAGCCGCAGTCACATTAACCGGGATGGTCGGAAACGACGAGAATGGAAACAGGCTGCTGGCTTTACTTGACAGTACGGGCATCGATACAAACATCCTTCGCAAGGAAAATTTCAAAACGCCTGCCAAGTTGCGTGTGGTCAGCCGTAATCAGCAATTGCTCAGGCTGGACCATGAAAATCATGATTATAAGGTGGATAACACCGACGTGGTTGAGCTCTGCAAACAGCAGATTCCCAGTCATGAGACCGTAGTGATATCTGATTATGACAAAGGGGCCGTCACGCAAATCCGGGAAATTATTGAGGCTGCACGGAAAGAAAAAAAACAGGTCATTGTGGACCCCAAGGGAACCTGCTTTGACAAGTACAGGAATGCAAACATTATCACGCCCAACTACCAGGAGTTTATGCAGGCTGCAGGCCCATGTGAGGGTGAAGCCGAACTTGAGGATAAGGCGATCAGCATGTGCAAGGAACTGAATCTTGATGCATTGCTGCTTACGCGCAGTGAGCGTGGCATGTCTTTGTATGTGCGGGACCAGCAGGTAAGACATTTTCCTACCCAGGCCAAGGAAGTCTACGACGTCACGGGTGCCGGGGATACGGTTGTCGGGCTGTTTGCATCTGCAATTTCTGCAAATTTTTCCCTGTCGGAATCCGTGAAAATTGCAAATCTGGGAGCAGGGATCGCGGTGAGTAAACTCGGAACGGTTTCTGTGACAGTCGAGGAGCTGGATCTTGGCTTGCATGCCCCTGCCGTCAAAGGAAAAAGGGTTGCGGACATTGATGAGTTAAGGCGTTCACTGTCTGTGTTGAGAAGCAGTAATGAAAAAATTGTTTTCACCAATGGGTGCTTTGATCTGATTCACCGTGGCCATATCGCTTGTTTGCGTGATGCCAGGTCCAGGGGAGACTGCCTGGTCGTCGCTATAAATGACGACGATTCGGTCAGAAACCTGAAAGGTGACGGCCGTCCTGTTTGCAGTCTGCACAACCGCATTGCCGTACTGGAGGAATTAAGCTGCATTGACTGGGTCATACCGTTTTCTGAACAGACCCCGCTGGCCTTGATACGGGAGTTAAAGCCCGACGTCTATATCAAGGGTGGGGATTACGAAGAAGATGAGCTTGTTGAATCCGAACTGGTCCGCAGTTACGGAGGTGAGGTCATTCTGTCACCCTACATAGAAGGCTGCTCGACAACAACCATCATCGATTCCATATTGAATTCTTGATTTGGGTGTCAGCGGTTCACCCCCTTGCTGCCCCCACGTCTCCTGGATGGGCATTCCAGTGGCGTTACACGGGTAATGCAATGGCAGACAAGGTCATGGCACATGCAACACATGGTTGTATACGTATTGCTGCCTCGCAGGTTTTCTTTGCAATACCAGAATATCAAGCAGCAACGGTTTCAACGCCATGCATAGTGCTTCGTACAGTATGACTTTGTTGCGGAGTTGGAGTAGGGTAAGTTGGCTTTTCCACTGCGCTTGTACTGCAACAGTGGGTGGCATTTGGTATAAAAGTGGAATTGAGTATGTAGCTGTGCAGGGATTGCACAATGTTGAAAACTGGAAGCGAAGTAGTTACCAGCAGCGTTAACTTGGCAAGGATCAAACGGTATGAAGAAAGACCTGCACTGGTCGCTTTGGGTTGTACTGCCTGTGGCTGGTTTTCTCCTGCCTTACCTGTCTCGCCTTGGCACTGCAGCCGCTGATGGCTATTTGTACGGGGAGAGTGGATGGGTAGAACTGCTGACTGTGATGTACCTGCTTGTCGCAATCCTCTTTGGTGTAATGTTTTTGGTGTCAGGCAAGGCAGGCGGCCACGGCTGGATGCGATGGTGGATGACCTTGCTGGTTCTTGGCAGCGTGTATTTTGCCGGTGAGGAAGCAAGCTGGGGGCAGCACATCTTTGGCTGGGAGACACCCGAGCAATGGCTGGACGTCAATGATCAGGGCGAAACGAATATCCACAATACAAGTGTATTCTTTGACCAGTTTCCAAGAGCCCTCCTGTCCGTGGCAGCATTGGTCGGGGGTGTGATGGCACCTCTTTATTGTGCCGTCACTGGCCGGCATCCGGCCAGGGGGTCACTGCAGTACTGGTTGTGGCCTACGTACGTATGCCTGCCTGCTGCACTGTTTTCACTTCTGGTAAGCTGGCATGAGAAAATGTATCGGGTTCTGGGAGTTGAAATTCCCACTGTACTGGATGTCCGGGCAGGTGAGGTCAAAGAAAGCCTGCTGGCGCTGTTTATCATGCTTTACGTCATGTCAGTCTGGTACAGAAACCGGGTATCAGATCGGGGGTGTCTGGTATCTGGCATATGATTTTTCTTCCACGATAGTGGAGCCGAGCAACGCATTGATTTCTTTCTTGATCGCTGCACGCTTGTCGTTTTGCACGTATACGGAACGTGCCAGATCTATGAATTCCTGACCGAATTCTTTTTCCGCTTCCTTGATGCGAAGTTTATCTTCTATCATCCACAAGTCCTGATTGACTGTCTTGAGGGCTTGTTTGAATGACTGGACCTTAGTGTCGTCCAGAGAGGCTTGTTGCCATACCCGGGTCAACAGTTTCAGTTCTGTCTCCACGTTTCGAAGTTTCTCGGCATCGCTGATCTGCTGTGCCTTGATCTCCAGTATGGTAATTTTATCCAGCAGTTCTCCGGGCGATACGGGTACGCATATATTCTCCATTGTGCAGATTCTGGCAGTGGTATGTTATCGGTTGCTGTCCAGGGCTTTCAGTCTGGAGATCACATCATCTACTGTAATCAGGTCCATGACTCCCGGATATTCCAGTTTCGTTCCCCATTTTAATTCATTTTCAGATTTGTTTTTGAAAGTTTGCGCAGCCACCCCGTACCGGTTGACACACCATTGCTGACTGAAATAGGGACCGCTGCGCCTTGGGTTGCTGGCAGCATAAAGCCCGATGACAGGTGTGCCCAGACCGGTGGCCATATGTGCTGGACCGGAGTCTGGCGAGATAATGACATCGGCACCCTGCAGCAATGCAAGGAATTTTTTCAGGGTGTCCTTGCCAATCAGGTTCAGGGCTTTCATTTTCATGTGGCTTTCAATTTCCTGCCCCATGCGCAGTTCTGTTACGGAATTTCCCCCGCAGAGTATGACTTGGGCATCCAGTGACCGGATTGCGTCGTCAGCCACGGCTGCATAGCGTTTTGCACTCCAGTTCCTGAGGGGATGACTGGAACAGGGGCTGATGATCACTTTGAAACGGCCAGCCACCAGGTGCCTTTTGGCAAACTGGTAAGCGTCATCCGGGATACTGTAATCCCAGCGCATATCACGATGAGTCAAACCGATATGTTCGATGAAGCTGAAAAAACTGTCCAGCACATGCTGATGCGATGCAGGACTGATACACTGTCTGATAAAAAGGGAATGCAGATCCTTGGAGCGTGCCCGGTCGTAACCCAGTTTCAGGTCCGCATGAATCAGTGTGCTGAGGATGTTAGCCCGCAATGAAACCTGGGCACAAAGCAGTACATCAAATTTCCGGTGCCAGGTTTTCCGGACAATAGACTGGTAACTGCGTATCGCATTCGTTTTGTCAAACTTGATAAACTCGATGCCGGGAATGTCATGGACCAGCCTGGCTTCATTTTTTCCAATGATCCAGGTCAGTTCAGTATCAGGCCAGAATTTTTGGATCGTGCGCACCACCGGGATCATATGTGTTACATCGCCAATTGCAGAGAGCCGCACGAGGCAGATGGATTTAGGTGGATTGCCCATATGAAGTGAGTTGCGAACCGATGTATAACCGTAAAAGCAGTGTCAATGGATTCTGTTGAACTTGAACACTATGGTAACGACATTGTTGCCTATGACAAAACCCTGTTTCCGGAATTCCCGAATGATCTGTTTAATCCCGAATTCCTCTCTTCAGAGCCTTTGCTGCAATACAGACACCTGTTGCCGACCCGCGTAAAAGGCCGCGGAGGGCTACATCTGTTCACGTATCATGACCAGTCCCTGGTGCTGCGTCATTACTATCGTGGCGGTGCCGTGTCAAAGTTTGTCAAGGATGCCTATCTGTGGTGCGGCTTGTACAAGACCAGAGCCATGGGCGAACTTCAGACCCTGTTTGCCCTTCAGCGCCTGGACTTGCCAGCCCCGGCTCCTGCTGCTGCACGGATACGAAGGACAGGCCTGATGTACAGGGCAGACCTCGTCACCCGCTTCATCCCGAAGGCACAGCCACTGAGCATGAAGTTGAGCGAGCATCCACTTTCGGCAGACACCTGGCGCAGGATCGGGGCGGTGATCAGGCAGTTTCATGACAAGGGCTGCAATCATGCTGATCTCAACGCACACAATATTTTGCTTGATGAAAAAAAGATGGTGTATCTGATCGATTTTGACAAGGCGGTGATTGGCCGGAGCGCGGGTGCATTTCAGAAAACCAATATTGCACGACTGCAGCGCTCACTGCTTAAACTGAGCAATTCGGATTCTGCGTTCCATTACTCTGACCGCGATTTCAATTCGTTAATGGAAGGCTATGGTCCAGGTCAGTGCTGAAGCATCGGTTGCAGGCACTTCATGTAGCTGTTCAGTACTGAAGCCTTTTGTTTGATGAACTGCTGTGCGCTGATTCCGTACTGGACCCGCATGTGGCTGTCATCGATCATGCGTGCCAGCTGATCCCCAAGATCCCGGTTGCCAGTGACCTGGATGATTCCACCCGCTTTCAGCAGTTCCCTGGTCTCGAGTGAGAAATTGTCCATATGCGGACCCACGATTGTGCATTTGCCTAGGCCGGCAGGCTCCAGAATATTATGGCCGCCCCGGGTTATCAGGGATCCTCCCACAAACACCAGCTCTGCCTCGTTCAAATACCTGTCCAGTTCTCCAAGAGTGTCTACAATGTAGATGTCCGTATGTTCTGTAACACTGTCTTGTCGGCTGCGTAGTGCTACTGTCAATTTCTTCTGTTGCAGTTGATGGTGTAACGGGCTTCCCCGATCCGGGTATCGTGGTGCAATAACCAGGAGATAGTTCTTTTGTTTCAGCAGGGGCAGGTGCTGTACCAGTTGCAATTCCTCGTCCTCATGTGTGGATGCCGCCAGAAGATACGGGCGCTGGATGCCTGTGGCCGGGAGGTCCATTTTGATCTGAGCCGCTGCATATTTCAGGTTGCCCACGGTGTGTGTGGCATGACTCTCGGCACCGAGATCCAGAAATTTCAAACGATCTTCATCTGAGCGTGCGAGGATCATTTCCAGGTTTCTGAGTGAAGATTGATATTCACTTTTCATGAACCGGTTTACGTGCAGTGTTTTGCTGGATAATCTTCCATTGATAATGGCAGTGGCAATGTTATTTTTTGCAGCCCGGTAAAATAATGTTGGCCAGATTTCTGTTTCCAGGATCAACATGCTGCCGGGATGAACACGTGATAACAGCCGGTTGACTGCAAAAGAGTAGTCAACCGGCATGTATACATGCATGATCTTTTCATGCAGCTGTTCCGATGCCAGCACCGCTGCAGTAGGTGTATTGGTAGTGATGACCAGGTGGTGGCCAGGATACTGGTTACACAGTTCGAGAAGCAGTGGCTTGGCGGCACTGAATTCACCTACAGACGCGCAGTGAACGAGAATCGACGGTGTTGGCACATGCGGCAAGTTAAAACCGAGACGCTGCAGGAAATATCGCCAGCCCCCGTCTTTGATAGATCGATACGTGATGTATCCAAGCACTGCAGGAGCCAGCAGGAATAACAATGCCCTGTATCGCAAGGAAGTGCGATGATGTGGTGTTGACATGCAGGCTAATTCAGCCAGTCATCGATCTTTGCCAAATCATCCACTGACAGGGTTCCGGTGGCTTGTTTGAGCCGCAGCGTATTCAGAAGGTAGTCATAACGTGCGCGCAAATAATTCCGTTTGGCAAGGAAGGTCTCCTGCACGGCCAGCAGTACATCTACAGAAGTACGGGTTCCAGCCTGAAATTCAGCTTCAGTCGCACGGGTTGCCGCTTCGGTGGACTCCAGGGCTGTAGCCAGGGCCTTGACCCGGCTGATTGCTGAAATCACGTTCAGGTAGGTATCGCGTGCATCCCGAATGGTCGTGCGCCGGACTTTCTCATGCTCGTTTTGTACAACTGCGGCTTTATGGCGTGCCTGTCTGGTCGTATAGTAGGTTCTGCCTCCTTCAGCAATCGGGATGTTCAGTTGCAGTCCGATGAGGGTATCTTCAGTGCTTCTCGCGCCTGACAGCCCGCCAGTATCCTCGTCTGAATATGAGGCAACAAGATCGAGGGTGGGGAGATGACGCGATCGTTGCAATTTGATTTCCTGCTGGGCAATCTTGTTTGAATACTCACTGGACAGCAAGACCAGATTCTGCTGCAAGGCCTTGGCCACCCAGTCTTCGGGGTCATTTGGAGCTGGGGTTACCAGCTCCATGCGGTCCGACAGCGGGTGCAGGCGATTCGGACGTTGCGCAACAATCACTTCCAGTGCATCTTTAGAGATTTCCAGTGCATTGACCGCTTCAATCTCCTCCACCACGGCCAGGTCGTAGGAGGCTTGGGCCTCATGTACGTCCGTGATTGCAATCAGGCCAACTTCGAAATGTTCTTTCGCCTGCTGAAGCTGGCGTTTGATGGCTTTTTTCTCAAATTCCCGGAGTGTGACGATGTCTTGTGCGGCCAGCACATCGAAGTAAGCACTCGCTGTACGCATGATCAGTGCCTGGTGAGCAGCATCCAGGTCGATCTTGGCCTTGGCTACAGAGTTTTTTGCCTGGCGCAGTTGCACATAAAAATCACGATGGTAGAGCGCTTGCCTGACATTCAGCTTGTAGCCATGTGAGTTGAAATCCACCGTTCTTCCAGGTATTCCGAATGTTTGTCCATCGCTTTCAAGTCGATTATCCGAAGTCTGTGCAGTAATGCTGGCATGCGGCAGAAGGTTCGCCCGGGCAATTGGCCGTATCAGAATTTGGGTATTGTATTTTGACTCGGCAATTTGAACATCTATGTCGTGCTGTTTGGCCATCAGATAGATATCGAGCAGGCTTTTTGCCGCAGTGGGTCCCGATGCAGTTGCACAAAGTGAAGTGAGCAAGAAAACAGGAATGAAGAGTATCGCGGGGTTCAGATGCATTAATTTTTTACCGGTCCTTGAAATGTGTAATTCTACAGTCTTAGTAAACCGGCATGGACGGGTCGACCTGCCTCGCCCATCCATCGATTCCGGTCGAAAGATTGATAACCCTGGTAAAACTGTTTTTTGCCAGGTAACTGGCAACTGCCCGGCTGCGGATGCCGTGGTGACAGATAACGACGATTTCCTGGTCGGGGTCAAAATCGTGCAGTGTACCCGGGATCTGTCTCATCGGTACAAGAATGGTTTCAGGCAGATGGCAACGCTCATATTCCCACGGTTCTCTGACATCCAGCAGGACGGGTTTGGTCTCCGCCAGTTCCAGGTGTTTCTTGAGTTCTTGCGGGCTGTACTCCTTGAACATTATAGCTGGAAAGTCTGAGGTTCATCAAAGCCGATCAAAGGGGGCAGGCAGGTTTCAAGTAACGTTGAACAACACAGTCCCTGTACATCAACTTTGGTGAACAGCTGGGCCTGCATCACTGGCGCTTTGCCAGTAACCACGAACATCCGTCCGCCCTTGGCCAGGGTTTTTTCAAACACATCATGGTATACAGGCATCGAAGCGGTGACGGCGATAATGTCATAGTGCCCGGTGACCCGTTGCTGCAGGGCATTTTCCCGAGAGAAGCTGACATTATCGATTCCCAGTTGCTCGACGTTCCTCTGAGCCTGGCTTGAAAGGTCCTTGAACCATTCGAGTGTGTCGACATGACTGCCCATTTTCGCCAGGCAGGCTGTGACGAATCCGCTTCCTGTTCCGATCTCCAGAATCCTGTCGTCCGGTTTGATCTGCAGGGCCTGAAGCATGCGCGCCTCAAGTTTCGGGGCCATCATGGACTGCCCGTTTGGCAATGGAACCTCGAGATCGGAAAACGCAAGCTTCCTGTACTGTTCGGGCACAAATAGTTCACGAGGTGTTTGTTCAACCACCTTCAATACGTCATTGTCCAGAACCTCCCAGGGGCGAATCTGCTGTCTGACCATATTGAATCTTGCTTGTTCGATATCCATCGGACCATTCATGCGTTGGTTTGTTATATTTTCGGGTGTTTGCAAACTATACCAGTATCATATATTCAGGAACTATAATCCTGCAGTTTAATTGCAGCACATCCAGGAACAATCATCATCCACTCACCCAGTGTTGGACAGAATATACCTTTGAAAGCTAGGAAAATACTTGTAATAGGCCCGGCATGGGTCGGTGACATGGTGATGGTCCAGAGCCTGTTTATGGCTTTGAAACATCTGAATCATGAAAACATCATTGATGTAGCGGCACCGTCATGGTCGGCCCCCGTGCTGGCCCGCATGCCGGAAGTGAGAAACATCATTGAGGTAGACCTTGGCCATGGTGAATTGGGATTTTTGAAGCGACTGCGTACTGGCCGGGCACTGCGGGGCAGGTATGATCAATCCATTATCTTGCCCAGATCTTTCAAGTCTGCACTGATTCCCTATTTTGCAGGCATTCCACAGCGTACCGCTTACCGGGGTGAAATGCGTTACGGGGTCGTAAATGATATGCGCATACTGGACACGAATGTGACTTATAAGGCGGTCGAACGGTATGTAAACCTGGGGGTTGACCGATCACAGTCCGGGCAGGTTCCTGAAATTCGTTTCCCGAAATTGCAAGTGCATGAAGGCAAGCGCAGCAAGGCGGCAAACAGACTTGGCGTAGACGCTGCGGCTCCATCTGTTGCCTTAATGCCCGGGGCGGAATTCGGCCCATCCAAACGCTGGCCGGCAAGGTATTTCGGCGAATTGGCTGCCCTGTTTGGACAGCAAGGTTTCGAGGTATATGTATTCGGCTCTTCCAGGGATCATGCCATTGGACAAGAGGTTGAGGGGGCCTCCGGGGGGAGTGCCAGGAATTTGTGCGGGCAGACCAGCCTGGAGGAAGTTGTCGACTTGCTGTCACTGGTGAGAATAGCCATTACCAATGATTCCGGGTTGATGCACATTGCCGCTGCCGTAGGCCGGCCTGTAGTCGCCCTTTACGGTTCGATTACCCCTGCATACACTCCACCGTTATCCAGCACTGCAACCATCCACTACCTGGATCTGGATTGCAGTCCCTGCTGGGAAAAGCAGTGCCCATACGGGCACTACAATTGCCTGCGCAATCTTGCCGTACAAAGTGTATTTGACAGTGCCCAGGCATTGCTGGGCAGCAGTGTCTAGAGAAAATAATCACCACGATCAAAACCGGAATCAAGCAGATCCAGTTTTTCCGGGTGATTGATCAGGTCCTCGATAAACCAGTTCGCATGATTATATAAGCAGGTTACGTCCTTGCACTCTTCAGCCGCATCAAATGTCTCAATCAGCCTCAATGTGTTCCTTTGTGTGGCCTGTAAACCGTGTTGGGTGGCATAGGCATGTTTTCCTCCCAGCAGGGCTTGGGGCACGTGGCGGTATACGGGGCAGTTAAACACGCCTAGGGGACTGAGCACCTGCCTGAAATACTGCATGTGGCAATTGTGAGGCTGTTTGCTGTAATCCATGTATGTGCCGTTTTCCAGAACACGCAGATTAGTACTTTCGACCACTGCAAACCTTTCGTCTTCAAGTGCCATTGCCTGGTGAATGGCATTGCGGATTCGGGTCATGGTGGAGGCTACATGTTCCTGTTTCTTGTCAATGCCAACGACTTCGGCGTTGTTCTGCTTCGAGCGGGTGAGAAAAGGCTTGTAGGAGATGTAGTCGAACTGGTGCTGTTTTGCCAGCTGCGCCGCGGTAACCATTTCGTCAATATTTTCAATGATTTCCATGTCATTGGTTTCGCAGTCTTTCCAGACAATGATAAAACTGAAGCCAATCATGAAACTCGGGTTTAGTTTCTTGATGGCTGGAATATGTGCACAAATCCATTCCAGTGTACATTTTTTGCTGCCAGGCTTGTGCATGGCGCGGAACGTTTCGTTGGTACCGGAATCCAGCGACAGGCGCACCCAGTCCCGATCCTGCAATACGTCGGCAACCGCTTCTATTTTTTTCATCATGCTGCCATTGGTTACCACGCCGATTTGAGTATTCATGGCTTTCAGATGACGCACTATATCTTCGAAGCCCTTGTAGGCAGTCGGTTCACCACCCCCGATGATGATCACCGAGCGCAATCCGTTTTCCACCATGTGTGTCAGGGAATCCTTAAGCAATGCATGGTCATAGTTGATGTTCTTGTTCAGGATATCCATGTCAACACAGTGGTCACAACGGTAGTTGCATGCCGTGGTCACATCCAGGTTAATCGAGACAGGTGCCTGTTCCGGGGCACCCTGCAACGCCTGTTCGAATGTGATGGTGTCTGCAGCATATCCCTGTCTCCAGCTGGCCTGCCAGCGAACATATTCCTTCAGGTTTTCACGTGTCTGCGGCTGAAGAAGTTTGCCCATGAAGTCATGCAAGGGTGAAAGTTCAGTTTGTTTCTCGACCTGACGTTGCATGGCTTTTACGTGCAGGGGCTGCTTTGCAGCGCTCGGGTTAGACCCTGAGTCAAATTTGCTGAAGTGGATCAGGGGTGAAACCTGAATCAGCACTTCGCCGCTTTCGGAATGTATTTTTTCCATGGTCCTGGTTAAGAATCTACCGCCTGGTAGAGTTGCAACAAATGTTCCATCCCGTCGATCAATGCAGTCTCGTCCGGGGTAGATCTAGCGTGTATGGAGCCTATAAAGTTTTTGATTGAGCACACCAACGGGTCCACGATCGGCAATTGCTTGCCGGGTGCCTGCAATGATATCAGGTAATTTGGAAGATCGACATGCCTGTCTACGCGCTGGTGATTGATTGCGTAGGCAGCAGGCCTGGGTACGGAGTCTGTCGGACTCAGGGATAAATCGGCCTTGCAGTCCCCCGTGGCATGCAGGTAATCAAATTTTATATGCAGTCCCTGGGCAGGGTTGCCAGTCAGGCGGCTGTGCTGGATATCGTTTATGCGGCCCGCACCGAGCAGTGCGTATAGCATGCTGAGAAAATGAGGCGCCGCATCGACGATCATGTCCTTCCCTGTGCTTTGTGGAGAAAGCCACATGGAAATCGATTCGATTGCCCGGACAGGCTGGTTTCGCTGCGGGTACAACTCATGGTAACCCGGCAGTGTGAAGACCCATTGCGTATTCAGTTGCAGGACGGTGTGATTCCTGTTGCACAGCCGGACCAGGCGTGTGGTTTCAGTCATGATCTGCCGGAAATCTGATTCTGTTTTTACCTCTTCCCTTGGCCACCAGAGCGGCTTTTCGCACAGGACATGACAACCGGCCTCAACTGCTGGAATCAGGTGCTGGTAATGTGCCGTAGCAGGAGAGCAGATCGCCACGATGTCCACAGAAGTACTTCCAAGCATCTCTTCCATATCTGCAAAGGCCAGGCAATCAATCCCATAGTCTTTATTCAGATGATCAGCCGCTTTCACTGCTGATTGCCGGGAACTGCTGACAACAGCACTGAGATGTGCTCCCAGCTGGTGAAAGACCTTTGCGACGTACGGGCCGGTGCCCTGTCTGCTTCTCGCGGGTCCAACAATGGCGACATTGTAAGGCATGTGTATACAGGTAAGTGCGACCATGGTCACCAGACAGCAGCCTGTGGGCGTGACCCGTTCAGGCAAGTGTCAGGGGAACAGCATATTTCTATGTGTGTTTTCCTATACAAAAAAAGAGCATTATCCTTTAGTATGGCAGAGTCACAAGTCAAAGGTGCCGAGTTGGTCATGCCAGGCGGAGTGTTCCTCTTGAAGCCTGGGTCAGGCAGTGCTGGCAGAAGGAAGTGTTATGCCCGTGTTCTTTTGGCATGTATGTATGTTCTGCTGAAATACCGCCACCATAGTAAGAGGTAGACGTTATGAGTGCAATTGCCAGTTCCATGCGGGATAAATCCGCACAACTATCCTCAGACATCAGGCAGCCTTTCCCCAATTCACGCAAGATATATGTTCAGGGATCCCGTCAGGATCTGCAGGTCGGGATGCGTGAAGTCCATTGTTTGCCTAGTCCAGCCACGTTTGGTGGCGATCAGAATCCTCCCATAACAATTTATGACACTTCGGGCCCATATTCCGACCCGGACATGGAGGTGGATTTACTGCAAGGCCTGCCTCCTGCACGGTCAAGCTGGATTGAACAGCGCAATGACACACTGCAACTTGCCCAGCCGTCTTCAGAGTATGGCCAGGCACGGCAAAGTGACCCGCGTACCGCACATTTGCGCTTTGAACACTACCGTCTTCCCCGTCGTGCCAGGCCTGGTCGAGCGGTTACGCAGATGCACTATGCGCGCCGCGGGATTATCACCCCCGAGATGGAATATGTTGCGCTACGCGAGGACATGCGGTTGCAGCAACACCGCAAGGATCCTGGTTACAAGAAATTGCTGGCACAACACGAGGGCCAGCGCTTCGGTGCAAATTTACCCGAGAAAATCACACCGGAGTTTGTGCGCAGCGAAGTTGCCGCAGGGCGTGCCATCATTCCAAACAACATCAATCACCCTGAATCGGAGCCGATGATCATTGGCCGGAATTTCCTGGTGAAAATCAATACCAATCTAGGCAATTCCGCCATCGCATCTTCCATTGAGGAAGAAGTGGAAAAAATGATTTGGTCCGTGCGATGGGGCAGCGACACGGTTATGGATTTGTCGACAGGAAAGCACATTCATGAAACACGCGAGTGGATCATACGCAACTCACCTGTACCTATTGGTACGGTGCCTATCTATCAGGCGCTTGAAAAAGTGAATGGCAAGGCCGAGGAACTCACTTGGGACATCTACAGGGATACACTTGTTGAACAGGCTGAGCAGGGTGTGGATTATTTTACAGTGCATGCGGGTGTGCGGTTAGCGTATGTGCCGCTGACGGTGAATCGCATCACGGGCATTGTGTCACGCGGCGGCTCGATCATGGCGAAATGGTGTCTGTCGCATCACCAGGAAAGCTTCCTCTACACGCATTTTGAGGAAATTTGCGAAATTATGCAGGCGTATGATGTGGCCTTTTCGCTGGGAGATGGCTTGCGCCCCGGATCCATTGCCGATGCAAATGATGAGGCACAGTTTGCTGAACTGGAGACGTTGGGCGAACTGACCAAGATAGCATGGGACCATGATGTACAGGTAATGATCGAAGGGCCGGGCCACATTCCAATGCAGATGATCAGGGAGAATGTGGACAGGGAACTGAGGGACTGCATGGAAGCACCTTTCTATACGCTGGGTCCGCTGGTGACTGATATTGCACCAGGCTATGATCACATCACTTCTGCCATTGGCGCTGCAAATATAGGCTGGTATGGAACTGCAATGCTGTGTTATGTCACACCCAAGGAACATCTGGGGCTGCCGAACAAGCAGGATGTTCGTGACGGGATCATTGCCTATAAAATTGCGGCGCATGCCGCTGATCTGGGCAAAGGACATCCCGGTGCACAGGTTCGCGACAATGCCTTGTCCAAGGCACGGTTCGAGTTCCGCTGGGAAGATCAGTTTAATCTGAGTCTGGACCCGCACCATGCTCGTTCACTGCATGACGAGACCCTGCCCAAGGATTCCGCGAAAGTTGCGCATTTCTGTTCCATGTGCGGTCCGCATTTCTGCTCGATGAAAATTACACAGGATGTGCGTGACTATGCGGCAAGACAGGGTATTGATGACATACCGCTTGCAATTGAGCAGGGCCTGCAGGAAAAGGCGAGGGAATACATGGCTTCAGAGACCAAGGCCCGCCAGGAGGTATGACCGGAAATACGGCATACGGTTGGGCACGGCAAATTTACCGTGTGCGCGGGCTGTCAATGCAGAATCAAGTTCGATGAGTGCCGGCGGAACTGAAGCGTTTAGTGGTTTTCTGGGATTGCCAGTTTTTCTTAGGTGTGGCGTCTATGGGTAACGGCATGTTGCGTACTCGTTCTTTTCCTTCAGCACATAACTGATAAACACAAAAGCCGCGATCAAAATGAAAATTTCCAAGTATCGTACTGGATGTCTTTGGTGTGATCATTTTGTTCTGGCATGCACCAGAAAATATCCTGATCCTTAATCAACAGTCCCTTTTGCCAGTAAAGACGGATAGCAATACTCAGTATCGTTATTATCGTTTTGGGATTCGCGATGCAGTTGATTGCAGGGTTACTGGATTAACGTCCAATCAGGTAAATAGTTCCCAAAGTGAAGCTGCTGGATTCACTGTCGGCTAGAGCAGCAGCTGCAAAAGTCTCGCACCGGAGTTGAAAATCAAAGAGGAATTGCTGAACATAGCCTGGTGCTTAAGCTAGTCACTGGAGTGGATTGTGATTGCAGGTAGAGAAATACGGCTAATTACGAGAGATCAGGCTCTGGCAGGGCGAGATGAGTCGATGCAGGTTACGAATAGACATCATGTGAACGGAAATCCGTTGTGTCCGCCATTTCCTGATGGGATGAATTTGGCGATGTTTGGTTTAGGTTGTTTCTGGGGAGCAGAAAAAGGGTACTGGCAACTTCCAGGTGTGTATTCGACTTCTGTCGGCTATTCCGGAGGCTTTACCCCGAATCCGACCTACCGGGAAGTCTGCACGGGCATGACAGGGCATAACGAGGTGGTGCGCGTGGTATATTCTCCCACCCTTGTCAGCTACACAAGTCTGGTGAAACTGTTTTGGGAGTCTCATGATCCCACACAAGGCATGCGGCAGGGGAATGACATCGGCACACAGTACCGCTCAGGAATTTATGTGTATGGTGATGAACAGAAAGGAATTGCCGAGCAAACCAGAACGCAATACCAACTGGCATTACGCGACAAGGGCTACGCATCCATTACGACTGAGATCATCGAAGCTCCTGAATATTTTTATGCAGAGGATTACCACCAGCAGTATCTGGCCAAGAACCCAGGTGGTTATTGCAGGCTGGGTGGTACAGGGGTTGTACTGAAGTGATCAAGCCTCGAAACTTCCATGCGCAGAAAAACCGATATACACAAGCTACGAAAAAATTATCAAACTGTAGTGCTCGACAAACAAAAAGCTAAAAAGAATCCGTTTGACCAGTTCGGTGTGTGGTTTGATGAGGTGCTTGCCTCGGAATTTGTTGAACCCAATGCGATGAACCTTGCCACAGTCAACAATACCGGTCATGTATCTTCCCGTATGGTGCTGCTGAAGGCATTTGATGAAACGGGCTTTGTCTTCTTCACCAATTACAACAGCGCCAAGGCGCAGGATTTGCGATCTACTCGAATTGCAGCACTTTGTTTCTGGTGGGATAGGCTGTATCGCCAGGTACGAATATCAGGTCGGGTAGAAAAGATACCTGCTGCTGACTCAGCCGAATATTTTCATACGCGCCCGCGAGGCAGTCAGTTGGGCGCCATAGCTTCCCAGCAGAGCGAGGTCATAGCAGACTATTCGGTGCTGGAGAGAGCCTACAGTCGCCTGGAGCAGCACTATCACGGGAAGGAAAGCATACCTTGCCCGGAACATTGGGGTGGATACCGTGTAATACCCAGCGAATTCGAGTTTTGGCAGGGACGTCCCAACCGGCTGCATGACCGGTTGCGTTATTCCCTGATCCCGACCGGCGAGTGGAAGCTGGAAAGACTGTCTCCCTAGGCTGGGCCGGGCCTGCTTGTCAGGCTTTATTCGTAAACCAGGTGCAATTCGGGATCTTGTTTCATTTTTTCCGGCCAGTACGTCTTGTCCGGATTTTCCGAATTCAGATCTTCACATCTTTTGCGTGCCTCTCCGTAAGTCATCATTTCATCCCTGAATTTGCCGGTTTCAAAATCGGATTTATGTCTCCACGCAATGATGTAGCCGGTATCCTCGTCACGACGGATCAAGTTTTCTGTACTCATAGTCAATTCCTATTCTGTATATCGAGTCAATGACAAACTGTTTGTTGTCTGTGAATCAGGCAAAAACGGACCCTTGGTATTGGCGCAGCAATATTTATCAAAAATGCCTGCATCAGCGCAACTATTAATATGTGAAACGGCTTGATGCGCGTTCGTGATCCTCCGATAGGTCACTGCTGTAGCTTCGACCGTTTCCCTAAAGCTGTGGGCCAGCAGGTTTATGGTCCGCATCCAAAGCAACTTCCCACTGCACACGAAACACATTCCTGTTCGGGATGGGTCCCTTGGGCCCACTGTGGCTGATGGTTGCAGACTGGGGGCCCATGACCTGCTGGTAATAGCTTACTACTGCCTGCGGAAATCGGGTACATTCAAAGGGCAGGTCATAACGCACCTCAAAGACAGGTGCTCCGTCTTTTTCCTCAACGGGCCAAATATCGGCCAGCAGGTGGGAGTGGAAGCTTCCGTCGAATTCGGCATCGAACAATACCTTGCATAACTGCTTGCCTGCCTTGCCAGCAGGCTCGATATGGTCAGGAAAGAGACCATGAAAAAAGAAAGCTGCTTTGCCCATGAAGGAATTATGATACGGTACAATCTGTCTTGTGAAGTACAAATTAGAAACTGACGTATCTGAATTCATCATCCGGCAAGAGCCTCTCGGACTTTGGGACCTGTGGGTTGACAGCATGCCCACGCGTACCTTCTTGACCCCTGAAGATGCCGCAAAAGCTGTGCATGAACAGGATTCCGGATACATCATCTGGGACCAACTGAAAGAACACGATGCTCCCCCGGACTTGAGCGGCTGGGAAAAGCTGGACAAGGATTAGGGTTATCCGGGATCGGCCCAGCACGGCAAAGCACAGCGACTAACCGCTTCCACGGCTCGCTGGGAAGCGGGGACAAACCCATCCTCTGCATGCTGTCCAGGCAACGGCCTGACCCTGCTGCGGCCGGTGCCTTCCTGGGGTCGTGCTCTGGCACCTCCAGAAGTTTGATCAGCCCGCTTTTGCAAGGGCCTGATCGATATCTTCCAGTATATCGTCGATATGCTCTATGCCGATGGACAGGCGCACCAAGTCTTCGGGTACTCCGGCAACGGCCTGTTCTTCTTTGGACAATTGCCGATGTGTGGTGGTGGCCGGATGACAGGCCAAAGATTTTGCATCACCGATGTTCACCAGCCTGACGACCAGGTTTAGTGCATCGATGAATTTCACTCCTGCCTCGAGTCCGCCCTTGATTCCGAAGCTCAATATCCCGGATGCGCGTCCGCTACAATACTTTTGCACCAGGTGGTGGTCTTCGTGGGCGGGTAACCCAGCATAGTTGACCCAGGTCACATTGGAATGTTCCTGCAGGTGTTCAGCCACTGCCAGTGCATTTTCACAGTGACGGTCCATCCGTACAGGCAGGCTTTCTATACCTTGCAGGATCAGGAAGCTGTTAAAGGGTGAAATCGCCGGGCCCATGTTGCGCAATGGGACAACCCGCACGCGCCCGATGTAGGCTGCCTTGCCCAAGGCCTCGGTATAGACTACTCCATGATAGGAAGGGTCCGGCTCATTCAGCATCGGGAAGCGCTGCTTGTGCTCATTCCATGGAAAATTTCCCGAATCAACAACAATCCCTCCAATCGATGTACCGTGACCGGTCATATACTTTGTCAGCGAATGGATGACGATGTCTGCACCGAACTTGAAAGGCTGGCACAGATATGGGGTAGGGACCGTATTGTCCACCATAACCGGGACACCTTGCGCATGTGCAACTTCTACCGTTTTTTCCAGGTCGATAATATTGCCAGCAGGATTGCCCAGTGATTCACAAAAAACTGCCTTTGTGTTTTCGTCGATGGCTGCGGCAATGGCATTCATATCGCGGTAATCTACAAACCGGACATCGATCCCGAGCTTAGGAAGAGTATGAGCAAACAGGTTGTATGTGCCTCCATACAGGGTCGTGACCGAAACGATATTGTCCCCTTGCTCTGCGATTGCAAAGATTGCCTGGGAAATTGCCGCCATTCCCGATGACAGGGCCAGTGCACCCACGCCCTCTTCCATTGCCGCAACTCGTTGTTCCAGCACGGCCGTAGTGGGGTTCATGATGCGTGTATAGATGTTGCCTTCAACTTTCAGGTCAAACAGGTCTGCACCATGTTGAGTGTCATCGAATGCGTACGAGGCGGTTTGAAAAATCGGGACAGCAACCGCTTTGGTTGTCGGGTCGGGTGAATACCCACTGTGTATTGCAAGCGTTTCAATTTTCATGAAGTTTTTTCCTTACTAAAGCCAAAGTGCACCAGTTGCCTGATGTGGCGGTGAACCCAATCAGATCGGACAATGATCCTGAGAAGTTTGAGGACAGCCCTCATCATATCAGCATTCAGTCCTGACAAATATGGCATGCGAAACACGGCAGGCTGTTTGGTCTGGACTGACGGCTGCACATCATATCTGTTTGCGCAGGCATGAATACAACCCCTTCAATTCGCAGCATGCCGCTCCCATTCCGAAGGAGTAAAGGTCTTGATACTCAGGGCATGAAGCGCACCGCTGGCAATTTGCGGCTTAACGGTTGAATAGACGAGCTGGTGTTCTTTTACCATGCTCATGCCTTCAAAGCTCTGGCTGACAACAGTCGCTTCAAACTTTCCTTCACTACCGGTGACGATAACCTCCGAGCCGGGGACACCTTTTTCAATAAGGGCCTTGATTTCATCTGCAAGCATAACGGTAATAGGAGTCTGGGCCAGTCGCTAAACCAGTTTTTTACGGGAGTTGATATCGTGCGCGGGGATTATACCCGGTTATGTATCCGGTTTTCATCATTCTTCTCCCAAAAGCTGTTCAAGGTCATTGCCAATAAGATTCTGTCGCCAGCCCTGCAGAGCTTGCGACCCTTCAGGGTCACAAACCAGGTTTTCCAGCATGCTGCGGCTGGCTAGGAAATTCGGTGTGACGTGAAGTTGTTCGGCCCGCTCCTGGATGAACTGTTTTGCCCGCTTGAGGGTCTTGCGCTGCTCACGGGTCAGAGCCGGTTTTTGTATCGATAGAGGCCAGTCCTGTTCGGGCGTTTGCCGGGCTTTGCTTATGCAATCGAGCAGCGCATCTGCAAGCCGGTTGCGCTGTTTCCGGGTAAGTGAGTCGATGTTTGTGAGGGAAGGAATGCTGGCAGGTTGCTTAACCGCAAGTTCATACAGTGTTTCATCACGCATGATCCATTGACGTGGCCGGTTTCGTTCCATAGCCAGCCGGTCACGCCAGCTTGCGAGCCTTTTGAGTACAACCAGCTGTTTTGGCTTAAGCCTTCGGGCACTCTTGATCGACTTCCACGAGTTATCCAGATCGATTCTGTATTGATCCGCGTGACACAGGTGCTGACATTCACTTTCTACCCAATGAGTCCGCCCTCTGCCTGCTAGTTCTTCTTTGAGGCATATGTATATCTGTGACAGATACCGTACATCGTTGGCCGCATAGCGGATGGCCTGGTCTGGCAATGGCCTTTGTGTCCAGCTGGTACGGGACAGGGATTTGTCCAGGCACACTCCACACAAGGTGTTGACCAGATGGGCATAGCTGACCTGATCGCCATATCCCAATGCGCTGGCAGCAACCTGGGTATCAAATACGGGGGCAGGGACCTCGCTGCTGAGCATGTACAGTACTTCCAGATCCTGGCGGGCGGCATGAAAGACTTTTGTACTGGTCTTTGAATTAAGGAGCTTGTTCAGGGCTGACAGGTCATCGATGGTGAGCGTGTCAATACAGGCAATTCGGCGACCCGTGGCAATTTGTACCAGGCACAGTTTCGGGTAGTACGTGTCTTCACGCATGAATTCGGTATCGACAGCCAGCCAGTCCCGGGTCCCCGCATGCTCACAAAAGGCCTCTAGCTGTCCCGTGTCACGTATAATTTCGATTTCCATTGCGCCTGATTTGATGATGATTCGAGTTCCAAAGCATTTTTCAGCATTATGGGTGCTGCTGATATTCAGTCTGGCATTGCCGATACATTCTGTTTTTGCCCGGGACTGGCAATCACCTTTCTACCAGGGACATGGACTGACGGGGAAGATCTGGGATACGGGGAAAAACGCTTGGATTACTGAGGAGCGATTATATACCGAATTGCTGGAGTACGAGTTCATATTGCTGGGAGAAACCCATGATAACCCGGATCATCACCTGCTGCAGGCACAAATACTGGATCGGCTTGTGGCAGCCGGGAAGAAACCTGCCGTAGTGATGGAGATGTTGGCACAGGAAGGCTGGCTGGACCAGCCGGCTTACTGGACGGATGCCGGGTTGCTGCAGCAGCAGGCTGCAGCACGCAATGCCGGCTGGCCATGGGAGCTGTATGCACCCGTTTTACAGAGTATCGTGAGAAATGGTCTTGAACTGGTTGCAGGAAATATCAGGAGTGAGGCCCTGTACACGGGAATCCGAAACATCGGGTCTGGCCGGACTCAGGAAATAATGGCTCGATTCCCGGTTTCTGCCGAAGGCCTTCGTCAGCTGGAACATGATATTGTTCAATCGCACTGTGGCTATGCCAATCCCGCTTTTGTTCAGCTTATGGTAGGTGCCCAGATGCAAAGAGACCTTGTTATCACGCAGGCCGTGGTGAACAGTAAACCGCCTGTCGTGCTGGTTGCCGGCAGTGGCCATGTGCGCAACGATTATGCTGTGCCAAAACAGTTGCTGGGTACCTTCCGGCGTTATTCCTTTCTGTCGGTTGCCTTGATACCGGTACATCCGGGAGCACTGGCTCCACAGGACTATCTCAAAGGTATCCCGGATGCATTTGATATTTTATATTTCACACCCAGCCACACCCGCGAGGACCCATGTATACAGTTCAGCAAACAACTGGAAGGCCTGCGGCATAAAGGCATCAAATAATTCACTGTCAAACTGCCTGAACCGGATGAGGTCAGCTGGGAAGCCGATGGATCAGCATGCCCTTCTGATGGCGCGCAATGCCAGGTAGACAAACGGCCATACCAGTATGCTGGTGAGGATTGGGGCCCAGTACAGCCATGATTTTGGATCTTCTCCCAGAATACCCAGAACCCATAGTGAAACGCCCATGTAGGGCAACAGGATGATGCCTACAAAAATGGCCTGTTGATACAAAGGATAGTTACGGGCCTGAATATGAAAGTGAATCGCAAGATAGGCTGTGATTGCAAACCCGAGCGCATATTGTCCCAGCAGGGTGCCGTGGATGACGTCTACGCAAAGACCAAGGGTCCACGCTATGCCAATGCTGACATTTTTAGGCAGGGCCATGCTCCAGTAGATAAGCGTAACAGCCAGCCATTCGGGTCGCCAGGGCTGTGCCCAGTCCGGCAACGGTATCAGCATGAGTAGCATCGCCACCAGGAATGTGGCACCAATGATAAGAAACTTGGGCAAACGCTGGTTGTTCACGGGTGCTTGGTGATGTTTTCTGCGGCTCTCGACAGGGATTCATCATCTGCTCGTATCAGCAGAATCTCCTGGATAGCATTGAGGTCGATCAGGGGCTTGGCTTCTACTTTCACAAAGGCTTCACCCGTGGTATCCCGGATGCTGGTAACCTTTGCTACCGGGTAATTGGGTGGGTAGCGGCCATCCAGACCAGAGGTTGTAATCAGGTCGCCAATCCGTATGTCTGTAGTGCTCACAATGTGCTGAAGTTCCAGTATCTCGGCATTGCCTGTGCCGACTACGAGGCTGCGGTGGCCGTTGCGGGCTATTACACCCAGCAGGGCATGATTGGGGTCTGAGATTAAAATGGCAATTGAACGGAAAGGACTTGCCTTGTCTACCTGGCCAATGATGCCTTTCGCACCTAGTAGGGGCTGCCCCTCATATACACCGTCCATTGTGCCCTTGTTGAGGACGATGCGTTGACGATACGGGTCCAGGTCTATGGAAATCAGCTCGGCTATGAGAACCTGTTCTTTTTTCAAGGGTTTGGTGGATGTAAGAAGCTTGCGCAGGCGAGTATTCTCATGTTCCAGAATGGCAAGTTTTTGCAGTTGCAGCTCGATGAGAGCCTGATTAGCATGCAGTCTGGCGTTTTCAGTCAGCAGTTTTTTTTGGGTGGCCAGCACTTTTGTGCCGGAGATGTACATTTTTGAAGGCAACCAGGCCAGATATTCGATAGGGGACAGCACAACGCTGATACTCGAGCGCAGGATACCCAGGCGATTGTAGTGGTAATCGGTAATCATCATGCCGACAGACAGCATGGCCAAGAGGATCAGCTTTACAGATGAAGAGGGATTAAGGAAAAACAGTGGTTTGATGGCAAGCTCTCCTCAATGGTGGATCCGTATGACCTGGAAGCTGATTCAGCAAACCGTGCTGACCGGCAGAACTAATCGTTGGCCAGCAGCTCAGTGCCTACCTCGCTCATCATCTCGAGAACACGTCCGCCACCCCGTGCGACAGAGGTAAGGGGGTCGTCTGCAATCACCACAGGTATTCCGGTTTCTTCAGTTATCAGGCGGTCCAGATCCTGCAGCAAAGCCCCGCCACCCGTAATCACAATACCTCGTTCAGCCACATCCGCCCCGAGTTCGGGCGGAGTTTGCTCCAGTGCAGTTCTGACCGCACTGATGATCCCGTGCAAGGGTTCCTGCAGCGCCTCCAGAATTTCATTGCTGTTCAGAGAAAAGCTTTTGGGTATGCCTTCAGACAGGTTTCTGCCTTTTACCTCAATTTCCTGCATCTCTTTGCCAGGGTAAGCCGAGCCAATTTCATGCTTGATGCGTTCAGCGGTGGATTCCCCGATCAGAACGCCGTAATTCCGACGGGTGTAGTTGATGATGGATTCATTAAGTTTGTCTCCGCCAATCCGCACGGATGAAGAATACACAATGCCGTTCAAGGAAAGTACGGCGACTTCCGAGGTGCCGCCCCCTATGTCCAGCACCATTGAGCCAAACGCCTCTTTGATTGGAAGGTTGGCCCCCATGGCTGCGGCCAGCGGTTCTTCAATCAGGTAGGTTTTGAGGGCCCCCGCACTCAATGCGGATTCACGGATGGCCCGGCGCTCAACCTGCGTTGCACCACACGGCACGCACACCAGAACTTTCGGGCTGGGTCTGAACAGGCGGCTTTTGTGCACCTTGCGGATAAAATGCTGCAGCATTTTCTCTGTAGTGGTGAAATCAGCAATTACCCCGTCTTTTAACGGCCGAATAACTTCTATGTTGGCAGGCGTACGGCCCAGCATGCCCTTGGCTGATGCACCGACTGCCTCGATGATTCGGGGACCTCCGTCCGGATTATTGCGGATTGCCACCACGGAGGGCTCATTCAATACAATCCCCTTGTTGCGCATGTAAATTAAGGTGTTGGCTGTACCCAAATCAATGGACAGGTCTTTGGAAAAAATACTCAGGATGCGTTTAAACATAGGTGGAGTAGGGGAGTAGTATCTCAATGGGATGATGGGCTACTCTATCAGCGGCTAAAATTTTGAGCAAGACCATATTAATATGGTAGGTTGTTTTGCCCACCATATACTGTCCGTGTGATTAGGGTGAGCCTGGGTCAAATACCCAGGCAGTTTACACTGGATATGCTGAGACTCTCAGCATGAAACCGCAGGAATCATTGCGATAGATGATTCCTTTTATGGAGTAAGAGTATTGCGATGCCCGTTTCACTTGAGGAAATTCTGAAAATCAGCCATCTGGCGAGGCTGCATGTCGATCCGGAAGAAGCGGGTCAATATGCGGCTGACCTGTCCAGCATCCTTGCCTGGGTACAGCAGATGAACAAAGTGGATACCCGGGGAGTTGACCCCATGGCCCACCCTCTGGATGCCTGTCAGCGACTGCGGGAAGACAAGGTTACAGAATCGGATCAGCGTGAGAAATTTCAGGCTATCGCGCCACGCACCGAAAACGGCCTTTACCTTGTGCCCAAGGTGATAGAGTAGCTTTTCAGGCAGGTGGTTCAGGATTCCAGGCATTTTCAGGTTGCGTTATGGTTATGGAAGAACTTTCGGTTCAACAGCTTGCGGACGGGTTAGACAGCGGCCAATTCTCCAGTGTCGAACTTGTCCGGCATTTCTTGCATCGAATGCAGGCACACAGACACCTCAATGCCTTTATCTCAGAACTGCATGACCGCGCAGTCATGCAGGCAGGTCATGCAGACCGGCAAATCAGGGAAAGAAAGCATGGTCCGTTGACCGGAGTGCCTCTCGCGCACAAGGATATATTCTGCATGTCCGGCGAAAGGACATCATGCGGGTCAAAAATGCTGGACAACTTCATCGCACCGTACCATGCAACCGTTGTGCAAAAGCTGGAGCAGGCAGGATGCGTGGTTCTGGGCAAAACCAATATGGATGAATTTGCGATGGGGTCATCCAGTGAAAACAGTTACTACGGTCCGGTCAGGAATCCATGGAATGCCGAATGTGTCCCGGGGGGTTCATCCGGCGGGTCTGCCGCCGCCGTGGCAGCACGCCTGGTGCCGTTGGCGACCGGCACCGATACCGGCGGGTCGATCCGGCAGCCGGCCGCATTTTGTGGAGTTACAGGGCTCAAGCCGACCTATGGGCGCATATCGCGTTACGGCATGGTTGCCTATGCCTCGAGCCTGGATCAGGCAGGTCCCTTTGGCAAGTCTGCACAGGACTGTGCGTATCTTCTCCAGGCAATGGCAGGTTTTGATGAAAAGGATTCCACCAGCGTGGATGCACCGGTGCCTGCATACCTCGCGGAGTTGAACCGCCCGCTGCAAGGCAAGGTAGTTGGCATACCTGACGAATATTTCAGTACCGGTCTGGGATCCGAGGTGCGGACAATCATTGCACGTGCAATTGACTGGGCTGAAGAGCAGGGTTGCATCATAAAAGATATAAGTCTGCCAAACACGGAACTGGCGATTCCTGCCTATTACGTCATTGCAACGGCGGAATGCTCTTCGAACCTGTCACGTTATGACGGAGTCCGGTTTGGTCACCGGTGTGAAGATCCGAAAGATCTGCATGACCTGTACCATCGCAGTCGCAGCGAAGGGTTTGGAACTGAAGTCAAACGCCGTATCATGATTGGCACCTATGCGTTGTCGACCGGCTATTACGATGCCTACTACCTGAAGGCACAACAGGTTCGCCGACTGATCAGTGCGGACTTCAACGCGGCGTTTCAGGATGTGGATTTCATTCTGGGGCCGACCGCACCGGAGACTGCTTTCAGGATTGGTGAAAAAACAGATGACCCGGTCACAATGTATCTGTCTGATATCTATACCATCTCGATCAATCTCGCCGGATTGCCTGCCATTTCGATCCCTTGCGGGATCCACGAAGGGCTGCCTGTAGGCATGCAGTTGATAGGCAATTATTTTGCAGAAGACAAGCTGCTGAATTTTGCGCATCAATACCAGCTTGCAACCGACTGGCATCAACAGTGTCCGCCGGGTTTCCAGCAGAAGAGGCAGGGTTGCTGATGGCACAGTGGGAGGCGGTAATAGGGTTGGAGATTCATGTGCAGCTTGCGACACAAAGCAAGATTTTTTCTGCAGCTTCCACGGCTTTCGGAGCTGAGCCCAATACCCAGGCCTGTGCGGTGGACCTGGGCCTGCCAGGTGTCTTGCCGGTACTGAACTACGAAGCTGTGCGAATGGCTGTCATGTTTGGGCTGGCTGTCAATGCGGCGGTTTCACAACGCTGTGTTTTCGCACGGAAAAACTATTTCTATCCTGATTTGCCCAAAGGCTATCAAATCAGCCAGTATGAGTTGCCCATCGTAGCGCGTGGCCAGCTGGAAATCGCGCTGGGCGACGGCAGCTATAAGGTCATCGGGATAACCCGCGCCCATCTGGAGGAAGATGCCGGAAAATCATTGCACGAGGAGTTTGCTGATTCTACCGGGATTGATTTGAATCGTGCCGGCACGCCGCTGATTGAAATTGTATCAGAGCCTGACATGCGTTCTGCCAAGGAAGCCGTGTCATACATGAAGAAAATTCACTCGTTCGTACGCTATCTGGGAATTTCAGATGGCAATATGCAGGAAGGTTCGTTCCGATGTGATGCGAATGTCTCGATACGCCCTGCAGGTCAGAAAGAACTTGGCACACGCACGGAAACCAAGAACCTGAATTCTTTTCGTTTTGTGGAACGTGCAATCGATTTTGAAATCGCACGCCAGATCGATGTGCTCGAAGATGGCAATGAAGTGGTTCAGGAAACACGACTGTACGATGCCGTTCAGGATGAAACACGCCCCATGCGAAGCAAAGAGGAAGCCGATGATTACCGCTATTTCCCGGATCCTGATTTGTTGCCAGTCGTTATCCGGCCGGAAATGCTCGAAGAAATCAAACAGCAACTCCCTGAACTGCCTGGCGAAAAAGCCCTGCGTTTCACGCAGGAATATGGCCTGAATGCTCAGGATGCAGAGAATCTTGTCCTGAGCAAGGAAGCTGCAGAATATTTCGAGCAGACGGCAAGGAACACGAATGCTGAGGCAAAACGGGTTGCAAACTGGGTGACCGGGGAACTCAATGCAGCCTTGAACCAGGACGATCTGGAGATTGCTTCAAGTCCCGTTTCAAGCTCGATGCTTGCTAAATTGCTGAACCGGATAGAAGACGGCACGATATCAGGCAAGATTGCCAAGGACATTTTCCGGTCAATGTGGGCAGGTGAAGGGGATGTGGACTCGATCATTGAGTCCAAGGGTCTCAGGCAGATCACAGACACCCTGGAGATTGAAACACTGGTCAATCAGGTGGTGCGCGAAAATCCGGCTCAGGTGGAACAGTTCAAATCAGGCAAGGACAAGGTGTTTGGCTTTTTTGTTGGCCAGGTGATGAAGATTACCGGAGGTAAGGCCAATCCACAGCAGGTCAACCGCCTGCTGCGCGAAAAACTCAAGTAGTTTCCACGGAGTCAGTCCGGGACCAGGCGCGCACTGCTGACACGCTCGAGACCGGACAAGTCCCGGTAGGTCTGTATCTGACTGAACCCGTTTAGCCGGAACAGGTCCCGGGCAGCCATTCCCTGCTCAAAGCCGTGTTCAATGATTACATGCCCCTGCCTGTGCAGGTGCTGCCTGGCCTGGCGAACAATCAGTTCGATATCCTGCAGTCCGCCCTTCCCGCTTATCAGTGCCTGACCTGGCTCATGGCGGGCAACGTGTTCATCAAGATTAGGGTCATCTTCCGCTACGTAGGGAGGGTTGGATACAATCACGTCGAAGCGGTCATGGCCCAGGTTTGTGTACCAGTCGCTGTGAATGAAAGTAATGTCTGTGCCATGTCGGGCAGCATTCAGCCTTGCCACTTCCAGAGCGGCTTCGGATATATCGGTGGCCACCACCCTGCAATCGTTTCTTTCCCTGGCAATGGCCACAGCCACCGCACCGGAGCCGGTTCCCAAATCCAGTACATGCAGCCTTGTCTGATGAGAAATCAAATGCAATGTGACTTCAACCAGCAGTTCTGTTTCAGGGCGGGGTATCAATACATGTTCATTGACGACAAGGTCCAGTGACCAGAATTCCTTGTTGCCCGTGATGTATGCAAAGGGCCTGCCCTCAAGCCTGCTGGAAAAACAGGACTCGAAAGCTGTCCTTTCCTCGGTCGACAGTTCGGCATCGGGATGTGCGAACAGTCCGGTTTGCTCAATACAGCATGCATGGCACACAAGAAGCTGTGCCTCAAGTCTTGGGTTGTCACTGACCCGGGCGAGCTTTATCGCTGCATGGTCAACCGCCTGCTGACGTGTCATGGGTGAAGACACCGTTACTGTTCATCTATGGAAGCAAGCAAATCGGCCTGGTATTCATTGCGCAGGGGCTGGATGACCTGGTCGATGTTGCCCTGCATCATTTCATCCAGCTTGTACAGGGTCAAGTTGATGCGGTGATCAGTGATACGCCCCTGCGGAAAATTATAGGTGCGAATGCGCTCCGAACGATCACCGCTCCCAACCAGGCTGCGACGCGTTTCAGCCTGTTCTTCGGATTGTTTTTTCCGTTCATTGTCCAGCAGCCGCGCACTGAGTAATGACATGGCGCGTGCACGGTTCTTGTGCTGTGACCGTTCGTCCTGGCATTCCACGGCAATACCGGTGGGCAAGTGCGTGATGCGGATGGCGGAATCTGTCTTGTTGACATGTTGTCCGCCTGCTCCGGAAGCCCGAAAAATATCAACTCGCAAGTCTGCAGTATCAATAGCCACGTTATCGATTTCGTTCACCTCGGGCATGATCGCAATGGTTGCCGCAGAGGTGTGCACACGCCCTTGTGACTCGGTGACGGGTACACGTTGTACCCTGTGTGCGCCGGATTCAAATTTTAGGCTTGAGTACACATCCGTGCCGGAAATCTTGGCGATAATTTCCTTGAATCCCCCGTGGTCCCCCTCGCTTTTGTGGATCACTTCCATCTTCCATTTTTTGCCTTCTGCGTACCGGGAGTACATGCGGAACAAGTCACCGGCAAAAATTGCCGCCTCATCCCCTCCTGTACCGGCACGAATTTCCAGAAACACGTTGCTTTGGTCATGCGGGTCCTTGGGTAACAACAGCATATTCAACTCGCATTCAAGACGCTCGATGCGCTGTTCTGTAGTTTCAATTTCCTCGAGGGCCATCGCTTTCAGACTTTCGTCCTGATCGTTCAAAAGTTCCCGAACCGCAGCAAGATCTGTCATGACCCGCTGGTATTCGTTGAAGCGTTTCACGATCGGCTCCAGTTGCGCATACTCTCGTGACAGCGTTGTAAACCTCTCCTGATTGCCTGCAACGTCCATATCCGAAAGTTCCATGGAAATTTCTTCGTGTCGCTCCCTTATGGTCTCAAGCTTATGGATAATCGAGTCTTTCATGATATGGGGTGGGTTATACAAGCTGCAGGGTACACCTAGCCAAAAAAGGGCACTGAACTGGAATTTATTGAAGCCCGTTGCACTGGGCCGCCCATTTGAACACCCAGCAAGTCATGCCAGTGTGACCTAGAAGGCATCCGTATCCTCGGGCGCAATATTTAACAGTATCCGTGCTGCATCGATCAACTCATTTTTTCCCTGTTTGGCTGCTAGGTTCAGGGCTTCGGTAGGGTCATGCATGAATTTGTTGGTCAAGGTATATGCCAGATACTGCAGCACCTCATCTGTTGACTTCCCCTGCTCGAGCATTTTGTTTGCTTTTTCCAGCATGCTGTCACGTTGCAGTTCAGCCTTGTTTCGAAACGCACGTACTGTATCTACAGCGTCTTGCCCACGTTGCCAAAGGGAAAATACCTCCACTTCTCCTGCAATCATTTCCTCGGCTGCCTTGACCGCATTTTTCCGTGATTGCAGGTTATGCTCGATCACATCGTGCAGGTCATCGATGGTATACAGGTACACGTCTGAAAGCTGGGCCACTTCCGGTTCGATGTCCCGGGGCACGGCCAGGTCGACCATGAAAATGGGCTTGTGCCTGCGTTCTTTCAAGGCACGTTCCACGAGTCCCTTGCCGAGTATGGGCAGTGTGCTGGCCGTAGCAGTAATCACGATTTCAGATTCAGGCAGGATATCATTCACAAAGCCCAGGCCGACCCCGCGACCGCCTACCCGGTCGGCAATTTTTTGTGCACGTTCGATGCTGCGGTTTGCAACGGTAATTTTGTGTATCCCGGCTGTCTTCAAATGCTCGGCAGCAAGCTCAATCGTTTCACCTGCGCCAATCAGCAGTGCAGACTGATGGGTGAGTTTCCCGAATATCTTTTTTGATAGCGAGACCGCAGCCGATGCTACCGACACCGGGTTTGCCCCAATTTCTGTATGTGTACGAACTTTTTTGGCGACACTGAAGGCATGCTGAAAAAGCTGGTTAAGATTTCTGCCAAGTGTGCCTGCCCTGGAAGCACCCTGATAGGCAGATTTCAGTTGCCCCAGGATCTGTGGCTCGCCAAGCACCATCGAGTCCAGCCCGCACGCCACTCGAAATATATGGCGCACTGCAGACCGGTCCCTATAGTCATACAGATACGGTGTCGTGTGCTCGGAGCTCAAGCCATGAAAGGCATTCAGCCAGCCCAGGATTCCCTGCCTGCCTTCCTGGGCATGCGTCACGTTACAGTACAACTCGGTTCTGTTGCAGGTCGAGATAATCAGGGCTTCATCCACCTGCGGGACCCCAATCAGGTTTTGCAGCGCTGTGTGCAGGTTCTGGTCACTTATGGCCACAAGCTCCCGCACCTGTACAGGCGCGGTGGTGTGGTTAATGCCGAGTGTGAGTAAATGCATGAAAACAGGCAGTATACATGGCGGAAATGGGCCGGGCAGATCGTCGGGTAACAGGCATGGCGCAGGGGTCTTGGTAACCGTAAATTCTGTCAAAATGCATGTGTATTGCCCAGGTAACTGGAGTAATATTAGGTATAGTCTAATTGAGCTATTAACTCAACACAGCATGTTGAAGGTCAATTTCACAATTCTACAGGCCCTTTGGTTGCCGGTGGTGCTTGTGACGGGTTTCACGCTGACTGGCTGTACCTCCGTGTATACCGGCGACACAGAGGCCGAAAGGCTGGCGGACCCCAATCAGTCACTGGTAGTCCGAGAGACCCCGGCATCGGTGTACAGTGTTCATTCTGACCTGATGTATGAAATCCTGCTGGGCGAGCTGTCCGGGCAGTTTGATGATATCGAACAGGCTCTGGAGCACTACGTTCGTGCAGCCCGCCTGAGCGATGATCCGGAAATAGCCGAACGGGCCACTCGTATCGCTATGGTAGCCAAAAACTGGACGGCAGGGCTGGAGGCGGCCAGCCGCTGGTCGGAACTGGTCGGTGACAGCCTGAAAATCAGTCAGATTCTCGGTGTGCTTGAGTTGCGCAGCGGCAACGTCGACAGGGCAGCGGTGCATTTTGAGAAAATCATGCTGGCTGCAGAGGATTCTCCGGCAAAAGGTTACAGCATCATTGGTGCAGTGCTTACCCGGGAACCTGATACCGAACAGGCTATATTGCTGCTTGAGAAGCTGGTAAATAAATATTTTGAAAATCCCTACGGCCATCTTACCTTGGCAAGCCTAGCGTTCCAGGCCGGCGACTATCCGCGTGCAGCCCATGAGAGTGAACTCGCCCTGAAGTTTAAACCGGACCTGGTCGAAGCACATGTCATGCGTGCTCAAGCCTTGATGGAACTTGAGGAAACCGACCAGGCGCTGCAGGAGATGAAGCGAATCGTCGAGGAGGTTCCGGAAAATCGTGAAATCCGCATGTCCTATGCGCGTATGCTGCTTGCTGCACAAAGGTATGAGGAGGCTGAAAGCGAGTTCGAGGTGCTGCATGCAGAGAACCCGAATGACAGTGACCTGATCCATACTCTCGGGCTTTTGCAGTTCCAGCTGCAGCGGTATGAGGCGGCCAAAGCCAGCTTCAGCCGTCTGGTTGACCGTAATCAGCGCAAGGATGAGGCCCATTATTACCTGGGGCGGGTGGCCGAGGACCAGGCAGACTTCCAGACTGCAATCTCCGAATATGAGAAAGTTGAGAAAAGGCAATACTACCTGGATGCCAAGGCACGGATTGCATCCATATATGTTGAACTTGACGGTCTTGAAAAGGCACAGCAGTACCTGGAGGAACTTCGTGGAGATCTGAGTTCTCCCGAGGATATCGTCGAGGTCTATTTGATTGAAGGGCAGCTGCTGTACAGCCAGAAGCTTTATGTCGTGGCAATGGATCTTTACAGCAAAGGCCTGCAGGAGTTCCCTGGGCACAGCGATTTGTTGTATGCGCGCGCATTGATGGCTGAAGAGATAGACCGCATTGATTTGCTGGAGTCTGACCTGATGGCAATCTTGTCTGAAGACCCGGACAATGCCTTGGCGTTGAATGCCCTGGGCTACACCCTGGCTGACCATAACTTCAGAATTGATGAAGCCCTGGAGTACATTAAGCGTGCCCTTGAGATCCGCCCGGATGATCCTGCGGTCATAGACAGTATGGGCTGGGTGCAGTTTCGGCTGGGTAATTACGAGCAGGCGGAGCAATATCTGCGCAAGGCGTATCGACTGCTTGAGGATGCAGAAATCGGTGGACACTTGGTGGAGCTGTTCTGGGCTCAGGGAGATTACCAGGGGGCGCAAAAGATGATGCAGGAGGTGCTGGAACGTTTTCCAGATGAGGAGTATCTGCTGGAACTGCAAAGAAAATTCCAGCAGTGAGAGCCATGGCCTGATGTGGCGGTCCGGTATTCTGTGTGCAGTTCTGTGGGTCCTGACTGCATGCGTGGCGGTTCATGAGCGCCCACTTTCAGTCCCTTCAAAAGCGGACAGCCTGGCTGCATGGGAGGCTCATCGTGTCCTACTGGGCAAGATTCAGAAATGGGGTCTGAAAGGGCGAGTTGCAGGAAAATCAAATAATGAGGGATTCCGTGCAGGTGTACGCTGGCAGCAGCACCAGCAGGTATACAATATTGATTTGTACGGTCCCTTGGGCAGAAAAGCAGCCGTCATTTCCGGTCAAAGGGGGCATGTACAACTCAACACTTCCAAGGGCAGGCAGTATTTTGCACGAGACCCTGAAGTCCTGATGCAGGACCTGTTCGGGTATGCATTGCCTGTCAATGGCCTGCACTACTGGATACGGGGTGTTCCAGACCCGGGGCAGGCCTATACATTGCTGGAACTTGATGGAATAGGTCGCCTGAAGCACCTCAGGCAGGCGGGATGGGACATTGCCTATAAGCGCTACCATGAAGGTGAACCTGCCTTGCCGGCATTTATCCGCATCTCAAGCCCTGCACTGAATGCAAAAATCATCATTGACAGATGGGATATGAATGCTGCTTCGCTCTGATCATCTGAATCAGGCTGGATCGGGAGGCTGATGTTGAATACCGGTCAGTCTGTCGACGGGGTTGTGGAAAAGTGGCCTGCGCCCGCAAAGCTGAATCTTTTTTTGCATGTTACCGGTTGTCGACAAGACGGCTACCATCTGCTGCAAAGTGCGATTCAGTTTGTCAATATCTGTGATGAACTGAGCTTCAGTGTTCGCAGCGATGGAGTGATCCGGTGCGTCAATACAAACCACAGTATTGCAGGTGAGACGGATCTGACCGTACGTGCTGCCAGGCTTTTGCAGCATGAGTGTTCAATACAGGATGGAGTTGATATCCATCTGAAAAAGGTTATTCCGGCAGGCGCGGGTCTGGGTGGGGGCAGTTCGGATGCTGCAACGGCATTGCTGGCGCTCAATCGTATCTGGGGGTGCAACCTGGATAGAAATGATCTCGAGGTACTGGGCGCAGGTCTTGGCGCCGATGTGCCGGTATTTGTACGGGGTGAGGCAAGCTGGGTCGAAGGAATCGGTGAGTGGCTTCAGGCAATGGATTTTCCGGAGGTATGGTATGTGATCGTGTATCCGGGTGTGCACCTGGATACCCGGCAAATGTTTGCGGATCCGGGTCTGGACCGGAATTGTCCCCCCATTCATCTCAGTGACTTTGCACTGCAGCAAACGCAAAATGTGTTTGAGCCGATTGCCCGTCAGCACGCGGCAGTGGAACGTGCCTGGCAATGGTTAAGCCAGCATTCACAGGTCAGACTCACGGGCTCGGGAAGCTGCCTGTTTGCGCCCTGCGAATCAAAGCATCAGGCAGGGGAGATTGCGGCAGTTTGTCCGGCAGATTTCACCGTATTTGCCGCAAAAGGCATGAATCGTTCTCCCGTATGTTCGCTATCTCAGTATAATTAGGTATAGTTCGGCACGGGAATTGGGCCGTCGCCAAGTGGTAAGGCACCGGGTTTTGATCCCGGCATTCGCAGGTTCGAATCCTGCCGGCCCAGCCAACCTGTATTTTTTTGTAGCATAGGAATCGCATGACATGATTCGCGAAAGAGTTTCGCCGGCTGACAGCAACCTGATGGTATTTACCGGTAATGCGCATCCGAAGCTCGCGCAGAACATGGTCGACTACCTGAACGTCCCCCTGGGAAAGGCGTTGATCAGCCGTTTCAGTGACGGTGAGGTGCAGGTGGAGATACAGGAGAACGTGCGCGGCAAGGATGTTTTTGTTGTACAGCCAACGAGCATGCCAACCAATGACCATATAATGGAACTTCTGATCATTGTGGATGCCCTGAGGCGTTCTTCTGCAGAGCGTATCACCACAGTGATCCCTTATTTCGGGTACTCGCGCCAGGACCGGCGTGTGCGTTCAATCAGGGTTCCAATATCTGCCAAGGTGATTGCCAATCTGCTCTCCAGTGTAGGAACAAACCGTGTGCTTACGGTCGACTTGCATGCTGATCAGATTCAGGGGTTTTTTGATATTCCGGTGGACAATATTTATGCGTCACCTGTGATGCTGGGTGATATCTACAAGCGGAAACATCATAATCTGATTGTGGTGTCTCCTGATGTCGGCGGTGTGGTGCGTGCCCGGGCCCTGGCGAAACGACTGGATGATGCTGACCTGGCAATAATCGACAAACGTCGGCCTCAGGCCAACCAGGCAAAAGTGATGCACATCATCGGTGATGTGAAAGGTAAGGATTGCTTTATCGTTGATGATCTGGTAGACACCGCAGGCACATTATGTCAGGCAGCCAGTGCTCTCAAGGAACATGGGGCCAAGACGGTACGGGCCTATGCCACTCACCCGGTTCTTTCCGGTAATGCAATAGAAAATATTGAACGTTCCGAACTGGATGAACTGGTGGTCACCGATACAATTGCGTTGCGCGAGGCCGCCAAGGCATGTACCCGGATACGCCAGCTTGAAGTCTCGGCACTGATTGCCGAGTCGATGCGACGGATCAATCAGGAAGAATCAGTCAGCACCCTTTACATGGACTGAGTTGCTGCAGCCTGGCAGTGAAAATACACCTAAAGACAGTTGGAGAAAATGAATGAGTGTCGATTTTAAATTATCAGCCAGCCTTCGCAGTGAGCGAGGAAAAAATGCGAGCAGGAGGCTGCGTGCGGCAGGCGCGGTGCCTGGAGTCATCTATGGGGGTGGAGAACCTCCGGCTGCGGTAACGTTTGATCATGATGCCCTGATGCATAACCTGGAAAATGAGGCATTCTATTCGCATGTCCTGACGGTCGATGTAGACGGCAAGCCTCAAAAAGCGATATTGCGCGAGCTGCAGCGTCATCCATACAAGCCGACTATCCTGCATGTAGACTTGCTGCGTGTGCGCGAAGACACCCAGATAAATGTGCATGTACCGCTGCACTTCATCAATGAAGACACCTGTCATGGGGTCAAGCTTGAAGGAGGCACAGTCAGCCATAATTTCGTTGAACTGGAGATCGCCTGTTTGCCAAAAGATCTGCCTGAATTCATTGAAGTGGATGTTCAGGACCTTAATTTGAATGAGTCGATGCATTTAAGCGATATCAAGGTGCCCGAGGGCATTACCATCGTGGAGCTGGCACATGGAGAAGGGCATGACCATGCCGTAGTGTCAGTGCATGCCAAGCGGGTTGCAGCTGTAACTGAGGAGGAGGAAGAGGAAGAGAAAGAGAGTACTTCAATCCAGTCCGATGAGGATGCCTCTGCGGAAAATGACTCTTCATGATTCCTAGTCCAGTGTGGCCAAGCATAGCGGCATCCGGCTGATTGCGGGGTTAGGCAACCCGGATGAAAAATATCTACCGACCCGGCATAACGCCGGGTTTTGGTTTGTGGATGCTGTAGCAAAAAAACAGGGTGTGGGGTTCAGGCATCAGGCAACATACAGGGGTGACGTTTCATGTTTCCCTTTTGCAGGCGAGAAAATCTGGCTGCTGAAACCACGAACCTTCATGAATCAAAGTGGTGTGTCACTACGCAGCTTTGCTGAGTTCTACAGGATACCCCCCCAGCAAATACTGGTTGTCCACGATGAAATTGATTTGCCAAATGGTGCTGTCAAGCTCAAATGGGCCGGAGGCCATGGTGGGCATAACGGGCTGCGAAGCGTCTTCACCCATGTGGGTGCAGATTTTTTGAGATTGCGCCTTGGAGTCGGGCACCCGGGGCACAAAGAAGATGTAACCGGCTATGTGCTGGGAAAGCCGGGCAAACAGGAATATCTGGCAATCCATTGCGCGATAGATGAAGCCATGGAGATGTTGGAAGACCTGTTTAAAGGCAACACGGATGCTGCAATGAAAAAGCTTCATACTGGACATCAGCATGGGGTTTAAATGTGGAATCGTCGGCTTGCCGAATGTCGGCAAGTCAACCTTGTTCAATGCGCTCACAGCCACCCGGGTTGCTGCAGAAAATTATCCGTTTTGTACGATCGACCCGAATGTAGGGGTCGTACCCGTACCTGACTCAAGACTGAACACGCTTGCACAGATTGCAAGGTCAGATCAAATCATTCCCACCACGATTGAATTTATAGATATCGCGGGTCTGGTTGAGGGTGCATCGAAAGGTGAGGGCCTTGGCAACCAGTTCCTTGGGCACGTTCGTGAAACTGATGCCATCGCACATGTGGTGAGATGCTTTGACGATGAAAATGTTGTTCATGTAGATGAGAAAATTGACCCGATTTCGGATCTTGAGACGATTACAACCGAGTTGATTCTTGCAGACCTGCAGACAGTTGAGAAAGCCATCAGCAAAACGGGACGCATTGCAAAGTCTGGCGACAAGGATGCGGTTGGCCAGTTGAGGGTATGTGAAAATCTGAAGAAGCATCTGGAGAGCGAACATCTGGCGCAAGAGTTCGAGGTAGATGATGAGCAGGCATTTTTTTTGGATGCGCTGCATTTGCTTACGAGTAAACCAATGTTTTACGTTGCCAATGTTGCAGAAGACGGGTTTGAAAATAACCTGCATCTGGCGCGTTTGCAGGAATTTGCCAGACAGCAGTCCATGCGGGTGACTCCGGTGTGTGCCAAAATCGAGGCGGAACTGGCACAGCTGGATGATAGCGACCGGCAACAGTATTTAAGCGAACTTGGTCTGGATGAGCCGGGATTGAACCGGGTAATCCGTACAGGGTATACGTTGCTGGGGTTGCAGACTTTTTTCACTGTCGGACCCAAGGAAACCCGGGCCTGGACAGTGAACTCGGATTCAACGGCGCCACAGGCTGCCGGGAAAATTCACACTGATTTTGAAAAAGGCTTTATCCGTGCTGAAGTGATCAGCTACCAGGACTACGTGGATGCCAAGGGTGAGCAAGGGGCCAAGGAACAGGGAAAGTGGCGCCTGGAAGGGAAAAACTATGTAGTACAGGAAGGCGATGTCGTGCATTTTCGATTCAATGTTTAGTTATTGTTGACATCTTCCAGATCGTTTCTGTACTGTTCGCAAGCTTACTTGAATGTGGCTATGTAGCTCAGTTGGTTAGAGCACAGCATTCATAATGCTGGGGTCGTTGGTTCAAGTCCAACCATAGCCACCAAAATTAGCAGACATTTGATCGGCCAGCGCGGGGGCAATTAGCATCATGTGTCATGATGAGCTACAAGAGCAGGGGGATCGTACGCCTAATGTTCGAATTCACGAAGGGGTACCCCACCATAAAAGGTACCCAGTCATGTCCATTACCATGCTGGTAGACATACATCTCGGAAATAAATCTGCCGTATTCCGGTCAACTTGGCTTTAAAATTTTCCGAAATATTTCGTTTTGGAACTGGCCTCATATTGACACGCAAGGCCTATTACCAAGCTTTTTCGTGCTATGCCTGGATCAGGTTACGGGGAGAAGACCCCTTGACAGAGCACTACCTTTTTATAGTGGCCAAACTATGAGAATCAGGGGGATCGAGAGTGCGATGATCAGAAGCTCAAGCGGTAATCCCATACGCCAATAATCGCCAAAACGATATCCACCAGGTCCCATCACCAGCATGTTGTTCTGGTGGCCTATTGGCGTAAGGAAGGCACACGAAGCACCTATCGCCACAGCCATCAGAAAGGGGTCCGCGTTTATCTCCAATCGCTCTGCGAGGTCAAGAGCAATGGGTGCCATGATGACCGCAGTGGCGGCGTTATTGACAATATCTGAGAGGGTCATCGTTATTACCATGACGAGCACCAGAATCAGAACTGGTGAGAGAGCCGTACCCAATCCCAGCATGGTGCCGGTGATAAGCCCGGTAGTTCCGGTTGTTTCCAGAGCTCCGCCGATTGGTATCATGGATCCGAGCAGGACGATAACTGGCCAGTTGATGCTGTCATAAGCCTCGCGCAGGGAAATGACCTTCAAGAAAAGCATGGCCACTGCTGCAATACTTAATGCTATAGGTGGCGTGACTACACCGATTGAGGCTGCTGCAATTGCACTGGCAAAGAGGACAACCGGCACCCAGGCGTTACCCGTGCTGCTGATAATGAGACCTCGGTCTAGGAGTGGCAAACAGCCGAGGAGAGCAAGAATTTCTGTTATTTCGCTCTCCGGTCCCTGGATTAGCAATACATCACCGGCCCGAAAACGTACGGTATGGAGACGTCCGCGAATCCTACGGCCCTGGCGTGAGACGGCTAAGAGGTCGAGGCCATAGCGACTGCGCAAACACACTCCTTCAGCAGTACGTCCAGCAAGCAAACCTTCAGGCGAAACTACTGCTTCAATAAAAGCTAACCCTCTAGCGCTATCAGCTTTTGCGTCACTCGGGCCTGCACCCACTAATTCCAGGCCAAGTGCCTGAATCGTCTCACTGATTTCCTCGGGAGCAGCACCTATAACCAAGATATCTCCCAACTTTACGCGGCCACGCCAAGTCGCAAGCTGCACTTTCTGGTTATCGCGTATCAACCCCAGTAATTTGGCATGCTGCGCATCGAAGATCGTACGAATCTGTCGAGGCCCCTTTCCGATCAAAGTCGAGTTCTCAGGTATCCGAAGCTCAGTCACGTAGTCATCAATTTCAATGATCCTCGGCGTAGTGCCCCCCTCACGACGTGCACGTGGGATCA
The DNA here is from genome assembly GCA_026713925.1 of Gammaproteobacteria bacterium. Lineage (GTDB taxonomy): Bacteria > Pseudomonadota > Gammaproteobacteria > UBA4575 > UBA4575 > WTFY01. The sequence goes on from JAPONM010000061.1 coordinate 100,609, forward strand.
AACGCCAACCGAAAAATGTTACGAATACAACTCCCGCCAATGCCACCGGAAGCCCCACCGGCGCATAATCAAACATGGCAAAATATTCACCGGTCACCTCGGCGCGGTAGGCGGAAACAATAATGTTTGGAGGCGTTCCAATCAGTGTGATCAAACCACCCAGGATCGTGGCAAACGCCAATGGCATGAGGACAAGGCCAGGTGCATGTTCGGCACGGCGCGCTACGCGCAGCGCCACGGGCATGAATAGTGCGAGTGCTCCAACGTTGTTGATAAAGGCCGACAGAACAGAGCTGATACCACTTAGTGCACCAATTTGAACCGGCATGCGCTGTCCGCTGTACCGCTCGAGATGACGCGACAAGAGTGCGATTAGCGCAGATTTCGACAAGGCTCGGCTCAGGACCAGCACAGTTGCCACAGTGATGACCGCAGGATGTCCAAATCCTTGAAATGCTGCCATTGGATCTACCAATCCAAATACAACTGCAAGGAGAAGTACGCTAAATGCTATGAGATCGTAGCGCCAGTGTCCCCACACGAAGAGGCATAGGGCACCACTGAGCAGTGCTAGCATTATCATTTGATCAATGGACATGGATTAGTATACGTCCCAACAGGGTTCCTGTTCGCTTTGGAGTTACGTGATATCGGTCAACGTGCTAAAAAGCAGTTGCAATCTTCTACTCCATGGAACTAGAAGTGTATTGACATGAGTAGATTTGAACTCTACTTCTCCCCACGCACGGTATTCAATTTAACTGACAATTCTCTATTAACCAGTTTTAACATTCAATCCAGTTTTTGACTCACTCGCGAGTATGGCTATGCACATGTCATGCCTCCACTGACCTTGACCTCGATCGCCCGCAGAAAATTGATGATCTCCGACTCACTGAATCGCTTGCATGCTTTATGGCGTCTTGACACTTGCAGCCCTTCTTCGCTGAATCAGGATTCAAATACAGCACCATCATTGCGGATCATGCAAAAACATGATATTGGTCAGATTAATCACACTAAAAGCATGAATATCTTGCTAGTGTATGCACTGACTTCTGCATGTGAATTTCAGTGCTAGGAATAAATGAACCAGAGAAGAATTTAAGGCGGGTGTGAACATGAACAGACTTTTCTCACTTGGGATTTCACTGGCCACCCTGACTGCATTCTGCATTGCGGGCCCGGTGCACGCCGAAGGATTCTATGTCAGCGGTGAACTGGGCATGAATTTCGGTGGGTCGGTGGATGTGACCGGAAAAAGTAACGATCGGGCCAGTGTGTGCGATGGGTACATCAATTCCATGTACGAAACGGTCACGCAGACTCCAGGTTATGAGAGCTACAACTGCACCGGCCCGAACCGGGGAGCGGCCGGTGGTTGGAGCAACAGCATTAGTTCTGACGAGGGCGTTCTGTTTGGCACGGCAATCGGCTATCACATTCGTGACTCCCGCTTCCGTGTGGAACTGGAGTATTTTTACCGCGACACCGGCTATGACGAAACTTCTGATGTGCACCGTGCCTCGGGTGTACAGGGCGACAAGCTTGATCAGGAGCTTGTGAGGACGATCGATCGTCTCGGCAGCCTGACCTCACACAACCTATTTGCCAACCTGTACATGGATTTTTCGAGTGACAGCAGGTTCACGCCGTATGTAGGCGTGGGAGTCGGTTTTGGGTTTACCGAAGCGGAGTATGGCAGCGTGTGGGCGAGAAATAGCAATGCAAGCGCGATCACGACCGGGGAGGGTCTGCCCAACGCAACTGAAATCAGGGATAACCTTGCCAGTACGGCCAGTCACGCAGATACAGAACTAGACGATACGCTGTTAGGCTATCAGGTATTGGTAGGAGTGGACTACGAGTTGACCGAGTCGTTGATGCTGGGGGTCAAGGGTCGCTGGGTCGACTACGACCACTTCAAAGACGGTGGGGTCGTGTGGGATCCGCTGCGCGGTCACCCGCCCTACTTGAGAACACCGGACCAGGCAGCTGGTGGCGACCGGGAACATGTGAGTGGCCGCATAAAACTCGATGATATCGAGATGTTTGCCGTTAGCGTGAATCTTAAGTACCAGTTCTAAAGCATGACTTTACGAAACCCGCCATGTTTAAAATTCTAAAGTGTTTTCTGGTATTTAATTTTCAAGTCCTTTCTATGCGCATGTGGAAACGTACTTGCTTTAGAGGGGCTGTACGATCCTGGCAACGTGTTCTGCCCCATGAACTTGCTCAAGTGTATAGTGCCAAACTCCCATAAGGGGTTCATCTGGGGGTCATCAATCTATCGTAAGCCACTAAGTCAAAATCACTGAAAGCATAGGCGGATTATCTCGATAAACCAACAGTTGGAGCATGATGAGCTTTGATATAAGCAGGCTATGAGTACATTTATTAGCAGCTGAATTGCAGGTCTAAATGTCCAGTATTTAAAATTGTCAGATGTTTAACCTGGTATTTCGGGCCAGTGGTGAAACATGGGTTGTACAGACGGGCAGTAAAGACTAAGGGGAATCATGGTTGTCTGTAAATGAGGGGAACGGTACGCCTAATGCCTGTCTGCCCGCAAGGGGGTACCCTACCATGCTTGGAACCCCTGCTTTCTCAACAACTAGCTAGCAAACATACGTCCCCAAAAATGGTGATCCAAGAACTGTTAGATTTATAAGACAGAAGGTTATTGAATATGACGGAAGAGTCAGGAAGGAAGTCAAAATTACAACCCGCTTCGGCCGAAAGGAGTGAATCAGGCAGCGATCTCCAAATGGAGCCAAAACTGATGCTTGACCTTGCGCACAAGGCCGCGGAGCTTATTGTAGGCCGGATAGAAGGTTTGTCTGAAGAAGATGCCTGGGAAGGAGAGTTCAAACAGGAGTTGGAAAACCTGTTGTTGAGGGACCCTCCCGAAAATGCTCGGTCGGCCATAGAGGTCCTTGAGCAGGCTGCACGTGAGATCCTCCCGAATGCATCTCGATTGGACCACCCCCGTTGCTTTGCATTCATTCCAACATCACCAACCTGGCCTGGGATACTGGCCGACTTCATGGCCGCCGGGTACAACATCAATGCATGCACTTGGCTGGTCGCGAGTGGGCCGAGTCAACTGGAGTTGACAGTCATCGACTGGTTGCGGCAGTGGCTGGGCTATCCGAATGGTGCGGGCGGGCTGCTCACGAGCGGAGGCTCCGCGGCCAGTGTCAATGCCCTGGTTGTTGCGCGTGAAGAGGCAGGTCACCCTGAACGGGCAACCGTGTACATGGCTGATCAGAGCCATAGTGCACACGTTCGTGCAGCAAGGATCATTGGAATTCGATCTGAGGGTATACGCGTGATTCCGAGCGATGAGTACTTTCGAATCGATATGGAGGCACTGGTGCGTACCGTGGCTGATGATCGTGGGAAAGGATTTAGTCCTATTGCAATATGTGCCAACGCTGGAACCTCAAGCACCGGCGCCATTGATCCACTGGATTCGATGGCAGATTTCTGTGAATCGGAAGGGATCTGGCTGCACGTTGATGCTGCGTACGGCGGTTTTGCGGTCGTGACCGAAGCAGGCAAGAAGCTCTTGCGTGGTATCGAGCGCGCGGATTCGGTGGGATTGGATGCCCATAAATGGTTTTTCCAGCCGTATGAGGCAGGCGGACTTCTGGTCAAGGATGTACGTACGCTAGAGCGTGCCTTCGCAGTACGGCACGATATTCTTCAAGACACGATTTGGGGTGCAAATCACCCGAATATTTCAGATTATGGGCTGCAGTTGAGCCGCTCGTTTCGCGCCCTGAAGATCTGGATGTCCGTGCAGACCTTTGGCATGGTCGCGTTTCGTCACGCCATCTCAAGAGGAATGGAACTGGCCACCCGGGCCGGGGAGTACGTCAGCAAAAGCCCGATCCTGGAACTGTTGACTCCTGTGTCCCTGGGGATCGTGTGCTTTCGGGTCAACCCCACAGACACTGAGCTTGGCGAGGAAGCCTTGGAAAAGATTAACAGGGCGGTGCTTGCTCATTTATTTTGGGACAATCGTGCACTGATGTCCTCGACATCGCTGGGCAAGAGATTCTCGCTCAGACTGTGCATCCTGAACCATACAACGACTTGGGATGACGTGAGGGAGACCCTGGAGGCCATCGTCCAGTTTGGGAAAGAGGCTGTAACGAAGGAAGAGTAATAGGGATGTCTTATCCATAATTTGTGTACGAAGATCTGGTCTGGATAGGAATTAGCACATGAATTGAGTGCTGCAAATTCCGTTATATCCAATTACTGAGCAAGGTAAACTGATTCGTTGTGGGGTTAGGGGTCTGGTTATTACGAACGTTGGGTAAATGCTACTTGCATTTGAGTTTGATGCGCGATGTGAAGTGTTGCTTTTGTCTCACGTTATACATTCGGCTGTACTGACTAGCCACAGATCTAGTTCCCTGTCACCAGGTCTTCATGTTAAAGATTTAAAGGTATTGGCCAATTACCTATGTTGCATTGTGTCTATGGGATTGAACGAGCACAGTAACCGATAGCAGCAAATCATTTCAGATTCAAAACCTGCTCTATGCTTTCAAACCCTGCTTTCCTGAGAAGCTTAAGGGTATCGGATTTATTCTTCCCCTCTTTGTCAGTCCAAAACCTGGTGTTCTGGTATGCAGAAATTACAGTCTGAGGAAGTTTATGTTCCATGGCACCGGCAACTATAAGTGCAAGATACCAATCGAACGGTTTTAGATCAGGGTTTCTGCTCTTTTCAGGCGCAATATAGGTTTTTACAGTCTTAGATGTGCCCGTAGCCACCAGGCATACTTTGAAACTATCCTCTCGGTAATAGCCTGATTCAACCCTGTCCAGTTGTTCAAGTTCGCTTGTCTCCATCTCAAATACGGCACCGTACAAACGCTGCCCATGAGACGGGATGAAAGTGGCTTTCCCAGAACCGTCTTTTTTACTATTTTTTGAAAACTCAAGCGCAAAATCGTCTACACATGCGGATGCGTAATACTGTGCTGAGGGGCACCTGTCTACAAGTCTATTTGTTAACAAATTTGACCCGTAGGCGAAGTATAAAGAGTGGCTCATAGATTTTGCCTTGGAGTGTATCTGGATTGAGCCTGACTTCAAGCTAGGAGGGGACACTCCGCGTACGCTGCGCACTTCGTTTGGCACCTTTGGTGTTTGTATGACAAGGCCTCATAGGCGGAACCCAGCGCTTTTCGATGCCTGCCCATCTATGCAGCCAATTGCAAGGCCAGTCTGCAGTTTCAGAGTGTCACACTGGACCCTTATTCGGAGCACTTTACGGTCATCTGAATTCTAGAGAAATTGTGCTGAAAAAACCGAATGCATCCGAATATTCAATGCGCGCAGGTGAATGTGCATCTCCACTGGCAAAGCTCTCTCCCCGCTTTGCATAACGCATTTTTGGGACGTCAGAAAGATATTCGGCCCCTGCACCGATACTTATAGTTACTCTCTGATGGAATGCGATATTTAGTGAGGTTTGGAGGCTGAGGCTAGCTGCCCATTGCGAATCACTGGTTTTGTGGTCAGTTTCTTCATCCAGTACAGGCATCGCCGACGACAAGAAGGTCCTCTGGAACCCGTCATATTCGGAATCAAGATAGTAGACGCCCAGCCTGCCATCAAGCATAAGGTTCCAGCTTGGCCTGAGCGAGAAGTCAATTCGAGTACCCACGGCTGCGCCATAATAGGATGCGTCCAGGTCTTCCTTGAGCGTCAGGTGATTGACCGTTGGAGGACGGTTGGATTCGTATGCAAAAGTCTCGGTTTCCTGGCTCAGTTTCTTGTAGCTTGGGCCAATGTAAATGGACGTTCCTGATCGCTCCGTCTGCTCAAGATGCTTTCCTGTTACAAGATCAAGGCCATGGAAATCCACCTCCCTTTTCGTACGTATGCGAATTGGGTCTCCCCATGCAAAATTGGGAGAGCCGTACGGGATGGCACCACCATCGATTTTTCCGACCCAGCCAACCGACCTGATGTGCGGGTCACCTTTTATCAAAGCCACGAGGTGCTGCTCTGTTTCTGAAGAAATGCATGCTCCGATTTCCGTTCCCTGTGGGCAATACTGGTCCTGGAACCTGGTCCGGATATCCGTCCATGGCAAGGGGTCCTCACTGTATTCACTCGTGTGCCTGGAAGTGTACGAGGTAAGAAAGCCGCTCAGTTCGGTAAACCGGCGGTCATTCTCCTTTCCTATTGTCAGGTTGGCCAACCCCCCGTCTTCATACTCGGCATCATAGTGCTCAAGGGTGTCGACAACCTCCTCCTTGCCGTTTGTTCGGATGAACGGGCTTGAGTCCGACATGTCCAGAAAGAAAATGCCCGCACCGGTTCTGACATACGTGTTTTCGGACAACGCATCAGATGAGGCTTCACTTGCCTGGAGGCAAAGCAGAAGAAAAACGGGAAGTGTCACCGCAATTCTTGTCGGGAGCCCTGCACAGGCCCGTGTAAGGTAGTGTCTCAGCCGGAACATATCTTCCCTCAATTGTACTTGCATGTGACCTTTAAGTCTCAATCTTTAGCAGGTCATGTACGTCGCATGGTTTGGCAGTGTGCACCGGTTTGCTGAAGTTGAGCGCATTTACACGGTCAGCACACGGATGATGCGGTTTTGCATGAAAAAGTCGCAGTTTACCGAGAAGCCGGTAGCCTACGCGCTGTACCCGCATGAGGGCGGTATGCGTGTAGTGGAGGTGACCCGCAGGCTGGGCTTCTGTCACCCTCAATGGGGGATCCTGATTTGAATGCGTGGCATTGCAAGAAATCATATTCGCAATTCAAGTGCACAGCTTTACTAGCCGGTGGAACTGGAAAGTTCGGCTTTAGGATTGCCCGGGCAATGACGTATAGGCCAGGGCTGAAAGTCCGTGTTCTGGTGCAACCCGATGCAGTTTCTGATACCGGTATTGCAAATCTTCGCTGGGGGTCGATTTTGACCCCTGCAGCGATGGTGACGCCAGTTGCTACTTCTTGATCAATCGGCTGGCCGACGCTCTGAAAGCCTCTGCACTTGATCCAAGCGCGTCTCACGCCTCTTCGCGAGAGAAGTAGGCCTGCCTATGGGAAAGCAATTCATCAAGACAATGGCCAGGGGAAGCCACTCCCTGTGTATATGCGTAAATCGATAGAGACTCAAGATTTTTGCATGTGGCTACTTTTCGGTAGCAACCATCTCACCCACCTGGGAATCCGATGATCCCCCTTACTTGTTTGTGGCGCTGTTACTTACTGCAAGCCGTGCCACTGCAGTGCGCAGTTTGTCAGCATGCGGGTTGGTGAAAGAATGCTCAATGAGTATGGTACGGGGACTGCTTGTCTTATCGCCATAGTAGGCTTGATTCAGGTCATCACGAACTTTAATCACCGCACCTTCAACATTGATGCCTCCATAAATTCCCTTCGCCCTTGAAAAGGCCAGGATATCTACAACCTGGGCTTTGGCACCAGCACCGATGGGACCAGCCGCAATGCCAATATCTCCTCCCAGTTTAAAAGAAGAGGTGAGCAATTTATCAACACCCCTGTCCGTCATGATCATCAAAATGATTTCAGCGACTTCAATCCCGGCCTGCAGTCCCACTGTTCCCGAACCCACTGTATAAAACGCAGGGTGGCTCCAGACATTGCCTTCTCCTTTGGAAAGCAGTACTCCGCTGCCTCCGGAACCGCCAAAGATAAAACCACCTTTGACCAGTTGAGGTACGATAAAAACACCCTTGGCCTTACTCATGTTTTCCCGAAGCCACACCATATCCGGGTCAACGGAAAACGTATCGACAGAGCTGACTGCAGCATCCACCAGCGCCTGGGGCGTGAGTTCTTCTGCATGGGCGGTTTGAATGCAAGCTGCCAATAGCAGGGCTGCAAGGAGCAAACGAATCAGGGCAATGTGTCTTAACATCTCATCCTCTGGTGTAAGGGTTTGTGTATCAAGTGTAGCAGAATCTTCAGTCAGGTCTAACGGGAATAGAGGGTTCTGCTGTCCATAAAATACATTTCATCTGGTCCGTCCTGCGACCTGGTATCCGCAAATCCATTTTCTGGAAATTAATTCGGGAATGATTGTCTGCAACGGGATATTCAAATTTTCCTGCTGGACGAAAGTTTCAAGGTTACCAAAAGAATTGCCATTTTCAATATATGCCATCACCTGCCAATAGGCCTGATCGATTTTATGGATGACCGGTTTGAAATTTTCTCTGGCGATGCACAAATACTGCGGCTCATCTATCGCGCTGATTTCTTTGACTTCCCCGTGCTCCTGATGAGCCATCCAAATTTCATGCACGGGATAAGTGGATTTAAGCGTCGACAGCGATGCAGCCAATTCAAAGCAGATACTCCGGCAATCATCCTCATCGAGTGCTGCAAGCATTTGGAAATCAAACGGAGGGTCTTCCTTGGCGTAATATGACCGTTCGTAAGCCAGTTCCAGTATTGCCAGGTCTGGCAGATATTGGTAATCAGCCAGTTCTGCATGATTCCGGGTCCAGTTCCGCAGAAATTCCGGGAAAGTTGCCCCATACAGGTTTAAATCCTGGTGTGTCGCCGGGTGCTCATAGTAAAACTCGGTTGCCATTTGCCTGAAATACTGCTTTCCAAGGATTTTCTCGCAGCACGAATAGGTGTTTGTCAAGCCGTGGACATGGGCTGTTCGCATCGTGGTGCGGTAAATATCAAGCCTTTTCTCCCGATTCGTTTCGCCGTCTTCGGAGAACAGCTGAATGCATTCAGAATGCGCCTTTCGGCTTTTCAGACTGCTCCAGAACTGACATTGAATGGCGTGTAGCTGATGCATGATGTATCAGCACACAGTGTTCGTTGCAGACTGCTGGAATCGGCGCGCTTTCCCAGCTTCCTGCAAAAGCGTGGAGAACGGAGGCAGGTCATTGTCCCATTCGATCAGGGTCGGGATGGAAGCGTTGTTTCTCAAGATTTCCTGGTACAGCTCCCATACGGGCTCGGAGACTTCATGGTTGTGTGCGTCAAGCAAGTAGGAGCCCTTGTGCTCAAATCCTGCGAGATGAATTTCGGCAACCAGGTCAAGTGGAATATTCCTGATATATTCCTGCGCATCCACTGCATTGTTATACTGGCTGACGTAAATGTTGTTCAGGTCAAGCAGGATCTTGCAGCCCGATTCCCTGGCCACGGCAGTCAGGAATTCCCATTCGTTCAGGGTGGAGCATGCAAACCCCAGATAACTGGAAACATTTTCAACGATAAGAGAGGTCTCCAGAAAATCCTGTATGTGTCGGATGCGCTGGCTCACATGATAAACGGCTTCCTCGGTGTAGGGCAGCGGCAGCAGGTCATGTGCGTGATGGCTTTTGAATGAGGTCCAGCACAGGTGATCCGAGATATATACAGGCTCCAGTTCTGTTGCGAGGGTTTTGATTTTTCGCAGATAGGAAAAATCAATCGGGTCAGTTCCTCCCAATGACATGCCAACACTATGCAAGGTCACCGGATAGTCCTGTCTGATCAGAAAGGCCTGTTGTCTGGCATACCCGCCGTCACAGATATGGTTGTCAGTAAGCAGCTCAAAGAAATCCAGCCTGGGCCGGGTAGCCAGAATTTCATTTACATGGGGGGAGCGAAGCCCCACTCCTATCCTTGGAGTGGATGGCTTTGCAGGATCCCGTGAAGGATCGTTTCCCATGCTCGAATGCAGTCCGGATTATTTTGCTGGCTTGACGGCTTTGACCATTCCGCCAATCTTGGCGCATGTACCTTCAGGCACATAGACCCATTCATGCTCGGAGTTATCTTCGGTAGCTTGCCCTGAACACTGGTGCGTTCCATCGAAAGAGCCGCAATCATTCATTCCTGCCTTGGATACACCTGCACATTTTTCCCAGTTTTTGGGGGCATCAGGTACGGCCATCGCATTCTGCGCCGCAAGGCCTGCACCGATTGCAAAGATTCCTGCAATGGTAGATCGAAGTATTGTTTGTTTGTTCATGGGTTTCATCTCCTTGGGCTGATGTAAAGTGAATGCTTTGCGTTCTTGTCGTTCAATGACAAGCCACTTTTTGGACAGTGTCTCCGGGGTTTAGTTGCAGAAAGTCATCAGGTTATGGGGGTCGGCAGTTGGGCAAAACAGTCCGGAGTCCACACTATATTATTCACATATCTTTCGCAAAGAATTCTGGAATTCGTACCGTCACACAATGAGTGTGTGGCTACAGACAGGCCTTGATGATGCCATCGATATACCGGTATGTGTACTGGTATCCATGAGCCCACTGGCTCTTGCGGGGACCCGCAACATTCAGCGAGCAGACCTTGAATTTCTGAAAGAAGTCCAGGGCGCCTGCTGTCACAGGTTCGATCCTATCCAGGTGTGCGTTTACCAGCATCAAAGGCCTGTCGTATTGTTCACAAAAGCCTGCGGTAAGGGCAGTGCCCCCTTTCAGTTTATGCGCATAGATGATCAGGGTGCCATCACTTTGCAGAACGTTTTCACGTGTACGGTCTGCATAGTTATCGCTGGCATGTTCTCGCAGCGGGTATCGGGCATGTATCACTCCATCTTCTGCTCTGCGGCCCCGGGGGCAATAACCGCCGCAAGGGAAGTGATTGTCGAGCGCGGCATCCAATGCAGCCCGGTCAACGCCCGTTTGCCCGCCGGATATGATTTTCCTCAGGAAATATGTCCGGTCAGAAGCCGCCAAGGCATTGTTCAGGAGACAGCCCGTGGAGCACCCTTTGCGTTCCTCATTGAGATCCTGTGTCCGGGTGCTTCACGCGGGAGCGCGAACCGGGATGCAATCCGGAGGGGTACTTGTCAGGGGCAGTGTGTGAAGCCCCATAAGTGAGTGCTCATGGGGCTTCATGTGAAGATCTGCGTCAGGCAGCCTTGCTTTGAAGGGCAGAGGATATCTTGCTCAGTTCACTGCGTATGGTTTCTGGAATACGATCACCAAACTCGTCAAAATATTTGCCGATTTCCGATGCTTCCTGCTCCCACTGCGCCACGTCAACGGATAGCAGGGCCTGCATGGTTTCACTCGAGACATCAATGCCGTCAGTATTGATGTCTTCAGGGTTTGGCAGGAAGCCAATGGGCGTTTCTCTTGCCTCAACGCTGCCATCACAGCGGTCGACAACCCAGGCCAGCACACGCATGTTTTCACCAAAACCCGGCCACAAGAACTTGCCATCCTCGTCGCGGCGGAACCAGTTCACATGAAAGATTTTCGGCAGCTTGTCTGACTTGCCTTCGAAGCTGAGCCAGTGTGCAAAATAATCTCCGAAGTTGTATCCGCAGAATGGTTTCATTGCCATTGGGTCACGGCGAATCTGCCCGGCGCCACCAATTGCAGCAGCCGTCATTTCCGAGGCGCAGGATGCGCCCACCAGCACGCCATGTGCCCAGTCCTTTGCTTCATATACGAGTGGCGCGAGTTCCTTGCGTCGACCCCCGAAGACCAGAGCGGATATGGGTACACCATTCGGATTTTCCGCCATGGGCGAATATACGGGATTGTTTTTGGCAGGCACCGTGAAGCGTGAATTGGGATGTGCTGCCGGCCCTACTTCTGCATCATAGGGTTTGCCTCTCCAGTCGATTGCCGGTTCTTTACCGTCATCCTTGTCTTCCCACCACGGCTCGTTCTCTGCAGTCACGCCGACGTTGGTGAAGATCGCATTCCCCTTCAGCGTTTCGTACGCATTTTTGTTCGACCATTGGTTGGTACCGGGTACGACTCCGAAATAACCGGACTCGGGATTGATTGCCCATAGGCGTCCATCCTCACGCAAGTGCAGCCAGCAGATGTCATCTCCTACCGTAGTGACTTTCCAGTCCTTGTATTGTTCCGGAGGTATCAACATGGCCAGGTTGGTCTTGCCGCATGCAGAAGGAAACGCACAAGCGATGTAATGGGTTTCTCCCTGCGGGCTTTCCAGCCCCACGATCAGCATGTGTTCGGCCAGCCAGCCTTCCGTGCGGGCCTGCCAGCTGGCAATACGCAGTGCATGGCATTTTTTGCCAAGCAATGCATTGCCGCCGTAGCCAGAGCCAACACTCTTGATGTAAAGCTCTTCGGGGAAATGCATGATAAAACGCTTTTCGGGGTCGAGGTCTCCGGTGGAGTGCAGTCCCTTTACGAAGGTTCCTTCCCTTTCAATGCGCTCGAGGGCAGGAGTTCCGATACGGGCCATGATTTTCATATTGGCTACCACATAAGGACTATCCGTGATTTCCACTCCGTTGCGAGACAGGGGGGAGTCAATCGGACCCATGCAGTATGGAATCACGTACATGGTTCGGCCCTGCATGCAGCCTTCAAACAATGCATCGACTTTTGCATGGGCTTCGACCGGGTCCATCCAGTTATTGTTGGGGCCTGCATCTTCTTTGTCTTTGGAGCACACAAATGTCAGGTGTTCCACGCGCGCCACGTCGGATGGGTCGGAACGATGCAGATAGCAGTTTGGGTTGGTTTCTTCATTCAGCCTCATCAGCGTGCCACTTTCAAGCATTTGGTCGATCATGTCATCGAACTCGGTCTCACTGCCGTCACACCAGACAATCTTGTCCGGTTTTGTGCGTGCCGCTACTTCCTCTACCCATTTTGCAAGGGCATCATTTTTCGTCGTCATCTCTAAATTCCCTGTTAATTAAAAGAACGTTGGGTGACCCGGTTAATATCTTTTCTGTGGCCGGGTCAACAGCCGGAACTCCTAATTATACATAGTGCATGTACGGATATAAGCCTGTAACGAAAATTTTATGATCGGCTTTTTATGATTTCTATCCCTAAAGAGACATAAGTTTGTCGGGAACGGCATATCAATTGGATATGGCTCAGGGTTTTGTCAGCCAGAGCTGTTGATCAGCGGCCTGATCACGCAGCCTGTACTGAATATGGCTGGAAACACCTGCCTGGTGCATGATGGGCAGCCTGGGTTTATTTATTCCCAGATCATGCCATCCGGTTTTCATTGAATGCCATGCGAGTGGTATAACACACTCCACATCAGTTATGAGGATTGTGGTGAGCTTATGGAAAACCTGTATCGTCTGATCAGCATCATGGAGATTTTGCGGGATCCGGAACGCGGCTGCCCCTGGGACCTGCGCCAGACCTTTGCTTCCATCGTCCCCTGTACCATTGAAGAGGTGTATGAGGTGGCTGCAGCCATTGACAGGCAGGATTTTCCGCAACTCAGGGATGAACTGGGGGACTTGCTGCTGCAGGTCATTTATTACACGCAGATGGCCAGGGAGCAGGATCTGTTTGATTTTGACGATGTGGCTAAAGGCATCAGCGACAAGCTCGTGCGCCGTCACCCGTTGATATTCAACAAGGGAGCAGAACCTGCAGGGACGACCTGGGATGAAATCAAGGATGCAGAACGCAAGGCAAAGGGGGAGCACCGCCCGGGTAGCAGCATCCTGGACGATGTTCCGGATGCCCTTCCACAACTGCTGCGTGCTGAAAAACTGCAAAGACGCGCGGCATCGGTAGGATTTGACTGGCCAGAGGCCAGACAGGTATTGCTCAAGATAAAAGAAGAGCTCGGTGAGCTTGAAGACGTGCTTGCAGGAAATGAACGGCAAGACAGGCTGGAAGAAGAACTGGGGGACTTGCTGTTTTCAGTCGTCAATCTGGGCCGGCACCTGGGTGTCAACACGGAAGAGGCACTGCGGAAAAGTAACGGGAAATTCATCCGGCGTTTCCAGTATGTTGAAGAAAGGGTGGCCCGGCAGGGAAAGATTCCAGGGGATTGTTCCCTGGAAGAGATGCAGCAGGCCTGGGAAGAGGCTAAAAGCAGGTTGAGTGGCTGACCCGGCGTGTCGTGGCCAGTTCAGAAGCGTACGGAAAAGTCTACCGCCTGTATGTTTTTTGTGATGGCGCCGATCGAAATGTAATGCACGCCGGTTTTGGCGACTTCCCGGATGTTGTCCAGGTTGATGTTGCCGGAGGCTTCCAGTTTCTTTGTGTTTCCATTTAAGTGCACGGCTGCTTGCAGTTCCGGCAGGGAAAAGTTGTCCAGCAAAATTGTATCGGCCTCGGATGTCAGTGCCTGCTTGAGCTGTTGATGGTTTTCCACTTCGATTTCGAGTGGCAGGGCAGGAAATTTTTGTCTGGCCATGGACACTGCTTTGTGAATGGAGCCCGCCGTTGCAATGTGGTTTTCCTTGATCAGGATCGCATCGTACAGCCCCATCCGATGGTTTACCCCGCCACCGCATTTCACGGCATATTTTTGTGCATAGCGCATGCCCGGAAGGGTCTTGCGCGTGTCCAGGATCTGTGCAGGCGTGCCCGATATGCGCTCGACGTACTGGCGGGTACACGTTGCGGTGGCTGACAGGGTCTGCAGGAAATTCAATGCGGTACGCTCGGCACTGAGGATGGCCCTTGCCGCACCGCGTACGGTGCAAACCGTCGAGCCTTCTTCCATGAGATCGCCATCCCCGAAATCCCAGTCAATCTTTACGTCCCCATTGAGTTGATGCAGGGCCTCGCTGAACCAGTGCTGACCGCACAATACGGCATCATCCCGGCAGACCACTGTGGCTTCGGCCATTTTGTCGTTGCTGAACAATGAGGCCGTCACATCACCCTTTCCGATATCCTCTTCCAGGGCGATGTGAACTGCGCGACGGATCATCTCCAGTGCCTCCGCGCTGTGGACTGCCGGACTCATTTTCTGGGCTTCATGCCATCTGTCAGCGCATTACTTGTACAGGTAATCGCTCGTGACCTTGAAGATGACAGGACTCAGCAGTGCCAGGGCGATCAGGTTGGGGATTGCCATGAACCCGTTCATGACATCTGCCAGCAGCCAGACCAGTTCAAGCTTGATGACCGCCCCGGTCAGGATGGCGATGACCCACAGGATCCTGTAAGGCATGATGATACGCACCCCGAAGATGAACTCGGCACAGCGTTCGCCGTAATAGCTCCAGCCCAGAAGGGTGGTGAAGGCAAATATGATCAGGCCGAATGTGATGATGTAGTTCCCGCCGCTGATTCCCTGGCCATAGGCAAGAGTGGACAGGGCCGCACCCGTCTCTCCGCTGGTCCAGGCGCCCGTCAACAGAATGACCAGTGCCGTCATGGTGCACACGATGAGCGTGTCGATGAAGGTGCCGAGCATGCCGATCAGGCCCTGGCGCACCGGGTCGTTTGTCTGGGCCGCCGCATGCGCAATCGGGGCGCTGCCGAGGCCTGCCTCGTTGGAAAACACTCCCCGCGCGACGCCGAAACGAATCGCCGCCCAGACCGCTGCCCCTGCAAAACCGCCCGTCGCGGCTGTACCGCTGAAGGCGCTGGAAAAAATCAGTTTAAACGCTTCCCCGATATTCATGAAGTTCGCAAAAATGACAATGAGTGAACCCAGTATGTAGGCGATGGCCATGATGGGAACGAGTTTTCCGGCCACCACGCCGATACGTTGGATACCACCCAGAATCACCAGCCCGACCAGCACAGCCAGCACGATGCCTGTTATAAGCGGGCTGACCCCGAAGTTGGAATGCACCGCATCGGAAACCGAGTTGGACTGCACCATATTGCCGATTCCAAACGCGGCAATCATGCCGAACAGTGCGAACAGGAAGCCCAGCCATTTCCAGTTCTTTCCCAGACCGTTTTTGATGTAGTACATCGGTCCGCCGACCCGCCTGCCTTCATCATCCATTTCCCTGTATTTGACAGCCAGCACGGCTTCGCCGTACTTGGTTGCCATGCCGAACAGTGCCGTGATCCACATCCAGAAGATCGCCCCGGGTCCGCCGAGGAAAATGGCTGTGGCCACACCCGCTATATTTCCTGTGCCGATGGTTGCGGACAGGGCCGTCATCAGCGCCTGAAAGGGGCTGATTTCTCCCTGGTCCTTGTCGGCCTTGCCTGAGACAAGCAGTGAAAACCCGAGGCCGACTTTTCGCCACGGAATCAGTTTGAGTCCAAGTGTGAGGTAGACGCCGACTCCCAAAAGCATCACCAGCATGACAGGACCCCAGATAAAACTGCTCAGTTGGCCCAACATTGAATATATGACTTCCATCATTCCCCCTGTTGATCGTTAAAGTTGGTCTGCAGGGTCTCGGGCAGGGCACCTGTTTGCTCAATCCGTGCCGCGCTCAGATCGGTTTTTGTCAGCATTTCAGGTGTTCCCAGCCCCGTCATCAGGCAGTTCCAGCGCTTGCAATGCTACTCTGAAACCGGGAATATATCTAATGGCTTTAGACTTGTCCGGCGACCGGTTCCGGCTCAAAACGCTGTCCAGCCGAGATGTGCTGAAGGCATTGAAACGTGATGCGAGGGCGGGCTTGGTGCATGCCCCCCGCAGCCTGCCGCCCAAGTATTTTTACGATGAGGCCGGTTCCAGGCTCTTCAGTGAAATCTGCCAGACCCGGGACTACTACCTGACCCGTACCGAGCTTGCATTGTTGCAGCGGCATGCGGATGAAATTATCGTCACTGCCCGGCCGCAGACCTGTGTCGAACTGGGTGCCGGAGCCTCGGTTAAAACAGAGGTTCTGCTTTCCAGGCTGGATTCCCGTTCTGATTCCGTCGCGTATGTCACGATAGATGTATGCGAAGAAGTACTTGTTGAATCTGCCGGCCGGTTGTTATGTACCTTTCCCGGATTGAGGATTGAATCCCTGGCAGCCGAATACCTCGCCGGCATAGAAGCCCTGCACGGGCTTGAAAAGCCGGTATTGTATGTTTTCCTTGGCAGTTCAATTGGAAACTTCACCGAGCAGGAAGCGATCGAGTTGCTGGGCAGGGTGGCGGAGAAGATGGCCCCCGGTGACCATTTTTTGCTGGGTCTGGACCGGGTCAAGGACAGGGGTGTGCTGGAACGGGCCTATGACGACGCACTAGGGGTCACCGCACGCTTCAACCTGAACGTACTGAAGGTGCTGAATGCCCGCCTGGGAGCAAATTTCCGGTTGGACGGGTTTTCCCATCTTGCCGTGTATGACGATGCCAGGGAACAGATCGAGATGTACCTGGTTGCCGGGTGTGACCAGGAGGTTGCATTGCCCGCGATCAATGAAACGATTTGCCTGCGTGAGGGCGAGCGGATCCTCACGGAAATCAGTCGTAAATATAGCCGCTCCTCTGTTCAGCACCTGCTGTCTAAAAGTGGTCTGTGC
This sequence comes from Gammaproteobacteria bacterium, assembly GCA_026713925.1. Classification (GTDB taxonomy): domain Bacteria; phylum Pseudomonadota; class Gammaproteobacteria; order UBA4575; family UBA4575; genus WTFY01. The sequence goes on from JAPONM010000061.1 coordinate 117,755, forward strand.
GAGCAGGCGCATTATGTGCCGGACAACGAATACTTTTCACTGGTGCTGGCGAAACCCGCAGACTGAGGGTGCCAAAGGGCGAGTCACGCCCGGATCAGGCCATCAGGAATTCCAGCAAGGCCTTTTGTGCGTGGAGCCTGTTTTCGGCTTCATCCCACACGACACTCTGTGGGCTGTTCAGGACCTCGTCCGTAACCTCCTCGTTACGGTGTGCAGGCAGGCAATGCATGAACAATGCATCTTTGCTGGCAAGCGCCAGCAGTGACTCATTCACCTGGAAGGCCCTGAAGGCATCCTGTCTTTCATCGAGCTCTTTTTCCTGCCCCATACTCGCCCACACATCCGTGACGACCAGGTCGGCGTGCTCAACGGCCGCGGCGGCCTCGGTCATCAGGTTGACCTTGTCACCGGCCGGCTTGATGACCGAGGTCTTGGGCAGGTAATTCTCGGGGCAGGCGATGTTCAGATTGAAGTCAAACTGGCGGGCTGCATTGATATAGGAATGACACATGTTGTTGCCGTCCCCCACCCAGGCCACCGTGGCCCCCTTGATTTCACCACGGTGCTCAAGCCAGGTTTGCATATCGGCCAGCAGCTGACACGGATGATACAAATCGGTGAGCCCATTGATCACGGGCACCGAGGAATGTGCGGCAAACGTTTCCACCTTGTCATGCTCATAGGTCCGGATCATGACTGCGTCTACCATTCTGGACAATACCCGTGCACTGTCTTCGATTGGCTCACCTCGGCCAAACTGGGTATCGCGGGGCGACAGGAACAGTGCCTGCCCCCCCAGTTGAATCATGCCGGCCTCGAAGGACACCCGCGTGCGGGTCGATGATTTGTCAAATACCATGGCCAGGGTCTTGCGGGTCAATGGCGTATAGGATTGGCCCGCTTTCAGCAGTTTTTTGAGGTCAACGGCACGCAAGAGCAACTTCCTGAGTTCACCAGGAGAGCAATCAAGCAGGCTGAGGAAATGACGGCTACTCATGCCGGGTATCCGGTTTTCCGGAAATTGATTCTGCAAAGGTGTGAATACAGCGGACCACGGTGTCTACGATGATGTCTGCGTGCGGTTTTTCCAGGATCAATGGCGGCAGCAGCCGGATGACTCTATCCGCTGTTACGTTCACCAGCAGTCTGTTCTCCAGGCACAGGTCCACGATCTGGCCGCAGGGCCGTGTCAGTTCAATTCCGATAATCAGGCCCTTGCCACGAACTTCCCGGATGCAGTCCAGGCCTGAAAGCTTTTCCTGAAGGCCGGCAACCATGTATTCGCCCAGCCTGGCAGCGTTTGCACGCAACCCCTGGGTCTCGATGGTCTCAAGTGTAGCGAGTGCGGCCCGGCATGCCAGGGGGTTGCCGCCAAAAGTGGAGCCATGTGAGCCGGGAGTGAATAATTCGGCGAGCGTTCTTTTTGCCAGGCACACCCCGATCGGCACACCGTTCCCCAGACCCTTTGCAGTGACCATGATATCGGGCTGAACCTCTTCATGCTGGAAGCAAAACCACTTTCCTGTCCTGCCATTTCCTGTCTGGACTTCATCCAGGATGAGCAGGGCTGCGTGGCGCTCGCAAAGCCTGCTCAGCTCAGCCAGGTATCCCGGGCGGGGAATATTGATCCCGCCTTCACATTGAATCGGTTCCACCAGGATCGCAACCACTTGCGGGTTCTCGCCCAGCGCGGCCTGCACTGCCCCCACGTCATCGTAAGGCACGCGTATGAACCCGGGTACAAGGGGTTCATACCCGGCTTGAACGGCCTGATTTCCAGTTGCCGTCAGGGTTGCCAGGGTGCGCCCGTGGAAGCTGTTCTCGGTGACAATGACTGCAGGGGCTGATTCCTTCTTATGGTGTGCGTACAGCCTTGCCAGCTTGATGGCCGCCTCGTTGGCTTCCGCACCGGAGTTGCAGAAGAAAGCAGCATCCATTGCAGACAGCTGACACAGTCTGGCGGCGAGTTTTTCCTGCAGCGCTATTCCGTACAGATTGGACGTATGCACAAGCCGGGCACACTGTTCGGATACTGCGGACACTACCGCGGGATGAGAATGGCCCAGTCCGCACACTGCAAGCCCCGACAGGGCATCCAGATACCGGTCATTTTTCCCTTTGCCGGAAAAAAGCCACACGCCTTCACCCTGTTCAAAAGAGACCGGTTTGCGTGCATAGGTGGGCATTACATGCCTGTTGTCCATATTCTTGCTTCGCTCAAAAAATAAAAAAGGCAGCCACCTGGGCTGCCGGAAACGCACCTGACTGTATTGAATTTCTGCCTGAACCGCAACTGAAAACAGTACCCGGCTGAGGCCAGGCACTGCCTTCGGCCCTTTATTGGTCAGATGAAAAACCCATGTCCCGCGGCAACCATGCATGCCAGCATGGGGATAGAGAGCAGCGTGTTGGTACGTGAGGCCATGAAGGCCACTTTTTTGGCCCTTGCCTTTTCATCATCGCTGGCCTGTACCATCCCCAGCACCTTTTTCTGGTTGGGCCAGATCAATACCCAGACATTGAACAGCATGATGGTTCCCAGCCATGCACCGACTCCAATCGCGGTCACCCCGTTCGTGGCAAAAAAGTTCTGGGCAAATCCCCCTACATACTCGAGCGCCCAGGCTCCGGTCAGCCAGGTGGCTACCGCACCCCAGCGAAACCAGACAAGTGCGCGGGGAGCCACGTATTTTCCGATCGCCGCAGGGCCTGGACCGTCTGCATCGGCTGCCGCATCAGCCATGGCAGGAACCTGCACGAAATTAAAGTAGTACAATAAGCCGATCCAGATGATGCCTGTAAAGACATGCAGCCATACTGCCAAGGACCACCCAACCAAGTCGAATGCAGGAGTAAAGCCAAGCCCAATCAAAATGGCAACAATTGTACCTGCAATGATAGTACCGAGAATTGAGTTCAATGGATTCATGAAGTACCCCTCTTTATGTGCTTACAGCCGATTATTTGAATCTGTCTTTTGACTTATTGTGCACGTCTGATTATAACGAATCTGCCCGGTAAACTTAACCTTATTGTTATACGCCTGACATGGACCCGATTGAGCTCAGTATTTTTGCCCGCAGAATCGATGCCGTTTGCGAAGAAATGGGCGCGCAGTTGCGGTTTGCTGCCTTCTCACCCAATATTCGGGACCGACTGGATTATTCGTGCGCCGTGTTCGATCCACAGGGTGGCCTGTGTGCGCAGGCGGCACATATCCCGGTGCACCTGGGCAGCATGGCGTACGCCATGCAGCAGATTGTCGCCGAACGGACATGGTTGCCAGGAGACTTCATTGCCCTGAATGACCCCTATCTGGGCGGGACCCATTTGCCGGATGTAACGGTGGTCTGCCCGGTGTTCATTCAAGGCCAGTTGACCGGTTTTGTGGCCAATCGTGCACATCATGCAGACATCGGCGCGGAAACACCGGGCTCCATGCCGGTCTCCACGAGCCTGTCGCAGGAAGGGGTGGTGATTCCCCCCACCCAAATTGGCTGCAACGGCGAGATCGACCAGCAGGTCATCAGGGAGCTGTTCAGGAATGCCAGAAACCTGCGCGACACCCTGGGCGATATTGCGGCACAGTGCAGTGCCAACCGCCTGGGCATTCAACGCCTGGCGGAACTGGTGGGAAGCTCGGACAGGGAGCAGTTTCTGGGCTTGCTGTCCGACCTGAATGATTACGGCAGACATATCGCACGCTCCGTGGTGGCAAAGATCCCGAACGGCACCTATTCGTTCACGGATTATATGGAGGATGACGGGCAGGGCAGTACGGATCTGGCGATCTCGGTTTCACTGCAGGTGCACGACCGGCATGTGGAGGTCGATTTTTCCGGTACTGCCATGCAGGCAGACGGAAACATCAACTGTCCCATATCGGTGACGGCTGCCGCCGTATCCTATGTGTTCAGGTGCCTGATGCCAAAAGAGACCCCCGCCTGTGCGGGCAGTTTCTCCCCATTCAGGCTCCAGGTCCCGTCCGGGTCCTTGCTGAATGCACACCGGCCTGCCGCGGTGGCGGCCGGCAATGTCGAGACCAGTTCGAGGATAGTGGATGCGGTACTCGGCGCCCTGAGCCAGGCGCTCCCCGATGCAATTCCCGCCTGCAGCCAGGGCACCATGAACAATCTTGCGCTCGGCAGTTCGACAGGGCAGGCATGGGGCTACTATGAAACCATTGCGGGGGGCATGGGAGGCTCGATGGCCCAGCCCGGGTTGTCTGCGGTGCATACCCATATGACCAATACGCAAAATACTCCGGTTGAAGTCCTGGAGATCAATTATCCGTTACGGGTGACGCGTTATGCGATACGCAACGGCTCGGGTGGGCCCGGGCAGCACGACGGTGGTGACGGACTGATCCGGGAGCTTGAATTTCTTGACAGCGCGACGTTTACCGTCCTGTCTGAACGCCGCACCCGGCCCCCCTGGGGGCTGAACGGCGGTCACCCGGGTCAGGCGGGCGGCAATTACCTGAATGGCGAACGCATGCCCGGCAAGGTCCAGCGGGATGTGCGTGCAGGAGATTGTCTTCGCATCGAATCGCCAGGCGGGGGGGGCTGGGGCAGTCCGGTATAATATCTGATGTGTGGAATCTGTGGTGAGTTGCGTCTGGACGGGAATGCGTCAGGCCCGGATACGATCGAAAGCATGCTGCGTGCATTGCGCCGCCGCGGACCGGATCATGAAGGAAGCTACTTTTCCGCTGCCCTTGGGCTTGGTCACCGTCGCCTGGCGGTCATTGACCTCTCGGAACAGGCCAATCAGCCAATGGTCGATGCCGCTGCCGGGACTGTCATCGTGTTCAACGGCACGATCTACAATTACCCGCAGTTGCGCCGGCAACTGATTGGACTGGGCCATACGTTTCGTTCCACGGGGGATACGGAAGTCATCCTCAAGGCCTATGCGCAATGGGGGCGGTCCAGTGTCTCGAAGCTTTCGGGGATGTTTGCCTTTGCCATATGGGATGCAGGCCGCCAGGAGCTTTTCCTTGCGCGTGACCGGCTGGGGATCAAGCCCCTCTACTATACCCAAGGAAAAGAGTTTTTCCGTTTTGCCTCGACTTCACAGGCCTTGCTCGGTGCAGGAGGGGTGGACACCGAACTGGACCGGGCCGGCCTGCACCATTTTCTGAGCCTGCATGGTGTGGTGCCCGCACCCGGCACGATTTTGCAGGGACTGAAAAAGCTTCCCCCCGGCCATACCATGCGGGTTCAGGCAGCGGGGAACAGCATGGTTGAGCGCTACTGGCAGTTGAATGCAGACCGGGTCGATGCCGATAAAGGCGAACAGGAATGGCAGCATGACATCCAGGCGGCGCTGCAGCTGGCAGTCGAGAGAAGGCTGCGGATTGCTGATGTGCCGGTGGGGGTGCTGCTGTCAGGGGGCCTGGACTCGAGTCTGCTGGTGGGTCTGCTGAACCAGGCCGGAGTGCGGGAAATACAAACCTATTCGGCAGGGTTTGAGGATCAGCCCGAGGAGCGCGGAAACGAATTTGAATATTCGGATGCCGTGGCCGGACACTTTGCCACCCGGCACCACAAATTCTATATTGACAACCGCAAGGTGCTTGCACGCCTGCCTGAGGCGGTGGAACACATGACTGAGCCCATGGTCGGACAGGATGCGATTGCGTTTTATCTGCTGGCCGAGCAGGTCAGCCAGCATGTGTCGGTTGTACAATCCGGCCAGGGTGCGGACGAGGTATTTGGTGGGTACTTCTGGTATCCCCGGATGCAGGCCGAATCATCGTTTGGTGTGGAGAGTTTCGCCAGGCACTATTTCGATCGAAGCCATGCCGAAATGCAAGACACCCTGCATCAGGACCTGGTAAGTGATGATTTTACTTCGGACAGTGTCAGGCAGCTGCTGCACGAGGCCAATACGGACGACTTCATTCGCGCGGTGCTGCACATGGATGTGACGACATTGATGGTGGATGACCCCGTGAAGCGTGTCGATAACATGACCATGGCCCATGGCCTGGAAGCGCGGGTGCCGTTTCTGGACCACGAACTGGTGGAACTGGCCATGCAGTTACCCGTCCGGTACAAGCTGGCCCACGGTGGAAAGCATATATTGAAAAATATAGCCCGGGGCTTACTGCCATCCAAAGTGATTGACCGTGAAAAAGGCTATTTTCCCGTACCGGCCTTGAAATACGTCCGATCCGAGTTCATGGAGTTCATGCGCGGCATACTGCATTCGGATGCCTGCATGCAGCGGGGCCTGTTTCAGCGCAGGTATGTCGACACATTGCTTGCAAACCCGGAACGGTATCTGACACCGCTGAAAGGGAGCAAGCTGTGGCATCTGGCCCTGCTGGAGTTCTGGCTGCAGCGCAATGTGGATAGATGCCTTGCCAGCTAGTCGCCCCACAGTACAATAGCAACCCGTTTGTTTAAGTTTTTCAGGAGAGCGTGGCAATGGACGTATTGGAGCGAATCAAAGAACAGGTGGAATCGAATCCGGTAATCTTGTACATGAAAGGTACGCCGCAGATGCCTCAATGCGGGTTTTCAAGCCGCACGGCAGAAGCGCTCAAGTCTTGTGGCCATGAGTTTGCCTATGTGAATGTTCTCATGGATTCGGAGATATTTGAAAACCTGCCTCAATTTGCAGACTGGCCCACTTTTCCCCAGTTGTATATCAATGGTGAGCTGATCGGGGGCTGTGATATCACGCTGGACCTGCACGAGAAAGGTGAACTGCAAAAGATGGTGGAGACGGCTTCAGGAAGCAGCTAGAAACCGGTTGCTCCCGCATTCCTGGTTTCAGGTGTGCATGCCGCTCCACTTGTTCATCACGTCACAGAATATGGCAGCGGTTTTTTCGGCATCATAGACCGCGGAATGGGCGCTGCTGCTTTCCCATTCGAGATTCGCGGCCACTGCAATCCTCGACAACACAGTCTGGCCATAGGCCATTGCACCGAGTGTGACGGTGTCGAAATTGCTGAAGGGATGGAAGGGGTTGTCCTTGATGCCGGTACGTTCGACCGCGGCCTTGATGAACCCCAGATCAAAAAAGGCGTTGTGCCCGACCAGGATCGCCCGGGTGCACTGGTTTTGCCTGATATGCTTGCGTACCGGCTTGAAGATTTTTTCCAGGGCCTCCTGTTCAGTCAATGCAATTCTCAGGGGGTGGAAGGGGTCGATCTTGTTTACTTCAAGTGAAGCGGGGTCAATGTTCGCCCCGTCAAACGGGCGAACATGTGCAGCAACGGTCTGCTGGCAGAAAAACTCCTGTTCCTTGTTCAGGCCTACCAGCACGGCTGCCACTTCCAGCAGGGCGTCGGTGCTGGCATTGAAACCGCCGGTTTCCACGTCAACGACTATCGGGCAAAAGCCACGAAATCGGTTGCCGAGCGGGACCGGGTCTTGCTGTGTTGCAGGGTTCATAAACTAATATGTCCAATCAGGGTTTGGCTTTCGGCTATAATCCGCAACGAAACCACCCGTCATTCATCAAGCGTCTACGTGCATAGTATGTCATCAGTTCGAAAAGTTGTACTTGCCTATTCAGGTGGCCTGGACACTTCGGTAATCCTCAAGTGGCTGGCAGAGACCTATCTGTGTGAAGTTGTGACCTTCACCGCAGATATTGGCCAGGGTGACGAGGTTGAGCCTGCGCGGGCCAAGGCCGAGGCCCTGGGCGTGGGTGAGATCTATATCGAGGATCTCAGAGAGGAGTTTGCAGGCGATTTTGTTTTTCCGATGCTGCGTTCCAATGCGGTCTACGAAGGAGAATACCTGCTGGGCACATCGATTGCCCGCCCGTTGATTGCCAAACGCCTGGTGGAGGTTGCCGGAGAGACCGGTGCCGATGCAATTTCCCACGGCGCGACAGGGAAGGGCAATGATCAGGTGCGGTTTGAACTTGGAGCCTATGCGCTGAACCCGGAAATCCGGGTCATCGCACCATGGCGGGAATGGGATCTCAATTCGCGCGAGAAGCTGCTGGAGTATGCCAGCCGGCACAATATTGCCATCGAGCACAAGCGGGGTCAGCAGTCACCGTACTCGATGGATGCCAATTTGCTGCACATTTCGTATGAGGGAGGTGCCCTGGAGGACCCCTGGACAGAGCCGGATGAGGGAATGTGGCAGCTGACCTGTGCGCCGGAGCAGGCCCCGGATCAGCCGCAGTACCTTGAAATCGGGTTTGAACAAGGCGATCCGGTCAGCCTGGACGGTACGCCCCACACGCCTGCACGCCTGCTGGAGAGACTCAATGCAGTGGCCGGTTCACACGGGGTCGGAAGACAGGACATTGTGGAAAATCGTTATGTCGGCATGAAATCTCGCGGGTGTTATGAAACCCCCGGGGGAACCGTGCTGCACAAGGCCCATCGTGCCATGGAGTCCATTACGCTGGACCGTGAAGTCACGCATCTGAAGGATGAACTGATGCCCCGGTATGCTGCCATGGTCTACAACGGGTACTGGTGGAGCCCTGAAAGACTGGCATTGCAGAAGCTGATCGATGCCACCCAGGCGTCGGTCACGGGAACGGTGCGGATGAAACTGTTCAAGGGCAGTGCACAGGTCGTCGGTCGAGAATCCGAAGCAAACAGCCTGTTTGACCCTGGAATTGCCACTTTCGAGGATGACAAAGGTGCGTATAATCAGAAGGATGCAGAAGGTTTTATAAAATTAAATGCCTTGCGTATGCGGATTATGGCAAAATCAGCACGGTCCAAATCCTGAAACAGTGCATGTGTTGAATGAAAATGAGGAAATTAATCAAATCTCGGTATGCTTTTTTACTTCTCGCCGGTCTGGCGCTGAGCGTGTGTGCGAGTGCCCAGCAGGCACCGCCTCACCCGGATGACCCCTGGGAAGGATTCAATCGCAAGGTGTACACCTTCAATGACGCCGTGGACCGCGCATTTCTGATTCCGGCAACCACCGGGTACCAGGCTATAGCACCGGATTTTGTTGAAACGGGTGTCAGCAATTTCTTTTCCAATATTGCTGATATTGGAATTGCCCTGAATAACCTGCTGCAGTTCAAGTTTGCGGATGCGGGTTCTGATATCGGCCGGATCCTGGTCAACTCGACGGTGGGCATACTGGGCCTGTTTGATGTCGCAAGCCAGATGGGCTTGCAAAAACACGATGAGGATTTCGGACAGACGCTGGGGTACTGGGGAGTAGGTACCGGACCCTATGTGGTCCTGCCGTTTTTCGGGCCGAGCAATTTGCGTGACGGACCCGGCATGATGCTGGATGTCATGTTGTGGTCAGCCAGCGTGTCGGGTGCCACGTCATCGGAGCAAGATGCACTGTTTGCCATGAATGTCATCAATACCCGGGCAGAATACATGGAACTCGAAGAGAGGGTCGAAGAACTCAGTCACGAGCGTTACGTGTTCATACGTGATGCCTACCTGGACCGTCGTGAATTCCTGGTCCATGACGGGGATAGCCCGTTTGATGATCAACTGTATGAAGGCCTGGAAGACAACTAGCATCTCTTTGCAGTGGCCCTGTGGGTAAATGCATCGTCTGCAATAAGTCGGTAGGACCATTCTATTCCTTGCACAAGGCATGCCTTCCGGTTTATGAAAGTACAAACCGGTGTCTTCAGCAGGCCATTGCGGACGCCGTGCAGTCGGTCCCGGGGCGGGACGGAACCCGGGAGGCCGCCGAGGCCTGCCTGCCGTCTTCGGCATTCTCTCCGAAACTGTTCGATACGCTGATCGGGAAAGCCTGGCAGGCTCAGGCTACCCGTATTCTCAAGAGTACATCACCCGATCCCGGACATGCGGGCCGCCTCCTGGATATCGCGCAGGCGTTAGGCCTGGAGCACTGGGATGTGGCACCTCACCTGTTCATGAGGCTTTCCAATGTCGAACATCTTGCAGGTATCATGCAGGGCAGAAAGCCTTCGAAATCTTTCCCGGCCGTGCCCGGTGAAATCAGTTTGGAGGATGAGGAGTCACTGCTCTGGATGTTTGAAGGGGTCCACAAGGTCGGACAGAAAAAAATTGATGAACCCGGCAAATGGGCCCTGTTCCAGACAATCCTGAATAGCCAGTTCAGGAGATCACGGTACAGGAAACGGGAAATTGAGGTTCAGGCGCGGGGGAAGTTGGTCATAACAGACCATAATATCTATTATGTTAGCGAGCAGGGGACCACCAAACTGGGCTTTGCTGATATTTATGCGATAACCCCTCTCGAGGATGGCGTTCGCATCCAGCCGGTCTACAGGGACTCTATGTCAAGTACGTATATAACCGGTGACGGTCGCTTTACGTATGCCCTGTTGCACTATGCCCAGGTTCAGGCCGGCACCCTAGCCGCAAAATAGCCTTTTTAGCCAGCCAACAAAACCGCCCTCCTGTGCAGGCTCTTCAGCGGGTTCCCGAACGTCGGGTTTCACGGCAGCAGGTTCCGGGGTCCGTGTCTCGGCCGGTGCACCCTGAGCAATCTTGCGGGCAGCCTCGTGGTGGCGTCGAAGCACGGAATCTGTTGGAACCGTGTCGCTGTCAGCTCCTTTGCGGGCAGCCTCGTGGTGGCGTCGAAGCACGGAATCTGTTGGGACGGTGTCGCTCATGGTCGTGACCTCGCTTGGACTTGTCATATCAGTCTGGATCAGGGCCTGTCACCCCGGATCCGCCTAGACTGTAGCATTATTCGCACAGCGATGCACAGATTAGTGTAGCCGTGGGCGACAGGAATCCGGTTGACTGGACTGCCTTTTGCGGGCTGCAGGAAACTGTGGAAGTTTTAACTGCCGGGCCATAAGCTGTTATGATCACGGCCGCAAAGGTTGTATCATGGATGCACGAATTCCTGGAATCTATACATGAACAGAAAGGCGCTGGAAATGCTTGCCGGTGGGCGCTACCTGGAAGAACGCTCAGCTTCACAAAGGGGTGAGCGCGATCTGGAGCTTGAAGTACAGGTGCGCAAGATGCTGCAGCTGATCGGGGAAAATCCCGAGCGTGAAGGGTTGGTGGACACACCAAGACGGGTTTCCAGTGCCCTGCATTATTTGACCAGCGGGTATGAACTTACCGTAGAGGATGCCGTGAGCGATGCGTTGTTTGAGGAGTCCTGCGAGGAGATGGTGATCGTGAAAGATGTGGAGTTCTACTCCCTGTGCGAGCACCACATACTGCCTTTCTTTGGCCGTGCACACATTGGTTATTTGCCAAAAGGGCGAGTCATTGGTCTGAGCAAGATTGCCCGTGTGGTGGATATCTTTGCAAGGCGCCTGCAGGTACAGGAAAGGCTTACCAACCAGATTGCCAGCGGGTTGCTGGAGGTGCTGAATGCGCACGGCGTTGCAGTGGTGCTTGAAGCAAGCCATTTCTGCATGGTCATGCGCGGTGTCCAGAAGCAAAACAGCAAGACGGTTACCAGTTCCATGCTGGGTGCCTTCAGGGATGACTCCCGCTCACGATCGGAATTCATGGAACTGATCCGACAGCCGTAGGGGCTGTCCGGTCTTCGGTGGCGTTTCAACGCTCAGGGCAGGACGCGCTTGAAAGGTTTGACAACGACGCTCGCATACACCCCGGCGTCGATATACGGGTCTGCATCGGCCCATTCCTGGGCGGCCTGCTGGGATTCGAATTCTGCAATGATCAGGCTCCCGGTAAAGCCCGCTTCACCCGGGTCGGGACTGTCTACTGCAGGGTGGGGGCCGGCCAGCACGAGACGCCCCTGGTTTTTCAGTTCATCCGGGCGCGCAATATGCTGGTCCCGAACAGACTTGCGTTTGGCTAGACTGTTGCCGACGTCCTGGCTGATGATGGCGTAAAGCATCGCAGTTGATAACAGGGTGATTGATATAACAGCGGTTAGCGGGAGAATATTGCGGTGCGAGTACAATGATGGAGCCAAGCATAGCAGATTATCTGCAGTGTACCCAGATATCGTCTGCCTGCATGTCCCCGGGATGCCATGATGCACCGGGCAACTGCCTGTTCATCCTGACAGGAATGCGCAACTGGGCTGGTACGCGATGAACCCCGCAGCGATGGTCTTGATGGTCCCATGTCCCAGTATTTTGTAATTCATCCCGAAAGGGCGCAAGCACGCCTGATACAGCGGGCTGTGGAAATTGTCGGCCAAGGCGGCCTGATCGCCTACCCGACGGATTCCTGCTATGCCCTGGGCTGTCATATCGGGGACAAGCGGGCCATGCAGAGGATCCGCAGGATTCGCCAGCTGGATGAGAAACACCATTTTACCCTGGTATGCCGCGACCTGTCCGAGCTGTCCAACTATGCATTGGTGGATAACAGTGCCTACCGGCTTATGAAGCGCTGTACACCCGGACCGTACACTTTTCTGCTGAAGGCGACCCACGAGGTGCCACGCCGTCTGCTGGCACCGAAACGAAGGACGATCGGTTTGAGGGTCCCGGCTCACCCCGTTGCCTTGCAGATATGTGAAGCACTGGGCGGACCGTTGATGAGCAGTTCGCTGATACTGCCCGATGACCCGGAACCCTTGTCGGACCCGCAGGCGATGCGTGAACTCCTGGAGCATGATGTCGATCTGGTGATCGACAGCGGGTATTGCGGGGTCGAGGTGACCACGGTCATCGACTTGACCCGGGAAAGTCCGGCGGTGTTGCGCCAGGGCAAGGGTGACACCGACTGGCTCTCCAGGACGTAGTGGTGCAACCCCGCGGTAATGCTGCGTATAATAAGCCCTGTCGATGAACACCATGCAAACCATTGCCATATGGGCCATACCGGTTCTGTTTGCCATCACTCTGCATGAGGTGGCCCACGGGTGGGCAGCCAGGCACTACGGTGACCACACGGCTGCGATCATGGGCAGGCTGAGCCTGAATCCTATCCGCCACATTGATGTATTCGGAACGATCCTGGTGCCGGCTGTGCTGATTATTCTCGTGGGGTTTGGATTTGGATGGGCCAAACCTGTACCGGTCAATTTCAATCAGCTGCGCAATCCAAAACGGGACATGATCTGGGTGGCCGCGGCCGGTCCTGCTGCCAACCTGGTAATGGCCCTGGCATGGGCCATGATCATGAAGATCGGGCTCCTGCTGCCGGGCCAGTCTGAATGGGTTGCCACGCCCCTGATCCTTGCGGGTCAGGCCGGGATCATCATTAACCTTGTACTGTTCCTGCTTAATCTGCTGCCTGTTCCCCCCCTGGATGGCGGCAGGATCCTGACGGGACTCGCCCCGGCACGCTTTACCGGCTTTCTGACAAGGATTGAGCCAATAGGCATGTTTATCGTGTTCGGGTTGCTGGCGCTGGGTGGGCTGAAGGTAATCCTGTATCCCCCTCTCAGGTTTCTGTCGTCCATGATCGGCGGCTTTTTTGGGATTCCAATCTGAAAATCGGTGAACGTTAATCCATTGCAAAACAAGCGTGTCCTTTCAGGCATGCGGCCTACCGGTGCATTGCATCTGGGCCATTTGCACGGAGTGCTGCATAACTGGGTCAGGCTGCAGCACACACATGAGTGTTTTTTCTTTGTCGCGGACTGGCATGCACTGACGACCGAATATGACAATACCCGGGTGATTTCCAGGAGCGTGACGGACATGGTCGTTGACTGGCTGGCGGCAGGTGTCAATCCGAGTGCTGCGACCCTGTTTATCCAGTCACACATACCGGAACATGCGGAGCTGCACCTGCTGCTGTCGATGATCACCCCGCTGGGCTGGCTGGAGCGTGTACCCACCTATAAGGACCAGCAGGAGAAGCTGAAGGAGAAGGATCTGGCGACCTATGGATTCCTGGGCTACCCGCTGTTACAGAGTGCGGATATCCTGATGTACCGCGCAGGCCATGTGCCGGTGGGTGAAGATCAGGTCGCACATGTAGAGCTCACCCGCGAGGTCGCGCGAAGGTTCAATTTCCTGTACGGCAAAGAGCCGGATTTTGAGGAGAAGGCAAAGCTGGCCATTGCCAAGATGGGTAAAAAGAATGCCGGGCTTTACCGCAGGCACCGCAAACGCTATCAGGAGCAGGGAGACCAGGAGTCTTTGGAAATCGCACAGGCCATGCTGGAGACCCAGCAGAATATATCGATTGGCGACAAAGAGCGTTTGTTCGGCTATTTGCAGGGTGAGGGGAAAACCATTTTGCCGGAACCGCAGCCCCTGCTGGCCAAGACCCTGAAGATGACCGGGCTGGATGGGCAAAAGATGTCAAAGTCGTATCGCAATACCATTTCCCTGCGCGAACAGGCTGTGGAGGTTGAAAAGAAGATTCGCACCATGCCGACGGACCCTGCGCGTGTGAAGCGCACCGACCCGGGGGACCCGGAGAAATGCCCGGTATGGCAGCTGCACAAGATTTATTCCCGGGATGAGGTCAAGTCATGGGTCGAGGAGGGATGTCGCAGTGCCGGAATCGGCTGTATCGAGTGCAAGCAGCCCGTGATTGATTCCGTGGAAAATGAACTCAAGCCTATTCGTGAACGTGCAGCCGAATACCTGAAGGATGAGTCCACCGTACACAGTATCATCAAGGAAGGGTGTGAACAGGCCCGTGATGTGGCCCGTGATACGCTGGATGATGTCAGGGAAGCAATTGGGTTATCATACTGGTAGGCATGGCCATGGCAAAAACTGATCCGTCACCACAGAACCGGCTTCAGGCAGAACTGCCGTTCGCGGTAGTGAAAGGCGAGCCCATGACGGTGCCGCCGGAAGACCTGTATATCCCGCCTGATGCCCTGGAAATCTTTCTCGACGCCTTCGAAGGCCCGCTTGATCTGCTGCTGTATTTAATCAAGCGGCAGAATCTGGATATCCTGGCGCTGCCCATCCTGCGGATTACCCAGCAGTACATGGAGTACATCGAGTTGATGAAGGAAGTGCGCCTCGAGCTTGCAGCGGAGTACCTGGTCATGGCGGCCATGCTGGCAGAGATCAAGTCGCGCCTGCTGTTGCCACAGCCCGTCTGCGAGGAGGATGAGGAGGATCCGCGTCTGGACCTGATCCGCAGGCTGCAGGAATACGAAAGGTTCAAGAAAACCTCTGAGCAGATCGACGAGTTGCCCCGCATGCACCGGGATACCTTTGAAGTATCCGCCATGCAGTCGGCATGCAAGGAGGAAAGACCGCGCCCGAATGTGGACCTGAAAGACCTGCTGTGTGCCTTTCATGAGGTCATACAGCGTGCTCAAATGTTCGCCAGCCACCTTATCCAGCGCGAACACCTGTCAGTGAGGGAACGGATGTCCCGCATACTGGGTGTCTTGAACGTCGAGGATTTTGTGGAGTTTCAAAGGTTATTTGATGTGGAGGAAGGGCGGGGAGGCGTTGTGGTCACTTTTCTTGCATTGCTGGAACTGCTCAGGAATCATGCCGTTGAACTGGTGCAGTCCAAGCCCTTCGCACCCATCTATGTCAAGCCTGCTGTCAAGGGTCCTGTGGAGGACGGGTATTCATGAATGATGTGAAAGTCAAGCGGGTGGTCGAGGCAGCCCTCATGGCGGCCGATGTGGCATTGAGCGTCGACCGGCTGATGTTGCTGTTTGAGCCTGATGCAGAAAAGCCCAGCCGCCTGCAGGTCAAGAATGCTATCACCGCCCTGCAGGAGGAATGTGAGGGCAAGGGTGTGGAGCTTCGCAGGATAGCGAGTGGCTGGCGATACCAGACACGTCCGGATGTACAGCCCTGGGTCGCACGCCTGTGGCAGGAAAAACCCCCGCGTTATTCACGAGCCCTGCTTGAAACGCTGTCATTGATTGTGTATCGCCAGCCGATCACGCGTGGCGAAATCGAGGAAGTCCGGGGGGTAAGCGTGAGCAGCAGCATCATCAAGACCCTGCTCGAGCGGGAATGGGTGCGTGTCGTGGGACACAAGGAAGTACCTGGCCGGCCTGCCCTGTATGGAAGCACCCGGCAGTTTCTTGATTATTTCAACCTGAAATCGCTCGATGAGCTGCCGACCCTTGCAGAGTTGAAAGATCTGGACCTGTCGCACCCGGAACTGGATTTGCCGAACCCCCAGGAGGGCGAAAAACCACCGTTGCAGATCGTTGCAGAGTCTGGAGAACTGGTCGATACGGGCAAAACCCGTCATTGACTCCAGCTGTCTTGCGTCCCTCTGCAAAAGAGATCAATTCCTTTGCCTGTTTCATATTCAGGTGTCACAAAGGATTCAAAAGCTGCTAGCTCACCTGGGCGTTGCCTCCCGCCGCCAGATTGAGTGCTGGATCGAGGCGGGGGGAGTCCTGGTCAATGGCGAATGCTGTGTCCTGGGACAGCGCATTCGGGGGGATGAACGCGTTTCGGTTTGCGGCACACCTGTCGACTTGCAGGCCCGTGTGCCAGTCAGGGTGCTCCTGTATCACAAGCCCGTGGGGGAGATCGTCTCACGGCGGGAGCCGCAACAGCGCGCCACGATTTTCGATCAGCTGCCAGACTTGGAGTCCGGTCGCTGGGTGTCCGTGGGACGTCTGGACCTCAATACATCAGGCATGTTGCTGCTGACCACTGACGGCATGCTCGCCCATGCATTGATGCATCCCGCGAGGGGGCTTGAACGGGAATACCGGGTGCGTGTTCACGGCACAATCACACATGAAATCCTGTCCTGCCTGCAGCAGGGTGTGCAGCTGGAGGACGGGATCGCCAGACTGACTGTCCTGGACATGCAGAAACCTTCCGGCACGAATACCTGGTGCCGGGTAATGCTGACGGAAGGCCGCAACCGCATCGTGCGAAGACTGTGGGAGTCACAGGGCCTGGAGGTAAACCGCCTGGTCCGCACGCGCTACGGACCGCTTGCCCTGCCGGCAACCTTGCGCCCGGGTGTATGGATCGAGCTCCCGGCCAGTCAGATCGGTCAGCTATACAGGGCTGCCCGTTGCGACAGCGGGCCATGAGGGCTCACCCGGACAGCCCCCGGAGTTCCGGGGACCGGTGGGCGGGACAGGTATACAGGATGCTTCTGGACCAGCATGGCACGCGGAAGTGGTGGCCGGCCGAGAGCAGGTTTGAAGTGATGGTGGGGGCAATCCTTACACAGAATACGGCCTGGACGAATGTCGAAAAGGCCATTGCCAACCTGAAGGCCGCTGACATGCTCGGCGTGAATGCGATCGTGCAGGCAGAACAGGAGGTTCTTGCGGGACTCATCAGGTCGTCCGGCTATTTCAATGTCAAGGCAAGGCGGCTCAGGAATTTTTGTGAATGGTATGCCGGCCAGGGCGGCTACGGGAAGCTGCGCTACTGGCCTACGGCCAGGCTGCGTCAGGCATTACTGGGTGTGCATGGCGTGGGCCACGAGACCGCAGACGACATCCTGTTGTATGCCTTCAACCGGCCCGTTTTCGTTATCGATGCCTACACGCGCAGGGTCTTTGGACGCCTCGGGCACATCGGCGGAGATGAGCCGTATGATGAAATCCGTGCAGCATTTGAACAGCAGCTGACCAGTCGACCCAGGGTATTTGCAGAATATCATGCGCTGATTGTTCAACACGGCAAACATGTGTGCCAGTCACGCCCGAGATGCGAAGCCTGCACCCTGAATGCAGGGTGCAGGTTTTATAACTCGAATCGTCACTCGCAGTAATCAGGGTTTATCTTGTAGTTGACCCCCGTCGTACCCTGGCTGTCCGGTCCGATGAAATACAGGTACGGTGCGACCACGTCTTCGGGAGCCGGGAAGGACTGGGGATTGATCCCGGGGAAGTGTGCCATTCTGAGCTTGGTCCGCACGGGCGCAGGGTCTACACCGTTCACGCGAATGGGTCTGTCGCCATCGAGTTCGTGGGCGAGCATTTCCAGCAGGCCCCGCTGCGCAGACTTGGCTACGGCATAGGCCCCCCAGTATGCTTTCGTACACTCGTGGGTGGAAAACACGATGCTGGGGTCCTGGGAAGACTCCAGGATCGGGATGCAGCTGCGGATCAGCATGAACGCGGCATGCTGGTTGACCGTGACCATGCGCAGCCAGGTATCCAGAGGATAGTTCCTGATACTGCGTAATGCCTCGAGGTGACCGGCATTCACCACCAGCGAGTCGACAGGGGTGTCCTGGTTTTCGAGAAACCCGGATAGCCGGATGTAGTCCATCTCGCCGGCGCCCGCAAGGTCCATCGAATAGCATGCGTGCGCGTTCCCTGATGTCTCTGCCAGTTCCTGCGAGAGAAGGTCCAGTTTCTGCTCATTCCTGGACACCAGGAGGAGCCTGGCCCCGTGTGCGGCGCACGCCCGTGCAAGGGCCCTGCCGATCCCGTCTGTGGCCCCGGTCAGCAGGACCACGCGGCCTTCAAGCCGGGCCGGACTCATGCAGTACTCGTCGAGGTGCAGGTTCAAGGGTAAATGAGGGCAGTCCAGTGCCTATGCGTGACCGGTCTTGTCCCCGGTACGGGTGGAGGATTCGATCATTTTCAGATCGGGCATGTCTTTTTTCTTTTCAATTCCGAGCTCGTCAAACCTTTTTGCAGCGGGCAACACCTGACGGTCCAGTGACCCGGTGGCCTTGTTGAACTGCTCTACGCTCGCATCCAGGCTTTTGCCCAGTTTTTGCAAGTGCGTGGCAAAGGTTGCCAGGCGCTGGTAGAGGGCCTCGCCCAGCTCCCTGATTTTCTCGGCATTCTTGGCAACGGACTGCTGGCGCCACCCGAACGCGACCGCACGAAGCAGCGCGATGATGCTGGTGGGCGTGGCCAGGATGACCTTGTTTTTCAGGGCATCCTCCAGGAGCTGGGGGTCGTGCTCCAGTGCAGCCAGGAGAAATTGCTCGCCCGGGATGAACAGCACGACGAAGTCAGGTGAATGCTTGAACTGGTTCCAGTAGGCCTTGCTTGCGAGTTCGCGCATGCGCTCGCGCACATTGCGTGCATGCTTGTGAAGCGATTCTGCACGTGCCTTGTCATCCCGGGTCTGGGCTGCATTCAGATAGGCATCCAGGGGGGTTTTGGCATCCACGATCAGTTCTCTTTGATCGGGCATGCGCACGATCATGTCCGGTCGCATGCGGCTGTCCTCATCGCTGCCGGTCTGCTGCTCATAGAAGTCACAGTGATTGACCATGCCGGCAAGCTCGGCAATTCTTTTCAGTGTCAGTTCACCCCACTGGCCGCGTACCTCGGGGCGACGCAGGGCATGCACAAGGTTCTGTGTTTCAGCCCGCAGGTCAGTCTGGGATTCGCTGATCAGTTTCAGGTGCTGGGTCAGTGAGCCGTATGCCTCCTTGCGTTCTTTTTCAATGGCCTGGATTTGCGACTCGGTCTGCTTCAGGGTTTCAGTGATGGGGTGCAGGAGGGTCTCGATGGCCTTTTCCTTTTTTTCGAGACTGGCTTCGGCCTGGATCTGGTACTGGGAAAGCTTTTCCCTGGCCAGCCTCAGGAAATTCTCGTTATTGGACTGCAGGGCCTGGTTTGACAGGTTCAGGAAGGTTTGCTCCAGCTGTCTGCGAACCTCCTCAATACCTTCTGCCTTTTCAGCAATGCGTGTTTTTTCGTGTTCAAGCTGCAGGGACAGCCGCTGAATCTCGGTTTCAAGCTGCCTGCACAGCTTGCGCCTTCGATGATGCATGAGCCATGCTCCCAGGGCGGCACTGAGCAGGCACAGGCAGGTGCCAAGCAGGACAAGTTGCCAGAAAACTTGTGAATCAGCATAGGACATTGCGCTATTCTTGGTCAGCTTTGCAAAAAAAGCCAATCCTTTAGCTCAAGGGCGTTTTCAAGTATCACGTCGGCTCCCCAGGTACGTGGATCCTGGCTGTCCTGGATATAGCCATATGCCGCCACGGCAGTCTTCATGGAGGCCGCCTGGCCGGCCTGTATGTCACGCGGGTCATCGCCGACATAGACGCACTCGTTCCGGCCCACGCCCAGCAGCTGTGCAGCCCGCGCAAGCGGCTCCGGGCTGGGTTTTCTTTCAGGGAGCGAGTCCCCGCTGATCGTGCAGCCTGTCCGGTTCGCAAGGTCGAGTTCTCGTATCAGCGGCTCAGTGAGTCGCCCCGGCTTGTTGGTCACGATGCCCCATGGCAGGCCCGCCTGGTCCAGCCAGTCGAGCAGCGCGGGGATGCCCGGGAACAACCGGGTCTTGATGCACAGCATGCGTGCGTAGATCTGCAGGAATTCATCGCGAAGGCGCATGATCGTGTGTTCATCCAGGGGCCTGTCGTAGCCCAGTTCTATCAGTGCGATGCCGCCCCGGGAGGTATGCTTGCGCACCCGTTCATACTCCAGCGTGTCCCGGCCATGACGGGCCAGCAACTCGTTCAGGGCATCTGTCATGTCCGGCGCGGTATCCGCCAGGGTTCCATCCAGGTCGAAAAGAACCGCCCGGGTTTGCTGCGGGCTGTGCATGCCGGAAATTTCTTCGCTACGGCTTGGAGGCATACATGAGATAGTTCACACTCAGGTCGGAAGACAGGCTGTAGACCTTGCTGAGTGGGTTGTACTGCATACCCGTGATCTCACGGGTCTGCATTCCTGCATGGCGAATCCAGCGGTCAAGTTCACCCGGCCGGATCAGTTTCTGGTATTCATGGGTGCCCCGGGGCAACAGTCTGAGAATGTATTCGCCGCCCACGATCGCAAACAGCAGGGACTTCATGTTCCGGTTGATCGTGGAGAAGAACACCTTCCCCCCGGGTTTGAGCAGCCGGGCGCTGGCATTGACGATGGCACCGGGGTCCGGTACATGTTCCAGCATCTCCAGGCAGGTCACCACGTCAAACGACCCGGGCTCCAGGCCAGCCAGCTCTTCAGCTGAAATCGACCGGTATTCAATTTCGAGATGCTGTTCGCCTGCATGGATCCTGGCCGCAGCCAGGGAGGCTTGACCCGGATCGATACCTGTCACCCGGGCACCCTTGCATGCCATGGCCTCGGTCAGGATTCCGCCCCCGCAGCCTATATCGAGCACGTTCTTGCCTGCAAGTTCCGCTTGTGCATCGATGAACTCCAGGCGCAGGGCGTTGATGTCGTGAAGGGCTTTGAATTCACCCTCCCTGTCCCACCAGCGTTGTGCGAGCGCTTCGAATTTCGCCACCTCGCTTTCGTCAATGTTAGGGTTTTGAGCAGGCATGTGATGCGTGTATGAAATGATCAGGGTTGCAGGGATCGCTGCTGAAAGCCAGCATGTATTTTAACCGGAGAAGTCACTGGAATTTTCTCCATCCAGTATTTTTTTGCCCCATTCCCGGGCACTGGATACGATTTCGTCCTGATCGAGCGTTTGCAGCTGCTTGTCATGCAGCAGCAGCTCGCCCTGCACCCAGACATCGGATACCTGTGCACGCTGCGTGGCATATACCGTATGACCGATCGGTTCATAGACTGGCTGGGCCTCGATCTGTTCGATATCGATGACGGTCATATCGGCGGCCTTTCCGGTTTCCAGGGAACCCGTTATGTGCGCGATGCCAAGGGCCGAGGCGGCATTGATCGTGGCACATCGCAGGGACTCATAGGCCGGCATCGCCGAGGCGTCCCGTGCGACACCTTTTGCCAGCAGCGCGGCAGTATGCATTTCACCCAGCACGTCCAGGTCGTCGTTGCTTGCACAGCTGTCGGTACCCAGTGTCACGTTGACGTGGTTGTCATGCAATTCCTGCACCGGGCAAAACCCGCTGGCCAGCTTCAGGTTGGACTGTGGGCAGTGGACGATGCTGGCTCCTGTATCTGCCAGCAGTTCGATTTCCTCATTCTCCAGTTGTGTCATGTGTACGGCGATCAGCCGGTCGTTGACCAGCCCGTGTTCATTCAGGCGTTGCAGGGGGCGCATCCCGTATTGCTCCACGCTCATCGAGATTTCATTTTCTGTTTCATGCAGGTGTATGTGGACCGGCAGTCCCAGTTCATCGGCCAGGGCCGCGATGCGTTCCAGGGGACGGTCGGATACCGTGTAGGGGGCATGCGGGGCAAATGTGCAGCGCACCTGCGGATGGGAGGAGTACCGGCTGTGCAGCTCCAGTCCTTTTGAAAGGTACTCCTCTGCGCAGGCGGCATAGGGAGTGGGGAAATCGAGCAGGATCATGCCCAGGTGTCCGCGCATGCCGGACCGGATTACTTCCTGTGCGGCGATCTCGGGAAAAAAGTACATGTCATTGAAGCAGGTGACCCCGCCCCGTATCATTTCTGCCATGGCCAGCTGTGTGCCGAGCCTGACAAAATCCTCGTTCATCCATTTTTGTTCTGCCGGCCATATGTGGTGGTTCAGCCATTCCATCAGGGGCAGGTCATGGGCCAGGCCTCGAAACAGGGACATCCCTGCATGGGTATGAGTGTTGATCAGCCCGGGTATGATAATGTGATGGTCATACGTATGGCATGCATCACACGAGTAGCGGTCGACAGCCTCGTGGCGCGGGGCGATATCGATGATGTGGCCATCCTGTACCGCAATGGAGAAGTCGTTCAGGGCACGCGCCTTGCCGTCCATGGGAATGATATGCTTTCCATGGATGAGGGTAGGTACGTGTTTCATTGGGCGTTCGGCAGTTGAGGGTATGCTTTCTCGGGTGGGCAACACGCCATTATGCTATGCCATCCGCGGTGCAGGCAATACAATGCAGCCAAACCGTGCACCGGCACAACGAACGTGACCAGTATAGCGACTGTTTTCAAGAGTGTATGAGTTCATTGGCAGAACAAGCGATACGCTGGTCCGATAACCGGCTGGTACTGCTTGACCAGCGCAAGCTGCCCAGTGAAGTCCGGTTTGTGGAGTGTAATTCGATCGGGGAAGTCACTGCTGCCATACGTGACATGGTCGTGCGTGGCGCACCGGCCATCGGCGTAAGTGCAGCGTACGGGATTGTGCTGGCAGCCCGCCAGCATTGTGCCGCCTCGCCCGGAAGCTGGAAGAAAACCATCGAGGCGGACCTGCAGGAATTGCTCCAGGCGCGCCCCACTGCAGTCAATCTGAAATGGGTCGTTACCCGGATGCGCGGCGCAATTGCCAAGGCGGGCCATGACCGTCCCGAGGCCGAACTGCTGCATGCAGCGAAGCAGATCCATCGCCAGGACGTGGAGGCCAACCGGGCAATCGGGGCCCATGGAGCCGCACTTCTTGAGACCGATGCGGTGGTGTTGACCCACTGCAATGCAGGCGCACTGGCAACCGGTGGCTACGGGACGGCGCTGGGCGTGATTCGCAGCGCCTGCGCACAGAACAAGATCAAGACCATTTATGCCGATGAAACCCGCCCCTGGTTTCAGGGTACCCGGCTGACAGCATGGGAGTTATTGCAGGACGGTATTCCGGTCACGCTGATCTGTGACGGTGCAGCGGCGAGCCTGATGCGACGAAAACAGCTGGCCTGGGTCATTGTGGGGGCGGACCGTGTCGCATGCAACGGGGATGTCGCCAACAAGATCGGGACCTACTCCCTGGCCGTGATGGCGCGACAGCATGGAGTCGGTTTCATGGTAGCCGCACCGACCAGCACGATCGACCTGGAGGTCAGCAGCGGGGACCGGATCGAGATTGAAGAGCGTTCATACCGTGAAGTGACCGAATATCAGGGACATACCCTGGCTCCTGCCGGTGCCCGGGTCTGGAACCCGGTATTCGATATCACGCCTGCGGAGCTTGTGACGGCCCTGGTCACGGAAAAAGGCGCGGTCAAGCATCCTACGGCAGATAAAATCAGGAACTTGATGCGCAAGTGAGGTACCTGTCTTTCCTTCTGACCATGGAAAAAAACAGGCTCTGGGAAACAGTGAATTTCATTTTAAGGCGTTCAATTTAATTCCAGATGCCTTTTTTTATCAAGGTACTATTCAGTAGCCTGTGGTATACTTTAACGCCTTAAATTGAATATTAAGGCTTTCCCAGTATTACGGTCATGGCTGCCATCGCCAAAGAAGTCCTTTCTGTAAATCTCGAAGATGAGATGCGCCAGTCGTATCTCGATTATGCCATGAGCGTAATCGTGGGGCGTGCCTTGCCGGATGTGCGGGATGGCTTGAAACCCGTGCATCGTCGCGCCCTGCATGCCATGAATGACCTGGGCAACGACTGGAACAAGCCGTACAAGAAATCTGCCCGTGTAGTGGGGGATGTCATCGGCAAATATCATCCGCATGGCGAGTCGGCCGTGTACGACACCATCGTACGCATGGCCCAGCCCTTTTCCATGCGGTACATGCTGATCGACGGGCAAGGCAACTTTGGTTCCGTTGACGGTGATGCACCGGCTGCCATGCGGTACACCGAAGTGCGCATGGCAAAGATCACTCACGAGATCCTTGCGGACCTGGACAAGGAAACCGTGGATTTTGCCCCGAATTATGACAATTCCGAATCCGAGCCCACGGTGCTTCCCACCCGGGTTCCCAATCTGCTGGTCAATGGCTCATCGGGCATTGCAGTCGGCATGGCGACCAATATTCCGCCGCACAACCTGACGGAGGTGATCAATGCGGGCATTGCATTGATTGAGAATCCGGGGCTTGACTACCGGGAGCTGATGCAGCATCTGCCGGGGCCTGACTTTCCGACTGCTGCCATCATCAATGGCAGGGAAGGCATCATGGAGGCCTATTGCACGGGGCGTGGCCGCATACACATGCGTGCGCGCACCCATATCGAACACGATGCCAAGAGCGGGCGTGAGCGTATCGTTGTCACTGAACTGCCGTACCAGGTCAACAAGGCCAACCTGATCGTCAAGATTGCCGAGCTGGTCAAGGAGAAACGCCTGGAAGGCATTGCGGCCAATGGCCTGCGGGACGAATCGGACAAGGATGGCATGCGCATTGTCATCGAGCTGCGCCGGGATGAGGTCAGTGGCGTGATCCTGAACAACCTGTACAAGCACACTCCCATGCAGAGTGTGTTCAGCATGAACATGGTGGCCCTGGTCGACGGGCAACCGCGACTGCTGAACCTGAAACAGGTATTGCAGGTTTTCATCCGGCACCGGCGTGATGTGGTCACGCGCCGCACGATGTTTGAATTGCGCAAGGCGCGTGAACGGGTACATATTCTTGAAGGCCTGGCGGTCGCACTGACGAACATCGACGAAATCATCGCGCTGATCAAGAATTCCGCCAGCCCGGCCGTCGCCAAGGACCAGCTGATTGCAAGATCCTGGCAGCCCGGGATTGTCACCAGGATGCTGGAGCGTTCCGGTGCGGAGGTGTCGTCCCCTGAGGGGCTGGGTACCGAATACGGAATGCATGCGGGCGTGTACCGCCTTTCACCGGTACAGGCCCAGGCCATACTGGATCTGCGCCTGCACCGCCTGACCAGCCTGGAGCAGGACAAGATAGTCAATGATTACAGCGAACTGCTGGACAGGATCATCGACCTGCTGGAGATCCTGCAGGATCCGGAGCGGCTCATGCGGGTGATTCGCAAAGAACTGGAAGACATACGTGAACAATACGGAGACGAGCGGCGCACTGAGATTTACGAGGAGCATGTAGATCTCACCCTAGAGGATCTCATTCAGGACGAAGGGGTGGTGGTGACCCTGTCTCACGGTGGCTATGCAAAATCACAGCCGCTGGACACCTATAATTCCCAGCGCCGGGGTGGCAAGGGCAAGGCGGCCACTTCAGTCAAGGCGGAGGATTTTGTCGACCGGCTGTTCGTTGCCAGTACGCATGACACGATCCTGTGCTTTTCCAGTCGCGGCAAGGTGTACTGGCTCAAGGTCTACGAGCTGCCGCAGGCCGGGCGCACGGCACGCGGCAAGCCCATCGTCAATCTCCTGCCCCTGCAGGAAGGTGAGCGCATCAATGCCGTGCTGCCCGTCAAGGAATATCGGGAAGACGCCTATGTGGTCATGGCGGCCAGCAGCGGCACCGTCAAGAAAACACGCCTGACGGCCTATTCCAGGCCACGGGCCGGCGGCATCATCGCCGTGGACCTGCGCGACAATGATTACCTGATAGATGTCGTGATGACGCATGGAGATACGGATCTTCTGATGGTGAGCGATGCCGGCAAGGCGATTCGTTTCAGTGAGAAAAACGTCTCGCCCACGGGACGCAACACTATGGGCGTGCGCGGCATCAGGCTGGATGCAGGACAGAAAGTCATCAGCCTGCTTGCAATCCGGCCGGACATGCATGCCAGCGATATCCTGGTGGCGACTGAAAACGGATATGGCAAGCGCACCCGGATTGAAGACTATCCCGTACGAAATCGTGCCGGGAAGGGCGTGATCACGATCCAGACCGGAGCCCGAAATGGAAAAGTGATCGGCGCCATGGCGGTGTCATCCGATGATGAAATCATGCTGATCACCAACAGCGGGACCCTGGTCAGGACACCGGTCGAGGGGATTTCAAAAACAGGCCGGAATACCCAGGGCGTAACGCTGATCCGCCTGGCTGAGGAAGAAAAACTCGTGGAGGTTGAACGGATTGAGAATCTGGAGGATGCTGACTGAGTGCATGGCCCGGTATTCGCCCGCAATTTCTGTCCGGATTTTGAGCCCGGGTTGACCGGGTAATCAGAGTCTTAAAAGCCTTCACACCCCCCATGCAGGAGATCTTTTATTTCGGTGCCGGTCCTGCGGCCTTGCCCGGGCCGGTACTGGCAAAAATCCGCCAGGAGTTCCTGGATTACCGGGGCAGCGGACTCTCTGTCGTGGAACTCCCGCATCGTGGAGAAGCATTCCTTGAGATCAGGGATACGGCAGAAGCCCTGTTGCGGGAATTGCTGCAGGTCCCCGATGACTATGCGGTGCTGTTCATGCACGGCGGTGCCACCAGCCAGTTTTCAATGCTGCCACTGAATTTTCTCGGCCCGGGCCGCCTCGCTGATTATGTGCACACCGGGCACTGGTCTTTGAAGGCCAGTGCCGAGGCAAAGCGACTGGCCGACATTCGTGAAATTCATGCATTGCGTCAAGGCGAGTCCCTGCGCATTGCACCGCAGCACGAGTGGAGCCTGAGCCCGAATGCTACCTATGTGCATTACTGTGACAACGAGACGGTCAATGGAATCGCGTTCCCGGGGGTCCCGGATGTTCATCGGGGCTTACTGGCATGTGACATGACCTCGTCGATTCTCATGCGCCCCCTTGAAGTGGACAGGTTCGCGATCATCTATGCCGGCACACAAAAAAATCTGGGAATCGCAGGCCTGTGCGTCGTCATCATCAGGAAGGACCTGCTGGATGCAACGAATGAGCGGGTGCCGAGGCTGTATGACTACAGGCGCTGTGCACGGGAGCGTTCCCTGGTCAATACGCCCCCGGTATTTGCCATTTATGTTCTGCAAGGAATGCTGGACTGGGTCAAAGGCCAAGGTGGAGTCCATGCAATGCATGAGAGAAGCCAGCGGCGTTCGGCACTCCTGTACCAGGCAATTGATGCGAGCCGACTGTATACGAACCGGGTAGCCGATGAATTCCGCTCGAAAATCAATATTCCATTTGAAATTCAGGATGCAGGCCTGCATGAAGTCTTTGTGCGCGAAGCGGAGCAAAACAGGCTGTTTGGGTTGCGCGGCCACTCAAGTACCGGGGGTATTCGTGCGAGCCTGTATAACGCAATGCCGGATGCAGGCGTTGAACACCTGGTGGAGTTTATGTGCAATTTCGAAGCCGGATTCGGAGCCAGTCCGATCAAAAGATAACCATGGCGGTGCATTGAAAGGCATGCCCGAATGATTCGGGATTCATTCCGGTTACGGCTTGTTGTAGTATTGCTGGCTTGGTTGAAGTGCGACAGGCAATTCGGGTGCCGGATCCGTTTCCGGCATGAGGCGGTCAGGGACGAGAATATGTATACGAATATGGTAGCAATCGAACAGGTACTGGAGGTGCTGGCGGAGTCATTGCCCCTTGCGCAAGACCTGCGCAAGATGGGAGAGAATGCACCGTTGCTTGGCGCAATTCCGGAACTGGATTCGATGGCAATCACGGCCATCATCGTGGGAATGGAGGAGCGCTTCAATATCGTCTTTGATGAAAATGAACTGGATGCCCAGGCATTCGAGACAGCCGGCACATTACGGCGGGTGGTTGCCTCGAAACTGGCAAGCCAGGCTGAATGCAAAGGCAGTTGACCCGGCGGTCCCGCGCCGCTCGGGTTCCGGTCAGGCCAGGTATTCTTTCGGTTCGGGATGACTCAGGAAGTTAAGCGGGCTGGCCGTGTATCCGTATGCACCCGATTGAAATACCACGACCAGGTCACCGATATCCGCCCTGGGTAAATCCATGTTTTTTGCCAGGATGTCCAGGGGCGTACACAGGGGTCCGACGACCGATACCTTTTCGGCAGGCTCCCCGAGCCGGTTGCCGATCGTGACCGGGTAGTTCCTGCGAACCGCCTGGCCGAAGTTCCCGCTGGCGGCAAGATGATGATTCAGTCCACCGTCAGTGATCAGGTACGTGCTACCCCGTGATACTTTCCTGTCGATGATGCGCGTCACATACAGCCCCGCTTCGCCTACCAGGTAGCGTCCAAGCTCAAGGATGACCTCGGTTGTTGCAAATTCCTTTCGGTATTGCGCAAGCAGTGCGTTCAGGTTTTCGATCACGGGCGTGAGCACAAGGGGGGCATCACCCGGGAAATAGGGGATGCCGAACCCACCGCCAATATTCAGTTTCCTGACAGGCAGCCCTGCATGTTGTGAAAGCTGCCTGGCCAGTGCAAAGGTTTTGGCTTGCGCCTCGATGAGTGCCTCGGCCCTGAGGGTTTGTGATCCGCTGAAGATCTGAAAGCCTGCGAACTTCGCATCCGATGCCGCAATCTTTTCCAGCAGACCCGGTGCTGTCTCGGCGTCCACCCCGAAAGGCTGTGCTCCGCCGGACGCCTTTACCCCTGAGGCCCTGAGTTCGAAATCCGGGTTGATCCGCAATGCCACGTTTGCGGTCTTGTTGAGTGTGCGGCTGATCCGGACGATGCGTTCAAACTCCGTTTCCGATTCGACGTTCAGGGTAATCCCCGCTGCAAGCGACTCGGTCAGTTCCCACTGTGATTTTCCGGGGCCTGCAAAGCTTATGTCCGCAGGCTGCATGCCGCTGAGCAGCGCGGTGCTCAATTCCCTGCCCGATGCGACATCCAGTCCATCCACCAGGGTGGCTACGTGGTTGACTACTTCCGGCATCGGGTTGGCCTTGACCGCATAGTGCAGGCGCACTTGCGGGGGCAGCCGGGACTTGAGGGCCTGGATGCGACGGGAGATGACATCCCTGCTGTACACATACACGGGCGTGCATCCAAGGTCCTCGACGATATCCACCAGCCTGCGCCCGGCAATCACCAGATGCAGACCATCGGTATCAAACAGCCCCTGGGGGCTGTAATGCTGGAGACCTGCAGGGTTCATGTCTTCGCCCTCATGTCAGTGCAGACTGATAGCGCACAGAGAGGTCCTTGCGGTCAAACTTTCCATGACTGTTGCGCGGGAGTGCATTCACCTGTATGTATTTCGCCGGCAACATGTAACGTGGCAGTATGCTTGCGAGATGCTGTTCCAGTTCATTTTCCGTTGCCTCGGGGTCCTGGTCGGTGGTGTACACCAGAAGGATGGCCTGGCCGCGTTCCGGATGGGGTACGGCGAAGGCCACGGCCTCCTTGACCGCATCGAGTTCATTGACCGGCCCCTCAATCTCGGCCGGGCTGACACGATACCCCGATGTCTTGATCATTTCATCCTTGCGCCCCACGAAATAGAGGTACCCGTTCTGGTCCTGGGTGACAAGATCACCGGACCACACCGCGATCTCGTCTGTGGTCCCGCTGTTTTTGGGGCCTGTCCCGAGCGGCCTGAATCGCCTGGCCGTCTCAAGGGGCCGGTTCCAGTAGCCCTGGGCCACCAGGGGTCCCCTGTGCACCAGTTCACCCGCCTCACCAGGCGGGCAGGGTGAACCATCCGGTCTCACGACCAGCACCTGTGCATGGGGAATGGCCTTTCCGATCGATGTGGGGCGTCGCAGAACTTCATCCGGAGGCAGATAGGTCGACCTGAATGCCTCGGTCAGACCGTACATCAGGTAAATGTCCGCAGAGGGAAGCTTTTGTGCGAGCAGCCTGACGGTCATCTCAGGCAAGGTGTCACCCGAACTGGTGATGTAGCGAAGTTGCCTGCAGGCGTTTTCCGGCCACTCGAGCCGGCAGACCTGCTGCCACAAGGACGGGACGCCGGCAAGCCCTGTGATACGGTATTTTCCCAGTGCCTTGATGATGTCAATGGGCAGAAGATAGTCGAGCAGCACCACGGTGGCACCAGCACTGAATGCGGTGGTCAGCTGGCTGAAGCCGTAGTCGAAGCTGAACGGCAGTACGGACAGGATCCGGTCCTGCGGGGTGTTCTTGAGGTACGTGGCCACGCTTTGCGCACCCATGCACAGGTTCCGGTGGCTGAACATGACGCCTTTCGGCTCGCCCGTACTGCCGGAGGTGTAAAAGATCGCTGCCAGGTCAGAGGCTGTCAGGCCGGAATCCGGCGGGACGGGTTGCGCACAGAACGCCTCCCAGCTTTCAACCGCCAGGGCAGGGTACGGATGGGCTGGCTGTTCGGGATCAGGGTCAGTCAAAACGATGTGGCGAATGTGCTCGCATTGTTCCAGCGTCTCCTGCAGGGATCTGAGCCTATGCGAACTGGTGACCAGCAGCTCAACCCCGCAGTCGTTCAGTATGTGGCCCACCTGCCGGCTTTTCAGGACGGGGTTGACAGGGACCAGGCACGCCCCGCAGTACGAGGTGCCGAAAAAAGCGGTAACCGCCTGGGTACACGGGGGCAGGTAGATGCCCACGCGGGCCCCGCGGGCAAGACCGGCACGGGTGCAGCCGCCCGCAAAGCGCTTGCACGCAGCGTCCAGTCCGCGGTAGGAGGTCTCCTTCCCACGGTACTCAAGTGCGGGTTTTTCAGGATATCTTTTGGCCTGCTCCCGCAGCAGCGAATGAAGTAAGGACGGCATGGGCGACAGTCTATTCCCGAAATCTCGTATAAGACAAGCAGGCTGTGCGGGGTCAGTCGGCCTGGAACATCCATGAAGTCCGCATCCAGAGTGCGCCTGTGCGGTCGCGGCCAGTATCTGATATTTTCAAGCTTGCCCGGATGATTCTTGTTAAGATTCCACCCTGAACCCTGCCCTCGCATTTCAATGGGTGTCGGTTTTTGGCTTTAAAGTATTCAATTCACTGTTCTTGCGCGGCTTCCAAATGAATGAGGAACTTGAAGATTTACGCAAACAGATTGATGCCGTAGACCGCACGCTTCTGGGTTTGATCAACGACCGGGCCAGGCTGGCCATGCAGATTGCGAAGGTGAAGGCGGATTCGGGCGAGACCGGGACCTATTACAGGCCTGACAGGGAGGCCAACGTCCTCAAGAGCGTGCTCAAGCACAACCAGGGTCCCCTGTCAGATGAGGAAATGGCCCGCCTGGCCCGTGAGATCATGTCCGCCTGCCTGGCACTCCAGCAGCTCCTTCGCATCGCCTTCCTGGGCCCTTCGGGCACGTTCACGGAAGAGGCTGCACACAAGCATTTCGGACGGTCCATCCGCACACTGGCTGCGGATTCCATTGATGATGTGTTTCGGGAAGTGGAATCCGACAATGCCGACTACGGTATTGTGCCCATCGAAAACTCAACACAGGGGATCGTCAACAGTACACTCGACATGTTTCTGGAGTCGGCGCTCAAGATCGTGGGTGAGGTCGAACTGCAGATCCGACAGCATCTGATCAGCAACGCCGGGGAGGCATCCGAAATCGATGTCCTGTACTCCCACCAGCAGTCCCTGGCGCAATGCAAAAGGTGGCTGGCCACGAACCTTCCCGGGGTCAAGTGCATCCCGGTATACAGCAATGCGGATGCTGCCAGGCGCGCAAGTGATGAACCCCGTGCTGCGGCCATTGCGGGCGAGGATGCGGCCGAGACGTACCGGCTCCCGATCCTCAGGAAGAATATTCAGGACGCACCCAGCAATACCACCCGATTCCTGATCATCGGCAAGCAGGAGACCGGACAGACCGGGGCGGACAAGACCACATTGCTGGTGTCCACCCCCAATAAACCGGGTGCCCTGTTCGGCCTGCTGCAGCCGCTTGCCGAAAACAATGTCAGCATGACGCGAATCGAATCGAGGCCCTCGCACTTCGTAAACTGGGACTACGTCTTTTTCCTGGACCTGGACGGCCATGTGGAAAACCCGTCTGTCAAGGACTCGCTTGAAGCCCTGCGTGCTCAAGCCGGCCTGTTCAAGGTCCTGGGCTCCTACCCCAAGGCAGTGCTTTAGGTTCTTGTGCGAGATGACCTGATGTTCAACAAGGTTTACCTGATCGGTGTTGGCCTGATCAACGGTTCCCTTGCCCGGGACCTGAAAAGCCTGGGCTTGGCCAGGGTGGTAGCCGGGATCGGCCGGGACAGGCAGCGCCTGGAAGGCGCGCGGTCCCTCGGGGTCATCGATGAATACAGCCTGCTGCAGGATGCCGATGTGTCGGATGCGGATGCCATTGTCATCGGTGTGCCGGTGGCCAGGACGGCTGATTCGCTGGCTGCGATCCAGTCCAGCCTCAGCGCCGATACCCTGCTGACAGATGTGGGCAGCACCAAATGCAGTGTCATCCAGGCCGCCCGGGAGGTGTTCGGTGAGGTGCCTTCCAGGTTCGTACCCGGACACCCGGTTGCGGGCAGCGAGCAAAGCGGATACGAACATGCGCAGGAAAGCCTGTTCCGGGGCCGCAAGGTGATCCTCACGCCTGTCGAGAATACGGACGCGCAGGCGCTGCAGGACATCCGGCAGATGTGGCAGGCCACCGGTGCATCGGTCGACGAGATGAGTGCACAGGCGCATGACATGATCCTGTCCGCGACCAGCCACCTGCCGCACATGGTGGCGTATGCCCTGGTACACTACCTGGGGGGCAGGCCTGATGCAGACCATGTCTTTGATTATGCGGCAGCAGGGTTTTACGACTTCACGCGGATCGCTTCCAGCAGCCCCGATATGTGGACCGATATCTGCATGGCCAACCGGGATGAACTGCTGAGGTCCCTGGACGGGTTCGCCGGCCTGCTGCAGGAATTGCGCGCGATGATTTCGCAGGGCGATGAACAGGCGCTGCACACCATTCTGGGGCAGGCCAAGCATTTGCGAGACAACCATCCTGTGCAGAAGTAGGGCTTCATACACACATCGATCCATGGCGAATGCCAGCTTCCAATTACAGCCGCAGGGCCGGTGCGCCGGTCTGCTTGATGCCCCGGGTGACAAGTCCATTTCACACCGTGCGGTCATGCTGGCTTCGCTGGCCTCGGGCACGAGCCAGATCCGGGGATTCCTCTCCTCGTCAGACTGCCAGGCGACCGTTGCAGCGTTTCGCAGCATGGGCGTGCGCATTGTGCAACCGGCATCCGGCCGGGTACAGGTTCACGGGGTGGGACTCCAGGGCCTGCATGCCCCGCACGGTGCGCTGGACATGGGAAACTCGGGCACAGCGATGCGCATTCTGGCAGGCATCCTGTGTGCACAGGGCTTTGCCACGAGATTGACCGGAGATGCCTCACTGAGCCGCCGTCCGATGCAACGCATCGTGGAGCCGCTGCAGGAAATGGGTGCCGGTATCTCCATGAGTCCGACGCAGACCCCGCCACTGGAGATTCGACCGGTTGATGCCCTGCACGGCATCCGTTACCCGTTGCCGGTTGCAAGTGCCCAGGTGAAATCATGTGTGCTGCTGGCAGGCCTGTATGCGGCGGGCGAGACCTGCGTGGAAAGCCCGGTTCGCTGCCGCGATCATACGGAACGACTGCTCCAGACCTTCTCGTACCCCGTAGAGGTTCAGGGGAACAGGGTGTGCCTTGAGGGCGGCGGCAAGCTGGAAGCGACCGAAATCGAAATTCCGGGGGACCTGTCCTCGGCAGCTTTTTTTATGGTCGGGACCCTTGTCTCCAGTTCATCGCAGCTGGTTGTGAAACATGTCGGGATCAACCCGACCCGAAGTGGAGTGATTGAGATCCTGCAGCGGATGGGTGCCAGGATTGATATACGGAACAAAAGAAACTATGGTGCAGAGCCGGTGGCGGATCTCGTGGTGCACAGCAGCGCATTGCATGGCATAGACATTCCGCAGGACCTGATTGCAGATACCATTGATGAGTTTCCGATCCTGTTTATTGCAGCGGCCTGTGCACGGGGCACCACGCGGTTGAGCGGTGCCGGGGAATTGCGCGTGAAGGAATCGGATCGTATCCGCACCATGGTGACAGGCCTGCAGAAGCTTGGAATTGATGCCAGGGAAAAACCGGATGGCCTGGCGATTACGGGTGGGATTTTCACAGGCGGTGAGGTGGACAGCGTGGGCGATCACCGTGTGGCCATGGCCTTTGCCATGGCGTCACTGGTGGCCCGTGATGCAGTCACGGTGTTGAACACGGACAATGTGGACACCTCGTTTCCTGGCTTTGTGAAATGTGCCGAGCAACTTGGACTGCGGTTCAACTGACCGGGTTTGCGAATGACAGGGGAAGCCGTACCAGTCGTTACCATCGATGGGCCTGCCGGTTCAGGCAAGGGGACCATCGCCGTGAAGCTGGCAGGGCTGCTGGGATATCATTATCTGGGCAGTGGCACCCTGTACCGGGTCCTGGCCCTGTACAGCCTGCAGCACCAGGTCAAGGAGGATGACCTGCAGGCGATACTCGGCATGTGCGAGGGCATGCATATCCGGTTCAGCCCCTGGGGCGATGACGGAGAGGTACGGGTTTTGCTGGACAGTCAGGACATCTCGGACCAGTTGCGCACCGAGGAATGTGCCAAGGGAGCCTCGAGCCTTGCCACCTGTCCGCAGGTCCGGCAGGCCCTGCTGAAGAAACAGCACGGGTTTCGCGTCACCCCCGGCCTGGTTGCAGAAGGGAGGGATATGGGCACTGTGGTTTTCCCGGATGCCCGGCACAAGATCTATCTTACGGCCAGTGCCAGGGAGCGCGCATTCAGGCGACAGAAACAGTTGAAGAAACAAGGTATTAGTGCTAGCCTTGTCAATCTTTTGACAGAGATCGAGGCGCGTGATGCCCGCGACAAGCAACGGGACATCTCGCCGCTGAGACAGGCTGCCGACGCTGTACGGGTAGATTCAACGGATTTATCGATAGCACAAGTGGTGCAGCATATCGCTGCACTGGTACAAAACGAATAGTTGCATCAAACGGAACGAAAACAGTTTATATGATTGAGAGTTTTGCCCAGCTCCTGGAAGAGAGCGAAGACAATATAAATACCCAACCGGGGATGATCATCAATGGCACGGTAGTCGATATTGGCAAGGACGCAGTCGTTGTCAATGCGGGCCTCAAGTCTGAAGGCATGATCCCGATCGAGCAGTTCCAGACTGACAATGGTGAGCTCGAAGTCGCAGTAGGCGATGAAGTCGAGGTGGCCCTGGATGCCCTGGAGGACGGTTACGGAGAGACCAAGCTTTCACGTGAGAAGGCCAGGCGTGCCCGGGCGTGGACGGAGCTGGAACGGATTCACGAGGCGGGTGAGTCGGTCACCGGAGTCATCACCGGCAAGGTCAAGGGGGGATTCACGGTCGAACTGCGTGACCTTCGTGCATTCTTGCCCAGTTCCCTGGTCGATATCCGGCCGGTTCGGGACACGACCTATCTGGAGGGCAGGGAACTGGAGTTCAAGCTCGTCAAGATCGATACCAAGCGTAACAACATCGTGGTCTCACGCCGGGCGGTGGTCGAGTCGGAATACAGCGTTGAGCGTGAGGAACTGATCAATGCCCTGAAAGAAGGGGCCGTGGTCAAGGGTATCGTGAAAAACCTGACCGACTATGGTGCATTTCTGGACCTGGGCGGAATCGATGGTCTGCTGCACATCACGGACATGTCCTGGAAGCGTGTCAAGCACCCGTCCGAGATCGTATCGATCGGTGATGAAATTGAAGTGCGGGTATTGAAGTTTGACAAGGAGAAAACACGCGTCTCGCTTGGCCTGAAGCAGTTGAATGATGATCCCTGGAGCGGCATTGACCGGCGTTACCCGGAAAGCACACGCGTGTTCGGCAAGGTGACCAATATTGCGGACTATGGCTGCTTCGTGGAAATCGAGGAGGGCATTGAAGGTCTGGTGCATGTCTCCGAGATGGACTGGACCAACAAGAACGTCAGCCCGGCGAAGGTGGCTTCACTGGGAGACGAGGTCGAGGTGATGGTCCTGGACATCGATGAGGAGCGCCGCAGGATCTCGCTCGGCATGAAGCAGTGCCAGCCCAATCCCTGGGATGACTTTGCCAGCAATCATGGCCGGGGCAGCGAGACGACGGGAATCATCAAGTCGATTACCGACTTCGGCATCTTTGTCGGACTGGAAGGCGGGATCGACGGGCTCGTACACCTGTCCGACCTGGCCTGGAACATGCCGGGCGAGGAAGCCGTACGGGCGTACAAGAAAGGAGATGAGCTGCGGGCTATGGTACTGTCGGTGGATGCGGAACGTGAGCGGATTTCACTGGGTGTCAAACAGCTGGTGCAGAATCCGTTTTCGGCCTGGATTGCAGAAAATCCCAAGGGCAGCATCGTGACGGGAACCGTCAGTACAGTGGATGCCAAGGCTGCAACCGTTCAGCTTGCCGAGGGGGTCGAAGGCATGCTCAAGGCATCTGAAATTGCGCGGGACCGGGTCGAGGACGTGCGCACCGTGCTCAAGGATGGCCAGCAGGTGGAGGCCAAGTTTGTAGGTGTGGACAAGAAGTCGAGAACGATCACGCTATCAATCAAGGCCAAGGAGTCCCAGGAGGAAGCTGCAGCCGTTCAGGGTTACAGCAGCGGCGAATCCGCTGCGACAAACCTAGGAGATATCCTCAAGGAATCGATCGAAGAAAACAAGGACAGCGTCAAGGGATAACCAAAAGAATCTACCATGGGGAGAGTGTGATGACTGGCGAAGATCACAAGAATGTAATTACGAAGTCAGAACTGATTGAGAACATCGCAGCCCAGCAAAACCATCTCGCATACAAGGATATAGAACTCTCGATAAAAAGTATCATTGAGCAAATGAGCACCTCGCTTGCAAAAGGCGAGCGTATCGAGGTCCGGGGATTCGGGAGTTTCTCCCTGCATTTCAGGCCCCCCAGGATCGGGCGCAACCCCAAGACCGGGGAAGCGGTATCCCTGCCGGGCAAGCATGTACCGCATTTCAAGCCCGGAAAAGAGCTGCGCGAACGGGTGAACCGGCCCCTGACTGACAAATAGTAGAACCGGAGCGGGAGTGCGCTCTGCAGGCCCTGACCTTCGATGCTTCGATTTCTGACCCTCCTGATTGTCATTGCCCTGGTCGTGCTCATATCGATTTTCACGCTGGGAAACCTGGATTCGGTTACGATACATTTCCTTACGCGAAGCCTGCAGGTGCCGCTCGGTGTGACACTTCTGTTCTGTCTGGGTGCCGGCGTGCTTGTAGGGCTCCTGTTCAGTGCCGGAATGGTCATACGAAATAAAAACCGCGCGAAATCACTGGCCAGGAAAGTTGCGATGTTCGAGCAGGAGATTGCGAACTTGAGGCAGTTGCCGATCAAGAGTCCCCGCTGATGTTTGAACTGTACTGGTTGCTGCTGCTGTTGGCAGGGGCTGCAGGCTGGTACCTTGCATACATCATCTATCGCTCCAAGCCCAAACCGAAAATACCCGGGGAATACCTGAAAGGCCTCAATTACCTGCTTGATGAACAGCCGGACAAGGCGATCGAGGTCTTTATTGAGCTGGTCGATGTCGACACCGAGACTGTCGAGACGTACCTGATACTTGGAAACATGTTCCGGCGCAGGGGGGAAGTGGACCGGGCTATCCGTATCCATCAGAACCTGATTGCGCGCCCCGCTCTGGGCCCAAGCTACAAATCGACTGCGCTCCTGGAGCTTGCAAAAGACTACCTCAAGGCCGGCCTGCTGGACCGTGCCGAGTCATTGTTCACGGAGGTGATCAAGATCGGGTTGCAGGCGGATGAGGCATACCCCCTGCTGCTGGGGCTGTATGAGCAGGAAAAGGAGTGGAACCGGGCCATCGATACTGCAATGGAACTGGAAAAGGCCAGTGATGTCAGCATGAGCCAGACGATTGCCCATTATTACTGTGAGTTGAGCGAGCTCGAATTTGCCAGCCAGGCGGATCATCCCGCCGCGGCCAGGAAAATGGCAAAAAAGGCCCTGTCCCACGACAAGAATTGTGCGCGGGCGAATGTACTGCTCGGGAATTATGCCATGCATGAGAAGGATTACCGGGCTGCCATCAGGCACTACTGCAGCGTGTCCAAGCAGCACCCGGAATATCTCCCGGAAATCTTCCTGGAATTGCGGGAAGCTTTCCTGCAGCAGGACAACCGTGAAGGATTCAGGCAGTTCCTGCTGAAAACCAGCGATTCGAAACTGAGTGGAATCTTTCTGTCCACGTTGTTGACGGACCTGTCAGATAATGATGCGGAAAGAAACGAGGTTCACCAGCTCCTGCTGCAAAAACCGAAATTGTCCCTTCTGGAAATCAACGCCTTCCTGAAAAATTTGCATTTGCAGGACAAATCCCTCGGTGAACTGAATGCAGACAAGATTCAGGCAAGCATTGAAAGCTTTGTGAACAGGTCCAGTTCCCACCAGTGCAGGCAATGCGGGTTCCATGGCAAGAGGCTCTACTGGCAGTGTCCGAGCTGTCATTACTGGGGCACCGTGATCCCGGTCGTCCCGGGACTGGATTGATGGGAGGCACCGGGCCGTGCAGACGTACTGGTATGCTTCCCGCTATCGTAATGATTCATCAGGGCAGGCTGCGGGCCTTGCGGGGCCCGCTTGTTGTTCCCGGCCAGCGTTGATAGCCTGTGCAGAAGATGCTGATCGTGAGGAGTAATCGAACGGGCTTCAGGCGGCGCCGTATTGCCGTGGGCCATTATCTTCCGACAGACCCCTAAGGAAAAGGTATTCAATGATCTACACCCGAAAATCCCCAGCGTTGTTCATGATTGGCCTGATCATGCTGGCCATCTGGTACCTGCTTGAGTCCGGGATCCTTTCAGGCTATATCGGACACCTCGGCGGTACCAAGTACAAGTATGCCGGTGAGATCGCCGTGGTGCCCCTGTACTTCGGAATATTCTCGGCCATCGTGGGAGCCTGGCAGTGGTTCGGGACCCATAAGGAAGGCAATGTTGACTATTACCTGTCCACGGCTGCAGGGGCCATGTTCATATTGCTGATCGCGATGCTGGTGCGCTGGTTCCTGGCTCCGGAAATTGCCGTTATCAGTGAATCGTTTGGCAAGGTCGGTAATACCGGTAAATATCTGCACAAGATACTGGGGCTGAACTATGTCGTGCTGGGCATAGTGACCGGAATCATCATCGTCAATGTTTTCAGGATCCCCGGCTGGGCTGAAAACGGCGTGCGGCTTTCGCGCCTGGGCCTGAAGACGGGTGTCATCCTGCTCGGCACGCTCTACAGTGCCGCAGAACTGAAAAATCTGGGTGGCCTGTCCATCATCATGATCGGCTTTTTCGTGCTGGGTTCAGTAGGGCTCGTGCTGTGGCTGGGGGCGCGCGCGAAGATCCCCAGTTCCATGGGTGGCGTGCTATCCGCGGGCATGGGCGTATGCGGGGTTTCGGCTACGGTGGCGGCAGCCCCTGTCGTGCAGGCGAAGTCGGTGGAGATTGCCTACACCATCGGCACCATCCTGCTGTGGGGCGTGGGCTGTATGTTCGTTTTTCCCATCGTGGGCCACCTGCTCGACATGTCGCATGTGCAGTTCGGTGCCTGGGCCGGCACAGGCATCCTGAATTCCGCCCAGGTCGCGGGCGCGGCGCTGGCCTACCAGCCGGACGGCATCGAGACCCTCAAGGTGGCGGAGATCTTCAACATCACGCGGGTGCTGGTCCTGCCCATCATCGTCTTGTGGCTGGCTGTGTGGTACGTCAAGCGTGAAGGCGTGGAGTCCGCACAACAGGTAAATGTCGCCCGGGTGACCTTCGAGAAATTCCCGATCTTCGTCCTGGGCTTCATCTTGCTGTTCGCCTTGTCGACCACGGGCGTGTTCGCTCCGGCCAACCATTACAAGGGCAAGTATTTCGGCAACACGGCGGCATCAGGCTTCAAGGAGGAAAACCTGCTGAAGCCCGGGCAGGCCGTCCTGTTGAAGGAGGAATTCGACAAAGTTCAGAAGCAGGACCGCAAACAGGCCCTGCAGCGTCTCATCGACCACGGCAAGGTGATGAGCATGGAGGATGACGATGTCCTGCGCGGTCTCATCAATGCGAAAGTGGTCTCCGAGGAAGCCAGCAGGGTTCTCAAGAAGGCGCACAAGGCCGTGCGCCATACTGCAAAGAAAATTAAGGCCTTCCGTGACTGGATCACCTGGCTGTTCGCCTTCGGCCTGGTCGGGCTTGGCATGCAGATCACGGTATCGTCCATGCGCCAGGCGGGTGGGCAGCCTGCCGTGATCGGCGGCATCGTGGGAGCGATCAAGGCGGTCCTGTCACTGGTCGTCGTCATCCTGCTCATCTCGGAAACCGTTTAAATGCAACAATCATTCAGGAGCCCATCATGAACAAAGATGAAAATGAATTTGACCGCGGCACCGCGTTGTCGATCTTCAACAGCGACCGCAGGGAGGATTTCATGGCATTGATCCTTGCCCTGGTTGTCGCCCTGTTCGTGTACCTTGCCTACTAGGTCCGAATTCTTCCGTACTTCACTTGGTAGATCATGAAACATATCCTGCTGGCAAGCCACGGAACCGAAGGAGCCCGGGCGGCAGAGAAAAAAGTGATGGAGATGTGCACGGACGATGTCCGCG
This sequence comes from Gammaproteobacteria bacterium, assembly GCA_026713925.1. Lineage (GTDB taxonomy): Bacteria > Pseudomonadota > Gammaproteobacteria > UBA4575 > UBA4575 > WTFY01. Next base: position 158,445 of record JAPONM010000061.1, read on the forward strand.
TAACCCACCTGCTGGTGGTGCCTGAGTTCTGGAAAGACATGCTGGGAGATGACTGGCTGAACAACCACGCGACACGCAGGCGGTTCGAGGATTATCTTGAGAAGGAATTGAACGACGAGGTCAACGGACATGTCCGGCGGGTGCGGGACCAGTTGGCAGACCTGGGTGCGCAGGCGGTCCATGAAGTCGTCCTGGGTAGGCCGGACCGATGCCTGGTGGATGCTTGTGAACGGACAGCGTTCGACCTGGTCGTGATGGGCTCACCCCGGCCCAGGGGCTCCTCTGGTCTGCGCTCGCGTATGACAACCCGGCATGCCGCTCAACACTTGAAAACCTCGAAGCTTGTCGTGCCGCACCCTTGTGGCTGAAAAGCACCCGGCACGAAGTCATGAAGACAAGGCCCGGGTAGAGTTCAGGACTCCCCTGGACCGGGATGCATTACTTGAATTTTGCCAGGATGTGGAGCGTCTGTTCCGCATCAATCCTTACCTGGTGTTCGAAAGGTGGGAGAAAATTTCTGCCCGGCAATACCATATGCATGCCATCAATCACAGCCAGACCCCTGCATTCGAAATCGATACCGGGATGACCGTGCAACCCGCACCAGACGGTTTCGAGATTCATTATGCCGATGGTCTGAAGTCCAGTACGCGTTTCTTGGTTGGAGCCCTTCCGCAAGGTTCAAGACTTGTCATAGAAGAAGAATACAAGGGGGTGCCAGAGCCTGAACGTCTCGAGCGGCTGCACGAAGTTGACAGGAGTCTGACGAAATGGGCAGAAGAACTTCAGCACTACCTGGTGCAATGGCAGCGATGGGCATGGTTCAGTCCCTGGCGGTATTACAAGCAGCGAATATGGCAATCCATGAAACCTGCTGCCAGAAGGATTACGTTTGTACTGTTGTGCATAACTGCGATTGAAATTGCACTGATTGGCTTGGGCGTAGTGATTTACCTGATTGAATACAGGGGCTAACCCATCTCCAACGACATCTGCAAGATGTCGCTTTAAAAGCCAGCTGATCGGGACCCGGGTACCTTGGTTACCTGCCCTGAAGCTGCTGGCGGAGTCGTTCAACCCGCGCGCGATTGACTCCAAAGTCGTAGAGGCCATGCCTCGATGCGGAACTGACGTGGATCACACGTTCTTGCGGACAAAGCAGACACTTGAGGTCGTCCGGAAACCTGAAAATACGTGTACGGCAAACGGCGTGAAGATACTTGTCGGTGGTCTCCAAAATCACGACGCGCGGTGTGCGGTCCAACAAATCCTTTAGCTTGGCGAAGGTAACTGCAGGGATGTCCCCGCAGGACAACGGCTGGATGAAATGAAACTTCGAAGTGCCATGCAGGCTGCAGACGAAGTTTAGCTGGATTGTGCGGTGTACTCGTAGTTTTGTACGGGTCATTGCTTCTTTTTCAGACCCATGTTGAAGCTCTATCACTTGCCCTGTTGCATCCCCATAGCCTGAGATTCTATGTTATGTTCTGGACCAAGTCACAAGCCATTGGTTCGGGCCATGAAATGGAATGAGTGGTCTTCTCCCCATGAACTGGTAGGCTTAACAGTCATGTTCAAATCCCAGAACATTTGCGAACATGGCATGATATTGAAGGGTTCCCTTTTTCAAGTCCATGCAGTCAGTGAATTTCTGACCTTTGTTCGTCCCAGCGGTCCTTGTATTCTAGGGATTAATGGGGCCGGATGTGGTTATATGGATTGACCCATTGTGCAATTACAAATAGTGCTACGACCGGTGAGCAGAAGTTCAAAAAATTTGCTGAATTATTTGACTTTAAAGGGCTAGAAACGCAAAACGCGTGTATTTCCTTTAATATCTCACGGCATTAATCGTCTGCATAGCAATAACTTATATTCATGATTGTCTATTCTGCCACTCGGCGTGAGTTCAACGAGGACGTGCTGTTCAACCGTATAGAACAACAGATCCTTGATGCATTCTCGTCAAAGCTTGGTCACAGTACATCCAATTCTGAGATCCAGTCCTGGAAGAACTCCTTGCAGTACATGAACAATGTGCTGACATGCGGGGAGATACCGGATGATGCAGGAGTAGCGATCGAGTACCGCATACCCCAGACATCTAAGCGTGTCGACTTCATACTTTCAGGTGCTGACCAAAACAATCGAGACTCTGTCGTCATCGTCGAACTAAAGCAATGGTCTAAAGTCGAAAAGACTCAGAAGGATGCGATTGTCCAAACCTTCATTGGCGGGTCTCAACGGGAGGTCACTCACCCTTCCTATCAAGCCTGGACATATGCAGCGCTGATTCAAGATTTCAATGTTGAGATTCAGGAGGGTGATATCTTACTGCACCCTTGCGCCTACCTTCACAATTGCATTGACTCTTCAGTAGTCAAGTCGTCCTTTTATGATGAACACACACTCAAGGCACCCGTGTTCCTAAAGGGTGATGTTCAGATTTTGGCAGATTTCCTGAAAAAATACGTAAGATACGGAGACCAGTCCAAGATTCTCTACAGGATTGAGCACGGGAAGCTAAGACCTTCCAAGAACCTCGCCGACCACCTTGCATCCTTGCTCAAGGGCAACCGCGAATTCGAGATGATCGATGACCAGAAGATCGTCTACGAAACCGCCTTGGAGTTGGCTACGAGAACGGAGGATGGCGGAAAGCAAGTTCTCTTGGTAGAAGGTGGTCCGGGGACAGGCAAGTCGGTGGTTGCCATCAACCTGCTGGTTGAGTACACAAAAAAAGGACTACTCACTCATTATGTCTCCCGTAATGCTGCACCTAGGGCGGTTTACGAGAGCAAGCTGTCTGGGACGATGACAAAGACACGAATCACAAACCTGTTCAAGGGTTCCGGCGCATACATAAATAGCCTAGCTAATGCTCTTGACTGCTTGATTGTCGACGAAGCACACAGGCTCAATGCGAAGTCAGGTTTTTTTCACAACCAGGGTGAAAACCAGATCAAGGAGATTATCCATGCAGCCAAATTCTCCATTTTCTTCCTGGACCAAGATCAAAGGGTCACGCTGAAGGATATTGGTGAACGGGCTGAAATTCGGCGCCATGTGGCAGCAGCTGGCGCTGAGCTGACTGAGCTTAAATTGGAGTCCCAGTTCCGATGCAACGGTTCGGATGGTTACCTTTCATGGGTCAATAGTGCACTTCAAATCGAGGAGACCGCGAATCCGATGTTGGCCGGGATCGACTATGACTTTCGCGTGTTTGACTCCCCAAACAAACTCAGAGAGGAAATTTTCAGACTTAACAATAGGAACGACAAGTCCCGTATGGTTGCCGGGTATTGTTGGGACTGGAAGGGGAAGAAGCATCCCGATGTAAAGGATGTGACTATTCCTGAGCACGGCTTCGAGATGCGTTGGAATCTCGACAAGGATAGCTCGCTTTGGATCATCACACTTGGCACCGTGTCGGAGATAGGTTGCATACATACCTGTCAGGGTCTTGAGCTTGACTATGTGGGCGTAGTCGTTGGTGAGGATTTGGTAATTCGAAACGGCATGGTTGTGACCGATGCACTTAAACGGTCGAGGCAAGACAGTTCAGTCCACGGTTACAAGTCAATGCTCAAAAAAAACCCAGATACTGCCAAAGCATTAGCAGATAGAATAATAAAGAATACTTACCGCACCCTGATGACCAGAGGTCAGAAAGGCTGTTTTCTATTCTGTGTAGATGCAGAAACAAATGCATATTTCAGGAATTTCGTGTACCAAACGGACTGAAGGTGCTGGTTTGTGGGCAACCTTGCTAAAGCGTAGGAGCTATGCCAGATAAGGAATTCGAACTGAATGTTGCGGGTCCCGGCAAGGGAATTCCAAAAATTGAATAATGGATAGAATAGTTACTTGACTACTTTAATACAGAATGTTCGCCTAATTTGACAGAAGAGTTAAGGTATGGATTTTTGGCAGGAAGGTAAGTCATAGGGCTGTACATTATTGAAGTCTTTCTGAAGTACACGTGGGAAGGTAGGAGACGGCCCTATAGAAAGGATCGAAATCTTTTAAGTGTAGTAATTCAAACTTGATCTGACAGGTACCGAATTTTACGTCAGTGTCTGTCAGCTAAATTTCAGTGTATACGCTTATCCTTCCAGATTAGTTTGCCATCTTTCAGGGTGGTCTCGTGGAAGCGTTCCCAGATGCTGTTGGTCTGCGGGGACCGGACACTGGTTCGGGTATGCTCAATGTCATGGACCTCCAAGTATAACTGGTAATCATGGTGTTCCACCTTGTCGCAGTACTCGGTGCCCCGGTCCGTCAGGATGCGAAGCTGGCGGGTGGTCTTCTCCCCGTAATCTGATCCGGGCATTGTGTGAAAAATCTCGTTAAGATGCCCCGGAAGGGGAAGGAGGTTTTTGCATGAAGAAGTCGCAGTTTACCGAGGAACAGATTACGGGGAGAAGACCAGTGATTATCATGACTACCTGACCCATCTTTGCTAGAGTGCCGACTTCCACAATAAGGAGAACAACCACCATGAGCACCCTGGATGACATCTTAAAAGATGCTCCCCGTGCAAGGCTTATACCGACCTTTGCTGAACCCCGCAAGGAACAACGGACTGTATCCGTTTTGCTAGCGACATTGTCTGCGGTTCCTTCGTTTGCTAGGCAGCTGTTGGCGTGTTGTGAAGTGCGGATGGGGAAGACCTCTGAGTTGCATAGCTACACCGAGGTCGAGTTCGCATCCCCCGATACAGATCGCAAGGACCGACCCGATGGGATCTTACGCCTGTTAACGCGAAAGACCCAATGGAGCGCACTGATCGAAGCGAAAATTGACAAAGTCGAAATCGATGAAGAACAGATTCAAAGATACGCCGTGATCGCGCGAAACCACGGGATCGATGCCGTGATCACAATTTCTAACCAGCTCGTGCCCCTGCCGAACCACCTACCGTATGCCGTGCCAAGGCGCTTCAGCCAACGCGTGAAATTCTTTCACATCTCATGGATCAGTGTGCTGACACAGGCCTTATTGGTCTTGAGAGACCAGCGTGAACTCAGTGATGAACAGGCATTTATTCTGGAAGAGATGACGCACTACCTCGAGCATCCTGGCTCCGGGGTCAAGCGCTTTGATCAGATGAACTCGGAATGGCGCTCGCTTTGTCTTGGCGTACGTCAAGATGAACCGTTCAGGCGATCATCGCCCGAGATAGAAAACACTGTGACCAGCTGGGACCAGGAGGTACGGGATCTCTGTTTGATGTTAAGCAGGCGCATGGACGAGTCTGTCGAGATCCGTATATCACGCAAGCATCAAGCTGATCCGGAGCTTCGCTTCAAAGACACCTGTGACTCCCTGTGTGAATCACAAGAGCTTCGCTGTGCCTTCATTGTGCCAAATGCCGCAAGCGACATTGAAATTACGGTGAATTTGGAACGCAGGACAGTGGCCTGTTCCATGTGGCTTAGCGCACCAGGTCACAAGAAACGCGCCAGCGCGAAGATCAACTGGCTGGTTCGCCAGTTGCGAAACGTAGCAGACAAGGATGTCATCCTTCGTGTTTACTGGGGAAGGCGAGGCACGACCCAAGCCACGATGTCAGAGATCAGGGAAGATGCCACCTGTCTTGAGATTGGAAGTCAAGGCGCACTGCCGAGCGGCTTCGAATTGATCATGATACGCAGCCTTGGGGGGCGCTTCACCGGGCGGCGAACCTTCATCGAAGATTTGGAGAATTTGGTACCGGAGTTTTACGATCAAATTGGTCAGAACCTGCGGCCCTGGACGCCTCCGCCTCCCTCTATCGACAAACATGACCCGATTGAGCACGAGGAGGCAGTCGACACCGATCAAAAGCTGGATAGCGGGGATGCCTTGAAGCCAGCATCTAATTTGTTGTCGGCCATGCAAAAACCAAATAGCCCAAGCCTGGAATCGGTAGCCATTGACAAACCTTCGGAGAGTACAAGTTAAACACTGCCTATTGCCTTCTGATTGCCATACCGAGCTGTATACGGAAAATAAGGTGCCTAAGCTCGTAACAGATCAGAGGTCCTTGATTCACTAAGCCGTTTGCGCATGGTGACCCCCCTGATCCTAATCCCTTATGAGAGTTTGGCACTATAATCTGGATCAAGTTTAGTGGGGCAGGACAATCCGGGTTTGAATGAGAAATTCTGATAGCAGATCTACATTTCTGAATGCAGGTGTCACATGAGACTAGCGCTTGCGTTGTCCGGTGGCGGTGTTCGTGCATCTGTCTTCCATTGCGGTGTATTGCAACGATTGGCAGTCGGTGGATTGCTAGAGCACACTAAATTCATCTCTACGGTGTCTGGGGGCAGCCTAGTGTCTGGTTTGGTTGTCAGTGCAAACGACATGGTATGGCCCAATAGCAGCGTTTACTTAAGTTCCGTTTTACCGGAAGTCAAGAAACGATTGACGAGTGGTACTGTTCAGTCCTCATATGCATGGCGATCGATGCTATTTCCAGGCCAACTATTGCACGGTCGGGCACATTTGCTTGCAGACCAGTTCAAGGCACAGTGGGGCCTTGAGGGATCTCTGAACCAGTTGCCGAAAACGCCGCGCTGGCTCATCAATGCAACCTGCTATGAAACGGGAAAGAACTGGCGATTTAGCCAACCCAGAATGGGAGATTACCGAACCCACTATGTCATCAATCCCGATTTTCCACTGGCGGATGCGCTTGCCGCATCAGCGGCAGTACCTGGCCTCATTGGGCCGCTAGTTATACGATCTAAAGAATACCATTGGCATCGTTTTGTTGATTCCAAGCTTCAGCCAACCCAACCAGCAACAAAGCGTTACGAGCTTTGGGACGGCGGTGTGTACGATAATTTGGGCATTGAGGCCTTGTATAAGCCCGACGGTGGGTTTCGCGAGGGCTTTGATTTTCTTATCGTGAGCGACGCATCTGCACCTCTGGATTTCGACCCAAAAACAATCAGACGGTCACTCAAACCTTGGCAGCGCATGTTGCGTCTTGTCGACATCGCGACTGATCAGGTCCGGGGTCTTAGGGCGCGGACGTTGATCTCAGAATTCTCGCGCTCACGTGATGCCGGTGTGTACTTGCGCATGGGCAACACCAGCGCCGAAGTTTATCGAGCTGCAAACCAGCCGGTGCCATCTGCCGACTATCTTAGCAAAGCGGAAGTAAATGCAGCAGCGACCTTTGCCACCACATTGCGCCGCCTTGATCAGTGGGAGTTCGAACTGCTTTGTCGCCACGGGTATGAGGTGGCAGATGCTACCTTGGCGTCTCGTCAAAGTAGCCGTTTCACACCCAAAACACGGCCTAAATCATTGATATAATGATTGTATTGGATACAATGCCAGGGAATGTGATTTGTCTATCTTGTAAAACATCTATTCCATACATAATACTCAGGTTCAGCACTCGCTAAGCACGCTCAATTTCAGTACGAGTATTTCGAATTACCTATAGTGGCGGCGATGTCAATGGATTAATTTTTGTCAAAGGAGCGGAGCGTAACGGCACTCCAAGCTCGACGCGTGCAGATCCGTCGTATCCTGGGTCTAAAAGATTCTTCACCAATGTTTGTAAAATTCTCGCTTGGTTGTAACGGCACGTACCAACTTGAGTTGTCGTCAGTGCTCATGTGCCTACATTACAGATGTGCGCTGGCACGGGAAATACGCCAATGAATTTAGCAAAACGCTTGCTGCGTGGGGTCTGTCTGAGTTAATTCAATCGGACACGCTGATTGCCATAACGAAAATGGTCAAACAGTATGTAAGAGCAATGGCGAACAAATCGGGCGTGGAGGACGATTTAGTTAAATGTGTTAGTCAAACGATATGTAATCTGTCTTACCGAAACAAGCTCTTTCACGGCGTCGCACGATGCAAATACAGTCAGATTGTTAGAGTGGTAGCAGCCGCTTCCTTGCTATGCATGATGCATTCCCGTTTCTACTCGGATCTGTTTCATTCGAAGCCTGTCCCGAACGGCCTTCGCCAATAGTTCAACCCACTCTGTTTCTTTCATTATTGGTAATTACCCCTTAGCAAAACTTAGGTGTGCTCATTGCCTAGTATCGTTTTGGTCCCCGATTTCGAGACAGTCGTCGATTGCGCAACGAGTCTGCATTGTGCGCAAGGAAACGCGATTTCTTGGACCAAGCAGTATATTGACTGGAAATCTCGGTACTACCGGCCTTCAGATTGATGATTTGATACTTTCCCGTGTGCGGTGGTAGTGAGCAGACGACGACGTCACCCGTCTTGGTTGTGAACAATCGGATATCGAATTTGTGTAACAGGCGTTGAATGGCCGGCTTGGGGTGTTCGAATTGATTATCATAGTTCGCCGTCGCGATCGCGATGGTGGGGCTAGTCGTCTTGAGGAAAGCTGAAGTCGTAAATCCATTATCGGCGCCATGATGCGCCATTATCATGATGTCTGTCTCGCGATTGATTGTCCGCAGACGACGAAGTCCGGCGGAAATGTGCGTGCTCTCTACGTCACCAAGACTCAACACGTTAAACGATCCGGTTCGAAACTGCTTGACTGTGGAATTGTTATTCGACGAATCGGGATCAATGAACTTTGGGTGATACAAAATGTGTTCGTAGCTGTATCTCTCTGCCATCTTGAGACTTGCAATGTACGCCGGAGTCACTTGCACCAAGCGTTTCGGTCCGTTTGGCAGCCGTTTGAAATCTAATATCGTTTTTTGGCTTTCTTTACCGCTATCGGTGTGCGGTTCATACCCAGGGTACTCTATCTTTGATGGATGATAGTATTCGATGATTTGCTGTAACTGCTTTGGTGAACAATGATCTTGGTCCCACGATGTGATGTGCAGGGTATCGATTCTGTCTCTGCCGCAAGCCTTCAGTTCAAGTTCAATGCTTTCGCGGTTTACGTCAGTGTAGCGCGCTTCGATTAGAGTTATATGCTGCCCGTCGAAATACGAGAACGACGAGCCGGCAGATCCCAATTGATAGGCGCGAAACCGAGTAAACTTTTGTTGTGCTTTGCTGGTGGTTTTCTTGTTCATACCAAAGAGTTTTTAATCTGTTCAACGGAAAGCATTGGATTGTGTAAGTGTACGAGCCTGTGACAGTTGGCACATAGCTGTCAACACCACCGGGTAGGTACCAGGTGTTGAGAGAGAGCTGGAGCGATAGTTTCCGGCACCGGGGGTCGTTGTTCCAGGGATTTCAGAAGCTTGTTGCTGGTGGTGTTGCAGTTAATGAAGCGCTGGCAACGAGCGGATTATTTTTTAGTGAAGTTTTGTCCTGAAAGAGCAGCAGCCAACATGCGTAATAGCTGCTTTTCGTACCCGTAATTGTCAGGTTTTAAAATCAATTTTTGAGGTGATATTGCTCCGAAACGGTTTATTGGGTCTCTCAACCTGAGTTTTAATTGTTCTAGATGGTCTTTGGAAATACGCTCGGTAAAGTATACTTCCGACACTGCCTCATTAGGGATTTTACAAAGATTTATTGAATGTCCAGTTCGGTCATCCTCGCCAATGCCCACTGTATTCGTAAGTTCTAGTGTCAAACGCCATTCTTGCTCATACTCCCAGTGCTTCGACTTGGTTAGCAAAATACGATGAAGGTTTCTTTCAGTTTTAAATATTTCTAAATCTTTTATAGGTGGCGGATTGTCAAAATAAATAACAGAGTGCAATTGCTGGTGTCCACTTGCAATTTTTTCTAGTTCGTCCAGTTTGTAACCTATAACAACTCCTGTACCCGAATCTCCATAATGTGACCATAGGAGAGGATGAAGGTAATTACTACTAAACGATACGATACCCAGCCGCTGGGACAACTGCTCTCGGAATAACTCATTCCATGCTTGAGTACCTAGTTGTTCCCGCATGCTCTGGACATCCTCGATCCTGTAAGGATTAGTAGGGACCATTTTATTGAGTACGCTGACTATTTCGCTAGCTTCATCTATTTCACTGGAATACTCAGCTTTGTACTGAGTAGCGCACTCAAGAGGATCATTCATTGCTCCGGGTTGAGTTGCGCGAAGTGCACCATCACCACCTTTTTCTGGTAACGCCTGTAAAGCTCTTTCTGCAGGTAGGTACTTGTACAGTACTTTTGGAGAGTTCGAATCGAGATCTTGTGCCACTTAAATTTCTTTGCAAACTGCCGACTATATGCCGACTCGATTTATTTTAGGTTCTCTTAAATTATATAAGGCATTGAATTTATGGCTCCCCGGGACGGGCTCGAACCGCCGACCTAGTGATTAACAGTCACCCGCTCTACCAACTGAGCTACCGGGGAATAGAAGACGGGAAATGGTAACGATCCACTATACGCAGGTCAACGCTGGATCGTAACATCTCTGATTGCATGATGTATTAATGCTGATTACAGATCGGATTAATTTGTTTACACCAACTCAAATACCCTTGAGGCGGGTAGCAGCTTCTTTCAGAACCTCCATGCTTGTCGCGTACGAGATGCGCATGTATCCGGGTGACCCGAATGCGGTACCGGGCACCATAGCCAGACCTGCCTGATTCAGCAAATGTTCCACGAATCCCACATCATCGGTAACGTCTTGGGTCCTTTCGATCAGGCCATCTATGTTCGGAAAACAGTAAAAGGTTCCGTCACTCAACGGACAGTGGATCCCGTCGATTTCATTCAAGGCCCCTACGATGAAATTGTGACGCTCCTCGAATGCATCGCGCATGGTGGCAACAAAGCCTTGATCACCGGTCAGTGCGGCTTCCGCTGCGGCCTGTGAAATGGAGCTTGGATTGGAAGTGCTCTGCGACTGGATCTTGGTCATGGACTTGATGACCGCCTCTGGCCCTCCTACATAGCCGATGCGCCAGCCCGTCATCGAATAGACCTTGGAGACACCGTTCAGCACCAGGGTGCGGTCCGCCAGCGAGGGCGTCGCGTTCAGGATGTTCGAGAATTCTTGGCCGCGAAACATGATGTGCTCATAGATGTCATCGCTGATCACGAACACCTGCGGGTGTCTTTCCAGGACACCACCCAGGGCACCAAGCTCGTCGCGGGTATAGGCGATTCCCGTCGGGTTGGAAGGGCTGTTGAGGACAAGCAGTCTGGTCTTGTCCGTGATGCTGCGCTCCAGGTCCTCGGCAGTGATCTTGGAGCGGTTCTCGGCCCGTCCGGCAATGATCACCGGCTTGCCGCCTGCCAGGAGCACGATATCCGGATAAGAGACCCAGTAGGGTGCGGGGATGAGCACCTCGTCGCCGTCATTCAGCAATGCCTGGCACAGGTTGTAGAGCACCTGCTTGGCGCCGGTGGAGACCATGACTTCATTTGCCGTGTACTCCAGCCTGTTGTCGCGCCGGAACTTGCCGATGACCGCATCCTTGAGCGAAGCGGTGCCTGCGACCGCCGTATATTTGGTCTTGCCTGCCCGCATGGCGGCAATGGCGGCTTCCTTGATATGCTCAGGGGTGTCGAAGTCGGGCTCGCCTGCCGCCAGGCTCAAAATGTTCCCGCCTTCGGCACGAATTTGATTTGCCCGTGCAGTTATGGCTAAAGTTGCAGAAGGTTTGATCCTCGATACACGGTCAGCGAGTGAATAGTCCAACGATGCCTCCTTGTAGGGTCCGGTAGCTTTAACAAAATTAGGGAAAGTATACGGGGACTTGTGAGACGAGATAAGCCCCGGGAAGAGAAATATGTACCAGCCATTTCGGATAGATACCGACTTCGCACCGGCCGGAGACCAGCCGGGTGCGATCAAGGCACTGGTGGAAGGCCTGAACGACGGCCTGGCGCACCAGCCCCTGCTGGGCGTGACCGGTTCGGGCAAGACCTTCACCATCGCCAACGTGATCGAGCAGGTGCAGCGGCCCACCATCATCCTGGCGCCCAACAAGACCCTGGCCGCGCAGCTCTATGGGGAGATGATGGAATTCTTCCCCCGCCACGCCGTGGAGTATTTCGTCTCGTACTACGACTATTACCAGCCCGAGGCCTACGTGCCTTCGAGCGACACCTATATCGAGAAGGATGCATCCGTCAATGATCACATCGAGCAGATGCGCCTGTCCGCCACCAAGGCATTGTTCGAGCGGCCCGATACGGTGATCGTTGCGACCGTATCCGCGATCTACGGACTGGGCGATCCCAAGGCCTATCTGGGCATGGTTCTGCACCTGGACCGGGGTGATCGCATCGACCAGCGCAGGCTGCTGCGCCGCCTGGCCGAACTCCAGTATTCGCGCAACGAGTTCGATTTGCGCCGGGGCACGTTCCGGGTGCATGGCGAAATCATCGACGTACACCCTGCAGAGTCGGAGCGCGAGGGGATCCGCATCGAGCTCTTCGATGACGAAATTGAAAACCTGAGCTACTTTGATCCGCTCACGGGCGAGGTCCTTCGCAGGGTCCCGCGTTTGACCATCTACCCGAAGACCCACTACGTGACGCCCAGGGAGATCCTGCTGAACGCGATCGAGCAGATCAAGATTGAGCTCAAGGAGCATCTCGAGGAACTGAACCGTGCCAACCGCCTGGTTGAAGCACAACGCCTGGAACAGCGCACACGGTTCGACTTGGAGATGATTCAGGAAATCGGATATTGCGCAGGGATCGAAAACTACTCGCGTTACCTGTCGGGCCGGGGCGCGGGACAACCGCCTCCCTGCCTGCTGGATTACCTTCCGGACAATGCACTGATGGTCATGGATGAAAGCCATGTGTCGGTCCCTCAGTTCGGCGGCATGTACCGCGGTGACCGCTCGCGCAAGGAGACGCTGGTCGAGTACGGTTTCCGGTTGCCTTCTGCCATGGACAACCGCCCGCTCAAGTTCGAGGAGTTTGTGGCCCTGGCCCCGCAGATGATTTACGTTTCCGCCACCCCGGGTCCCTACGAGATGGAGAAATCCGATGCGGTGGCTGAACAGGTCGTGCGGCCCACGGGTCTGGTGGACCCAGAGATCGAGGTCCGCCCGGTTGCAAGCCAGGTGGATGATGTGTTGTCCGAGATCAACGAGTGTGCCGGGAAGGGCGAGCGCGTACTGATCACCACGCTGACGAAACGCATGGCCGAGGACCTCACCGAGTACCTGGCCGAGCACGGCGTGCGGGTGCGCTACCTGCACTCCGACATTGATACGGTCGAGCGGGTCGAGATCATCCGCGGGCTGCGCAAGGCGGATTTTGATGTGCTGGTGGGTATCAACCTGCTGCGCGAGGGCCTCGACATTCCCGAGGTTTCGCTGGTTGCCATTCTGGATGCGGACAAGGAGGGGTTCCTGCGTTCCGACCGGTCGCTGATCCAGACGGTCGGCCGGGCGGCCCGGCACATCCACGGCAAGGCGATCATGTATGCAGACGAGGTGACCGGCTCGATGCGTCGTGCCATCGACGAGACCAACCGCCGGCGTGCCAAGCAGATCGCCTTCAATGAAAAGCACGGTATCACACCCAGGGGGATCAAGAAGAAAGTGGCCGACATCATGGAAGGGGCGCGCAGGTCGGCCGATGAATATGGCGCGGACAAGGCCCGTTTCACGGATATTCGAGAAAGCACCCGGTATGCGGACCTGAGTCCCGAGCACGGTATGAAGCTGGTCAAGAAGCTTGAACAGAAAATGTATGAGCATGCCCGGAACCTGGAGTTCGAGGAGGCTGCGAAGATCCGGGATGAAATCTTTAGCCTGAAAGACATGATTCTGGGAAAACCGCAGAGCAAGGCCGGGTGAAGCAGTGTTCGACTCCTTGCAGGAAGCGTACGGTCTTGGCCCCCTTATTGACCGGGCACTCGTATGACGGCTTCCGGATCGCAGTCTATGACAGTCAGCAGAACACGTGCAGCATGGTCCGGAACGCGGCGGTCCTGCTCCCAATCCTGCAGGGCACGTGCATCAAGACCAAATCGGTCTGCGAATTTCTGACGACTTAGCTTCAAAAGCTTGTGAAGGGAAAGGGCTTCGCTCAGTGCAGCTTCAATTTCACGACACCTATGCTGGGCAGGGCAAACAGAATGCAGACGATCTTGTTCAAGGAGCAGTCTGCTCAAGCTCAGGGAGACTCGCTGCGGTGAGGAGGTACCGGATTCTTCTGTTCTATGTTAGGTTCTACATTCCTGAATTAGGCGCGTAGCTCAGTTGGTTAGAGCATCACCTTGACATGGTGGGGGTCGTTGGTTCGAATCCAATCGCGCCTATAAACTATTGGTCCGACTCTCTCATAAATACTGGTGCATACTCAGGAAACACTACTTTCCTTTGAACTCCACGGAAATGGAGCTGAAATAGCCGAATGCATCCGAGTACTCAATGCGTGCAGGCGAATGGGGATCTCCAGGACCAAAATTCTCCCCCAGCTTTGCATAACGCATTTTTGGGACATCCGACAGGTACTCGATGCCTGCACCAATACGAAAGGCCACGTGCTCGGAATACGAGAAAACCAATGAGGTCTGCAGACTGAGAGTCGCGGCCCATCGGGTATCACTGGTGCGGTGGTCCGTGACTTCATCCATCGCAAACGTACCCGACGATATGAACGTGCGCTGTGCGCCTTTGTACTCCGCATCCAGGTAGTAGACCCCCAGTGTGCCATCCAGGGTGAGGTTCCAGTCTGGTCGAAGCGGGAAGTCCATCCGGGTGCCTAGTGCACCGCCATAGTAGGAGGCATCCAGATCCTCGCTGAGTGTGAGATGGTTGACCGTGGCAGGGCGGTTGGACTCATAGGCGAACGTCTTGATGTCCTGGCGCAGTCTCTTGTAGCTTGGTCCAAGGTACATCGAGGCAATGGATCGGCCTGCCGGTCCAGGCTGCTTTCCGGTGACCAGATCCAGCCCGTAAAAATCCACCTCCCTTCTTGTGCGGATGCGGATGGGATCGCCCCAGGCAAAGATGGCCGAGCCGAACGGCATGGCCCCACCATCGATCCTCCCGATCCAGCCAACGGCCCGAACGTGCGGGTCATCCCGGATCAGATTGAGCAGGTGTCGCTGGGTCTGCGGAGTGATGCACTCCCCGATCGCTGAACCCGGCGGACAGTGCTGGTCCTGGAACCGGGTGCGGACCTGCGCCCATGGGGCAGGGTCTTCGCGGTACTCGCGGGTGTGCTTGGAGGTATAGGAGGTGAGAAAACCGTGCAACTCGGTGAACCGGTAGCCATGTGCCTTGCCGAGGGTAAGGGCAACCAGTGCTCCATCGTCCTTCCCATCATAGTGATCCAGGAAATCAAGGGCCTCTTCCCGGCCGTTGGTTCGGATGAACGGGCTGGACTCCGGCAGGTCCTGCAAGTAAATGCCTCCGCCTACCTTGATATAGAAATCTTCAGCTGAAGTGTCAGGGGAGGCGGCATTCGCCTGAAGGCAAAGCAGGAGAAAGACTGGAAGTGATACTGAAATGCTTTTCAACAGTATCAACCTTGAATACAAAAATGTAGCAGTGGCCGCAGATTTAATCGTATATCGGACAAAAGTACAAGTGGGGTACACCTAATGTTCAAGATTGGCAGAGCCCCTTGTCAAGCCAGGTATATAGTTCCCTTTCGAAATGCTTTGGATGCCATGATGGGGAGACCCCCGGATACGGCCGCAAGCTCACGGGATGCAGCGAAAGACTGCAAAAGTCTGCTGTCCGTACTCTGGATTTGAGACAGGTACGACAGTGTCTCCGCCCATGTGAACAGCACTGTTTCGTGCCAGTATCTGAAGTTGATTTGCAACACTGGATGACCGCTTCGGGATTACGTTCAGCGTTTTCTGATTGACGCTGACGGTTACGCTCCCGGTGTTCTGACACTTCTTGACTTCATCCATACCCAGGACACGTGCCTTTGACCCGTCCCCAGACAATTTGACTGTCGCACATGAGGTCAGGAGCAGCAACATTACAGTGACCAGACCTATAAGAAGTTTGGGAGTCATGGATGGAACTGAAGTGAAAGCCAGAATGCGTTTCAAACCCTTGATGCATGTGCAGCATATACTACAAGAGCGGATCAAGGAAATACAGTGTGAACGCTCTCTACTCTCTTCGCCTGCCCAACGGGCATGCATGCAAACATCCTTTCTCAAAGATTTTATTGGGCCATGTATATTTTCCTAACCGTTCTGGTTATGGAATAACCGCTTTTGCATGCAGTTTGGCCATGGGCTGGTCAGCAGGCAGTGTCTAAACAGGCTGTTGCACTCATCTGGTGGATGGGCGCCATTGTGAACTCACTCGATGAACTGATAACAAACCCAGGCTCATCACCTGGACCCGCTTGCCTTGCGTATTCAGTCAAGCATAAAGCAGAATTATTTGTGACTGCATTCCATTTCGTTCACACGCAAATAATTTGTTATAAACTTGTCTAGCTGTAGAGTGACGGTGTTTAGAATATGTTTGCTATTCCCGTCATGCATTCCCACAGTTCCGGTGTTCCACACGGTCACAAACCCACCGATCCCAAACCCCATGTCATTGACATACCGGTTCAGGCTCAGGCTTGGTCCAAAGAAATCGCCAGAATCAGACAAGTTTAAGTTGACACTGAGATACTGACTCGCATTGGCATTGTAAAGATGTGCCGCGCGTAGGCGAGTTTCAATTTCATTTTCGATAACTTCATCAGCCAGCCCTATTTTTCGAGACAGATGTTCCTTGACTGGTTCAACGATGAAATTCATTGGAGCGCATAAGGCAAATAGATTTCTGTGAGTCAAGTCCATAGGGTCGTCAGCTTGAGCCCCGAACGTCAGGGATAATAATCCTGCAAACAGTGTTGACCTTGTATTACTTGGGATCTTAACTTGAAAAGGCTTCATTTCTGTAATGATGGACAGGCATGGAGGAGTGTAAGTTTTAAGTTATGCACTGTGGTCAGTTATGACGAGTGAAACAGATATGTATAGCTGAAACACAAACCAATTGTGTCACACTTAGAAAGGATGATATTTCACGTGAACGGTTTTAAACAAGCGCATCAGGCAAGGCATCCAGTGCTTTATCGACTGAGATAATTGGTAGGCCAGCCTTGATCCATCCAGGACCAAAGCGAGAACCAAGCATGCCCTCAGAGACATCGATGAAGCTATTGTAGCCAGCGAGCCGCAAGGCACGCACGACAGATGCGGATCGACCACCAGTCGCGCAGATCAGGGCAATTGGACGGTTTTCTGCCAGCTCAAGGACAATACCCAGACGTTTAGGAAACCGTCTGTCGTGCATGCTGACTGGCCAAGCGCCACGTGCGACGCCAGTTTCATGCCATTCCTCCTGTGAACGGATGTCCAGTAACCTTATTTGATCTTCCGATAGCGCTTCATATGTCTGCTGTACAGTCCAGATGCTTTGGTTTTGTGACAGAGCTGGAGTTGCAATCTGCAGGGCCGGTACTGCAGCCAATAGAGTAAGTAACTGACGGCGTTTGCGGTTCACTCGAATATCTCCTTGAATTTCGTTGTCGTGTAACCTTGAACACTTGCCTGAGCAGTAAACAACAGAAATAATAGTGTGCTGCGGCTGTAGTATAGTTTCACACGGCTGCTTTGGATATAGACACTTGTAGCCTGTATCCTTGACTGCCCCATAGTAATAACTGAACCCATCAATATAAATCGCCGTACGCGTTTCACACCTTTAGAAAAGCAAAGGGCCTTACTGCGTGAGTACATCAGCGCGACGATTGCATAGGAAGGATTGCCCAAGGTCTTTGATAAATCCAGTAAAAGCCTCATGCGCAGGATCGGGCCGAAAGGGAGTCCTCCAGTTGAATTCGCGGTTTCCGGAACATCGCCAACCGGGAGAAACGGTAACCATGCGGCACCATCCGGTCAATCAGCATCGACATCGCACGCTGCACGACGGCAGGCTGATCGAGTTCAGGAGGTGACATGGGTTTTGTCGTCGACGTCGTCCTGCCGCTCGCGCTCGCCTTCATCATGCTGGCGCTCGGCCTGGGGCTCACCTTTGACGACTTCGCCCGCGTGGCGCGCCGCCCGCGCGACTTCACGGTCGGTGCCATATCGCAGATCATCGTGCTGCCGGTGGTCGCTTTCATCCTCGCCAGCATCTGGCCGATCGCACCGGAACTCGCCCTCGGGCTGATGATCATCGCCGCCGCTCCGGGCGGGGTGACCTCCAACCTCCTGACGGCATTCGCGCGCGGCGATGTCGCGCTGTCGATCTCGCTGACCGCGGTGATCAGCCTGTTGAGCGTGATCACCATCCCGCTTGTCATGGTCTTCGCCTATGGCCATTTCATCGGCGAGCAAGCGGCGAAGGACCTCTCGGTTGCCGACACGGCGATCAGCGTCTTCCTGATCGTCACCGTCCCTGTCCTGATCGGCCTGATCGTTCGCCGTTTTGCCGAGGGCTTCGCGTTGCGGGTCGAGCCTGCGGCCCGTACTGTATCGGCCGTGTTGTTCGTTCTCGTCCTTGCGGCCTCGATCTACCAGGTGCGAAGCAACATCGTGCCCTATTTCGCCCAGGCCGGGCTGGTGACCCTTGTCCTGAACGTGCTGATGATGGCGATTGCCTACTCGCTGGCCAGGATGTTTGCAACCGGCCCGAGCCAGCGGATTGCGATCGCGGTCGAATGCGGGCTTCAGAACGGGACGCTTGCGATCGCGGTTGCAGTACTACTTTTCGGTGGCGGGCTTGCGATGGTACCGGCTGTGACCTACAGCCTGATCATGTTCGCAACCGCGCTGGTCTATGTCGCGGTGCTGCGGCGCAGCCGGGGCGTAGCCTCCTGACGCGCGCGGAATTCCCTTGTCCTGCCCAAGCCGCAGGCTTATCCCCCTTAATGTTTTTCCTGTCTTTACTGGACAGGCAGGCAGGATCGATACCTGCAGGCAGCCTCGGCATATTCCTGTGCACCATACAGCGAATCCGTTCAACCATGAGGGTACACGATTTCCGGGAATTTGAGGTTCCCTCCGGATGCCATAATGTGTACCCTATGTGCCCGTAAAATTCTGTAACTCATGGGTCAGGAAATACACAAACAGCATCCGATCTGGTGTTGAAAACACATTTTGCAAACATGTGGCCCCTGGTATAGGTCACCACTGGAGAACCTACATGCCGACCATTACCCTGCCTGACGGCACCCGGAAAACCTACACGGACCCTGTCACCGTCCAGCAGGTGGCGGAATCCGTCGGTCCCGGGCTGGCCAAGGCGACCATCGCAGGACGCATCAACGGGCAGCTGGCCGATGCCTGTGTGAGCATCACCGAGGATGCCAGTGTCGAGATCGTCACCAGCAAGGACCCGGACGGTGTCGATATCATCCGCCATTCCTTTGCGCACCTCATGGGCCATGCGATCAAGCAGCTGTATCCGACGGCCAAGATGGCGATCGGGCCGGTCATCGAAAACGGCTTCTACTACGACGTCGACTATGAGCGCCCGTTCACCCCGGAGGACCTGGAGGCGATCGAGCAGCGCATGCATGAGCTGATCGTGCAGGATTACGATGTTGTCCGGGAAGTGGTCAGCCGGGCCCAGGCGGTCAGCACGTTTGCAGACCGTGACGAGGGCTACAAGGTCGAGATCGCATCCGAGATTCCTGACGATGAGATTATCGCACTCTACCACCATCAGGAATACACCGACATGTGCCGCGGGCCGCACGTACCGAACACGCGCCACCTCAGGGCATTCAAGCTGACCCGGCTGGCGGGTTCCTACTGGCGCGGGGACTCCCGCAACAAGATGCTGCAGCGCATCTATGGCACAGCGTGGGCGGACAAGAAACAACTCAGGCACCATCTGGAGCAGCTTGAGGAAGCCCGCAAGCGCGACCACCGCAAGCTTGGCAAGCAGATGGACCTGTTCCATTTTCAGGACGAAGCGCCGGGCATGGTGTTCTGGCATGAACGCGGGCTGATCCTGTATCAGCAGGTGGAATCCTACATCCGTGACAAGATCCGTGCGTACGGCTACCAGGAGGTGTCGACCCCGCAGATCCTCGACCGCAAGCTGTGGGAAAAGTCGGGGCACTGGGACAAGTTCGGCAGCATGATATTCGCAACGCAGTCCGAGAACCGTGAATACGCGATCAAGCCCATGAACTGCCCCGGGCATGTACAGATCTACAACCAGGGCCTGAAAAGCTACCGGGACCTGCCGCTCAAGCTCTCGGAGTTCGGCCTGGTGCATCGCAACGAGCCTTCCGGAACCCTGCACGGCCTGCTGCGGGGCAGGCGGTTCGTGCAGGACGATGCGCATATTTTCTGCACCCGGGCACAGCTGGCACGTGAAGTGCGTGAGCTGATCCAGCTGACGTTCGATGTCTACAGGGACTTCGGCTTTGAAAACATCGAGCTGGCCCTGTCGACCCGCCCGGAACAGAGGGTGGGCGAGGACAGCCTGTGGGACGAGGCCGAGGAAGCGCTGCAGCGGGTGCTGGAGGATCAGGATCTGGAGTACAAGCTGCAGCCGGGCGAAGGGGCGTTTTATGGCCCCAAGATCGAGTTCACGCTGCGCGACAGCATCGGCCGGGTGTGGCAGTGCGGCACGATCCAGGTGGACTTCTCCATGCCGGGGCGCCTCGATGCAACCTATGTGGCCGAAGACGGCTCCCGCCAGGTGCCGGTCATGATCCACCGGGCGATCCTGGGTTCGCTCGAACGTTTCATCGGGATATTGATCGAGAATTATGCGGGGGACCTGCCTTTTTGGCTGGCTCCGGTGCAGGCAGTATTGCTCAATATTACGGACCAGCAGGCAGATTATGTCGATTCCATGCAAGAAATGCTTAAAAATCAAGGATTCAGGGTCATTTCAGACTTGAGAAATGAAAAAATTGGCTTTAAGATTCGTGAGCATACGCTTGCCCACATCCCGTTTATGCTGGTGGCAGGCAATCGTGAAGTGAACGCAAATCAACTGGCCGTTCGTACGCGCAGTGGCAAAGACTTGGGATCGATGGACATCAAGGCCGTCGAGGACTTGTTTGCGGAACGCAATATGCGTCGCGGTCATTAGTTTTTTTTGAGGAGGACTGGATATTAGCGTAGGGAAAGTTAACCGTTTGAATGATGAAATTACCGGCCATGAAGTACGCCTGATCGGACTGGATGGCAAGAACGTAGGCGTAGTGGAAATCAGCAAGGCCCAGCAGATCGCGCAGGATGCAGAGCTTGATCTTGTAGAAATTGTCCCGAATGCCAAGCCGCCCGTTTGCAGGGTGATGGACTACGGTAAATTCAGATTTCAGCAGAGCAAGAAAGCTCAGGTTGCAAGAAAAAAACAAAAACAGATCCACGTAAAGGAAATAAAGTTTCGCCCCAGTACGGAAGAAAGTGATTATCAGGTCAAGCTAAGAAAGATAATCGAGTTCCTGTCGCATGGTGATAAAACAAAGGTGACCGTCCGATTCAGGGGGCGGGAGCTGATGCATCAGGAATTCGGCGGTGTCTTGCTGGACCGGATAGAAGATGATTTGGAGAAGTATGGTGAAGTTGAGCAAAGGCCTAAACTGGAGGGCCGCCAGTTGGTGATGGTGTTCAAGCCGTTGCGGAATAAATAGTACAGGAACGTATAGAGATGCCAAAGTTAAAGACAAATCGTGGTGCAGCCAAGCGCTTTAAGAAGACTGCCAAAGGCAATTTCAAGCGCATTCAGTCGCATGCGCGGCACATTCTGACCAAGAAGAGTGCAAAAAGGAAAAGGCAGTTGCGCGCCGGCGCTGCCATTGCAGAACAGGACGCCAGATCCGTACGGCAGATGCTGCCCTACGCATGAAGAAACTCGTTTAAGGAACCCGGAGAGAATCGATGCCAAGAGCCAAGCGATCAGTTGTCGCACGTGCCCGACACAAGAAAATACTTGCCAAGGCCAAGGGGTATTATGGTGCACGCAAGAACACTTTCCGTGTGGCCAAGCAGGCTGTCATCAAGGCCGGTCAGTACGCGTACCGTGACCGCAGGCAGCGCAAGCGCCAGTTTCGCTCCCTGTGGATTGTTCGAATCAATGCTGCCGCGAGGCAGTTCGGGTTATCGTACAGCAGGATGATGGACGGGCTGAACAAGGCATCCGTGGAGATTGACCGTAAAGTCTTGGCAGACCTGGCCGTGCATGATATCGACACTTTCGGCAAGATTGCTGAAAGGGCGAAGGCAAGCTTATAGGTGAATGCAACCCAAGGTAATTGTTGTACGAGACCGCGCAGGTAATATTCGGCAAAAAAGGGAAAGGCTTCGCCTTTCCCTTTTTTGTTTTAACCATGAACCCTGGTGGGATGCATGACTGATCTGGATTCCTTACAAACCGAAGCCCTGGCAGAGATTGATTCTGTCAGGGATGTCGATGCCCTGGAGTCCCTGCGCATCAGGTTTTTGGGCAAGAAGGGGCTGCTGACCGAGCAGCTCAAGGCACTGGGCAAGCTTCCGCGTGACTCGCGTCCTGCCGCCGGGCAGAAGATCAACCGGATTAAGTCACGTGTCCAGCAGGCGGTCGAAGAGAAAAAATCCCGGTTGCAGGAGTCTGTCCTGCACAGCAGGCTGAGCAGTGAAACCCTGGATATTACCTTGCCGGGCCGCAGGCAAAATCTGGGCAGCCTGCATCCGGTTACCCGTATTCTGACCCGTATCAGGGAGTATTTTTTGCAGCACGGCTTTGCCGTAGTAGAAGGCCCCGAGGTGGAAGACGAGTTTCACAATTTCGAAGCCTTGAACATTCCCGCACATCATCCGGCGCGTGCCATGCATGACACCTTCTATTTCGGGGATAACCTGTTATTGCGCACGCATACCTCTTCTGTACAGATTCGCCTGATGCAGCATCAGGCGCCCCCTATGCGCGTGATAGCACCCGGTCGTGTCTACCGCTGTGACTCCGACCCGACACACAGCCCGATGTTTCATCAGGTGGAAGGCCTGCTGGTGGATGAGCAGGTGTCCTTTGCCGACCTGAAAAGTACGCTGATCAAATTTCTGCAGGTATTTTTCGAGGATGAAAACCTGCCGATACGCTTTCGGCCGTCGTATTTCCCGTTCACGGAACCTTCCGCCGAAATTGACGTGGCCATGGTTGATTCCGAATCGGGAGATATCCGGTGGCTGGAAGTCATCGGATGCGGAATGGTGCATCCCGCAGTGTTTGAGAAAGTCGGGATTGATGCGGACCGGTACCGCGGGTATGCGTTTGGCATGGGAGTAGAGCGCCTGGCCATGCTGCGTTACCGGATTGATGATCTGCGGCTGTTTTTTGACAACGATTTGCGTTTCTTGCAGCAGTTCGCATGAGAGAGATCAACCATGCAGGTAAGTGAACTGTGGTTACGTGAATGGGTGAGCCCGGCTGCAACTACGCAGCAGCTGGCAGACACGTTGACCATGGCTGGACTGGAGGTCGACAGTATACGCCCTGCAGCCCCTGCATTTTCGGGGGTAGTGGCTGCAAGGATCGCAGGGCTTACGGCGCATCCTGACACCGAAGGGCTTCATGTGTGTTCCGTGGATGATGGCTCGGGCCAGCTGCTGAGCGTGGTCTGTGGTGCGGACAATGTGCGTGCAGGGATAATGGTGGCCCTTGCAAGGATCGGTGCGCAACTGCCCGGCAATGTTCCGGTCGAGGCGAAGACCCTGGCCGGGGTGGAATCATCAGGAATGCTGTGTTCCAGTGCTGAACTGGGTCTCGCTGAATCATCCCGCGGGATTCTGGAATTGCCTGAGACCTGTGGGCTGGGTGTCGATCTATACAGGTATATGGGACTGGATGATGCAGTGATCGACATCGATTTGACACCCAACCGTTCGGATTGCCTCAGCGTTCAGGGTCTGGCAAGGGAAGTGTCTGCACTGTTCGAGGTCCCTGTTGAAAAGTCACTGGACTGTAAAACCGTGCATTCGATCGATACGGTCTTCCCGGTTTGTGTCGAGGCACCCGAGAACTGTCCGCGGTATGTCGGCAGGATCATTACAGGTGTTGAACGGGACGTTTCGGCTCCGTTATGGATCCAGGAGAAATTGCGCCGCTGCGGAGTGCGTTCCGTCAATGCCATCACGGACATCACAAATTATGTAATGCTTGAACTCGGCCAGCCGATGCACGCGTTTGATCTGGACAGGCTGCAGTCCGGTATTGTGGTGCGGTTTGCCAGGCCCTCTGAAACCCTGCAACTGCTCAACGGCCAGGAAGTGAAGCTGGCCGAGGATGAACTGGTGATTGCGGATGCCGAAAACCCGGTTGCCCTGGCAGGCATCATGGGAGGGCAGCACACAGCGGTTACAGATCAGACCCGATCGGTGTTCCTGGAATCCGCCTGGTTCAAACCCGAGACGATTGCCGGCAAGGCAAGAAAGTACGGGCTGCACACGGATTCATCTCACCGGTTCGAACGAGGGGTGGATCCGGGTCTTGCACATCAGGCCATGCAACGTGCCACCCAGTTGATCCTCGAGACTGTAGGCGGTCATGTCGGCCCTGTCATATGTGAAGAAAATGAGTCCTGCCTGCCGCGGCCTGTACCGGTCGTACTCGAGCCCTCCAGGGTCGAGGCCTTGCTGGGAATGGATATATCAACGGCTGAAATCAGCTCGCTCCTGGAGCGCCTGCATTGCAAGGTCAGCCTGCAGGGTCACAGTCTGCGTGTCATCCCGCCGGGGTTTCGCACCGACCTTTCCATACCCGAGGACCTGATCGAGGAAATTGCGCGCCTGATCGGCTATGAAAACATCCCTGCATCCGGTACTGAATCCGGTATCCTGAACGCCAGCGATTCCACCCCCCGCGTGAACACGCTTGAGCAGATGAGGCAGGCCCTGGTGCTGTGCGGGTACCATGAAATCATTTCGTTCAGCTTTGTGAATCCGCACATCGAGAAACTGTTCAATCCGGAACATGATGCAAAGGAGCTTGAGAACCCGATTTCAAAGGACCTGTCTGTCATGCGCAGCAGCATCTGGCCAGGCCTGGTTCAGGCATCACGCTACAACTTCAACCGCCAGCAATTGCGTATCCGGTTTTTCGAGCAGGGCCTGCAGTTTCGCCAGACTGCCGAAGGGCTGCAGCAATTGCCAGTGCTGTCCGGCCTGATCACGGGTGACTGTGAACCTCAGCAATGGGGGATCCGTCCCAGGAAAACCGATTTCTATGATATCAAGGGTGACGTGGAGCATCTCCTGGAGATTGCCGCATTGCCGCGTGACCAACTGGCCCTTGAACCTCTGGACGACCCCGGCCTGCATCCCGGACAGGCGGCAAGAGTGGTGTTCAGGGATCAGACGCTGGTGCGTTTTGGCGCCTTGCACCCGCGTATCCAGGCTGACCTGGATATCGATCAGGAAATATTTCTATTTGAACTGCACCTGGATGAATTGCCGTCCCGGCCCCTCGGGAAGGTCTTCCGGCCTTTGTCAAAGTTTCCTTTGATCCGCAGGGATATCACCCTCGTGGTGGATGAGGCTCTGCAGGCTGCTGAAATCTGCTTAAATATTGAGCAAATGCAAATTGCTTGTCTGCAAAGAGTGGAAATCTTTAGTGTTTATACCGGACAGGGTATACCTAAAGGGTATAAAAGTATTTCTTTAGGCTTGATTTTACAAGAGTTTTCACGCACTCTTAGAGATAAAGAAATAGAACAAACCGTCACGTCGATTGTTACACAACTTGAAAACAGAGTCGGGGCGAAAATACGAAGCTGAATGCAATGGCGCTGACCAAAGCTGAAATGGCAGAGAACCTGTTCGAGGAGCTGGGCCTTAACAACCGCGAGGCCAAAGAGCTTGTTGAAGTTTTTTTTGAAGAAGTTCGAGTTGCCTTGGAACGCAGCTCTGAGGTCAAACTGTCTGGTTTCGGCAATTTTATCCTGCGGGACAAGAATCAACGCCCTGGACGTAACCCGAAGACCGGTGAGGAAATTCCAATCTCCGCCAGGCGTGTGGTGACCTTCCGCCCCGGGCAGAAGCTAAAAGCGAGAGTTGAGGCATATGCTGGAAATCAGCAGCAACAATGAATTACCAGCGATCCCGGGAAAACGCTATTTTACGATTGGTGAAGTCAGTGGCCTTTGTAAAGTCAAGTCCCATGTATTACGTTACTGGGAGCAGGAATTTCCATCCCTTAAACCCGTCAAGCGTCGTGGAAACCGCCGGTATTACCAGCGACATGATGTCATCCTGATTCGCCAGATACGAAACCTGCTCTATGAGCAGGGGTATACCATTGGCGGGGCTAGGCAAAAGCTTTCGGGATCGTCTGCCAAGCAGGATACAAACCAGAGCCAGCAGCTGATTCATCAGATGCGGGTTGAGCTTGAGGACTTGTTGCAGGTATTAAAGCGTTAGGTTCCCGCTCTGATTCCTTGGAAATGTATCCGGTTACATCGGGGTGTAGCGCAGTCTGGTAGCGCACCGCAATGGGGTTGCGGTGGTCGGAGGTTCAAATCCTCTCACCCCGACCAGGTTTTGTTGGGTCCGTACCGGGGACATAGGTAACACTTTTCGGTACAAATGGGTCGGTGGCCGGTCCGGTCCGGCCGTTTTCGCACGGTGCCTCCCGTGACTTGAAATTCATTTTTTCTCAGTCATGTCTGCCAATCTTTACATCGCATATTCAATGTGACGGGTGCAGGAAATTCCCCATTTCAAAAAGGAGTTGAATCTTCATCCGGTGCGCAGTCCATGCGAACGGAAATTCAAGTTCAACTGGTGCAAATCAGTCTTTTGTTCATAATTTTGAACATGCAGGATTGAATAAGATAGTATGCTTGAATCAATAACACATTAATCCTTGTTGAGATTTGGAGATTAATGCCATGGGTCTATTTAGCTCTAAGAAAAAAGCAGTCGAAACACCAAAGCTTGTCTGTCTTTCAGGTGATGCACAGTCCTATAAATGCATTTTTTTGGCCGCCTACAGAAAGCTCACAATCGATGTTGAATGGGACACCTCATCCGCACCCGGCGACAAGATGCCTGAGTCTTTGGCGGGTCTTAATCGATTTCCTTGTATTGAAGAAGGCGACTTTAAAGCTTGCGGGTCTAGCGCAGCCCTGACCTATTTAAATATCAAGGGGCGTTCCCCTACGATCCACCCGAGAAAAGCCAGGGTGCTGGCTGCACAGCAGTACTGGATTCAAGTCCTCACGAGAGAACTGGAGCCGTTATTAAACGATATTCAAAAAAACCA
The DNA here is from genome assembly GCA_026713925.1 of Gammaproteobacteria bacterium. GTDB lineage: Bacteria > Pseudomonadota > Gammaproteobacteria > UBA4575 > UBA4575 > WTFY01. The sequence goes on from JAPONM010000061.1 coordinate 185,525, forward strand.
GGCGCCCATATCTGAAATTCTGAAAGTTCTTGATGCCAATCTGGCAGACTCAAATCACATTGTTGGTGAATTTTCACTCGCGGATATACATTGGTCTGCGACGTGCAGGGCGCTGGAGGAACAGGGGCATAGTGCCATGTTGAGTGTCTTTGACAACATAGGCAAGTGGCTTGCAAGTATAAAAAGCGAAATTCCACAGTACGACGCCAGAGCTGAAAAGTAGTCGACAATTATTTTGAACAAGCATACACGGGTAAGTAATCATGACAGACATATTTGATTCGATGGCTGAAAAATCCGGCCATACAGACAGTTCCAGATACGGGTTGTCTGGGGAAATGAAAAAGACACAGTATGTGTTGGAACTGATTGGAAGTCCAACCGATGCCGATACGCTTAAATGCATACTCACTGCTGCAGAACAAGGTATGGAAATGAATTGCTACAGCATGGTTACCGATGCGGTGGAAAATATGCATGAATCCATTGCAGAAATTTCACCCTTGTCCATTACACCCTGCTTGAAAGAGGCAGATTTTATTACTTGCGGTGGTGATGCGATCACGGCATTTATTGATGCAAGGGGGTTGGGTTACGCACTTACCCCGCGCAACGTCATGCTTGCGGCAACGCAAGACTACTGGGTTGATATTGCAGTGGCGAATGTTGCCCCGCGTGTAAAGCGAATCGTTGATGAAGCCATTACAAAAAAAATGGATGCCTCTTCTTATTCTCCTGATATGCAGGTTATCAATGCCTGTTGTGAAGAACTCAAGGTATATTTTGATGCCCTGGATAAACAGTTGCAAAGTGAAAAATTCATTGCATGTGACAAGTACACCTGGGCAGACCTTCATTGGACAGTCTACATTCATCTTTGTCAGAACGCAGGCTGTAGTACGTTAATTGATGAAAGAGAGAACATAAAGAATTGGTATAGCCGAATTAAGTCAAAGAAAAGCCAATGCGGTCAAGAGACCGTCGCTTACGACGTATTGCCTAATGCAGAAGAAACCCTGCAGGGAATTCTCAAGTCTGTTGAAATCAGTAATTTCTAAGCAAAAGAGTAATTTGCAGCCAGGCTATAGATGAGGAAGCGCAGAAGCAGAGCAGAGAACCCTTTGTGGGGGAAATTGAAAGGGACGTGACTCTGGTCTGGCGTTCAGAGAAGATAGGAAAAATTTGTCGTTTGATCCATTCCCAGGTTCGAATGAATCTGAATATTTTGTAATTCATACCAGCACTGCTTCTGGAGCACGATGGCCAGAGCGGCTTGAGGTATAGGTAGACAGTCCCTGACCAGAGGCTGGGAAAGTATATAATCCCCCAATCAAAGGACGCTTGTCCCAGGACATTCACGGATTGCAGAGTATTTAAAGTTTCCTCTGAATGCAGTTATGTGTACCCTATGGCTCAGGGAAGACAGATTCGGTGTACAGTGAGGTGCGTTACAAGCAATCGGGTGTGAGCCCATACCTGCAGGATTCCTGCTCCTGAATCAGCGGACAGATAATTTAATATCCTGATACGGTCAGTCATTTTATACACACAGTCATGCAGAACTCCGGGTGACTATTGGGGAGCCACAGCCGGATGTAGAGGCAGTATCTTGTACAAACATAATTGAATATTCACATGGACCTGGAATTGATCTTGCTTATCGGGACGCTGGTGACAGGTATTGTCTGGCTGCTCGATGGACTCTTTTTAAGGAAGCGTCGTGCGGGTGTACCGCAGGACCAAGCGCCTGAAGACGGGACTGAATCGCATGCAAAGCCCGCAGCGAAGGAGCATCGGGAACCCTGGTTTATCGAAACCTGCAAATCATTTTTCCCTATATTGCTGATCGTCCTGATACTTCGCTCGTTCGTGGCAGAACCCTTTCGGATTCCATCAGGATCCATGATGCCGACCCTGCTGCACGGCGATTTTATTCTGGTCAACAAGTTTACCTACGGCATCAGGCTGCCTGTTGTGCATGCCAAGATACTGGATATCGGAATACCTCAACGCGGGGACGTTGCGGTGTTCCGGTTTCCCCGCAACCCTGCTGACGACTACATTAAGCGTATCATCGGCTTGCCCGGTGACCGGATTGAATACCGGGGCAAAACGGTATTCATCAATGACAGGCCCATGCTGCAGGAAAAGAACGGTGTGTACCATGGGACCGGTGCGAACGGTGTCATGAATGGCATACCCATCTACAGGGAGGAACTGGGAGAGGTGTCGCATGACGTGTTGATCAAGTACCCGAGATATCATGCCCCGCTTGTCGACTATGTCCCCGAGAATCACTATTTTGTGATGGGGGATAACCGTGACCACAGCAGCGACAGTCGAAACTGGGGATTCGTGCCGGAAGAGAACCTGGTCGGGCGCGCATTCCTGATATGGATGAACTGGGATTTCTCAGGGAAGAAATTTGATCTCAAACGCATTGGGAAAAAAATCATCTAGCACCTGACCTGAAGTACGTCTCAGACCGGTACACTGTCCGAGTTGGCATGCGTGAGTATGGTGGCTATGTCAAGGTCATGTCTGTTCCCGATACCGAGAAGTCTACCTTGTAAAAAGCCGTGCTCAAGCATGCAGCCAGGGCCACTACCCTTTATACCGATCAGCACAGAGGCTGCCATGGTATCAAGTCGTGGAGTTATGAGCGTGAGGAGGTCAAGTACTCCGCAAAAGAATATGTGCGGGGTATGGCACATACCCCGGCAATGAATCAGTATGGTCACAGATCAGATGTGGCTACGATGGTATTTAGCATAACTGGAGGCCAAGCATTGCCAAGGATATGTAAACGAGTTCACATTCAGATTGGATGCAGGGAATTATGACCAGACACTAAAGCGAATTGACAGCTTGGTCAGGGCTCATAAGGCAAGCGGATTACTTGCTAGAAGCTGACTGCCGGACTACAGTTTTCTTTGATCACATACTCTTTTTTCAGGGCCATAGGGTAATACGAAATCAACTGTCCTATTGAGTTCTTTAGGAGTTTTTGTTGATTGGTCTACCCTGTACCCCATATTTTAAGGGCTTCAACTCTCTCTCAACACCTGGTGCATGCTCGGGGGCTTGACAACTTGTATGACCGCTTATAGCCGTAAGCGGTCACTCACAGTCACTTAGCCGGCGAAGCTGGGAGTGAATCGTCAGTTGCAGGTTTCTTTTTCGACGTTCGGACCAAGCCGTCGCGGCCGCGGTTACCGTATTGCCGTTCGTTCAATTGAACGACGTTTTCCTTCACGGCCGTCATTACTGTCTCGAGATCCCCTTGCCGATAACCGCGAATAGTGCTGGTGCCTCGCGTGATTTCATAGCGATACCAGTCGGAACCTTCCGCACCAAACGGAGGCTTTGATCGTCGGACCGATACGATCTCGTATAGCTGTCGTTTTGCTGAAGGTTTATTGGTCATGCAAGTTCACGTGCAGAAAATCAAGCCTTTCGGCTCGAAGCTGGGTCGCGAATGATGCCATTGGATCGTTGCAACTACGCGGGAAATGCTTACCAGCGTCTCCCACCACCACCACCACCAGATCTTTTTTCCTGGGGCTTGGCTTTGTTGACCTTGATTTCACGGCCTGCGAGGCTGGTACCATTAATTTCTTGGATCGCTTTCTCTGCCTCTGCATTGCTTGACATCTCGACAAAAGCAAAGCCCTTGCTCTGACCTGTATCGCGATCTGAGATCACGTTTACGGATTCAACCGTGCCGCACTTGCTAAAAGTATCCTGCAGGGTTTGCTTATCAGCCGAGTATGGTAAATTACCTACATATAGTCTCATTGTTTACGTCCTTTCTCGATTATCGAGCCTTGTGTGCGAATTTCCGGTATTCAATCAATTAGCACAGGTTTTGCTGTTCCACAGACATGGTGTCAACGAAATCAGGAATTAGAAGTGATTACCGAGAAGACTGGCGGAGAAATAAAACTCTTGAAGTGAAAGTCGGGATAGGAAATTCTAATCTGGACATATCATACACTATAAATCAAGGATAGCCATGTTTAATTGGAGACAGAATTACGTTGCATCCATATAGAATCCCAGGCTGTCGTTAGACTGCGAAGTGAATGTCCACTACTGGCCGAAAGCGGGCATTCAATATAGATGCAACTCATTTGTTCAGACTTGCGGGTGCTTGCAACGCCCGTTGACGGCGACAACGGTATGTTCGGCGGCGTAACGGATGGCAGTACGTTGGGTTGTGGAGCAGGAGCGTTTTAAGGAATGTCCCATGGTCCCAGTGGTACTAATAACGCACAACCGGGTTCTGCTTCCGGCATCCTTGATGGCCACTTCTCGAATGGTCATGTGCGAGGCGCGCTCGCAACTCATAAACAAGCTGGGCAAGTTAAGAACAACGGCCCGGTTGTGTGATTCCGGGCCGTTTTCCCAAGGGGAAGTAGACATCCTTTTGGCTCCCGCCGTACCAGTATACCCGTAATTGCTGGTGCGTCACCTTGCCGATTTTGGAGGTTGTATTCGGGTTTCCCCTCCTTAGCACCCGAGGTCGTTGGTTTTGCCAGGGTCAACTCCCACAAGGTCATGGCCTGAATTCGAACGCACATTATTATCAATATCCTTCAATTTTAAAAAAATAAGAAAACTAAAATGGATAATCAATCGGATTAAGGCCTTCGCGACGGAAAATCACACTGAGAACCAGAACTCAAGCGCCTGTCAGATAGTGGATTTCAAAGCGGGACAGACTATCTAGGGGCTTTGCAATTATGCGGTCTATTTGAGGATCCGGAAAAAGATGCAAAAACTTGTCGAATAGTTTTGCAACTCCGGGAGGCTTCTCAGGATCGGGAAAACTAATGTCTATTTTTCCGGCACTCAAGATAGTCTTCTGGTGCTTGGAAAATTTCTGGTTCGCGAGCCCGAAGTGCCTCCAGTTGGCAGAATACTCCAGAGGGATGAACCCGAATTGAGCATCTTCTTCAGAAGTAGCAGCCTTTTTAGGAAATGGGGTAGCTTTACCCATTTCTTAACTCCCTTGACCTGAGAGAGTTAAGTATATACGTCCCGTGAATACTCCTTTTCCATCTTTCACGCCTTGGGGGAGCAAAGTATGCAAGTCCCTCCGGGTCTGAATTGGTTTTCCGGCAGGCTTGGTATATGATTAAGCGCTATGCAAATACGGAGGGATTGCAGCGGAAAGCCAGCCAAAGCCTTGCAATGCAATACCCGTTCGCATGCAGCAGCCATGCTCAACTTCCCCCAGACGACCGACAGTAAGTAGATTGCTCCTGACAGACCTCCTAGACGAGCCTTTTCAGCGCTCGGAATATTTCCGGCAGGCCCTTACTCACCGAAGTGCAGGGGCCAACAACAACGAAAGGCTTGAGTATCTCGGTGATTCGCTGTTGGGGTTTTTCATAACGGAGTGGTTATTCAACCGCTATCCGGAATGCTCCGAGGGAGATCTCACCCAGCTTCGTGCCCACCTGGTCAGGAGAGAAACGCTCGCTGAGATTGGCCGGGACCTTGATCTGGGCCGGTACCTGTTGCTGGGAGCCGGGGAACTGAAGACAGGCGGGGCACAGCGTGTCTCGATTCTGGCCGATGCGGTGGAGGCCCTGATTGGTGCGATGTATCTGGCGCAGGGGCTGGAGCGAGCCAGAGGACTGGTGATGGATTTGTATCAAACGAAACTCGACACCATCCCGTCAGTGGATCAGCTCAGGGATGCCAAGACCAAGCTGCAGGAGTTGCTGCAGTCCAAAGGCATGAGCTTGCCTCAATACGTGTTGCAGAAACAGGTCAAGAAATCAGGGGATGACCTCTTTACAGTTGAATGTGTCGTCCAGGGCTGCCGGGAAAAATTTGTGGTTACCGGCAAGAGCCGCCGTCGCGCCGAACAGGGTGCGGCGGAACTGGCCTTCGCGTACATGTCTGACCAGGGAGCCTGAAGGATCCGCATGTCAGAAGATTTAAAGTGCGGGTTTGTCAGTATTGTCGGTCGTGCCAACGTCGGCAAATCAACGCTGTTCAATACGCTGCTGGGGGACCAGTTATCGGTTGCCACGTACAAGCCGCATACTACCCGGCATAACATACGGGGCATCCTGACTCTGGAACGATGCCAGCTGGTTTTAATTGATACCCCGGGGATTCAGCTGGGGAACCGGCGGCTGATCAACAGGGTGCTGTTGAGTAATGCCCTGTCTTCCCTGCAGGAAGTGGATGTCATCCTGATGCTGGTAGAGCCTGATATCTGGAATCATGAGGATGAGTATCTGTTAAAGCAGATCCGCCAGGTCGATTGCCCGGTCATGCTGGTGATTAACAAGGTGGACAAGATCAAGGACAAGTCCAGGATCCTGCCGGTTATCGACAGGTTGAAGTCACGCCATGCCTTTTGCGAGATTGTTCCGATATCTGCCCTGCATGATAAGAATGTAACGAGCCTGATGAAGGAGTTATGTGCACTTTGTCCTCGCTCTGAGTTCCTGTTTCCGCATGACATGAAGTGGGACCGTGATGATACGTTCATCGTTTCGGAAATCGTGCGGGGAGTGGCCATGACCCAGCTGCAAAAAGAGTTGCCCTATGCCCTGTACACGGAAGTCGAACAGCTCGAGTTCCATGAAGATCTGGTGACGATTGCGGTTATCATCTGGGTTGAAAAAGACAGTCAGAAACCTATTGTAATCGGGAGAAAAGGATCAAAGCTGAAGATGATCGGTGAACAGGCACGCCAGAGGCTTGAGAAAGTGTTCGGCAGGAAGGTGATGCTGAGCACATGGGTCAAGGTGAAGCAGAACTGGCAGGACCAGCAAGGGATCGTCTCTCAATTCAGGCAATAGGAGGCAGGTATTCTTGGCGATGAAAGTGCAACTACAGCCAGCCTATTGCATGCATGCCCGTTCGTACCGCGAATCCAGCCAGATCGTAGAGATGCTGACGCCCGCACACGGCCTGGTTTCCTGTGTGCACCGCGGTTCAAGGAAACGCAACGGTGCATCCAGGGTGCTGTTCACGCCTTTGCTGATCTCATGGAGCGGACGCGGGGAGTTGTTTACGCTGACACATATCGAGGCTGAAGGGGCCGCGCACATCGACTTGCCGGGGACCAGTATCTTCGGGATGTATCTGAATGAACTGGTTTTGAGGCTGACTCCAAAATCCAGTCCCAGCAGGGAAATCTTCAATCTGTACAGGAGTGTTGTCATCGCGCTGGGGGAGAACACGAAAAAGTGTGCAAGGCTGTTGCGCCTGTTTGAAGTCGAACTGCTTGAATTGACGGGGCATGGCCTCTCACTGGACAAGGAGGTAGACCATGAGACCGACATACAGCACGACGGCATCTACCGGTATGACGTGAATTCCGGGCCAGTCAGGGTCGGGAAGGCAAGTTCTGCATGGAACGTCGTACAGGGGGCGACACTGATTGCACTGCGGTCTCCCCTGACCATGGACCCTGCATGCATGGATGAGACAAAAAAGTTCATGCGCGGGGTGATTAGCTGCTATCTTGACAGCCGGCCCCTTAGAAGCCGGGAAATCCTGCAATATCTGCAGGCATCGTGACCGCAACAACCTGAACGGACCGTAATGATTGTGCCTTGTGAATCCAACGTGCGACTGGGTGTGAACCTGGATCATGTCATGACCATACGCCAGGCGCGCGGGACAGTTTATCCTGACTTTGAGCAGGCCATCGTGGCAGCTGAGCGTGCCGGTGCGGACGGCATTACGATGCACTTGCGGGAGGACCGCCGTCACATCCAGGACGAGGATGTATATCTTGCCCGGCGCATCATGCGCACCAGCATGAACCTGGAGATGGCGGCGACCGATGAGATGCGTGATATCGCCCTGGAGGTCAGGCCGCAAAACTGCTGCATCGTCCCCGAAAAGCGGATGGAATTGACGACGGAGAGGGGCCTGGACGTCATCACTCACCAGGCAAGGATCAGGGATCTTGTCAGTGCACTGAGTGAAGCGGACATTGCCGTGTCCCTGTTTATCGAGCCTGATGCAAAAATGGTGGATGCGGCCGCCCGGACAGGCGCCCCGGTGATCGAATTGCATACCGGTGTATATGCGGATGCCGCAGGGAATTCACAGGAAAACGAGCTGAATCGCATCCGGGCTGCGGCCGGGCATGCAGCCTCGCTGGGCCTGGTCGTGAATGCAGGACACGGGCTGCATTGCGGCAATGTCCTGGAGATCGCCCGGATCGAGAATATGCATGAACTGAACATCGGCCACTCGATTGTTGCCGATGCCTTGTTTGTGGGTCTGGAAGAAGCGATCAGAAGAATGAAAACGGCCATGCGTGAAGGCTCTTGAGATGAATTTGATCGGCACGGGCGTCGATATCGTTGACAACCGGCGCATACACAGGATATACACCCGGTATTCGCAGGCGTTTGCAAAGAGAATCCTGCATGCGACTGAACTGGCAGAATTTCCTGAAAAACGCGACAAAACCCGGTATCTTGCAAGTCGATTTTCAGTCAAGGAGGCCATTGCCAAGGCGTTTGGTCTGGGGATGAGGGGAGAAATGTCGTGGAGGAATATATGTATTTCGCACGACCCTGTGGGCAAGCCGGTCGCAGCCTTTGAAAAGTCCCTGCTGGACCAGATTGGTGTGGATGAACTGGAAGTGTCCGTCAGTATTTCGCACGAAAAATACTATACGATTGCCTATGCCATTGCCTTTGGGAAAAACGTATGAATATACCTACTATCGAGCAGTTCGTCGGTAACACTCCGCTGGTACGTCTGCAGCGGCTGCCCGGCCCCACCTCAAACCAGGTCCTGGGAAAACTCGAAGGCAACAACCCGGCGGGCTCCGTGAAGGACAGGCCGGCACTGAGCATGATCGCTGAAGCCGAGCTGCGCGGCGAGATCCGTCCCGGGGACAGCCTGATTGAAGCCACCAGTGGCAATACCGGGATAGCCCTGGCCATGGTGGCGGCGATGAAGGGATACCGGATGAAACTGATCATGCCCGAGAACATGAGCCTGGAGCGGCGTGCATCCATGGAGGCATTCGGGGCAGAACTGATCCTGGTGACGGCAGAGCAGGGCATGGAAGGGGCTCGTGACCTGGCGTTGCAGTTACAGTCGCAAGGGCAGGGCAAGGTGCTCGACCAGTTCGCCAACCCGGACAATCCGCTGTCGCACTACCGGGCGACCGGTCCGGAAATCTGGCGTGATACCAAAGGCCGTGTGACCCACTTCGTGAGTTCCATGGGGACGACCGGAACCATTATGGGCACCTCGAGTTATCTGAAGGAAATGAATCCCGGCATCCAGATTGTCGGTGTAGAGCCTGCAGAGGGGGCCAAGATACCCGGTATCCGCAAATGGCCGGAGGCCTACATCCCGAAAATATTCGATTCCAGCGCTGTCGACCGGATGATAGACGTGACCCAGCAGGAAGCGGAGGACATGATGAGAAGGCTGGGCAAGGAGGAAGGCATTTTTTGCGGGGTCTCATCCGGTGGGGCAATTGCCGCGGCACTCAGGGTGTCTGAGCAGGTGCAAGATGCGGTGATCGTGACCATCATTTGTGATCGGGGCGACCGGTATTTGTCTACGGGCCTTTTTTCGGCCGAATAGGGCATCCCTTCATACATGAATGTATTTGTCTTTGATACCGAGACGGTGCCGGACACTGAGTCCGGCAAACGAATCTATGACCTGCAGGGTCTGTCGGACCCGGATGTCATCAGGGCGATTGAACATGTGCGCAATCAGCAAACAGGGAGTACGTTCATGCCCCATTATCTGCAGCGCATTGTTGCGATATCGGTGGTACTGAGCACTGCTGACACGTTCAGGGTGTGGTCCCTGGGTTCGCCAGCTTCAAACGAGAAAGAATTGCTGGAGCGTTTTTTCGCAGGACTCGAGAAATACAACCCGACTCTGGTTTCATGGAATGGCAGCGGTTTCGACTTGCCCGTCATTCAGTTTCGTTCCCTGCTGCACGGCGTGGATGCGCATCACTACTGGCAAACGGGCGACGGCGATACAAGCTTTCGTTACAACAACTATCTCAGCCGTTTCCACTGGCGGCATATTGACCTGATGGATGTACTGGCGGCTTATCAACCCCGTGCCTTTGCAAAACTGGATCATATTGCGACCATGCTCGGGTTTCCGGGCAAGCAGGGTATGGACGGGAGCATGGTGTGCGAGGCGTGGCTGGCCGGCAAGCTGGAGTCGATTCGCAACTACTGTGAGACGGATGCATTGAATACCTACCTGGTGTACCTGTGTTTCGAGAAGATGCGCGGGAAGCTTTCTGAAGGGGGGTATCAGAAGAAAATTGAACAGGTCAAAACCTTTCTGGGGAAAGCAGAAAAAACTTACTTGAAAGATTTTCTCCAGCAGTGGGCTTCAGGTTAGGAGTTCCTGCAGCACCTTTTCATAGATCGTGGTCAGCTGTTCAAGCCCTGAAATATCGATATGCTCATCCACCTTGTGGATGCTTTCATTGACAGGTCCAAGCTCCACGACCTGTGCACCGGTCGGCGCAATAAACCTTCCATCCGATGTACCTCCGCTGGTGGACAATTCGGGCCGGGTCCCGGTGGTGCCATGGATGGCCCGCTCACAGGCCTGTACGAGCCTGCCCGGCTTGCAATAGAACGGGTGTCCGGACAGGTTCCAGTTTAGCGTGTAGTCCAGCTTGTGACGGTCCAGCAGCTGCCGGACTCTGGATTGGATTGCATCGGAAGTGGTTTCTGTTGAAAACCGCACATTGAACTCGACCTCGAGTTCTCCCGGGATGACATTTCCGGCCCCTGTACCGGCATGGACATTGGAGACCTGGAGGCTGGTCGCAGGAAAATGTTCATTGCCCGAATCCCAGTGGATGGAGACCAGCTCGTCCAGGGCGGGTGCAAATTCATGGATGGGGTTTCGCGCGGCCTGGGGATAGGCCACGTGGCCCTGTATTCCAGTGATGTAGAGGGTTGCGGACAGTGAACCGCGCCGGCCGATTTTCAGGGTGTCGCCTACTGTGTTTGAGCTGGTCGGTTCACCGACGATGCACCAGTCAATGTTTTCATTGCGGGCCTGCAGCTGTTGAATGACTTGCACGGTTCCATTGACTGCAGAGCCTTCCTCGTCACTGGTGAGCAGCAGGGCAATCGAACCCCTGTGATCCGGATGCAGCCGGATAAAATTTTCACAGGCCACGGTCATTGCGGCAATACTGGACTTCATGTCCGCAGCACCACGTCCGTAGAGGCACTCTCCGCGAATCACAGGCGTGAACGGTGCAGAGGACCAGTGCGCCTCGGGTCCGGGAGGTACGACATCGGTATGCCCGGCAAAAGCCAGCAGCGGGGATTCGCTGCCCCGGCGCAGCCAGGTATTGCGCACTTCGCCAAAGTTCATGGCCTCGGTGCGAAAGCCACAGGCTTGCAGGCGATTGCTGACAATCGACTGACAGCCACAGTCTTCGGGTGTCACCGAAGGCTGGCGTATCAGTTCCTTTGCCAGTTCAAGTGTTGCAGACATCGTGTGTTGACAAAATGTTCTGTACGGCAGTATCGCACGGCCCGGTACCGGTGCACCCAGGATGCATCAGTCCGCTGCGCGCAACAATTCGTTGATCCCCACCTTGCTGCGTGTCTTTTCATCCACCTGCTTGACGATCACTGCACAGTACAGGCTGTATCGGCCGTCTTTGGAAGGCAGGTTTCCCGAGACGACGACCGACCCGGCAGGAATGCGGCCATAGCTGATCTCACCGGTTTCACGGTTGTAGATTCGGGTACTCTTGCCGATGTAGACCCCCATGGAGATGACCGAGCCTTTTTCGACGATGACACCTTCCACCACCTCGGAGCGCGCGCCGATAAAGCAGCCATCCTCGATAATCGTCGGTGCGGCCTGCAGGGGTTCGAGCACACCACCGATCCCCACGCCACCCGACAGGTGTACGTTCTTGCCTATCTGTGCGCAGGACCCGACTGTCGCCCACGTGTCTACCATGGTCCCGGAATCCACATAGGCGCCAATGTTTACGTAACTGGGCATGAGCACGACGTCCGGTGCGATATAGGCCCCGTGTCTTGCCATGGCAGGCGGGACAATCCGCACACCCTGTTGCCTGATGGCCGCATCGTCCATTTGCGCGAACTTGCCCGCCACCTTGTCATGGAATTTCGTGAACCCCGTGTCAATGACCTGGTTTTCATGGATGCGAAACGAGAGCAGCACCGCTTTTTTGAGCCATTCATGTACGATCCAGATGCCATCCTGCCTTTCGGCCACCCGCAGTGCTCCGCTGTCAAGCCGTTCCAGTGTGTCCACGACGGCATCCCGGGTCGCCGCATCGACGGATGAAGGGGTGATTTCAGAGCATTTTTCAAATGCCCGCTCTATGATTTCCCGGCTGGTGTCACTCATTTTTTCTCCTTTCAGCTACCCGCCTCTTGTAAAAAATCCCGAATCCGGGCAGCAGCATGCAGACATTCCTGCTTGGTTGCAACCAGTGCAAGCCGTACGCGTTGTCTGCCCGGGTTGACTCCGCCTGCTGTGCGCGCCAGATAGCTGCCGGGCAATGTCAGGACATTTTTCTTCATGAAGAGCAATCGGGCAAATTCCTGGTCATCCATGGGGAGTTTCGGCCACAGGTAAAAGCCGGCATCCGGCCGTTCACAGGACAATGTGTCCTCAAGTACCTTGAGCACCTCCTCGAACTTCTCCTGGTACAGGTCCCGGTTATGAGCCACGTGGTTTTCATCTGACCACGCGGCAATGCTTGCGGCCTGGACCGGCAAGGACATGGTGCAGCCGTGATAGGTTCGGTATTGCAGGAACTGTTTGATCAGTTGTGTGCTTCCGGCTACAAAACCCGAACGCATGCCCGGTACGTTGGAACGCTTGGAAAGGCTGTAGAACGCCAGGCAGTTTTGCAGGGCCTCATCCCCTGATCTGTAGCAGCCGTGCAACAGCCCCATTGGAGGCCGGCTGGCGGGCGGGGATATTTCCGAATAGCACTCGTCCGAGGCAATGACGAAATTGTATTGCTTCGAGAGCTCGATCAGCTTTTTCAAGGTTGTCCCGGGGACAATCTGTCCGGTCGGATTCCCGGGCGTACAGATGTACACCAGCTGGCAGCGTTTCCATACATCTGCTTCCAGTTCCCACAGTGCAGGGATATCTCCATCCACTACCTCGCTGTTGTAGTACAGCGGCTGCGCTCCGGCCAGCAATGCCGCACCTTCATAAATCTGGTAAAAGGGATTGGGTATCAGCACGACCGGGTCCTGTGCGGGATCGATGATGCAATGTGCGCATGCGAACAGGGCTTCACGTGTACCGTTGACGGGCAGCACGTTATCGTTTTCATGGATCACGTGTCCGGGCAGTTCAAAGCGGGCAGTCAGCCAGTTCGAACAGGCTTCACGCAGGGCTTGGGTGCCACGGGTAGTCGGATACCTGTCCAGGTGGTCCAGGTTCTCTGCGTATGCCTCCAGAATTTTTTCAGGCGTCGCATGTCGCGGTTCGCCTACGGCAAGCGACACGTGCTGCAGTGAGCCTGCGTACGGCTGGGCAATCAGCCGCTTCAGCTTCTCAAAAGGGTAGGTCTGCAGGTTTTGTAAGTAAGGGTTCACCTTTGCAAGGAGATGTCCAGGGGCTTGTTTGGCAGATCCCGGGTCATTGCAGGGATTGACTGATGGCTTGCTCGAGCCCTTGCTGCTGCTGTGAATTCAGGGGCTGATTGTCCAGTGTACTGAGCTGGAAGATATTGTGTACACGCTCACCCAGTTTTGAAATTCGGGCATTGTGTATGGAAATATTGCAATCTACGAAGGCGCTGCCAAGACTGACCAGCAGTCCGGGAAAATCCGGAGCCTTCAGCTCCATGGTGGTATAACTGTGGGTTGGGCTGTCCTCAAATTGAGTCCTGACCGGCACCCGCAATTCCCGGATTTTTCTTGGCAGTTTCTTGCTGGATGAGAGGGTAATCCTGTGCGGGTCCCGCAGGGTCTCGGCAAGTCTTTCGGCTACGATCGTGCACTGGCTCGTGTCGCTGATGGGCTCTCCGGCTTCACTCAGCACCAGAAATGTATCCAGCGCATGACCTTTTTTGGAGGTGATGATTCTCGCATGCACCACCGTCAGCCCGAGTCTTGACAGGGTGGAGGTGATATGCGCGAACAGGTAGTTACGGTCATTGCAGTAGATGAAAATCTCTGTCGCCCCTCTCGCGCTGTACTGGTGGATGCTGACCACCACTTCTTCTTTGGTCGGACGGCTGAATATGGCGCTTGCCTGACGCACGACTTCATCATCGGAGTGGCGCAGGAAGTAATCCTCTTCAAGTTCCTTCCAGAAGGCCAGGCACCGGTTTGTATCAAAGCCGAGCTTGCCCAGGGTTTGCAGTGCCGATTCCTTGACTTCCTGGATAAGCTCCTTGGGTTCAACCGGTGAATCCAGTCCGTGATGCAGATACCTTGAAGTGTTCTCGTAGAGATTTGCCAGCAGGGTGCTCCGCCAGCTGTCCCAGAGTTTGGGATTGGTTCCCTGTATGTCCGCAATGGTTAGCAGGTACAGGTAGTGCAGGCGTGTAAGGTTGCCTACATTTTCTGCAAACTTTTTCAGCACCATCGGGTCATTGATGTCCTGGTGCTGTGCAGTCATGGACATTACCAGGTGGTTCTTGACCAGCCAGCTGACCAGGTTCGCATCAAATGAGCTGAGATTATGGTTCAGGCAAAAGTCCCTGGCATCTTCCGCCCCGAGCTCGGAATGATCACCGTTGCGTCCCTTGGCGATGTCATGAAATAGTGCTGCCAGATACAGTATCAGGGCTTTCGGTGTCTGGGTGAACACGTCGTGATAGGCCGCGAGTTCATTCCCGGATGCGGGGATACTGAACTGACAGGCATTCTCAAACACGCGTAGCGTGTGCTCCTCCACTGTATAGATATGATACAGGTCAAACTGCATCCTTCCCGTGACCAAATCAAAGCACGGCCAGTATTTGCCAAGCACACCCAGTTGTGCCATGCGCCGGATTTCTCGGCTGTTGGTGCCCGGGTGATTGAGTATCGAAACAAACCGTTCACGGTTGCAGTCGTTGTTCCTGAATGCCTCGTCGATCAGGTCCAGATGGTCAAGCAGCAGCCGGGTGAGTCCATCGCTAGGACCTGCAAGATGACTGTGCTCCTGCAACAGGCTGAATACTTCCAGAATGGCCGAAGGGGTCTGCACGAAAATTTCTGGATGTCGTGCCTCCAGTTGGGTGCCGCGCACCTGGAAACATGCATTGATGGGTTTTGCCCGGCGCCTCAGCAGGGACGGGAAAATGCATGACTGCAAGCGCTGGACGATGATTTCCGCCAGGGTGGATACCCGGTTGGTGGTTCGGTAAAAAAGCTGCATGAATGCCTCGACCCGGTGATTGCGCTGAATATTTTCAAAACCTAGCAGGGAGGCCACGTCGTACTGGTAGTCGAACAGCAGGCGGTCTTCACCTCGCCCCGTATGCAGGTGAAGGGCAAACCGGATCCTGGCAAGTGTCGTATAGGCATCCCGCAGCGACGACACTTCATTGTTCGTCAGGAAGCTCTCGCGCACCAGTTCTTCAAAACAGCTAGTCTTGAAATGGCGGTTGGTCAGCCATTGAAGGGTGTGCAGGTCACGCAGGCTTCCGGGATTTTCCTTTACGTTGGGTTCAAGATGGTTGGCAGTATCACCGTATTTGTGATGGCGGCTGATCAGTTCTTCGGATTTTTCCTTGAAGTATTTTTTGCTGGGCCAGATCTTGTTTTTGTCGATTGTCATTGCCAGCCTGTCGTACAGCTCCCTGTTTCCCGCCAGGTAGCTGTGCTCCATGAGGCTGGTCATGACCGTGATATCGTTTTTTGCCTCGCTGATACACTCCTTTACTGTGCGCACAGACTGTGCGACCGGTAACTTGATGTCCCAAAGCAGGGTCAGGAATGCCTTGATTTTCAGTTCTGTTGATGGGTCGCTCGCCTCATCTAGTACGATCATGATGTCGATGTCGGACCCGGGGAACATTTCGCGGCGCCCGTATCCACCCACGGCTACCAGGGCGGCTGCATGATCCGGCACCTGGCTTTGCTGCCAGATGTTTTTCAGCAACTCGTCCATGATGAATGTGTTCAGCGCTATAAGCTCGTAGATGTTTGCCTGGGCGCTGAACCGCTCACGCAGTATCTCGGCTGTTTCCCTGGAAAATTCCTTGTATTGCGAAATGGTCAGGGGCTTGTGCGCCTGGACGTCAGCAAACTGTGCAGGCAGCGGGCCCTGCATGAGTCGCTCTGAAAGGTTTACATCTGGCATTGGATCAGGGCGCTGGGAACAGTGAAGGTGCGGGGTTGGCTGCCTACAGGTCTTCTTCGCCACGCAAGGTCAACACCTCATAACCTGCGTCAGTCACCAGGATGGTATGTTCCCACTGTGCAGACAAGCTGTGGTCTTTGGTTACGACTGTCCAGCCGTCCGGCAGGAGCCGCACATTTCTTTTACCGGCATTGACCATGGGTTCGATTGTGAACGTCATGCCTTCACGAAGTTCGATTCCGGTGTTGGGCTTGCCGTAATGCAGGACCTGGGGGTCTTCATGAAACATGCGTCCGATTCCGTGTCCGCAATATTCCCGGACCACTGTACAGCGGTTGTCTTCAACGAAGCTTTGGATCGCGTATCCGATGTCTCCCAGTCTTGCGCCGGGTCTGACCTGGTGGATCCCTATTCTAAGCGCCTCATAGGTGAGGTCCACGAGTCGTTTGGCCAGCACGGTGGGTTTGCCCAGGAAAAACATCTTGCTGGTATCCCCGTGAAAGCCGTCCTTGATGACGGTAATGTCTATATTGAGGATATCCCCGTTCTTGAGGATGCGTTCACTTGGAATCCCGTGACATACCTGGTGGTTGACCGTGGTGCAGATTGATTTCGGGAAGCCGCGGTAATTCAGGGGTGCCGGGACGGCTTTTTGTTCGTCGACGATATAATCATGGCAGATGCGGTCCAGTTCCAGTGTACTCACACCGGTTGCGACATGCGGCCCTACCATCTCCAGTACTTCGGAGGCCAGCTTGCCTGCAACCCGCATTTTTTCGACTTCTTCAGGCGATTTTACGTAAATATCCATTGCTTCGTACAGATTTTGGAATATTTCTAGCAAATCTGGGTCATTGTCCCTCACAGGCAGTCATGCTATAAAGAACCCGCATTTTGCACCAATACATTTAAATTCTCACACGTATCGTCACATGTGGGTGGGTGCCCGGGATAGGGTTTCCGCATGGGATGCGTGGAGGCCTAACCCATAGGAGCATTACATAACATGGCGAATGTCACAATGCGCCAGATGCTGGAAGCTGGCGTGCACTTTGGGCATCAGACCCGCTACTGGAATCCGAAGATGAGTCCTTATATCTTCGGGGTACGCAATAAAATCCATATCATAAACCTTGAGAAAACATTGCCGATGTTTCTCGATGCGGCTGCATTTCTTGGCAAAATGGCTGCGAACAAGGGGACTATCTTATTTGTCGGTACAAAGCGCTCGGCGCGTGATGCGATACGCGAAGAGGCAACACGTTGTGGTATGCCCTATGTCAATCACCGTTGGCTGGGTGGCATGCTGACAAACTTTAACACCGTCAATAAGTCAATTCAACGCTTGCAGGACCTTGAACAGGTGGCCAGCGGGGAAGGCATAGAAAGGCTGAGCAAGAAGGAACTGCTGCTGTTGAAACGTGAACTGTTCAAGCTTGAGCGCAGTCTGGGCGGTATCAAGAACATGACGAGCCTGCCAGATGCGCTGTTTGTGGTTGATGTGGGATATGAAGCCATTGCAGTCAACGAAGCCAACAAGCTGGGTATCCCCGTGGTTGCAGTCGTGGACAGCAACAATAAAATTGATGGGGTGGATTACGTGATTCCCGGAAATGACGATGCGATCCGTGCAATCAGGTTGTTTTCCACTCATATCGCGCAAGCCATTCTGGAAGGCAAGGAAAGCCTGCAGGTGATGACAGGCGATGAAGATGACTTCATCGAAGTGGATGCCGCGGGCAAGGTTGCTGAGGTGGACGACAAAGGCAAGCCGGAGCCTAAGCAGAAAATTACCGTTAAGAGAAAAGCAGGCATCAGGAGTGCCGGCAAGGCTGAATCCGCAAAGAAGGACGCGGCTGAGCATGCCGGTGACGGTAAAGAGGCTGAATCCGCAAAGAAGGACGCAACTGAGCATGCCGGTGACGGTAAAGAGGCTGAATCCGCAAAGAAGGACGCGGCTGAGCATGCCGGTGACGGTAAAGAGGCTGAATCTGCAAAGAAGGGCGCAACTGAGCATGCCGGTGACGGTAAAGAGGCTGAACCTGTGCACAGTGAGGGGAATGAATCCGAATCGGCCACGAGCGAGGATACAAGCCAGGCCGCTGACTGAATGCAGGATGATGTGTTTTAACGTTTGACTAGGAAATTTCAGGAATGACGATGCAGATAACCGCAACGATGGTAAAGGAACTGCGCGAGAGAACCGGCGCAGGCATGATGGAGTGCAAAAAAGCACTGGTGGAAAGCAGTGGCGATATACAGGCTGCCATTGAACAGATGCGAAAGATGGGGCAGGCCAAGGCTGAAAAAAAAGCCGGACGTATCGCTGCAGATGGAGTGATTGCCCTGGCAACTTCGGCAGATGGAAAGCAGGCTTCGATTGTAGAGGTGAACTGTGAAACGGATTTTGTTGCCAAGGATCACCAGTTTCAGGCGTTCTCGGGGCAGTTGGCTAAACTTGTACTGGGCAGTGGGCTTAAGACAGTTGAAGAATTGAATGCTGCCTCACTGGAATCTGGGCTCAGTGTTGAACAGACCCGGTTGGAACTGGTAACCAAGATTGGCGAAAATATCCAGGTACGCCGTTTTGAAAGCGTTGGCTCCGAAAATACCATTGCAGGGTATCTGCATGGCAATCGTATCGGTGTGCTGGTTGATTACTCCGGCGGGGATGACCAGCTGGGCAAGGATATCGCCATGCATGTTGCAGCGAGCAACCCTGCCTGTGTTTCCGAGGAGGATGTGGATGAGGCTGTTCTGGCCAAGGAGCGGGAAATATTCATGGCGCAGGCACAATCAAGCGGCAAGCCCGCGGACATCGTTGAGAAAATCGTCCAGGGCAGACTGAAGAAGTTTCTGAAGGAAATCACCCTGCTGGGACAGCCGTTCATAAAGGACTCGAATCAGTCAGTTGGTCAGTTGTTGGAACGCGCCAATGCAAAAGTCGCCGGATTCATCCGCTATGAGGTAGGCGAAGGGATCGAGAAAAGATCTGAAAACTTTGCGGATGAAGTCATGGACCAGGTCAAACGGAGCAAGGATAAGGAAGGGCAGGAAAACGGGTAGTGTGGAAGGCAGGGAGATCTGACAAGTAGTCTGCAGGATCTATGGGCATGCAGTAACCGGGGTATGACAGTGATTGATGAAATTCAACAGGATGCAAAGCAGCGCATGCGCAAAAGTGTCGATTCCTTGTCAAGTGAGCTGTCAAAAGTGCGTACCGGGCGTGCCAATGCGCATTTACTGGATCATGTGATGGTCGAGTACTATGGGAATGAAGTCCCCATTAATCAGGCCGCGACCGTAACCGTGGAGGATGTGCGCACGATTGCCGTCACGCCCTGGGAAAATTCTCTCGTACCCGCCATCGAGAAGGCAATCATGAAATCGGACCTTGGTGTGAACCCGACCACTGCGGGCACTGTAATACGGGTCATCATGCCTCCCCTGACTGAAGAAAGACGCAAGGACCTGATGCGCATCGTTGAAAATGAAGCAGAGAAATCCCGCGTGGCCATACGCAATATCCGCCGTGATGCCAATTCGGACTTCAAGGACCTGATGAAGGAGAAGGAGATATCAGAAGATGAAATGCATCAGGCTCAGGGTGAGATCCAGAAGCTGACAGACCAGTTTGTCAAAGAGATCGATTCGATTCTGGAGCAGAAAGAAAAAGATCTGATGACAGTTTAAAGGCATATTTTCTTCAGGCAATGTCTAGCAAGCCCGCCCTAGCCCATGTTGCCATCATCATGGATGGCAACGGAAGATGGGCGAAGCAACGCAAATTGCCGCGTACGGCCGGCCACAAACAGGGCATCAAGGCTACCCGGGAAATCGTCGAAGCCAGTGCGGAGGCTGGAGTCAAGTACTTGACGCTGTTTGCCTTCAGCAGTGAGAACTGGAAAAGGCCGAAGGCAGAAATTTCCGCCCTGATGAACCTGTTCATCCAGTCCCTTCAGAATGAAGCCCAGAGCCTGCATGAAAAAGGTGTGCGGCTGAAATTCCTGGGACACAGGAATGCATTTTCCGACGGGCTGTGTCAGCAGATCGAACTGGCCGAGGAACTGACCTGCAGAAATGATAAATTGTTCCTGAACATTGCGGCGGGCTACGGGGGCCGCTGGGACATTCTTCAGGCCGTGAACCATGTCATTCAGGATGTGCTGCATGATAGGCTGGCAGCCAGTGATATCAATGAGGACCTTTTTGAAAAAAGACTGGTCACAGGAGATATACCTGCACCGGACCTGTTTATTCGTACCGGTGGCGAGCAACGCATCAGCAATTTCCTGCTATGGCAGCTGGCGTATACGGAGTTGTACTTTTGTGACACGCTCTGGCCGGATTTCGACACAGATGAACTGAAAAAAGCGTTTGAGAGTTACCGTGTAAGGCAGAGAAGGTTTGGTCTTATACAAGAGCAGATTGCGTAACTGCACATGCTAAGACAGCGCATCATTACTGCACTGTTTCTGGGAGCAGGGATATTTTCAGTTATCCTGTTCCTGCCTAACCAGTGGCTGGCTGCGGTGTTCGCTCTGGTTACACTGCTTGCTGCGCGGGAATGGGCCAACCTGATTTCCCTGCCTGGCCAGCTTTGGAAGATCACGTATGTGGCTTTGCTGGCCGTCATGCTCATTGTGGTGTGGACATGGGTCCGCCCGGATCATGCGCATACTGTATTTCTGATTGCAGTGCTGTGGTGGGCAGGTGCCGTGATCATGCTTGCTGCATATGAGCCCGGCTGGCTACATACCGGCTGGCTGCAATGGATATTGGGGCTTTCAGGCTTTGTGGTGCTGGTGCCCACCTGGCTGAGCCTGGTTATACTGCATGAACAGTATCCGGCTTTGCTGGTATTCCTGCTGGTACTGGTCGGTGCCTCGGATACCTCTGCATACTTTGCAGGGAAACGGTTCGGGAAAAACAAGCTTGCGCCCAGCCTGAGCCCGGGAAAAACACGCGAAGGGCTATGGAGTGCCCTGATCATTTCCTTGGTGCTCGCAGTCCCGGGCATGTATGCACTGGGCCTCGACAAGGCTGTGTGGATATATTTTTTATGCCTGAGCCTGGTTACTGTGCTGGCTGCACTGATCGGGGATTTGTTCGAGAGCCTGTTAAAGCGCAGGGCGGGGGTCAAGGACAGCGGCACGATATTGCCTGGCCACGGGGGGATTCTGGACAGGATTGACAGTTTGACGGCTGCAGCACCCGGTTTTATGCTTGGAGTATACTGGATCTATGGTTAAACCAGAAACACATACCCGGTCAGCATCGGATAATGTAGCCCATGTATCGATACTGGGGGCTACCGGCTCGGTAGGCATCAGCACCCTGAAGGGGATTGAAGAGCATGCCGGGAGGTTTGACGTCACCGCCCTTACAGCCAATAACAATGTCGATCTCTTATATGAGCAGTGCCTGAAATTCAGGCCAGAGGTGGCGGTGGTGGCCAATGAAAAACGGGTGGATCAGTTCAGCGCCAGATTTTCAGGAAATGGCTACAAACCGGATATTTTTGCAGGCAGCCATGGGCTGGAACAGGCTGCAAGCTTGGATGAAGTGGATTTTGTAATGGCTGCCATTGTCGGTGCAGCCGGGTTGCCTGCAACCCTTGCAGCGGCACGCACAGGCAAACGCATACTGCTTGCCAACAAGGAGGCCCTGGTCATGTCGGGCAGCCTGCTCATGGATATGGCGAGTCAGCATGCCGCAAGGTTGCTGCCCATTGACAGTGAACATAATGCGGTGTTCCAGTGCCTGTCCGGCGGTAGCGAGCGTGAAGTTGAAAGGATCATCCTGACAGCCTCTGGGGGCCCGTTTTTAAAGCTTCCCCTGAAAGAATTTGCAGGGGTCACCCCGGAACAGGCCTGTGCCCATCCCAACTGGGAGATGGGTAGAAAGATTTCCGTGGACTCCGCGACCATGATGAACAAGGGTCTGGAAGTGATCGAGGCATGCATGCTGTTCGGGAAAGATCCCAGCGACATCGAGGTTGTAATTCATCCCCAGTCAATCATCCATTCACTGGTCGCATATGTGGATGGCTCCATGTTGGCGCACCTGGCTTACCCGGATATGCGCGTACCGATTGCTCATGCCCTGGCCTGGCCTCAACGAATACACTCGGGAGTGGATGGCATTGATCTGGCAAAACTTGGTCCACTGGAGTTTACGGCACCCGACCAGAACAGGTTTCCCTGCTTGCGGCTGGCCTATCAGGCGCTGGAGTATTCCGGCAGCGCTGCAGTCATCCTGAATGCTGCAAATGAGGTGGCGGTAGAAAGTTTCCTGAAAGCCGAAATAGGCTTTACCGAGATCCCTGTCGTGGTCGATGCGGCCCTGCAGCATGTTGAGCATGAGAACATGCAGGAACTGGAGATGATTCTGACCAAGGACCAGCAAACCCGCCTGTTTGCAAAAAGATTTATTGAACAGACAGGGTTGAGGCACTGATGATGCAGATGCTGGGGTATGTGCTTGCCTTTGTAGTTGTGGTGGGCATTATCATAACGGTTCATGAGTTTGGTCATTACTGGGTTGCCAAGGTGCTCGGTGTGAAAGTCTTGCGGTTCTCAGTAGGCCTGGGCAAACCTCTTTTGGCCAAGCGGGCCGGTGAAACTGAATACGTCCTGGCCAGCATCCCGCTGGGCGGGTATGTGAAGATGCTTGATGAGCGCGAAGGCGAGGTCAGTGCGCATGAAGCGCATCGTGCCTTCAATCTTCAGCCAGTCTGGAAAAGATTCGCGATAGTTTCAGCGGGTCCGCTATTCAATTTTATTTTTGCAGTGTTTGCATACTGGGTGACGTTCGTAGTGGGCGTCGAAGGAGCGAAGCCCACAGTCGGAGAGGTGGCCCCGCAGAGTATTGCCTGGCAGTCGGAAATCAGGGCGGATGATACCTTTGTGGCTGTGGAGGACATGCCTGTCCGCACCTGGCAGCAAACTTCAATCCAGTTGCTGGACAAGGCACTTGAATCCGGGCAGGTTGCTGTGACCCTGCAAGACGGGGATTCAGGCTCGAAGACGACCACACTGGACCTGAGCGATACCAAGCACTTGTTGTCGGAAGGAAATTTGCTGGAAAAGCTGGGCATCACACCCTGGAGGTATGTATATGGACCGGTCTTTGGCGAGATCACGGCCGGTGTTGCCAGAACTGCCGGGATTCAAGAAGGGGACAGGGTGATCAGTGTTGACGGGGTACAGGTACAGAGTTGGTCAGAACTGGTACGGTATATTCAGGCCCGTGCCGGAGATCCGGTTGATATGCTGGTACAACGGGACCGGCAGCGCCTGCAGTTTGAGCTGATACCGGAACCTTACAAACAGGGCGGAAAAACGGTCGGGCGTGTGGGAGCCTATCCGTTTGTGGACTTGGCCCAGCTTGAGCAGCACAAGGTCGTTGTCAGATATAACCCGTTTGAGGCGGTTCCCAGAAGTCTGGTGAAAACCCGGGACGTGACGGTATTGACCCTGAAGCTGTTATGGCAATTGGTGAAGGGCGAGGCCTCTTTGAAAAATATCAGTGGTCCTGTGACCATCGCCGAATATGCGGGGGTTTCGGCAGCTATCGGAATTTCTGCTTTTGTGGGAGCTCTGGCGCTGATCAGCATCAGTATAGGGATACTGAATCTGTTACCAATCCCGATGCTGGATGGGGGCCACCTGTTTTACTATCTCATTGAGATCGTAAAGGGGAGTGCCGTGTCTGAACGGGTCGAAGCTTTTGGACAGCGATTAGGTATAATGATGCTGGTCGGGTTAATGTGTCTGGCTTTCTACAACGACATATACCGGCTACTACAGTAAAAATAAAAATAACAATACAATACATGCGTTTGATTAATCGAATTGCCCTCCTTACTCTATCTGGTTTTCTCTTCATCCCGGTTCATGCCGAGACCTTTCGTGTGCAGGACATCCAGATAGAGGGCCTTGAGCGCATTGAAGCGGGTACCGTGTTTACCTACCTGCCCGTAAAGGTAGGTGACCAGGTGGATGCGGGTCAGACTGCACAGATTGTCCGGGAACTGTTCAAGACGGGTCTGTTTAAAGACATTGAACTGCGCCGTGAAGGGGACGTACTGGTGGTGGTTGTCCAGGAAAGGCCGGGTATTGCAAGCATTACCTTTGACGGAAACAAGATACTGGATGATGAGCAGCTGACCAAGGTGCTGGTGGATATCGGTATTGCAAGCGGTCATGTATTCAATCGCTCGGTCCTCGAGCGGCTGGAAAATGAATTGCTGCAGCAGTACTTTGCATTTGGCAAATACAACGTCCAGATCGATACCCGGGTAAGCGAGTTGCCGCGCAACCGGGTTGGCATCAGCATACTGATTGTCGAGGGCGATGTGGCCAGGATCAAGCAGGTGCAAATTGTAGGCAACACGAGTTTTGACGAGGAACAGTTGACGGAACACTTTGAGTCCGGATTGAAATCCTGGTATCAGTTTTTTGGCACAAGTGACCGCTATGCGAAACAAAAGCTTCAGGGTGACCTGGAAAAGTTGCGTTCACACTATCTTAATCACGGTTATTTAAAGTTTAATATCAAGTCCACGCAGGTCTCGCTCAGTCCCAACAAGGAAGACATTTTTATTACCATCAACATAGACGAGGGTGACCAGTATACGCTGGAGGAAATTGAGCTTGCAGGAGACTTGGTATTGCCGGAAGAAGAACTCAGATCTTTGATTCAGTTCTCGCCTGGTGAAACGTTCTCACGTGCAAGAATCTCCCTGATTTCCGACGCAATCCTGCGCAGACTCGGTGATCAGGGATACGCCTTCCCCAATGTCAATCCTGTTCCCGAGATCAATGATGAGGACAAGGCTGTAAAGATCACCATGTTTGTCACTCCGGGTAAGCGCGCCTATGTTCGCAGAATCAACTTTCGTGGTCACAAGATCACCCAGGATCAGGTATACAGAAGAGAGTTGAGGCAAATGGAGGGAGGTTGGTATTCGCAGACAAGTGTCGAAAATTCAAGACGCAGGCTGCAGAGGTTGACGTACGTGGAATCCGTTGAAATTGAAACCAATCGAGTGCCTGGAGCTGAAGACCTGGTTGATATCGATATTGATATCAAGGAAAGACTGTCGGGCAGCTTTAACATCGGCGCTGGTTATTCAGATGCCCAGGGCGCTGTATTCTCCTCAAGTGTGAGCCAGGAAAATTTCCTGGGAACCGGTAAAACCGTTTCGTTTTCAATCAATACGAGCAAGGTCAATACTGTGTATGCCTTGAACTATGTCAATCCCTACTACACTATTGACGGGGTAAGCAGGGGGTTTGGTTTTAACTATGTGGCAACCGAAGCAGATGAGGCTGACATTTCTGATTTCGATACGGACCAGTTTGGTTTAAGCACGAGTTATGGAATACCATTAACTGAGAATGACCGTATCAACGCCTTCGCGCAGGTGGACCGGACTGAAATTACTACAGGCAGCAATACACCTCAGGAAATTTTCGACTTTGTAGAAAACAATGATGATGAATATCTTAACTTCACATTTTCTTCCAATTTTGTACACGATACGCGTGACCGAAGACTGTTTCCGAGCGTTGGCAACCGGCAGCGTGCCGGAGTGGAAGTTACTGTGCCTGGAAGTGATCTGGAATTTTACAAAGTCACATACAGCAATTCGTTTTATTTTCCCTTGAGCAAGACATTTATCTTGTCGCTGGGAAGTGAGTTCGGGTATGGTGATGCCTATGGAAGCAGTAAGGATCTGCCTTTTTTTGAAAAGTTTCGTGCTGGAGGTGTCAGGACCGTACGTGGCTATGAAAGTAACAGCTTGGGTCCCAAGGACTCTCTCGGTGAGCCGTATGGTGGGAATCTTTTGACAACCTTTCGAAGCGAGTTGCTGTTTCCCCCGCCACCACTGCCACTGATTGCCCCGGGCAGTGCACGGATGAGCCTGTTCGTCGATGCCGGGAATGTCTTCGCAGACGTGGATGATTTCGAAACAGGCGAGTTGCGGGGTTCAGTTGGACTGGGAGTGAATTTGATTACAGGTTTTGGAGGAATCAGTGCGATTTTTGCAACCGCCTTTAATGATGAGTCAGGAGATGAGACGGAGTCCTTTCAGTTCAATTTAGGAACAAGTTTTTAGCATTTGGGAGATACAGGAATAATGGAATTTAGATTGCTCAGGAATATTCTCTTTGCGGTAGCTTTGTTGCTGCCGGTCGTTGCTGCTGCGGAAACTAAAATAGGGTATGTTGATCTGGCCGAGATACTGGAGAAGTCACCTCAGGCAGATGCGGCGCGTAAAACCTTGGAGAAAGAATTTTCATACCGGAATGAAAAGCTCACCTCTGTACGGGATGAAATTCTGAAGTTCGAGGAAACGCTGGAAAAAGACGGTGCCGTGATGACGGGTACCCGGCGCAGCGAGCTTGAGAAGGAGATACTTAACAAGAAAAGAGAGTACAGCCGACAGCAGGAAGAGCTTAAGGAAGACTTCAATATCAGGCGCAATCAGGAAATTGGTGACTTGCAAAAGAGTGTAAATGAAGTTGTAACCAGTCTTGCCAAAAATGACAACTACGACCTGGTCGTCACACAGCCTGTACTGTTTGCAAGCGAGCGAATCGATTTGACAAAACGTGTGCTAGAGGAGCTGCGAAAAGTTCAACAGTGATTGCTCATAGTGTCGTTTACTCTTGCAAAATTGTCCGAGTTCACTGCGACGACAGTAGTAGGTGACCCGGACTGTGAAATTGATCGTGTAGACAGTCTTCAGCATGCAAGTGCTGGTGCCATTACGTTCTTTGCCAACACGAAACTGAAACAGGAACTCAAGCGAACATGCGCTTCGGCAGTAATCTTGCAGGAAGTATTTCTCGAGAACTGTCCCACACATGCCCTGGTCACTGACAACCCCTACCTGATATTTGCCAAGATTGCCGATCTCCTGAATCCCTTGCCCGTACATGAGCCAGGTATCCACCCCACGGCTGTTGTCGCACGTAGCGCAAAGATAGGTGAAGGCTGTGCCATCGGCCCCTGTACTGTCATTGATGATGACTGTGTGATCGGGAATAATACCTATATCGGTCCAAACTGCAGCATACATAAGACCTGTGTGATAGGAGAGGGGTGTCGCATTGCCAGCCAGGTCACATTGTGCGGGAAGACAGTGTTGGGGTCGCGTGTGATCATCCACCCCGGAGCCGTGATTGGGAGTGATGGGTTTGGCCTGGCAAACGAAGGCACCAGATGGTTCAAAATTCCGCAGCTGGGTGGGGTCCAGGTTGGGGATGATGTGGAAATAGGTGCCAACACCACCGTTGATCGCGGTACATTGGGGGATACGATCTTGGAAGATGGGGTGAAGCTTGACAATCAGATCCAGGTTGCGCATAACGTCAGAATTGGCTCCCACACCGTCATTGCTGCATGTACAGGTATCTCGGGCAGTACAACCATTGGGAAATATTGCAGCATTGGAGGAGGCGTTGGGATCGGCGGGCATCTGCAAATTGCTGATCATGTTACGCTTGGCGGCATGACACGGATGACGCGTTCACTCAAGGAGGCAGGCATCTATGCTTCCGGGACTCCAGTCCAGCCATACAGGAAATGGCTGCGCAGTTCAGCACTGTTCAACAAGCTTGAGGAACTGGCAGGCCGGATCAGGAAACTGGAGGAACAAAAGGACTAGGCTGATCATGATCGAAATGAATATCCATGAAATCTTAAAGTACCTGCCCCACCGCTACCCTTTTTTGCTGGTAGACCGGGTGCTGGAATGCAAGATCGGTGAGTCGATTCTTGCATTGAAAAATGTCAGCTACAATGAACCTTTCTTTCAGGGGCATTTCCCGGGTGTGCCGGTCATGCCGGGAGTATTGATTCTTGAGGCGCTGGCCCAGACTGCGGGGCTGCTCGCATTGAGTAATCCGGAGTGGCGCCCGGATGACGACAGCCTGTATTTGTTTGTTGGGATTGACAAGGCACGCTTCAAGCGGCAGGTAGGACCAGGCGACCAGCTTATCCTGGATGTGCGGCTGATCAGGCACAAGCGTGATTTTGGCGTATTCAATGTCAAGGCCTCCGTCGGTGAGGAAGTTGCAGCAACTGCTGAGTTGATGTGCGTTTTCAAGAGCGTGGTAACTAAGTGAGCTAGGTCATGTCTTTGCCAGGGTTTAGTGAAAGCAGTCAGGTTCATGGAACCGCTATTGTTGACCCTAATGCCCGGCTGGATGCGGGCGTATCAGTGGGTCCTTATTCGATTATCGGACCGCAGGTGCGAATCGGGAAAAACACCTGGATCGGGCCACATGTAGTGATTACGGGTGCGACCACCGTTGGAGCGGGAAATCGAATTTTCCAGTTCTCATCTATCGGGGAAATTCCGCAAGACAAGAAATACCACGGTGAGTACAGCGAACTGATCATAGGTGACAATAATACGATCAGGGAATATGTAACCATTAACTCCGGTACCGAGCATGGCCAGGGATACACCAGGGTAGGGGACCGTAACTGGATCATGGCCTATGTCCACATTGCCCATGACTGCACGGTGGGGGATGACACGGTGTTTGCAAACGGTACGACGCTGGCAGGCCATGTAGTGGTTGATGAGTTTGCCACACTTGGCGGTTTCACACTGGTACATCAGTTTAGCCGTATTGGTGCGCATTCATTCTGTGCCATGGGCACCGCTTTGAACAGGGACTTGCCACCTTACGTCATGGCGTCGGGAAATTTCGCAACGACCCATGGGCTGAACAAGGAAGGCCTGCAGCGTCGGGGATTTACGGAAGAATGTATCAAGGCTCTGCATCAGTCCTACAAGCTTCTTGTTCGAAACAAAGGTTCCAGGAAAGAAAAAATCCTGCAGGTAGAAGAGCTTGCAAAAGATCATCCCGAAGTCCGGAACTTTCTTGATTTCATCCTGGAGAGTAAAAGGGGGATCGTGCAGTAACCCCCGGTTTCAGCCGGCCTGAATCAGATGTGCTGCAAGCCTTGCTGCCTCAACGGAGCCGTTTTTCTTGCCGAGAATCTTTCGGATCTCGCTCATTTCACTTTTCATCCTGGCGCTATAGGCCGGGTCCGATAGCAGACGCTCCAGTTCATCCGCGATATTTCCAGGAGTGGCTTCATGCTGGATGAATTCCCGGGAAATTTCCCTGCCAGCAATGACATTGGCAATTCCGGCATAGCTGAAATTGACCAGCCTGTTCAGGATTTGATATGTGACGGGTGAAACCCTGTAGACGATTAGCATGGGAGTCTGCATAAGTGTGATTTGCAGGGTCACTGTGCCCGAGGTTGCCGCAATGGCATCACAGGCATGGATGACATCGTAGATATTTGCAGAGGTGGTAGTAATGTCTAAAGGTGTTTTGCAGGTAAATTTCTCCACAGCCTCTGCAGGCAAGGTCGATGCCACCGGCACGATGAACTGGATTTCAGGACATTTCTTTGTGAGGGCGGCGGCGGCTTCAATCAGGACAGGGAAATTGTATTCGACTTCGCTAGTCCGGCTGCCCGGGAAAATGCCTACAAGTTTTTTGCCTGCATGCAGGCGCAGGTCCTTCAAAAAAGTGGTCCTGTCCGCCGTGCTGTATGCGTCTTCTACCAGCGGGTGCCCTACATACTTAACAGGAACCCCTGCCTCCCTGTAGAACTTCTCTTCAAACGGAAAGACGGTGGCCATCATGTCCACACACTTCTTGATTACCTGTACACGTGATGAGCGCCATGCCCAGACTTGTGGACTGATGTAATACATGACTTTTGTGCCCAGTCGCCTGGCTTCCTTTGCAAGGGGCAAATTGAAATCTGGCGAGTCGATCAGTACCAGCATGTCTGGCCTGTTGCGCTTCAGTTCCCCCTTCATTCTGTTCAGGATTTTGCGCAGGCGATGGTAATGTCTGATGACCTCGGTCAGTCCGATTACTGACAGTTCCGACACATCAACAATCGTACTGACACCAGCCTTGCGCATATTCTCGCCGCCGATGCCGTAGCAGGTCAGATCCGGCAGGAGTTTTTTCAGTTCAAGAATCAGCTTGGCACCATGCAGGTCCCCGGATGCTTCCCCTGCAACGATCATCAGGTGCAGGGGCTGGCGTTCAGTCGGCATACACCTGCCTAATCGTGTTGGCAACGGTCTCGATCTGGGTTTTGGATATTTCCGGGAATATGGGCAACGAGAGGCATTGTCTGCAGACAGCGTTCGTATTGCGCAGATCAGAAGACCTTGACATGCAGGAAAAAGCTTTCTGGTCTGGCAAGGGCATTGGATAATATACGGCATGCCCGATATGTTTCTTTTTCAGTTCGTCGATCATGCGGGTTCGCGACCGGGTAAGTATTGTGTATTGATGAAAAACGTGTGACAGGTCATCCGCTTGTTGCGGTGTCTGTGCAGGCAATGGATCAAGCATACGGGTGTAGTGCTTTGCCGCACTGATTCGTTGCTGATTAAATTTGTCCACATGCCTGAGTTTTACTCTCAGTATCGCGGCCTGCAACTCGTCAAGCCGGCTATTCCATCCGACAACCTGGTGCTGGTTGCGAATTTTGCTTCCGTGGTTTTTGAATAGTGAAAACTGTTCTGCCAGATCGTCCGAGTCTGTAGTAAACAGGCCACCGTCCCCGTATCCACCCAGATTTTTGCTCGGGAAAAAGCTGAAGCAGGCCGCATGGCCAAAAGAGCCGGTATGTTTGTGTGCAATGCGCGCCCCAAAGGACTGCGCGCAATCTTCGATCACGAACAAGTCATGCTGCCGAGCCAGCCTGCATATCGCGAGCATGTCGGCTGCTTGGCCGAATATGTGTACAGGCAGGATGGCACGGGTCTTGGGAGTAATGGCAGCCTCGATGGATTCGGCAGTAATGTTGAATGTAACCGGATCAATATCGACGAACACTGCAGTTGCTCCGGTGTGACCAATTGCCTCAGCCGTCGCGGCGAAACTGAAGGGGGTTGTGATCACTTCGTCATTTCCCCCGATCCCACAGGCAAGCAATGCCATATGCAGTGCATCGCTCCCGGAATTGCACGAGATGGCATGCTTGACACCCAGGTATCCAGCCACTTCGCTCTCGAATTGCCCGACATTTGGACCCTGTATGAACCGTGTGTCAGCAAGTACCTCTGCTACGGCTGTGTCAATTTCCCGCTGCAACTTCCTGTATTGCAATTTTAGGTCTAGCAGGGGGATCATGGGCAGTGCATCGGGGGCAGGTCCAGGAAACTAGGCCAGTTGCTCACTGATTGATATAGCAGTTTCCAGGGCACGTTTGCCGTCTTGCCCGCTAACCTTGGGCATGGAGCCGTTTGCGATACAGGCCAGAAAGCTGTCGATTTCAGTTAACAGGGCGTCAAATTTTTCACAACAAGTCCTTTGCACGTCAATATTTGGCACACCAGGGTACATCTCCTGCTGCCCTTTTCGATAGACGGCCAGTTCACGGTTATGAAAATCGACTGAGAGGTAGGCGTCGTTTTGAAAGATGCGCATTTTGCGGTCTGTGGTCGTGCTTACCCGGCTGGCAGTGACATTTGCCACGCATCCGTTTTTGAAAACGATGCGGGCATTGGCGATATCTATATCATCCGACAGCACCGAGATGCCCCTGGCATCAATCGTATCCACATCGGATTGTACGATATCAAGAATGATGTCGATATCGTGAATCATCAGGTCGAGAATCACATTGACCTCCGTGCCACGTGGCCGGTACGGCGCCAGGCGATGGGATTCGATGAATCTTGCCTCGGTCAGTTCCTTCTCCAGGGCCACGATGGCCGGATTGAAGCGCTCCAGATGCCCCACCTGCAAGACCCTGCCATGCTGCCTGGCCAGGTCAATCAGTGTTTCGGCCTGATCGATTGTGGCGGTTATCGGCTTCTCAACCAGGACGTGGGTGTGATTGCAAAGAAATCTCTGGGCCACTTCAAAATGCAAGTTGGTCGGGACGACAATGCTGACTGCATCCACTTGGCCAAGGAGTTCCTGGTAGTCAGAAACAGGCGTACAGGAAGTTTCCGCAGCGACTTCCTGGGCCTTTCCAAAGTCCTTGTCAGCGACAGCAGTTAACGTGCTATTTGCTAGCAGATGATATTTCTGCGCATGGAACCTGCCTAGATGGCCTGCACCGATTACGGCCGTTTGTATCTCTGACACCTTATTTCCAGTATCCTTTGCATAGGTGTGCAGTATACAAGCTTGTGTGCTGACCTCTAACCCTTACATATGGTGCGCCGGTTAGTTTTGGTGAATCTGAATTGACGAAAGAGAATATATACCCGTTTGAGCCAGTGGCCGGAATCGATGAGGCTGGCCGCGGCTCGCTGGCCGGACCGGTTGTGGCGGCTGCAGTGGTCTTGCATCCTGACCGACCAGTGGAAGGCCTGAAGGATTCGAAAAAGCTTAACCAGTCCCGACGCAGGCAGTTGTCCGAGGAAATCAAATCCAAAGCTGTTTGTTGGGCAGTAGGACAGGCCTCGGTTGCCGAAATAGACGAGTTGAATATTCATCACGCCACCCTGCTTGCGATGCAGCGCGCCTGGCATGCGGTGCCACCCGGAGTGGAGCATGTGCTGGTGGATGGCCTGCATTGCCCGGAACTGCCTGCGTCCTGTAAGGCTGTTGTGAAAGGTGATCAGTCTGTCCCGGTCATCAGTGCTGCTTCCATACTGGCGAAAGTAACCCGGGATGAAGAAATGCTGTCGTACCATGACAAATACTTGCAATATGGCTTTGACCGGCATAAGGGGTATCCTACCGCCCAGCATATTGCTGCCCTGCGCGAACATGGCCCCTCTGATCTGCATCGCAAAAGTTACCGGCCAGTCAGGGATGCGATGCATGTGCATGAAGGTGAATTGAATCCCGAACATTGAGCCATGCCTGCTGATAGATAAGTCGAATGACAGTGGCCGGGAAGCGATGAAACAATTTGTGCATCTGCATTTGCACACTGAGTACTCACTTGTAGACAGTATTGTGCGTGTGCCGGAACTCATGGATTCTGTTAGCACGCAGGGAATGGCTTCAGTAGCCCTTACTGATGTGAATAACCTGTTTGCGCTGGTCAAGTTCTACCGGGCCGCAGTCCAGCACGGGGTTAAGCCGATCATCGGCCTTGAAGCCCGGGTGTCGGGCCTGTCGCCTGAAGAGCCGGATTCCAGGATTGTTTTCCTGTGCAGGAATGAGGAAGGGTATAAAACGCTGACCAAACTGGTCACGCAGGCGTATCTTGAGAATCAGGACGCTGATGGCCCGGTTTTGCAGCGCAATTGGCTGGCTGGCGCAGGAGAGGGCCTGATTGTATTGTCGGGTGCGAAAGATGGAGATGTCGGCAAGGCGATTCTTTCAGGGTACGAAAGTCAGGCCAACGCCTGCGTTGAATTCTGGCGTTCGCACTTTCCTGACAGGTACTACATTGAACTGCAGCGTACCGGTCGTGAAGAAGAGGAGCAGTATATTTTCGGGG
Organism: Gammaproteobacteria bacterium; assembly: GCA_026713925.1. Taxonomy (GTDB): domain Bacteria; phylum Pseudomonadota; class Gammaproteobacteria; order UBA4575; family UBA4575; genus WTFY01. Next base: position 219,308 of record JAPONM010000061.1, read on the forward strand.
CGCTGGACCTGGCGGCAAAATTTTCCTTGCCGGTGGTGGCAAGCAATGATGTGCGGTTTTTGCACCGCCACGATTATGAGGCACATGAGGCGCGTGTCTGCATCCAGACGGGCTGCGTACTGAACGACTCCCGCAGGCCGCACCTTTATTCCGAACAGCAGTACCTTCGCAGCTGCGAAGAAATGGCGGAGCTGTTTTCAGATATACCTGAAGCCATTACCAACAGCGTCGAAATCGCCAAACGCTGCAATGTCACGCTCACCTTTGGTGACAGTGTGCTGCCAAGATTCCCGATACCGGGCTCCCTTACGCCACAGGAATACATGCTTGCTGAAGCTGAGGGCGGATTGGCACATCGCCTGGAGAAAAAAGGCATGCAGGGGTCTTCGTCCTCGGCACAAGAGTACTTGGAGCGCCTGCACAGTGAACTGAAAGTCATAAACACGATGGGGTACGCGGGATATTTTCTGATTGTGGCGGATTTCATCAAGTGGGCAAAGGAAAATGCCATACCGGTAGGACCCGGCCGGGGTTCGGGCGCCGGGTCCCTGGTTTCCTACGCACTGGGCATCACCGATATCGACCCACTGGAGTATGACCTGCTGTTCGAGCGGTTCTTGAATCCTGAGCGCATCTCCATGCCTGACTTCGATATCGATTTCTGCATGGCCAATCGTGACCGTGTAATCGAATACGTGGCACAGCGCTACGGACAGACCCGCGTCAGCCAGATCATCACCTATGGCAGCATGGCTGCACGTGCCGTGGTGCGCGATGTTGGCCGCGTACTCGGGTTCCCGTACGGGTTTGTCGACCGTATAGCCAAGCTGATTCCGTTTGAAGTCGGCATGACCCTGAGCAAGGCGCTGCAGCGTGAACCTGCACTGCAGGAACAGTACGAGGATGAAGAAGATGTCCGCATGGTCGTGGATATGGCCAAAAGCCTCGAAGGCCTGGTGCGCAATGCGGGCAAGCACGCAGGCGGGGTGGTCATAGCTCCTGCTGAACTGACCGAGTTTACCCCTTTGTATTGTGAAGAGGGGGGTGCCAATGTTGTCACGCAACTGGACAAGGATGATGTCGAGACCATAGGCCTGGTCAAGTTTGATTTCCTGGGGTTACGCACACTTACCATTATTGACAATACTGTTCGCATGGCCAACCAGAAGCTTGAGCGGCAAGGCCAGTCACCGATATCCATCGATACCATTCCACTCGATGACAAGGCAACCTATGCGTCACTGCGGCGCCAGCAGACCACCGCGGTGTTCCAGCTGGAATCCAGCGGGATCAAGGACATCATCAAGCGGCTCAAACCGGACAACTTCAATGACATTGTCGCCTTGGTGGCATTGTATCGCCCGGGTCCCCTTCAGTCGGGCATGGTAGATGATTTTATTCAGCGCAAGCACGGTGCCCGGGTAAATTATTTTCACCCTGATCTGGAGCCGGTTCTCAGGCAAACCTATGGTGTGATTCTGTATCAGGAGCAGGTGATGCAGATTGCACAAATCCTTGCCGGGTACACATTGGGCCGTGCGGATATCCTGCGTCGCGCCATGGGCAAGAAAAAGCCCGAGGAAATGGCGCAGCAGCGCGAGATTTTTGTATCAGGTGCCGTCGAGCGCGGCGTGCGTGAAAAAAAGGCGCAGCACATATTTGACCTGATGGAAAAGTTTGCGGGATACGGGTTCAACAAATCCCATTCGGTAGCGTATGCCTTGCTTGCGTATCAGACAATCTGGCTGAAGACACATTTCCCTGCGGAGTTTATGTCATCGGTGATGTCTTCTGACATCGACAATACTGACAAGGTCGTTAATCTGATCGATGAGTGTCGCAGACTGGGTCTTGGGGTGCTGCCTCCGGACATCAGCAGTTCCCACTATGATTTCACTGTGCCGGATGACAAAAATATCCTGTATGGTTTGGGTGCCATCAAGGGGGTGGGGCGGGGTGCGGTCCAGCAGATTGTGGAAATTCGAAACCGAAGTGGTGAATATAAAAGTCTGGACGAATTTTGTATGCACCTGGATTCACAAAAAGTCAACAGGCGTTGCATGGAAGCCCTGATTCGAGCTGGTGCAATGGATTGTTTCGGCCATACCCGCGCCTCCTTGTTCGAGCATCTCGATACAGCATTGCGCCAGGCCGATCAGCGCCAACGTGACAGCATCGCAGGACAGAACGACATGTTCTCCCAGATCGAGAAAAGTCCGAAGGTCGACACGGTACAGGGCATTGCGGAATGGGACGACGAAACGAAACTGTCCGGGGAGCGTCAGACGCTGGGCCTGTACCTGACGGGTCATCCGATTGAGCATTACCAGGAGGAATTGAAAAATATCACCAATCACACGGTCGGTCACCTGTTGAACAATGGTGGGCATAACGTGAAGCAGACACGACGGGCCCGTGAAGGAACCGGCAAGGAGGTGCTGGTTGCGGGGTTGCTGGACCAGATCAGGCTGCGCAACAGTGCCAAGGGTCGAATTGCATTCCTGACGCTGGATGACAATACCGGGCGCATGGATGTCGCGGTGTTTGCAAATGACTATGCCAGATTCAACCACCTGCTGGTCAAAGATGCCATACTGATCATAAAGGGAAGTCTGGGATGGGATGAATTTGCAGAGCAGGTTCGTGTTCGTGCCGATGAAATCTGGAGTTTCGATGAATACCTGAAACATTATGGCGGCTTGCTGAGTATAAGGGTAAAGACCAGTGGAACATCCTGCTCCTGGGTGCAGCAGCTGCAGCAGCAGCTGCTTCCCTTCAAAGACGGCAATTGTTCCATTCGTATTGAGTATGAGGGCAGTTCGGCCGCTGCACAGCTGGAGTTTCCCGAGGACTGGAATATTTCTCTCGATCAAAAACTGCTGCAGGAACTCAGGGAAATATCTGAAGTGTCGGGCACAAATGTTGTATACAGGAAACCGGCAAGTAATGCATGATTACAGGTGGTGATAGACATGATAAAAGAGTCCCCGAATGAATCCTGACTATCTTGATTTCGAACAGCCTATTGCAGAGCTGGAGGCCAAGATCGATGAATTGAGGCTGGTCGAGAGTACCGATGAATTTGATCTCAACGAGGAGATCGCCCGGTTACAGTCGAAGTCCCAAAACCTGATTAAGTCGATCTTTCACAACCTCAGTCCATGGCAGGTTTCGCAGCTTGCCCGCCACCCCAGGCGACCTTATACCCTGGACTATATTGACCGGCTGTTTACAGACTTTACTGAATTGCACGGTGACCGCATGTATGCAGATGATGCCGCGATTGTTGCCGGTATTGCCAAATTTGACAGACAGTCTGTGGCTGTAATCGGTCATCAGAAAGGGCGTAATACCAATGAAAACATACGACGCAATTTCGGTATGCCACGCCCTGAAGGGTATCGCAAGGCATTGAGGATCATGGAACTGGCTGAACGCTTCGGTTTGCCAGTGCTGACATTTGTCGATACGCCCGGTGCCTACCCTGGCATTGGTGCAGAGGAGCGTGGGCAGAGCCAGGCCATTGCCCTGAACCTGCAGCGAATGTCCGAATTGCGAACACCTGTCCTGTGCACCGTGATTGGTGAAGGCGGTTCCGGTGGTGCCCTGGCAATTGGCGTGTGTGACCATCTGGCCATGCTGAGCTACAGCACCTATTCGGTGATCTCACCGGAAGGTTGCGCATCGATACTCTGGAAAGATGCCGGCAGGGCCGAGGATGCTGCGGTGGCACTTGGCATTACCGCCCAGCGGCTAAAAGAGTTAAGTTTGATTGACGAGATTATTGAAGAGCCGCTCGGGGGCGCCCATCGGGATGTTGAGGCGACCTGTGAAAATGTTCGTAAAATCCTTGCAGGCAACCTGAAAAATCTGAATTCAATGACCATTGATGAATTGCTGGAAACCCGTTATCAACGCCTTACCCGATATGGAGTATTCAAGTAGTCGGCATGGCTGAAATTTGCTTGCAAGAAAGCAACATGTTCCATGCAATCGATTGATTCTTTTCTGCAACGCTTCTTTGAGCCACTTCATTCTGTTTCCCGTTATGTGATCGCATTCAGCGGCGGTATGGATTCGACTGTATTGCTGCATGGCATGAACAGGCTCGGTTTGCCCCTGCATGCCGTGCATGTCAATCACCATCTGCAGGAGGAATGTGAGCAGTGGCAGCAGCATTGCCATGAAGTATGCAGGAAATGGGAAATTGCTCTCACACTGGCTCATGCCAAGGTGGAGAAGCTGGCGCAGCAAAGCATTGAAGAAAACGCGCGGCAGGCAAGATACAGGCTGTTTTCTGAACAGCTTGGCCCGCATGATGCGCTAGTGACAGCCCATCATAAGGATGATCAGGCTGAAACCCTGCTGCTGCAGCTATTGCGCGGTGCAGGCCCTGCCGGGCTGGCATCCATGGGCATGTGCCACAAGCTTGCATGCGGCATGCACCTGCGGCCGTTGCTTGGCTTCTCGCGCGCGGAATTGAAGGAGTATGCACAGCAGAATTCCTTGGTCTGGGTTGAGGACCCGAGCAACCACTCGCCTGATTTCGATCGTAATTATCTGCGCCTTGAGATCATGCCCAGGCTTGTCCGGCGCTGGCCGGGAGCCTTGAAGACAATGTCCCGCGCGGCAGGTTTACAGGATGAGGCCATGCAGTGTCTGCGTGAACTTGCAAGCCTGGATTTGCTTGCTGCCGCAACGGATCATTCCCATATCCTGAAAGTCGAGGTGTTGCAGCGTCTGGAGACCGCCAGGCTGAAAAATGCACTGCGCGGCTGGATGAAGGCACATGACATTCGGGCCCCTGACAAAAGGTTGCTGGATGGGGTCGTCGAGAACATCGTGTCTAGACAGGACCTGAAGTCGTCACCTGTGCAGGCCTGGACGGATGGAGAAATTCGCCGTTACCGCAATCGACTGTATCTGCTTCGTCCTATGCCGAAACATGATCCTGCCCAGACATTTCAATGGAAGGTAGACAGGCCCCTGGTGATCAGAAGTCTCAACCGGACCCTGCATCTCTTGGACCTGCAGCAATCTGGTGTTGCAGTCCCCGAAAATGTGAAAGAGCTTACGGTCCGGTTCCGAAGAGGGGGTGAAAAACTAAGACCAGTTGGAGAAAAACATCATAAGTCATTGAAAAACCTTTTTCAGGAAGGAAGCATTCCTCCCTGGGAAAGGGACCGGATTCCCTTGGTATATCATGATGGCCGGCTGCTTTGTGTCCTGGGGTACTGGAATGCAGCACCTGAACAGTGCGCCTGAACCCCACGCGCTGCATGGTTGCAACTGGTAAAACTTGTGCAGCTTTGCTAGGCTCTAATCCCGTCTTGAACACATTTTTCTCCAGCATCACCTGTCGATTGCAGGGTTGATGCATAGGAAGGTCAGTGACGCGATATATTTTCATTACAGGCGGTGTGGTCTCTTCACTCGGCAAGGGCATCGCATCGGCTTCCCTGGGCGCAATTCTGGAAGCCCGCGGACTCAAGGTGAGTCTTATGAAACTGGATCCATATATCAACGTGGACCCGGGTACCATGAGTCCTTTCCAGCACGGTGAGGTGTTTGTAACCGCAGACGGTGCAGAGACTGATCTGGACCTGGGCCATTATGAGCGATTCGTAAGTTTCCGACCCAGCAAGAACAACAATTTCACTACTGGACAGATCTACGAAAATGTAATCCGCAATGAACGCAGGGGAGATTATCTTGGGGGTACAGTACAGGTCATCCCGCATATTACGAACGAAATCATCCGGTGCGTGCAGCAAAGCACACAGAAGTCTGATGTTGTCCTGGTGGAAATCGGAGGCACGGTCGGTGACATCGAATCACTTCCTTTCCTGGAGGCAATACGCCAGATGGGCGTGGAACTGGGACGCAGGAATACCCTGTATATCCACCTGACCCTGGTACCGTATATCCAGGCCTCGGGGGAGATGAAAACAAAACCCACGCAGCATTCAGTCAAGGAACTCAGGTCTATCGGAATTCAGCCAGACATACTTCTGTGCCGCTCCGACCGTCCCCTGTCGGAAGAGCAGCGCAAGAAAATTGCCCTGTTCACCAACGTTGAAGAAAAGGCAGTCATCTCTACAGTGGATGTGAGCACGATATACAAGTTACCCCTATGGCTGCATGCACAGGGTCTGGATACGATTGTCGCGGAAAAGTTTCAGGTTGACCTGCCTGTCGCTCAGTTGAAAGACTGGAAAGAGGTGGTACATGCCATAGAATTTCCTGAATCGGAAGTCACGGTGGGCATGGTGGGCAAGTATGTCGGCCTGACCGAATCCTACAAGTCATTGAATGAAGCGCTTACCCATGCGGGGATCCAGATCCGGACAAAAGTGAATATCCAGTACATTGATTCCGAAAGCATTGAAACCAATGGGGTTGGCGTGCTCGAAGGGCTGGATGCCATTCTTATCCCTGGAGGGTTCGGCAAGCGGGGCATAGAGGGTAAGATCGAAGCTTCACGGTTTGCACGGGAGAATAACGTGCCTTACCTTGGCATTTGTCTGGGCATGCAGGTTGCCGTGATTGACTATGCGCGCCATGTTGCCGGCCTTGAAGATGTGCACAGCACCGAGTTCAAGCCGGATGCCATGAACCCGGTGATTGCCTTGATTACCGAATGGCAGGACCGCGCAGGGCGCATTGAACGGCGCAGCAAGGTCTCTGACCTGGGTGGTTCGATGCGGCTGGGAGAACAGGAATGCAAACTGAGTCCGGGCTCCCTGGTACATGAGTTATATGGCAGTAACCGCATTGCAGAACGCCACCGCCACCGGTATGAGTTCAACAATACGTACATGGAAAGCCTGCAGGAAGCCGGGCTTTCATTTACCGGTATCTCTGTGGATGATGCGCTGGCGGAAGTGGTAGAAATCAGTGGTCATCCCTGGTTTGTAGGGTGTCAGTTTCATCCGGAATTTACCTCCACGCCCCGTGCTGGCCATCCGCTGTTCACTGGTTTTGTACGGGCTGCCCATGCGCTGCACAACCGGCAAATCGATACCAGTGAACAGGATTCTGCGCAAGAGCAGATTGCTCCCGACCTGTCTGCGCACACCGGCCAAGTGCAATAAACCAGGCGTCCATGAAGCTCTGTGGTGCTGAAGTAGGGCTGGATCAGCCCTTTTTCCTGATTGCCGGACCCTGTGTGGTCGAGAGTCTGGAACTTGCCCGGGATACAGCAGGGAGATTAAAGGAGATCACCTCCGAGCTGAACATCCCGTTTATCTACAAGTCCTCTTTTGACAAGGCAAACCGTTCATCTGCAGGCAGTTTTCGTGGGCTGGGACTGGAAAAGGGCCTGCAAATCCTTGCGCAGGTCAAGGAAGAGCTGGATATACCTGTATTGACGGATGTACATGAAGATACTCCGTTACAGGAAGTGGTGGAGGTTGCAGATGTCTTGCAGACGCCTGCCTTTTTATGCCGCCAGACAAATTTTATCCAGCGGGTTGCGGCATGCGGGTGCCCGGTAAACATTAAAAAAGGCCAGTTCCTGTCTCCCGGGGAAATGCGGTATGTGGTGGACAAGGCCAGGGCACAGGGGAATCAGGATATCCTCGTGTGTGAACGTGGCGTATCTTTTGGCTATAACAATCTGGTATCGGACATGCGGTCTCTGGCAATCCTGCGGGAAACCGGCTGCCCTGTAGTATTTGATGCGACACATTCAGTACAATTGCCAGGTGCCGGAGAGGGCCGGTCAGGGGGCCAGCGCGAGTTTGTACCGCTGCTGGCCCGTGCAGCCATGGCATGCGGGATTTCTGGTGTGTTCATCGAGACCCATCCTGATCCTGATGTGGCGAAAAGTGATGGACCCAATTCATGGCCCCTGGGGAAAATGAAAGCCCTTTTGCAGGGACTCAAGGTAATTGATCAAACCGTAAAGCAGCAAGGCTTTCTTGGGCAGTAGGTGCCACGGGAAGTAAATGGAAATACATTAAGGGGAAGTTTTTCGATGTCCGATATTCAGTCTGTTCATGCACGTGAAGTGATTGACTCCCGTGGTAACCCGACCGTGGAAGCCGATGTGTTGTTGGACTCAGGTGTGATCGGACGGGCCACTGTGCCTTCCGGTGCATCGACAGGCACGCTGGAAGCTGTTGAGTTGAGAGACGGGGACCCGCGCCGCTATGCGGGCAAAGGGGTTCAGCAGGCAGTCAGGCATGTCAATTCTGAGATTCGCCAGGCACTGTCCGGCATGTCCTGTTTTTCACAGGAAGCCATTGATCAGCGTATGATCGAGGTGGATGGTACGGATAACAAGGGGCGGTTGGGAGCCAACGCATTGCTGTCTGTGTCTCTGGCCGTGGCAAGGGCCGCTTCGCTTGAAAAGCAGGTTCCGCTGTACCGCTATCTGCACCGGGGCGGACCTTTCAAAATGCCGGTGCCCATGATGAACATCCTCAACGGTGGCGAGCATGCAGATAACAGTGTGGACATGCAGGAATTCATGGTTATCCCCACCGGTGCAGCATCGGTCAGTGAGGCTGTACGCATCGGTGTGGAAATCTTTCACGCGCTTAAAAGTGCGTTGCATACCCGCGGACTCAGTACTGCTGTAGGAGATGAAGGGGGGTTTGCCCCGGACCTGCGGTCCAACCGGGAGGCAGTGGAGATTATCCTGGAGGCGGTTGAGCAAGCTGGTTTCCAGACCGGAACCGATGTGTATCTTGGCCTGGATGTTGCCAGTACGGAGTTTTATAGAGACGGCAAGTATGAGCTACGTTCAGAAGGCAAGTCATTTGATTCCTCACAGTTTGTGGAGTACCTGGTTGACTGGGTCAACCAGTATCCGATCATTACCATTGAGGATGGTGTGGCAGAGAACGACTGGGATGGCTGGAAACTCCTGACTGAAAAAGCGGGTGACAGGGCCCAATTGGTGGGTGACGATTTGTTTGTAACCAATACGGACATACTGAAGAGAGGGATTGAATCGGGGGTTGCCAATTCAATCCTGATCAAGGTCAACCAGATCGGCACTTTGAGTGAAACACTGGATGCCATCAACATGGCGCATGCTGCAAAGTATACGGCTGTCATATCACACCGCTCAGGTGAAACGGAAGACGTAACGATTGCAGACCTGGCCGTGGCAACCGGTGCGGGCCAGATCAAGACAGGGTCCCTGTCCAGGTCGGACCGTACTGCCAAATACAATCAGTTGATACGCATAGAGGAGGAGCTGGGGGCAGAATGTCATTATCCGGGTATCGAAGCGTACAACTTCGGGTTGGCTTGATCCATTGAGAGCGATCATAGTCTTAATGGCCGTTTTATTACTGTTAATGCAGTACAAGCTCTGGTTTGGAGAGGGGAGCGTTCGTGAGGGACTGGAATTGCGGCGGACGACGGCTGCACAACAACTGAAAAATGATCAGGCCCACCAGCGCAATGAGGTGCTTGGAGCGGAAGTTGCAGAGATGAAAACCGGACTTGATTCGGTCGAGGAGCGCGCAAGGAATGAGCTGGGCATGGTCAAGAAGAATGAGACCTTCATCCAGATTCTGGAGAGTCATCCTGAAGACACCGCCAGAGAATAACAACCGCCAGCAGTGTTGCTGGACGATCATCTGTGCAGCAGGATCAAGTCTGCGCATGGGGATGGATGTTCCCAAGCAATACCTCCCCCTGAACAATTCAACTGTCCTGGAAGAAAGCCTTTCCTCTTTCCTGAGCCACCCGCGCATTGCAGGAGTGGTTGTGGCGTTGTCAGCGAATGATCGGGGGTGGTCAAAACTGGAAATCTCTTCTGACAAGTCAATTCATACTGTGGTAGGTGGTCATAGCAGGGCCCGGTCTGTGCACAATGCACTGGACAGGGTGCGAAGTCTGGCCGGCGCAGATGAATTTGTGCTGGTTCATGATGCTGCACGCCCGTGTCTGGGTTATGCAGACCTGGACCGGCTCATTTGCCAGGGTCTTGCCGATGAAGTTGGTGCAATTCTGGCCACTCCCGTTTGCGATACGATCAAACAGATCCGGATATCTGATGACATACGGGAAGTGGATCAAACCGTGGACAGGACTCATTTGTGGAAGGCATTGACCCCCCAGATGTTTCGTATCCAGGTGTTGCACAGGGCATTGCAGGCCTGCATTGAAAATAATCAGGAGATTACCGATGATGCCTCGGCAGTTGAAGCGATCGGGCTTCGCGTAAAAATTATTGAAGGCCGAAGTGACAATATTAAAATAACCAGGCAGGAAGATATCCAGCTGGCTGAGTCGATATTGCGGCATATTCGTAAATCAGCCTGAATGTACCACCCGCCGCTTTGAAGACTTCGGGTAACTGAACCCGGTATGATCAAGGAAGTACAATGATGATGAGAACGGGATTTGGCTATGATACGCATCGCTTCTGTGCGGGAGACTATATTGTGATTGGTGGTGAAAAAATCCCGTTCAGTCAGGGAATTGATGCACACTCGGACGGAGACGTACTGCTGCATGCGATTTGCGATGCCGTACTGGGTGCAGCGGGCTTGGGAGATATCGGTCAACATTTCCCGGACAATGAAAGCAAGTACAGGGATATCGACAGCTCGGTGCTGTTGCAGAATGTGATGCGCAAGATAGAAAACAGCTATGTGGTCAGGAATGTAGATTGTACGGTTGTTCTGGAGAAGCCCAAACTGGCTGGACATATCCCAGCGATGAAAACCAATGTCAGCAGGCTTTTGGGAATATCTGCCAGTGATGTCAATGTTAAAGCGACTACCAATGAGGGCATGGGTTTTGTTGGCAGGGGTGAAGGCGTAGTGGCCTATGCAGTCGCCCTGTTGCAGCAGCATTCGCCTCCTGATTCCTGAATCCTGACAGGATGTTGCAAAGCGAAAAAATTTTCAGCCCGGACGGGTTGCTGGCAGAGCATCTGGATCATTTTCGTTACCGGCCCCAGCAGGAACATATGGGCATGGTGGTGGAAGCAGCACTGAAGCACAGCAGCCGGCTTATCATAGAAGCTGGCACAGGGGTAGGGAAAACCTTCGCATACCTGGTTCCCGCACTGTTGTCCAAGCAAAAGGTGGTCATCTCGACCGGCACCCGGCATTTGCAGGATCAACTGTATTTCAAGGATCTCCCGGCCATCCTGGATATCGTGAAGATTCCTGTATCCACAGCATTACTCAAAGGCCGTTCCAATTATCTTTGTGTCCATCGCCTGGAGCACCATGCCCCGCGTATCCATGCGAATGGCCGCCAGGCGGCAAAAAAATTCCAGACCATCCAGGACTGGTCTCTGGTTACCCGGACGGGAGAGATTGCCGAGGTCAATTCCATTGGTGAAGGTGACCCGGTGTGGCCCAGCGTGACCTCCACTGTCGAAAACTGCCTCGGGTCTGAATGCCCGAGTTACCAGCAATGTCACGTGGTCAAGGCCAGAAGAAAGGCCCTGCAGGCAGATGTCGTGATCATCAATCATCACCTGTTCTTTTCTGATCTGACCCTGAAACAGGAAGGGTTTGGTGATTTGTTGCCGCAAGCGGATGCATTTATTCTTGATGAGGCGCATCAGTTGCCCGAGCTTGCCAGTACTTTTCTGGCAACTACGACCAGCAGCCGTCAACTGAAAAGTCTGGGTGATGATGTGATTGCAGCGCAGCTTGAAGAGGCACCCGAGTCGGATGACGTGCGAGAAATCATACGCTCTGTTCAGAAATGGATTGCTGATTTTCAGCTGGCACTGGTGAACAACACCGGTCGCAGGCTGTGGCGTGAGGCAGCCGGAGCGAAGGACATCGAGGACCAGTTTACCGGACTGTGTACGGCTATTGGTGAACTGTCCGGGAAACTGGCAGCCTTGAGTGAGCGTGGCACGGTGCTGGCACGTTGTGCAGAGCGTTGCGAAAGACACAGGCAGCATCTGCAGCACTTTGTGGAAATTGATGAGGATACGGTGAACTGGATAGAGGGTTCTGAAAAAGAATTTAAATTGCACAGTACACCCCTGGTTATAGCCGATTTGTTCCAGAGCCTGATCGAGGACTATCCATGCAGCTGGATTTTTACTTCTGCAACGCTGACCGTGAATGCCAGATTCGATCATTTTCAGCAGCAGCTCGGGTTTGGCGATGCTGAAACAATCATGCTGGACAGTCCGTATGATTATGAAGCGAATACACGCCTGTTTCTGCCTCTCATCAGTGTTGACCCGGGTCATGACGGGTATACCCAGTCCGTGGTGGATGCCGTGTTGCCCATACTGGAAGCCAACAAGGGGTGTGCTTTTTTGTTGTTCAGCAGCCATCGGGCGTTGCGTGCAGCGGCTGGGATTTTGCGTGGAAATAATCATTTCAATTTTCTGGTGCAGGGTGAAGCGCCGCGAAGGGAGTTACTGGACCGGTTTGTCAAAACGGAACATGCGGTGCTCCTTGGAACCAGCAGTTTCTGGGAAGGAGTTGATATACGCGGGCGTGCGCTGAGTTGTGTCGTCATTGACAAGCTGCCTTTTGCGGCACCTGATGATCCCGTGCTCGCCGGTCGCCTGCAGGCGATGCGCCGGCATGGTGAAAATCCGTTCATGCTCTACCAGCTACCACAGGCCGTGCTTGCACTGAAACAGGGGGTAGGCAGGCTGATTCGCGATGAGGATGACTATGGTGTCGTGACAATTTGTGACCCAAGGCTGACTGCCAAGCCCTATGGGAAATCATTTATTCAAAGTCTGCCGGATATGCCTCGCACATCCAGTCTGGATGAGGTCATTGACTTTCTGCAGCAACATGATTCCAGGCATGAAGCACCTTGCCATTGAAACGGCTACGGAGTGTTGCTCTGTTGCACTGTTCACTGATGGTGAAATCATCAGTGAAAGTGAGCTGGCGCCACACCGCCACAATGAAATTGTTCTGCCAATGTGTGAGCGGGTCCTGGCACAAGCCCAGGTCAGTCTTGCCCAACTGGACGGTGTTGCCTTTGGACGGGGTCCGGGTGCATTTACCGGGGTCCGGCTTGCAGCCAGTGTGGCGCAGGGTATCGCCATGGCACGGGATTTACCTGTAGTACCGGTATCGTCTCTGGGGGCGATGGCACAGGCCGCATATTCCAGGCACCAGGCATCACAGGTGTTGTCCTGTATTGATGCGCGCATGCAGGAAATCTATTTTGCCCTGTATCAATTGGACGGCAATAAAATCATGCAGGTGCTGGGCGAAGAACAGGTCAGCAAACCAGACTTGATTGACGTGGAAATTGACGAGCAGTGCGTAGGGTGTGGCTCGGGATGGAGGGTGTATGCACAGGAATTGCTGGAGCGATGCGGGAAAGACATCGCATTCGATGCACAGGCAACACCGCAGGCAGAGTTCGTGGCAGTATTGGCAAAACCCTGTTTTGACCAGGGCAGGACGGTTTCTGCCACGGAAGTCGTTCCGGTCTACGTGCGTGACAATGTGGCAAGCAAGCCAAAACCGAGAACAGTCGGTTGAATACAGTATTGGGTTTCCATTCAGTCATTCCAGTATGGGGGCAGGCAGGCATGGAATGTTATTCCCGTACACCGTCAGGGATGAGTGTGCCCAAACCTCGCGCTTAGGTTTTGCTACACTGAGTGTATGGAACGCATATACAGCGAACCCAGCCCTGTCTTCATTTACCATATCAAGGACCTCCTTGAGGAGAAGGGCATAGCGACCATTATCAAGAATGAGCTTCTTGCAGGAGCAGTAGGCGAGCTTCCACCTACTGAAGTATGGCCTGAACTGTGGGTTGTGGACAATGAAGATAAAGAGGTTGCCGAAAAACTTGTAGATGATTTTATCCAGTCCACGAAGTCCCGTTCTCTGGATTGGGTTTGTGAAAAGTGTGGTGAACAGATAGAAGGACAGTTTAATGTGTGCTGGAACTGCGGGTTCGGGAACTGCACTACCTGACAGGGCCGCCCGGGCCCGGCTAACTGAATCCTGTCCCTTCTGAATCCATCGCAAGGGCTGTACATTCTTGATGAAAAATTTCAGGCATCTCTGTCATGGGCTGGTACTGGCATTACTGTCGCTGGGGATGATTCAACCTGCCTTGGCTACCGGATGGAGCGTAACTGAACTGCATGTGCAGTACGGCAATCTGGATGTCCCGTCATTTGAAGGAGGCGGTCATTCCGATCATTTGATCTATACCCTGCAACATGCACATGGATGGAAATACGGTGACAACTTTTTCTTTATCGACGTGCTCGATGCCCGGAGTTCAGGCTTTCAGGATTTTGATTTATATGGAGAGTGGTACTCAAATTTCAGTCTCGGAAAACTCGCGGGCAAGAAGCTTGGCGCCGGGGTCGTGTCAGATATAGGATTTATCCTGGGTTTCAACTGGGCCCGTGACGCCGAAGTGAAAAAGTACCTTCCGGGCATCCGGCTGGCACTTGACATAGAAGGTTTTGCATTTGCCAATCTCGATATCACTGCCTATATTGACGATAACCAAGGCGTATCTTCGGGAGGCGCCCCGAAAGAGGACGACTCCTACATGATAGACTTCAATTTTGCCCGGCCATTCAGCATCGGTGCATTCAATTTCAGTATTGAAGGCCACATAGAATATATCGGAGAGCGGGACAACGAGTTTGGTGACAGAGTCGAGTCATGGCTGCTTGCCCAGCCCCAGTTTCGCTGGAGTCCAAATGATCATGTTTCGCTGGGGATTGAATACCAGTACTGGATGAACAAGCTTGGGGACCGGGACACGGATGAGAACACTGTACAGGCGTTGTTTGTCTGGAAGTTCTAGCCACATTCTCCTGTCCGGACGTGATTTGACCGGTCTTCTTGGTGCACAACCCGTAATTCCTTCAGGATTTTCCGGCAGTTGACCCAGATAGCCGGTACGAGCTGGATACCCCGGCATTCGGGATCATTTGCAGACTTCAGGCGTTCTGGATTTTTGTCAGCTGTTCTTTCAACTGCTGCAGGGCAGTATGCGCGGTGCTGAGTCGCGTGACTTCCTGATCTACAACAGCCTTGGGCGCCTTGGCTTTGAAATTCGGGTTATCCAGTTTCGCCTGAATTTTTTCCAGGTTTCGTTCCAGTTTCCCGATCTCTCTTTCCAGCCTTGCACATTCCGCGTCTTTGTCTATCAACCCTGCAAGCGGAATCAGGATCTTTATTTTGCCTGCCAGTGCCGTGGCAGACTCCGGTACGGCTTCGTCTTCCAGCCAGCGGACATGTTCCAGCGTGGCGAGCGCGTAAATGTACAGGCGGTTGGTTTCAAAATATTCGCGGTCCTGGGCAGACCAGTTTTGAACCAGCACGGGCAATGGTTTGCCAGGGGCGATATCCATGTCGGCGCGGATCTTGCGCACAGCATTGATAAACTCCTTCGACCACTCCATTTTTTGCAAACTGTCTGGATCTACAAGTTCTGGGTTGCTGCGTGGGAAGGGTTGCAATGAAATGCTGTTCCCCGTGATTTGAGCCCGCCTGGTGATGAGCTGCCAAATTTCTTCGGTGATGAAGGGAATAACCGGATGCAGCAATCGCAGTGAGGTGTCCATGACTTCCAGCAGGACACGCCGTGTATTGCGCTGGACATGCTGGTCTGTATCTTCCCTGAACAGAACCGGTTTGCATAGCTCGATGTACCAGTCACAAAGTTCATGCCAGACAAAGTTGTAAAGCGCCTGGGCAGCCAGGTCGAACCGGTAGTTTTTCAGGTGCCTGTGGGTAAGGTCGATGACTTCCTGCTGCCTGCCGAGAATCCACCGGTCTGGCAGGGTAAGCAGCCGGGTGTCAAGGTTTGCGGCAACAGCCTTGTCTTGCGTGATCATGAGTACAAATCGTGCTGCGTTCCACAGCTTGTTGCAAAAGTTTCGGTACCCCTCGATACGGCTCAGATCAAATTTTATATCGCGCCCGAAGGTGGCTTGTGCGGCAAATGAAAACCGCAAGGCATCGGTGCCATAGGCCTTAATGCCCTTCGGAAATTCCTTGCGGGTGGCCTGTTCAATCCCGGGGGCCATTTCCGGCTGCATGAGACCGGTGGTTCGTTTTTGTACCAGTTCTTCCAGGCCAATCCCGTCAATGATGTCTATCGGGTCCAGAACGTTGCCTTTGGACTTGGACATTTTCTGGCCACTGGCATCCCGTACCAGGCCATGTATGTACACCTTGTGAAAGGGGACATCACCCATGAACTTCAGGCCCATCATGATCATGCGTGCCACCCAGAAAAAGATGATGTCAAAACCCGTGATCAACACTGAAGTCGGGTAAAAGGTTTTCAGCGCATCGTTCTGTTCGGGCCAGCCCAGGGTTGAGAAGGGCCACAACGCGGAAGAAAACCAGGTATCCAGCACGTCCTCGTCCTGGACAAGGTCTGTTTCTGCATCAAGGTTGTATTTTTTGCGTGCCGTGGCCTCGTCCCGTGCCACGTAGACATTCCCTTCGGGATCATACCAGGCAGGAATACGATGTCCCCACCACAACTGACGGCTGATGCACCAGTCCTGTATGTTGCGCATCCACTCAAAATACGTCTTGCTCCAGCTTTCTGGAACAAACCGGATGTCACCGTTTTCGACAGCCTTGATAGCGGGTTCTGCCAGGGGCTGGACCCTTACGTACCATTGACTGGTGAGATAGGGTTCTACAATGGCGCCGGAACGATCACCTCGCGGGACTACCAGCCTGTGCTTCCTGGTGGCTTCAAGCAGGCCAAGTGCCTCAAGATCCTTGACGATTTGTTCGCGGGCCAGGAAACGGTTCATTCCCCGGTATGATTCTGGTGCGTTGTCATTGATGCTTGCATCCGAAGTAAAGATATTGATCTGGTCCAGGCCATGCCGCAAGCCCATTTCATGGTCGTTGAAATCGTGCGCGGGAGTAATCTTGACGCAGCCGGAACCAAACCCAGGATCAACATACTCATCGGCAATCACTGGAATTTCCCGGTCCGTCAAAGGCAGCCTGACGGTTTTGCCGATGATGGCCTGGTAGCGTTCATCATCCGGGTGTACGGCCACTGCAGTGTCTCCCAGGAGGGTTTCCGGCCGGGTGGTGGCAACGGTCACATGGCCTTCGTCCCATGCATGAGGGTAACGGATATGCCACATGTACCCGTCTTCCTCTTCAGAGACGACTTCCAGATCAGAAACGGCTGTATGCAATTCAGGGTCCCAGTTGACCAGACGTTTGCCACGATAGATCAGACCCTCGTCATACAGGCGTACAAATACCTGCCACACGGCTTCGGACATGCCTTCATCCATGGTAAACCGTTCACGTGACCAGTCCACTGATGAACCGATACGTTCCAGTTGGCGGCAGATGGTTTTCCCGGAGTGTTCTTTCCATTCCCATATTTTCTCGACAAATTTTTCCCTGCCCAGGCCGGTACGGGTATGTCCCTGTGCGTTGAGTTGTCGTTCGACCACCATTTGTGTGGCAATTCCGGCATGGTCTGTCCCCGGTTGCCAGAGCGTGTTGTAACCCGCCATCCGGTGGTAGCGTGTCAGGCAATCCATCAGGGTATTGTTGAAGGCGTGTCCCATGTGCAGGGTGCCGGTCACGTTGGGAGGGGGGATCATGATGCAGTAGGGAGGATTGCCTGTTCCGCATGGCGCAAAATAATGGTTGTCTTTCCAGTGTTGGTACCACTTTTGTTCAATGCTGGCAGGCTGGTAGGTTTTTTCCATGACAGATGTTTGGGTACCGGATGTGAAGTAGGGAATTTATGGGCGCGTATGATGCAGTGATCCAGCAGATGCATGCAAGTCCTGTACAGCTTTGCCCGATCGAATTACATCCCGGTGCCTGTGTATCGTGATTTCTGGCACGGGGCGGAACCGTGTTGCCGGTTATTCAACTGCCCAGCACAGCAGCCGGGCACCAGCTCAGTGCCCGGTCCCCGAGGCCTGTTGCAGCAAGAACTGTGTAAGCAACGGCACCGGCCTTCCAGTCGCCCCCTTCTTTTTGCCGCTGCTGTGCCAGGCAATTCCGGCAATGTCCAGATGTGCCCAGCGATACTTTTCAGTGAACCTGGAGAGAAAACATGCGGCAGTGATCGTACCTGCCCAGCGGCTTCCGATATTGGCCATGTCGGCAAAATTGCTGTCGAGCTGGGGCTGGTAGTCTTCCCACAGCGGCAGCCGCCAAGCACGGTCCCCGGTACGCTCGCCCGCTTCCAGCAGGCCGTTGACCAGGGGTTCATCGTTACACATGAGGCCTGCCGGAACATGTCCCAATGCCACGACGCACGCTCCGGTCAGGGTGGCGATGTCAATGACGATTTCCGGCTTGAATTTTTTGACATACGTGAGTGCATCACACAGTACCAGGCGGCCTTCCGCATCCGTGTTAAGAATTTCTACCGTCTGCCCGGACATCGTGGAGACTACGTCTCCCGGCCGGGTAGCCTTGCCGCCCGGCATGTTTTCTGCGCAGGCGATGACTCCCACTACATTTAGGGGGATATCCAGCATGCAGCATGCCTTGATGGTTCCGATTACGCTGCCTGCCCCGCACATATCAAATTTCATTTCATCCATGGCACTGCCGGGCTTCAATGAAATTCCACCTGTGTCAAAGGTGATGCCCTTGCCTACCAGGACCACCGGTCGTTGACCGGGTTTTCCTCCCTTGTATTCCAGGCTCACCAGTTTGGCAGGCTGTACACTTCCATCGCTTACCGAAAGCAGGGCACCCATGCCCAGCTTTCTCATTTGTGCTTCCCCGAGGACCGTGACCTGCAATTTAGGGTGAGCCTTTTTCAGGTTCCTGGCCTGGCTGGCGAGGTAGGTTGGTGTGCAGATGTTCCCGGGCAGGTTGCCCAGGTCTCTGGCGAGCTTCATGCCACCAGCTATGGCCTCGCCAAATTTCTTGCCTTCCCTGATTTTGCTGAGTTCAGCCGACCGTCTGGTCAGGAACTTCATTTTTTTCACTGAACCCTTGCCATCGGAAGCCTTGGACTTGGTATGCGAATAGCTGTAAAGGGAGTTTTCCGAGATCACCACGCTTGCCTGTACCCGGGTCTGCATGTCTGCATGGTTGACCTGCATCTCGATCAGGCCATTGATCACGCTGTTGACTTTGTGTTTTTTTGCCTCGGATAGGGCAGCGGACAGGGCACGCTGAAAGGAGGGGATCGTGAAACGGTCCTGCTCTCCACAGCCTGCAACGATGATGCACGGATGCCTGCTGCGACTTGAATCATGCAGGGTCGTGACCTGGCCAAGACCTGTATCGATGATGCCACGGCGGCTGGCCCTGGTAAGGATGCCCTGATAGAGGGTATCGAGTTTTTTTGCTGAATGGCTGAGCTGCCCGGACTTGAACATCCCTACAATGACGCAGTCGGCCGGCTCCTTGTCTATGGACACAGTTTTAGCAATGTAATTCATGGATCTCCTCTATACTTGGCTATGCACTTTCCCATTATTGCTAAAATCACGCTGTTTGTAACCTGCTTGGTGGTATTCGTGAATTTGGAAACAGATTGATGATTTCGACGCTGAACCGCTACTTCTCACGAGAGCTTGCCCTGACCTTTATTGCCGTAAGTGCTGTGTTGCTTGTGGTGATCGTTAGCAAATCATTCGTTTCCCTGCTGGCAAGAGTAATGGAAGGAAAGCTGCCCCCGGATGCGGTCCTGTCAATCCTGGGTCTGGGGATTCTGGAGTCTTCTGTGCTTTTGGCTCCCTTTGCGTTGTTTGTGACGGTAATACTGGTTCTGGGTCGTTTCTACCGGGACAGTGAGATATATGCGGTTCAAGCAAGTGGTATCGGTTTGCTGAGGCTGTTCCGGCATGCATCCTGGTTTGTTGTGCCCGTTGTAGCCGCATTGTGTTATGCGTCGTTGTTTTCTATGCCCGAGCTTGCGCAGCAGATGGAACAAGTCAAGCTCGAAGCCAAGGAGCGGGCCAGTGTGCTGGGCCTGTTACCCGGGCAGTTCGTCGAAGTCAAGCACGGTGACTGGGTAGTTTTTGTCGAAGATACGGATCGGAAATCGGGCAGTGCAAAGAACATATTTATTTATGATGAACGCGAGGATAAGGTTGCAATCGAAACTGCCCGCATCGTGAGGCAGGCCAATGTGCCTGAGCTTGGCGGAAAGTCCCTGATCCTTAACCAGGGTCAACGTTACGAAGGGCTGCCGGGTGAGGGGGGGTTCACAGTGATGTCATTTGAGCAGCATGCCGTGCGCATACCCGAGTTGGACATTGCGACAGACAGGCTTGACTCCGAGTTCATGACATTCATGGATCTTATTCGAGCCGGCCGGCCGGTGGATCATGCAGAGTTGCAATGGCGGCTGTCCATACCGGTCGCTGCGATACTGCTGGCTTTACTGGCGTTTCCACTGAGTGTTGTCCGGCCACGTCAGGGACGATTTGCCAAACTGGGTCTGGCAATCGTGATTTATCTTGTCTACTCGAATTTACTGATCCTGGCCGAGGTATGGGTGGCGGACAGCAAGTTGTCAGTTGTACCGGGTATGTTTGTGATTCATGCAGCGCTTGCTGCAGTAATTCTTGCCTTCTTGCTGAAACAACGCCTGACAACATAGACTATGATTCCGATCAAATCGTTCGACTGGTATCTGGCCAGAATTGTATTGGGCAGTACGTTACTGGCATTTGCCGCCCTTTTTTCAATTGATTCAACCATCGACCTGATCAATGACCTGGAATTGCTCGACAAGCGTGGCTTTACTGTTCAGCACGTCATATTGAAGCTGTTCCTGGGAATGCCACAACGTCTGTATGACCTGATGCCTACTTCCTTGCTGCTGGGCACCTTGCTGGGTCTTGGAAACATGGCTGCCCGCAGTGAACTGGAAGCGTTTCGTTCAGTGGGAATCAGCAAATTGCGCATTCTCTGGTCCGTGCTTGCGGTCGGGGTGGTACTTGTTGTCATCAGCATGGCAGTAGGGGAGTCTGTGGCGCCCACGACTGAAGGGTATGTACGCAACTTGCACAAGACCAGCGACATGCACAAGATTGCCATTCGGTCCCACCATGGCCTGTGGGTGAGAGAGGGTAATCGCTTTATCAACGTCAAACAGATTTTCACTGACTCCCGTATAGCAGGGGTCTGGGTATATGAGATGGATGAGCACTACAGGCTCAAATGGGCAAGTTTTGCCAAATCTGCATCGTACGAAAATGGAACCTGGAAGCTGTCCCAAGTCCGGCGCAGCCGGGTTTCGGAGGAGGGTGTACAGACTTACGAAGCAGAAGAAGAATACTGGGAGGAGCTGGTGACGCCTGAGCTATTTAACGTGGTAAGCGTAAAACCCGAACAAATGGCAGCCAGAAAGCTCAGGACCTACATCGATTACCTGGAGGCCAATGGACTCAACACACAGCGGTATAAGCTTGCATACTTCAACCGCTTTGCCGTGCCGCTGTCGGGACTTGCCATGCTGCTGCTTGCGATTCCATTCGTTTTTCGCCCGGTACGCACCGGTGGATTCGGACAACGGATGATACTGGGCATTGGTATTGCCGTAGCCTTTAACATATTGAGCCGGATGCTGGGCAATGCCAGTGTTGTGTACGGCCTGTCGCCGCTTATCGGAGCGTTCTCCCCTGTTTTGCTGGTGTCTGCACTCGCCTTTGTAGCGTACCGGAAATTGGCCTGGCTCTAGGTGCGGGTCAACCGTGAACCGGAGGCCATATCGTGCCAGGTGCGATTTTCCGGATCGAATGCTGCCCAGAAATACCCCAGCCCGCATGGCATCCAGGAGACAATCGCAATCAGGAATCGTACCCATGCTGTTTTCCAGTTTAATTCGGAACCGTCAACCCGGGTAACTTTGAATTTCCAGGATTTCATTCCAAGTGTCTGGCCCCCATGCGTCCAAAACCATGCAAAGAACAGGAATGACAACATGAACAGGTACCCCTGGTACACGATGAACAGGGGATGCTCGGGATAAATTTTGAGCGGGATGACAACTGCGAATGATGCAAGAAACAGGAGCGTTGCCAATAAAACAAAATCATACAGGATTGCGGCGAGACGGCGCAGCAGGGAAACGGACTGATATTTTGGCTGAGGCACAAGTTGATTTTACCATGTCAAATTCATACACTGGTCCGCATGCCGTTGGACAGGTTCACAAAGAGTACAACAACAAGAATTATGGGGACTGATCATGATTGAGATCGGATAACATCGAATTTGGAAAATGTCTTCACACGTTCTATCTTTCGTGTACGCTCCTGCAACGCAGTCTCACATCTCCTACTTCCCGCCTACCCACCCGTCACATGCATCCAGACAAACGGGTCCTGGATTATGAATGCCCCGAGTGCCGTGATGACTGCAGACCAGTCAGCCATTGAGGCATTTCTCGATAGCATGTGGGTGGAGCATGGATTAAGCGAAAACACCCTTCGTGCCTATCGGAATGATTTGCTTGGCCTTTCACGCTGGCTGTCTCATTCTGCAACAAGTCTTGCGGAGGCACATCAGGAACATGTGCTGGAGTATCTGTCCTATCGCGTGCAACAGGGCAGCATGCCACGTACGTCGGCAAGGCTGTTGTCCAGCATTCGCCGTTTCTACCGCTACCTCGTCAGACAGGGCGTAGTTCAGAAAGATCCTTCTGCCCGGATTGAGTTCCCCAAGCTCGGTCGACCCCTGCCAGGAACCTTGACGGAGGAAGAGGTTGAACGACTGCTGAATGCACCTGACGTACAGAAAGCCCACGGCATTCGGGACCGGGCCATGCTTGAGGTACTCTATGCATGCGGACTGCGTGTCAGTGAACTGGTAGGGCTGACGTTGTATCAAATCAATCTGAATCAGGGTGTGATCCGTGTCATGGGCAAGGGCAGCAAGGAACGCCTGATTCCGTTCGGGGAGCAGGCCAGTGAGTGGATATCGGAATTTGTAAACCATGCCCGGGCAGACCTGCTGAAGCCCGGGCAGCAGTGTGATGCCCTGTTTGTCACCAATCGTGGGACGGGCATGACACGACAGGCATTCTGGTATCTGGTGAAAAAGCATGCAAAAAGGGTTGGCATCACCAAACACCTTTCTCCTCATACCCTGCGCCATGCCTTTGCCACGCACCTTCTGAATCATGGCGCAGATTTGCGTGTGGTACAGATGCTGCTGGGGCACAGTGACCTGTCGACCACCCAGATCTATACGCACGTAGCCCAGGTGCGCTTGCAGGAATTGCATCGCAAACATCACCCTCGGGGATGATGAAGGTTCGTCCGGTTGTGAAATTTATTTCTCCAGATGCAGTCTCACGTATAGTACTATTTCGACCTTTGAAAAAACGGTACCAAGGAGTCAACATGCTTCATCGGGTTATGTGGGCCTTGTTTGTGGCTTGCTGTGCAGGGTCGCTCTGGGCAGGGGAAGCCGAGGACATTGCAAATATCAGGGAACGACTGGATCAACTGGTTCCCCAGGAGCCTTCTGCCATACGGCCCGCTGCTGTGGAGGGGCTGTATGAAGTGATGTACGGAACGGAGGCCTTGTATCTGACAGGGGATGGCCGCTACGGGCTGCAAGGTGACATGATCGACCTGGAGTCCGGTAAAAATCTGACCGAAATCTCCCGTACAGAGTTTCGAAAACAACGGTTGGACAGCATGGATGAGTCACAGATGATCGTGTTTTCGCCAGCGAATCCCCGTCATACACTCACGGTATTCACGGATGTTGATTGTGCATATTGCCAAAAGATGCATGCTGAGATGGACCAGTTCAACAGTTACGGGATTGCAGTGCGATACCTGATGTTTCCGCGCAGCGGGACAGGCACACCTTCATACAAGAAGGCGGTCAGTGTGTGGTGTGCAGATGATCCCATGACAGCCATCACCCGGGCCAAGGCAGGTGAGGAGATACCCGAGGTCACTTGCGACAACCCGGTGCGCTCACAATGGCTATCGGGGCAGGAAATGGGCGTAACCGGCACACCTGCCCTGTTCACGGAAGACGGTTCCCTGATACAGGGCTACCGGCCGGCCAAGAAGCTTGCGGTTGCCCTGGATTCGATGGCTGAAGGAAAGCCTGCGCCTTGATGTCATCAACTGGTGATGCTGCATCGCACAATGCTGCCATGCCGGGACCCTTCCAGAGGTGAAACCGTGCACCTGTCTTGTTCCTCCTGAATTGCAATGCATACAGGCGTAAGCAACCCTGCCTGCCTGCCTGAGTCTGTGAACAGGTGCAGTCTGGCTGTCGCAGGCCAGGCGGCATGGTTTCCCGGCGGGTTCGAATTATGTGGGAATACTGCCGGAACCTGCATGCTGCCAAAACCGTCCGGTTTTGAACGGGCCGCCATCCGTTTTTCCCGGAAAGTACTCCACGAATGACGACCGGCAGGACAGGTTCGTGACTGCGCGCTACGATGCATCCGGGATCGAGGTGCTCAGTGGGCTGGATCCCGTGCGCAAGCATCCGGGAATGTATACGGACATCACGCGGCCCAATCATCTGGCCCATGAACTGATTGACAACAGCGTGGATGAGGCCATTTCCGGCCATGCGAAGAATATCAACATTGCGCTGTATGAAGACGGGTCTCTGGAAGTCGCTGACGATGGACGCGGCATGCCTGTCGACATGCACCCCGAGCTTGGGCTGTCCGGGGTCGAAGTCGTGCTGTGTACCCTGCATGCCGGCGGCAAGTTTTCGGACAAAAACTACACCTATTCCGGTGGCCTGCACGGTGTGGGGGTGTCGGTGGTCAATGCCTTGTCCGAGCATCTGGAGGTCTGGGTGCGAAGGCAGGGCAAGGAATACAACATGGCCTTCAGGGACGGCAGGAAAGTTTCGGACCTGGAAGTGATAGGGGCAGTCGGCAAGAAAAATACCGGCACCACCATACGCTTCTGGCCGGATGCGGCATATTTCGAGAGCAGCAAGTTTTCTGTTCCCAGGCTGTTGCATGTGTTGCGCGCCAAGGCCGTGCTTTTTCCCGGTTTGAGTGTCCGGTTTGATGACCGGCAAAACGGTGAAAAACATGAATGGTGTTATACGGGCGGACTCAGGGACTATCTTCTGGGTTCCCTGGAAGGGTCTGAATGCATACCGGGCGAGGCATTTTGCGGGGAGTTCGAGGGTGGACGACAGGCCGCAAGATGGGCGCTGGTCTGGATGCCCGAAGAGGCGCAGAATCTGCAGGAAAGCTATGCCAACCTGGTGCCGACCCCGCAGGGCGGCACTCATGTCTCGGGTCTGCGTGCCGGTCTGACTGAAGCCCTGCGCGAATTCTGTGAGTTCAGAAAACTGGTGCCGAGGGGCGTCCGGCTGGCTCCGGACGATGTCTGGGAGAAACTCTGCTATGTCCTGTCCGTTCACATCGCGGATCCCCAGTTCGCGGGGCAGACAAAAGAGCGCCTGAGTTCACGTGAAACTACCCTGTTTGTCGCGGGAGTTGCCAAGGACTCGTTCAGCCAGTGGCTGAACCTGAATACCACTGCAGGTGAACAGATTGCGCGTCTGGTAATCAGCCATGCTGAATTGCGTTTGAAACGCAGCCGAAAAATTGTGCGCAAGAAGACCGTGGCCGGTCCCACGCTTCCCGGAAAACTGATTGACTGCAGTTCTGAGGATTTGTCGCAAACGGAGCTGTTTCTGGTGGAGGGGGATTCGGCTGGAGGATCGGCGAAGCAAGCAAGAGACCGGGTGTTTCAGGCTATCATGCCGCTTCGAGGGAAAATACTGAATACCTGGGAAGTCGGTTCAGAGCGTGTACTGGCTTCGCAGGAGATTCATGATATTTCGGTGGCGATCGGGGTAGAGCCAGCCAGTCAGGACTTGGGCGGGTTGCGCTACGGGAAGATCTGTGTGCTGGCCGATGCGGACCCGGATGGCTTGCATATCGCAACCCTGCTGTGTGCATTGTTTCTGCAGCATTTTCGCAAGCTGGTCGAAGCCGGGCATGTCTATATTGCCATGCCGCCCCTGTACCGCATTGATGCAGGCAAGGAGGTGTTTTACGTGCTGGATCAGGAAGAGCGCCAGGGAGTACTGGACCAGCTCAAGGCTGAAAAGAAAACGGGCAAGGTCACGATTACACGCTTCAAGGGTCTGGGTGAAATGAATCCCATGCAGTTACGTGAATCCACCATGGCAGTGGACAGTCGGCGCCTGGTACAGCTCTCTTTCTCCAACCCGGACAAGACGATCCAGTCCATGGATATGTTGCTGGCAAAAAAACGTGCTGCGGATCGCCGCGGCTGGCTGGAGCAGAAAGGTAACCTGATCAAGGATCAGATTCTGAGCGATCTCCCGGAGCAGGCTTTGCAGGAATTCTAGTATCACTCATGGGTACCAATCTGGAAATGGATTTTGGCAGCGGTTCGAAGCTGCCCATACAGGAGTTCGCGGAAAAGGCCTATCTGGAATACTCCATGTACGCCATCCTGGACCGGGCCTTGCCGAGTATCGGGGACGGGTTGAAACCGGTTCAGCGCAGGATCGTTTACGCAATGTCCGAGCTCGGGCTGTCTTCGGTTTCCAAGCACAAGAAATCCGCACGAACGGTGGGTGACGTGATCGGCAAATATCACCCGCATGGCGACAGCGCATGCTATGAGGCCATGGTGCTGATGGCGCAGGATTTCTCCTACCGCTATCCCCTGATCGATGGCCAGGGCAACTGGGGCTCAACAGATGACCCGAAATCCTTTGCCGCCATGCGCTACACCGAATCCAGGCTGACCCGATATGCCAAGGCACTGTTGCAGGAACTGGATCAGGGCACGGTACAGTGGCTGGCTAACTTCGATGGAACACTGTCTGAGCCTGCCGTGCTTCCTGCACGCCTGCCCAATGTGCTGCTGAACGGCGCTGCCGGAATTGCGGTGGGAATGTCCACGGATATTCCGGCGCATAACCTGAACGAAGTGGTGGATGCCTGTGTACATCTTCTGGATCACCCCAGGGCTACCGTTCAGGAGCTTTGTCAGTACATAAAAGGCCCGGACTGCCCGACGGATGCAGAAATCACCTCTTCGCAGGCCGAGCTGCAGGAGCTGTACACGACCGGTTCCGGTACTTTCCGGATGCGTGCACGCTATGAAAAAGAAGACGCAAACCTGGTCATCACCGCCTTGCCGTACCAGGTTTCGGGTGCCAAGATCCTGGAGCAGATCGCCCAGCAGATACATGCCAAAAAACTGCCCATGGTGGCGAACCTGCGCGATGAATCCGATTATGAAAATCCCGTACGAATCGTAATCACTCCCCGCAGCGGCCGTACAGATACCGAAGCACTTATCTCGCATTTGTTTGCAACCACCGAACTGGAACGCAATTACCGTGTAAATCTGAACGTGATCGGGACTGACGGGCGGCCACAGGTCAAGAACCTCCGCAGCATGCTGAAGGAATGGCTCGCATTCAGGACGGAAACCGTGCGACGCAGACTGCAGTGGCGACTGGATAAGGTCAACAGCCGGCTGCATATCCTGGAAGGCCTCCTGCTGGTATACCTTAATCTTGATGAAGTCATCCGGATCATACGCGAGGAGGAGGATTCCAAGGCCAGTCTGATCAAGACCTTCAGGCTGAGCGATGAACAGGCCGAGGCCATCCTCAATATACGCCTGCGCAACCTGGCAAAACTGGAAGAAGCAAAAATCCAGGCCGAACAGCTGGCACTTTCCGGGGAGTGCAGCGAGCTTCAGCAAGTCCTGAAATCCGCCAGGCGCCTGAAAACGCTTGTCAAAAAGGAGTTGCAGCAGGACGCGAGGGAATTCGGTGGTCCGCGGCGCAGCGTGCTGGTTGAGCGAAGCGCATCAAGTGCCCTGGATGAATCCGAACTGGTACCAGCCGAGTCGATTACCGTGGTGTTGTCAAGGAGAGGCTGGGCACGTGCCGCCAAGGGTGCGGATTTTGATGTGCGCACTCTGAACTACAAGCTGGGCGATGAGTATCAGTCACACGTGACCGGCAAATCCAATCAGCCTGTACTATTTTTGGATACACAGGGCCGCTGCTATGCCCTGCCCGCACACATTCTGCCTTCTGCCCGCAGTCAGGGTGAACCCCTTAGCGGGCGCCTGAAGACTGCGGACGGTGTGGAGTTTGCAGGTATGATGATGGGTGAGCCGGATGAGCATTTCCTGATCGCAAGCAGTGCCGGATACGGGTTTGTGTGCAAGCTTGAGGACATGCTGACGCGAAACCGTGCGGGCAAGACTGTACTGTCCGTACCGAAAGGCGCGAAGGCCCTTGCGCCGGTCAAGGTCCGTGATCTCGGGCAGGACTGGATTGTTGCCGTGGGCTCGCAGGGGCATATGCTGGTCATCCCTGTGAGGGAACTGCCGATACTTTCCAGGGGCAAGGGCAACAAGATCATCAATATACCTGGCAGGAAGGTGGCCAGTGGTGATGAAGCGATGTGTGTGGTGACACTTGTTCAGGACAAGGAGTCCATCACCTTGCATTCGGGGAAACGTATCAAGAAAATGAGTGCCCGGGAAGTCAAAACCTATGCGGGCGAGCGCGCTCAGCGGGGCTCTAGGCTCTCCAGGGGGTATCGCAGTGTGGATGCGATTGCAGTGCATTGCACGAAGCCAAGAGGTGTCCTGAAAGTCAGCGGGGGCTGAATGTCGTCCAGGGGCCTGAATCCGAAGCGTATCGGAACGAGGCGCAGTTGAATGGATGAGGAGAATTAGATGGGTATGCGTGTTTTATTGTTTCTAGTCACTAACTTTTCAGTCGTTTTGGTTCTGAGTATCAGTGGCAGGGTATTCGGACTGGATCACTGGCTGGCGCAACAGGGAATGGCCGGGCAGCTGAACGGTCTGTTGCTGATGTCGCTGGCATTTGGATTTGGCGGTTCATTCATTTCCCTGGCCATTTCCAAGTGGATGGCCAAACGCAGCATGGGCGTCAAGGTGATTGAGCAGCCAGCCAGCGCATCCGAGCGATGGCTGGTCGAGACCGTCAGGAGGCAGGCCGAACAGGCAGGGATCGGGATGCCTGAGGTGGGCGTATTCAACTCGCCCCAGCCGAATGCGTTTGCAACCGGGATGAGCCGCAATAATGCCCTGGTCGCAGTCAGTTCGGGACTTCTTGACGTGATGAGTCAGGATGAGGTGGAAGCCGTGCTGGGCCACGAGGTCAGCCATGTTGCCAACGGAGACATGATTACAATGGGACTGTTGCAGGGCGTGTTGAATACCTTTGTGATATTCATATCGCGCGTGATCGGAATGATCGTGGATAAGGCCGTATTCAAGGTACAGCGGGGGATCGGCCCCGGCTATTTTATTGCAAGCATCATAGCCGAGATAATTTTGGGAATTCTGGCTGCAATCATTGCCAGCTGGTTTTCGAGGCGGCGGGAGTTCCGCGCGGATGCCGGAGGTGCACGGCTTGCAGGTCGTGAGAAAATGATTGCTGCATTGCAGCGCCTGCAGGCGCAGTCCGAACCTGAAGAGCTCCCGGGACAGCTTGCAGCCTTTGGCATCTCAGGCGGAGTGAAAAGTGGTTTGAAAAAACTGCTGATGTCCCATCCGCCCCTCAGTGAAAGGATCGCATCCCTGCAACAGGCCCGGTAAGGGTCAGTTATTCGCGTAATCCCGCATCGGGCCGGGTGTCGTCCCGGGAATCACGGGTGTTTTGCAGGGCTGGCCTGCTTGCTCCTTTACCAGCCTGGGGACAAGGTAGCCGGGCAGTCTGGCTGCCATTTCACTCACGATGCTGCATGCCTCGGCTTCACCCACATCAAAATGCATAGTGTTTTGCACCTTGTCCGGCAGGTGCAGGTAATAGGGCAACACACCCGAATCAAACAGTTTCTCGCTGAGCGTGGCCAGGATTTCCGGGTGATCGTTGATGTTTCGAAGCAGCACGCTTTGATTCAGCAGACAGCAGCCCGCATCCGACAGTTCTCCGAGTTTTTCGTGTAACAGGTGATCGAGTTCCTGCGGGTGGTTGACATGCAGCACCATTACCAGTTTCAAGCTGCAACTGCTGAGCCATTCCAGCAGTTGATCATTGATCCGTGCAGGGATCACCACTGGCAACCGGGTGTGGATGCGCAGCCGTTTGACATGGGGAATGGATTGCAGTTTTCGGGCCAGGCCGGCAAGTTCTGGGTCACTGAGTACCAGCGGGTCTCCTCCACTGAGTATCACTTCGCTGATACTGGCTTCATCGGCAATATTCTCCAGGGCAGCATGCCAGGCATCGCGGCGAGGATTGTGTGATGAATAGGGGAAGTGTCTTCGAAAGCAGTAACGGCAGTGCACTGCGCAGCGGCTGGTGGCCAGCAACAGGGCACGCCCGTGATATTTTTTCAGCAATCCCGGACTCTTGATGCTTTGCAGGTCGCCTACCGGGTCCATGTAGAATTCTGCGGATTCTTGCTCTTCCAATGTGTGCGGCAGGACCTGTAAAAGCAGGGGGTCATCCGGTGTGGATTTTTGCATGCGCTGCACGTAACTCCAGGGCACCCTTAAAGGAAATTGACGGTTGGCGGATGGGCTGATTGGAAGCTGTGCAGGGTTCAGGTCCAGTGCATGGCAAAGTGTTTCGATTTTCGTAATGGAGTCCTTGTATTGCTGATGCCAATTTGGTTCCGGGTCTGACTGGACTCGTGCTAGACTTGCGGCGGTTGTGAATTGCATGGATTTTTTAGGTGGTTAGTACGTGGCTGTTTATCATACCAATGAATTTCGCTCGGGCCTGAAGCTTATTCTGGATGGTAATCCGTATACCATCATTGAAAACGAGTTTGTCAAGCCTGGCAAGGGGCAGGCTTTTAACCGTGTCAAGTTGCGAAATCTGAAAACAGGGAGGGTGATCGACCGCACCTTCAAATCGGGTGAGTCGGTCGAAGGTGCAGATGTGGTCGACAAGGATATGCAGTACCTTTACAACGACGGGGAGCAATGGCATTTCATGGAATCGGATTCGTACGAGCAGTTTGCCGCGTCCAGGGCCGCAGTTGGCGAGGCTGCACAGTGGCTGAAGGGTCAGGAAACCTGTAGCGTGACCTTGCTCGATGGAGAACCCCTGGCGGTAAGCGCACCCAATTTTGTCGAGTTGCAGATTACGCAGACCGATCCTGGCGTGCGCGGGGATACTGCAACAGGAGGTGTAAAGCCTGCAACCGTTGAGACGGGTGCAGTCGTCAAGGTACCGTTGTTTATTGAAGAAGGGGAGGTACTGCGAATTGACACGCGAACTGCCGAGTATGTCTCGCGTGTGAAAGAGTGATCCCGGGCCACAACTCGAAATCCCGCATGTCGAGACCCTGTATGAACTGGCTTCCGGTTTGAAGTCTACGCGTGCCCATATCAGTACTTTCACCCTGCCTCAGGTCGTGCAGGCACGTGCCCGGCTGTATGCGAAGATCCGTGAATATTTTTCGGCCCGGAAGGTACTGGAAGTCGAGACACCGATCATTAACCGCTGTACGGTGACGGACCCGCATATTGACAGCATCGGAATCACCTGTGGTGGGCAGCGGCAGTTTTTGCATACCTCACCCGAATATGCAATGAAAAGGCTGCTTGTGTCACTCAGGTGTGATGCCTATCAGCTGTGCAAGGTGTTCAGGGCCGGTGAGTCAGGCAGGTTTCACCATACGGAATTCACCATGCTCGAATGGTATCGTATGGGCTGGAGTTACCGGGATTTAATGCAGGAGGTGGATGACCTGGTGAGGCAGGCGCTGGATGGCGGCCCCGCCCTGCATGAATCTGAATTTATCCGCTACCAGGAAGCTTTTCTGCAGTACTGTGCGCTGGACCCCTGGTCTGCCGGACTTGAGGACTACAGGTCTGCCTGCAGGCAGGCTGGTATTGTCCCTTCCGTACAGTGGTCCTGCGATGCCTGTCAGGCATTGCTGCTCGACCAGGTGATCGCTGCACACCTGCCAAAGGATCGCATGACATTCGTTTACGATTTTCCCGCACAGCATTCAGGCCTTGCCCGAATCAATAATCAGGGCCGGGCGGAACGTTTCGAGGTGTATGTTGGAAGCCTTGAACTTGCAAACGGCTACCAGGAACTCACCGATGCGGACAAACAATGCAAACGTTTTGATGCAGATAACGAAAAGCGCAGGCAGGAAGGCAAGGAGGTGCTGGAATCCGATGAGTCATTGATCAGGGCACTCAAGAAAGGATTGCCGGAATGTGCCGGTGTGGCTTTGGGCATCGACCGTTTGCTGATGCTCATCACGGACGTGGACGATATCAGGGAAGTGCTGGCGTGTCCGGATTGAGAGACCTGGTTGTCGTGCCCAGCAGCTGACCCATTTTGACGGGTTGCTGCGAGCGCAGGTCCGGGTACCACTCGATGGCGTGCGAATCAAAGGCGACAATGGCTGTGGAGCCCATGTTGAATACCCCTAGTTCTTCCCCTTTTTTCAGATCGATACCGGAATATTTTTTTCTGTAAATGGTTTTTCCTCGCGGGGGCGTGACCAGCCCGTGCCAGGTCATTTCAATGGCTGCAACATTGACTGCGCCGACCATCACCACGGCCATGTAGCCTGTACCGGTCTTGAAGATTGAAACAATGCGCTCGTTACGGGCATACAGGTTGTTCAGGACTTCGCCCGCGTAGGGTGCGACACTGAACAGTCTCCCGGGTACGTGGATCATTTCCAGCAATGTGCCATCCAGGGGCATGTGCACGCGGTGATAGTTTCTGGGAGACAGGTAAACGGTCACGAACTTGCCACGCTCGCACAGGCAGCCATACTCATTGGCCCCGCCCAGCAATTGATGCATGGAAAACCACCGGCCTTTCGCCTGGATCGCCCGCTGGCCGGCATAACTTGAAAATTGACTGATATATCCGTCCGCAGGGCTGACGATCACATCCGCCCCGGAAGCGATGGGGCGCGCTCCCGGGATCAGCCTTCGCGTGAAAAATTCATTGAAACTTGCGTAGTCTTCAGGATCCGGATAGCAGGCTTCCGTCATGTCGATGTTGAAGGTGCGAATGAATGCGCGTATGGCAGGGTTCTTTAAAGGTGTCTGCAAGCGCGTGACCCAAAATGTTATCCGGGACAAAAAATGATGTGGAAAGAATTGAAACAGGAATCCCTTGCAGTACTTCCAAATGGCATTCATCAGCTTCCCTGCTGTAGGTTGTAGTAGGTATTTAGTGTTCTGAAATCGTCAATGATGTGCTGGCTCTCATGCGGGGTGCCAAACAGGGCCAGCAGGTTTCCGTTTGGCGTGACCAGGAAGATATGCGCGCTGTGATCGACCAGATAGCCTGCATCGTCCTGAGCTGGCGGGACTGAATACACCACGCCCAGCGCCTGACTCAGGGTTTCAAGTTCTGAGTCGTAGCCTGTGAGGCCGATGATCTTCTGGTCAAAATATTGCACATAATCACTGAGCTGTGGCTGTGTATCCCGGCTCGGGTCGACTGAAATGAAAATTCCCTGGGCAGGTATGGCATCCCGGGTAGACAGTGTGCCCAGTACCTGGTTCATTGTTCCGAGGGTAAGCGGGCAGATGTCTGGACAGTGCGTGTAGCCAAAGAAAATGAAGCTCCATACATTTCTCAGATGCTGGTGTGAAAACTCTGTCCCACGGTGATCGGTCAGGCTGAACTCCGGGAATGCACGCGGATGGGCATGCAGCGAAGTCGCACTATTCAGGCTGCCCGGTT
Organism: Gammaproteobacteria bacterium; assembly: GCA_026713925.1. Classification (GTDB taxonomy): domain Bacteria; phylum Pseudomonadota; class Gammaproteobacteria; order UBA4575; family UBA4575; genus WTFY01. The sequence continues at coordinate 252,895 of JAPONM010000061.1, forward strand.
CCGAATTCGGTTGTGGCAGCAGGAAATAAAAAAGTGTTATGCACACCGTAAAGCCCGCGATGCCGAGCAGCAGAAATAGATCGCGTTTCACGGGTTGCCTGGTTCTGGGGTTTTCTGGTACTGGAGGCATGGTCCTATTATCGCATAACCAATTTTGAAACACGGGCGTGGGACAGGCAGAATTTGTATTGAAAATGCTACAATCCCGGGATGCCAGGGAATACTTTAGGAAAACTGTTCACAGTTACCACGTTTGGTGAAAGTCATGGAAAGGCCATAGGCTGTGTCGTCGATGGCTGCCCACCTGGTCTGGAGCTTGATTGTGCAGACATGCAGGTCGAACTGGAGCGCCGCCGTCCGGGCAAGTCACGTCACACCTCGCAACGGCGCGAACCGGATGAAGTCGAGATTCTGTCTGGAACATTTGAAGGTAAAACCACGGGTACGCCGATTGGTTTGATGATTTACAACCAGGATGCCCGCTCAAAGGACTATGAAAGCATAAGGGAGAAGTTTCGTCCTGGTCATGCAGACTATACCTATCTGAAAAAATATGGCCTGCGCGATTACCGTGGGGGAGGCCGCTCTTCAGCCCGTGAAACAGCGATGCGTGTGGCAGCCGGTGCAATTGCCAAAAAATACCTCAGGGAAAGGTCAGGCATCGAGATTCGAGGCTACCTTTCACAGCTGGGTTCGATTGAAATCGGGCACAAGGACTGGGATGCGGTGGAGTCCAATCCATTTTTTTGCCCGGATGCAGACAGGGTGACGGAGCTTGAAAGCCTGATGGACAGCTTGCGCAAACGAGGCGATTCCACCGGCGCACGTGTGACGGTTGTGGCAAACGGCATGCCTGCAGGCTTGGGTGAGCCTGTTTTTGACCGTCTGGATGCCGATATTGCCCATGCACTGATGAGCATCAATGCGGTCAAGGGTGTGGAGCTGGGTGCGGGATTTCGCAGTGTGACCCAGACCGGCAGCCAGCATCGTGACGAAATAACTCCTGACGGGTTTCTTACCAATCATGCCGGAGGTATTCTGGGTGGAATTTCTACAGGCCAGGATCTTCTGGCCAATGTCGCGTTCAAACCGACCTCAAGTATCCGAATCCCGGGTAAAACCATTGATGTGCATGGGAACCCTGTGGAGGTTGTGACGACCGGGCGGCATGATCCTTGCGTGGGCATACGCGGTGTGCCGATCGTCGAGGCCATGCTGGCTATAGTCGTCATGGATCATGTGCTGCGCCATCGGGCACAAATCCTGGATGCGAATTGCGCCACGCCGGATATCCCGTCTTCCGCACCGTGAAGACCTGGTGATACACGGGCCTGTAGCTGCTTTTAGTTGAATCAGCATGCTGGCTAGGCAGAGGCAGTTTGCGGAACGCAGCAGGCTTTCAGCAGTATATTTCTTCTACTTCGCGTGTCTGGGTGCGCTGCTCCCCTACTGGAGCTTGTATCTGCAGCATCTCGATTTCACTGCAGACCAGATTGGTGAGCTCTCGGCTGTACTGCTGGGCACCAAGATCATCGCACCTGGCGTGTGGGGATGGGTTGCTGACCATACCAGCAAGCAAATGCGGTGGGCACGCGTTGCTGTATTTGCGGGGATGTGCATTTTTTCCATGGTGCTGCTGGTGCGCGGGTACTGGCCACTGTTACTGGTACTGGCAGGGTTTGGTTTTTTCTGGAATGCCGCATTGCCCCAGTTTGAAACGACTACCATGAATCATCTCCATGACGACAAGTACCTGTACAGCCGTATCCGGTTATGGGGTTCAATCGGATTTATCGCGTCGGTATCAATACTGGCGCCCGTGCTGCAGAACCAGGGCATTGGACTTTTACCCTGGGCGATCCTGGTGATCCTGTTCTGTATCTGGATCAATACCTTGCTGGTGCAGGACAAGCCAAGCGGCACCAAGCATGCCGCAAAGGCCTCACTGCTGAAAACCTGTCTTGATCCCTCAGTCCTCGCCCTGCTTGTGGCGGCATTCCTGATCCAGATGAGCCACGGACCGTACTACACCTTCTTCAGCATCTATCTGGAAGAGCATGGCTATTCGCGCACCGCGGTCGGCCAGTTCTGGTCACTGGGTGTAGTTGCCGAGATCATACTGTTTTTCATGGCATATAGACTGTTACCGAGGTTCGGTGCCAAATATTTACTGATGTTGGCCATGCTTCTGACTGCCTTGAGATGGTGGATGATCGCCATGTTTGCAGACAATCTGCCAGTATTGCTGCTCGCACAGCTGTTGCATGCTGCATCGTACGGGCTGTTTCACGCATCAGCCATTTATCTGATCGACCAGTATTTTTCAGGCAGTATCCAGGGTCGGGGTATGGCGCTTTATTCCAGCATCAGCTTTGGCCTGGGTGCCTCGCTTGGCAGCCTGATGAGCGGGTATACTTGGAATACAGTCGGTTCTTCCGAGGTGTATATGTTGGCGATGGCCATTGCTGCCCTCGCATTGGTTCAATACGTTTGGCTGGCCAGGCCTGTCTGGAAGCGGGTCAGGCGACGCAACGGTACGGTATAGCAGTATGGAAAGTAGCACTTTGTTCGACAAGGTATGGAGCAGTCATGTTGTGCACGAACGTGATGATGGTATGGTGTTGCTGTACATCGACAGGCATCTGGTTCATGAAGTGACCTCCCCGCAAGCCTTTGAAGGTCTGCGCCTGGCCGGGCGGGTTCCATGGCGAAAGGATTCCATCCTTGCCACGGTCGATCATAATGTGCCTACCACGGACCGCAGTGCAGGCATCGAGGACCCCGTCTCCAGGCTGCAGGTCGACACCCTCGACAAGAACTGCAGGGACTACTCTCTCACGCAGTTTCCCATGCTGGATATCCGGCAAGGCATTGTGCATGTCATTGGTCCGGAACAGGGGGTATCTTTACCCGGCATGACGATCGTCTGCGGAGATTCGCATACGTCCACCCATGGTGCGTTGGGGGCGCTGGCATTCGGCATAGGCACTTCTGAAGTGGAGCATGTACTGGCCACACAATGCCTGTTGATGAAGAAATCGAAAAACATGCTGATTCATGTGGAGGGCCGTTTGCCCCACGGGGTAACATCCAAGGACATCATTCTGGCCGTAATCGGCAGGCTGGGTACTTCAGGCGCCACCGGATTTACTGTGGAATACGCAGGCGCTGCAGTTCGCTCGCTTTCAGTTGAGGCGCGCATGACGATGTGCAATATGTCGATTGAAGCCGGCGCCCGAGCCGGGATGATAGCCGTAGACGATACCACTATGGAATACATTGCCAACCGTCCCTATGCACCTGAAGGGCCATTGTGGGACGGGGCCGTGGCACACTGGCGTACCCTTCACAGTGATGATGATGCACGGTTTGATGCGGAGGTGCGACTGGATGTCAGCTTGCTCAAGCCCCAGGTCACCTGGGGAACATCCCCGGAGATGGTCGTGGATATCGACGGGGTCGTTCCGGATGATACAAACCCGGATTACCGACGTGCCCTGGAATATATGGACCTGCAACCCGGGACACCGATTGAAGATATCTACATCGACAAGGTGTTTATTGGTTCATGCACCAACTCTCGGATCGAGGACTTGAGGGCTGCTGCAAACCTTGTTCAGGATCATACGCTTGCCGAAAATATTAAACTGGCAATGGTTGTGCCTGGCTCGGGACTGGTCAAGCAGCAGGCTGAGCAGGAAGGGCTGGACAAGATTTTCAAATCGGCCGGATTTGAATGGCGTGAGCCCGGTTGTTCAATGTGTCTGGGCATGAATTCCGACCAGCTCGAACCCGGTGAACGCTGTGCCTCCACCTCCAACCGGAATTTTGAAGGCCGTCAGGGCAAGGGCGGGCGCACCCACCTGGTAAGCCCGGTCATGGCAGTCGCTGCTGCATTGCACGGACACTTCATAGATGTAAGGAAGTGTGTACTGTGAAGTCATTTACCAGAATCGAGACCACGCTGTTGCCCTTGGACCGCACAAATGTGGACACGGATGCCATTATTCCCCAGCAATACCTGAAGTCAGTGAAGCGTACCGGCTTTGGGGTTTACCTGTTCGATAACTGGCGATACCGTGATCCCGGGGTGCTTGGACAGGACCCCCGTCAACGGCGAATCGATCCGGATTTTGTGTTGAATCAGACGACATACAAGGCTGCGAAGATTTTGCTGGCCCGGGCAAATTTCGGTTGTGGGTCTTCGCGTGAACATGCAGTTTGGTCAATTCTGGATTATGGTTTCGAGGTTGTGATTTCATCCAGCTTTGCAGACATTTTTTGCAGCAACAGTTACAAGAACGGATTGTTACCGGTTACACTAGAGGAGGCTGCAGTTGATTATCTGTTCAAGCAGGTTGCGCAAGATCCAGCATTCACCTGTACGGTAGACCTGGAAACACAAATCGTCCTTGATGCAAACGACAAGGAGTTTTCATTCGAAATCAATGAGTTTCATAAATACTGTTTGTTAAATGGCTACGATGAAATTGATCTTACACTGCAGCATGCGGATAAAATCAAGTTGTATGAAGCCGAATTGAAACAGTCATGCCCATGGTTGTTCCGTTGACAGTTTGATACTTGTCGGGTCATCGATTTATGTACAAGATTCTGTTATTGCCGGGCGATGGCATCGGCCCGGAAGTGGTTGCGCAGGCCAGAAAGGTGCTGGCTTGCTTGGTGCAAGAGCATGAGCTTGCGGTTGAACTGGAGGAAGCGCAGGTGGGTGGCAGCGCTTATGCGCTGTATCGTGACCCGTTGCCGGATGAAACCCTGAAGCTTGCCAGGTCCGCTGATGCAGTCATGCTGGGAGCCGTGGGGGGTCCCCAGTTTGATCATCTGGACCGGGAGTTACGTCCGGAAAAAGGACTGCTGCGTTTGCGCGCAGAGCTTGATTTGTTTGCGAATTTGCGACCGGCCATTATGTATCCGGCCTTGGATTCAGCGTCCTCGCTCAAGCCCGAGCATGTGACTGGCCTGGATATCCTGATCATCCGTGAATTGACCGGAGGAATTTATTTCGGTGAACCCAGGGGCATACGTACCCTGGAAGGTGATATCCGCCAGGGGTTTAACACACTGGTCTACAGTGAAGATGAGATTGCGCGTATTGCTCATATCGCATTCCGTACTGCACAGAAGCGAAATCACCGGCTGTGCTCGGTTGATAAAGCCAATGTGCTTGAAGTTTCGGAGCTGTGGCGCGACGTAGTCGGCACGGTGCATCAAGGGTATCCGGATGTATCCTTGAGTCACATGTACGTGGATAATGCCGCCATGCAACTGGTTAAAGATCCGAACCAGTTTGATGTAGTATTAACCGACAATATGTTTGGCGATATCCTGTCTGATATTGCTGCCATGTTGACCGGTTCCATCGGCATGTTGCCCTCGGCTTCACTTAATGAAAAGGATCAGGGGATGTACGAGCCTGTACATGGCTCAGCTCCGGATATAGCTGGTAAAGATCGTGCCAATCCGCTGGCGACAATCCTGTCGGTTGCCATGATGCTGCGCTACAGTTTGAATGAATCCCGGCTTGCAGGCCTGGTTGAGCAGGCTGTGCACCAGGTGATAGCCCAGGGATATCGGACTGCAGATATCGTGCAGTCAGGGCAGCAGCCCGTCGGGACAGAAAAGATGGGCAATGCAGTCATTCATGCATTGCTGCAGGTTTCTCACAACAACTGACTGAATACGTATTATGGAAAAATATAATGTTGCGATAGTAGGCGTTACAGGCGCCGTCGGTGAGCAGATGCTTGCCATCCTGGAACAAAGGAAATTCCCGGTTGACCGCATTCATGCGTTGGCAAGTGCCCGCTCGGCCGGGAAGAAGGTCCGCTATGGAGATCAGGAAATAGCGGTGCAGGACTTGGCTGACTTTGATTTTTCGGATACGCAAATCGGCCTTTTTTCCCCGGGTGCCGGCATTTCAAAAGTCTTTGCGCCAAAGGCGGTCGGGCAGGGATGCGTAGTGGTAGACAACACCTCGCAGTTTCGTTATGACGAGGATGTCCCGCTGGTTGTCCCGGAAGTCAATGCCCATCAGGTGGCCCGTTACACGGCCCGCGGGATTGTCGCCAATCCGAATTGCTCAACGATTCAGATGGTCGTGGCCCTGAAACCCATTCACGATGCAGTCGGCATCACACGCGTGAACGTGGCAACTTACCAGGCGGTGTCCGGTACCGGGAAAGATGCAATTGATGAACTGGATCAGCAAACCAGAAAGGTCATCAGCGGAAAACCTGTTACATGCGATGTATATCCGAAGCAGATTGCCTTTAATGCCTTGCCGCATATCGATGTATTTCTGGATAACGGCTATACCAAGGAAGAAATGAAAATGGTGTGGGAGACCCAGAAAATCATGGAGGACGACTCCATTCTGGTGAATCCCACCACGGTACGGATTCCGGTAGTAAACGGGCATTCCGAGGCCATACATCTTGAACTGAAAGAACCCTTGTCGGCCAGCCAGGCCAAGGAACTGCTGGCGGGTGCACCGGGCATCCGGGTTGTGGACAGCCATCAGGATGGAGGGTATCCCACTGCAGTCACTGAAGGAGATGGAACTGATGCGGTGTATGTGGGCCGTATACGTGAGGATATCTCGCATCCGCGTGGATTAAACATGTGGGTGGTAAGTGATAATCTGAGGAAAGGGGCAGCCTTGAACAGCGTTCAGATTGCGGAGAATCTGGTCAGGGAATATATCTGAATTTGTATGCTTGAGGGTTCAGTCCACTCGCTCCAGGTAAATCGCAGGCAGGCATACCTGGTTGTCCGGCGAGGTGTTCACCTGTGAAACCCCGGCTTGACCGCCACCGCCAGTGCGCCGCGTAACTGTACAAGGTAATGGGTGAGACACCAGTGGCCAAGCGAAGCATAGTGATAACGGGCTGTTCAAGTGGCATTGGACGGCGGGCAACAGAAATGTTGTCTGAGCGTGGTTATCGCGTATTGGCTACTGCCCGCAAGGCGGAGGACCTGGACCGGCTTGAGGCAGATGGCTTTGAAGCCCTGGCATTGGACCTGAATGATCCCGCGAGCGTAGCGGCGTTGGCCGATGAGGTGCTGTTACGTACGGATGGAAATGTATACGGGCTGTTTAACAACGGGGCCTACGGACAGCCGGGAGCCGTGGAAGATTTATCGCGGGATGTGCTGCGAACTCAATTGGAAACCAATGTGCTGGGCTGGCATGATCTGACTTGTCGGCTCTTGCCTGCAATGCGATCCAACCGTGCCGGGCGTATCATTCAAAACAGCTCGTTACTGGGTTTGATGGCACTGCACTATCGGGGCGCATATACAGCCAGCAAGTTTGCCATCGAAGGGTTGACCGACACGTTGAGGCTGGAACTGTCCGGTACAGGTATACATGTTTCGCTAATCGAGCCCGGGCCGGTCAGCAGTCGCTTTCGGGAAAACGCATATGCTGCTTTCAAGGCGAATATTGATCCATCCAAGAGCGCTCACCGCGACATCTACAGGAGGGTAGAACAGCGTCTCGAGACGGATGACAGTTCCGTGCCGTTTACCTTGCCTGCGGATTCGGTGGTGAAAAAGGTCATTCATGCCCTGGAGTCCAAGCGGCCAAGGGCCCGCTATTACGTTACTGTGCCAACGTACGTGCTGGGCTATCTGAGGCGGATTCTCTCAACCCGCCAGCTTGACCGTGTGCTGCGCGCAATATACCGGGCCGAGATCAGGCCTGGGTCCAAATGAGCAGGAAGGTAAGCTGTGCAGCGGTGAAATTCGCTTGAGTTATTGGCCGCCCTCGGATGTGGCCAGGTCTGGAGTGGTCGGGCCAAACACTCGGCGCAGATCATCTTGCACGGCCATCAGGGCAGGGACAACACTAAGCACCAGCACTGCAGCGCAACCCAAACCGAACACTATGGTCACAGCCATTGGGATCAGGAACTGTGCCTGCAGGCTTTTCTCGAACAGCAGGGGCGTCAGGCCTCCGATGGTAGTAGCCGAAGTGAGAATGATCGCCCGCAGCCGGTCACAGGTCCCGTTGACAATGGCGTCATAGAATGGTTCCGACTCGGCATGCCGTTCCATCGTAGTGACGAGAATGATGGAATTGTTGACAACAATGCCGGCAAGCCCGATCAGGGCTGTCATCGATAGGATACTGAGGTTGTAACCGAGCAGCAGATGGCCGAGTACAGCGCCGACAAATCCTATGGGTATGATCGCCATGACCACGATCGGGCGGGTATAGCTTGCAAATGTCCAGGCCAGAATAATATAGATGCTGGCCAGCCCGATCAGTGCTCCGATCTTCATGTCGGCAAATGTTTCGACCTGTTCCTCGGATTTGCCCTTGAATGACACATCGATACCATGTCGTTTGGCAATGTCCCACAGACCGTCACGCTGGATGGCGTTCAGGATCTCTTCCGTGTTGGCAAGTCCGGTATTGAGCCTTGCCGTAACGGCCACCTGGCGATGGCCATTCTCGCTGCTGATTCTGGAAAAGCTTTGGTTGGAACGGCTTGACACCACCTCGACAAGAGGTACTTCGATGCCGGTTGGGCTGCGCAGGTACAATGTGTCAAGAAGGTCAGTATCCAGCTCGTCATCGGGGAGCTTGACGCGTACGGTGACCTCTTCTTCACCTCGCGGGAAACGCTTGGCAACGGCCCCCTCGATCGAATTCCTGACTTGGCGGCCAACGCTATCTGTCGTAAAGCCAAGCGCCTTTCCCCGTTGCGATACTTCCAGAATTGTTTCCATCTTGCCGTAGGGCAGATTGTCTTCTATGGCACTGACGCCAGGATAGCGCGTCAAAAGAAGCTTCAGCTCATTTGCTGCCTTCTTGAGTGAGACGACATCGGTTCCGATCAGCCGGACATCCACGTCCTTTCCGGGTGGCCCGCCACGTGCTTCCTGGATTGTAAAATTGTCCAGTCCGGCCACGGGCCTGATTTCTGCATGCCAGGCCTCGATCAGGGTCTGGACACGGACCTTGCGTCGGTCTGCGGTGAGAAGTTCGACAACCAGGCCGCCTATGTTGTCAACTGGCGGGTCGTTGGCGGCAGCAGCAGGGTCTTGTCCGACAAAAGTTCCGATCTTGGTTACCGACATGCGGACCAGTTTGTCGGATGTGTCTTCGAGCCTATGCGCGGCTGCATAGAGTGCGCGGTCCATTTCATTGAGCATTTCCTGTGTTTTCACTCGTGAGGTGCCGGGGATCATCTGCACATTGGCAAAGATTTTGTCGGGTTCCGGGGACGGGAAAAAGGTAAACCCGACCCGCCCGCCCGCAACAAGGCCTGCCGCGAGCAGAAACAGCCCGCCCGCGACTGCCAGCGTGGCATAACGCCAGTTGACGCAGAGCTTGACGAAATTGCGAAACGGCCCTTCCCTGAACGATACAAAATGTCCGTCAAACCAGGTTCGGAATCGGCCCCCCGGGTTCGCGAATCCCGATTTGCTTTGCCCTATTGCCCCACGAAGATGGCCGGGCAGCACGAGAAAACATTCGATCAGGCTGGCAATGAGCACGGCAATCACAACCATCGGAATTGCGGCAATGATCTGGCCGATGACATCAGAGATAACAAAAAGTGGCAGGAAGGCACTGATCGTCGTTAACGCCGATGCGATGACGGGTACTGCCATTCGCCTGGCACCTTCGATTGATGCTTGCAATGGTGGAGCGGAATGACTGCGCGTGTCTACATTCTCCCCGACCACTACGGCGTCATCTACAATAATGCCTATGGCCATGATCAGCCCGAAAAGACTGACCATGTTTATCGTCTGGCCGGAAGCAAGCATCACCCCAAAGGCTGCCATAAGGGAGGCGGGAATGCCGACCATGACCCAGAAGGCGACCCGTATTTTGAGGAATACCATTAGAATCAGGATGACGAGCATGAGACCGCCCAGGCCGTTCTTTATCAAAAGATCGATGCGGTCCTGAAGCAAGTCGGTAGTGGTGTTGTATTGTTCAATATTGAGATTGGCAGGCAGGGCAGGCGTCACTTCATCGAGGTACGAATCAGCAGCCCTGGCCTGCGCAAGGGCATCGGAGCTGTATGCACGCTGAACGCGAAGTTCAATTGCCGGCTGTGAATTGCGGTGCAACGTCACACCTTGGTCATCGAAGCCTTCACGCACAGATGCAAAGTCCCGCAGGTATATTTTCCGACCGTCATCAAGGGCCTTGATTTCTACGTCTCCAAGTGCATGTGCGGTGGTCAGCAGGCCCAGGCTTCTGATTTGGTGTTGCCCCTGGCCCACGTCGCCCGAGGGCAGGTCCTGTGAGGCAGCACCAATGCGTGTTGCAATGTCAGAGAGAGTAAGATCGAGTCGGCGCAGAACTGGTGAAGGCACTTCGACCAGGATTTCTTCATCCAGCGCACCGATCAGATCGACCCTGTCAACGCCCCGTTCCAGCAGCCCGTCACGCAGTTGTTTGGCAAATGTCTTCAGTGATGCATCAGGATAAGGGCCCGAGAGTATAATCTGCAGGAGTGTTTCATAACGGACAACGCGGCTGATATTGGGTGTCTTCGAATCCTCGGGAAAGGTGCGGATCCGGGAGATCGCCGCCTCCACATCGGACAGGGCCGCCTGCATGTCGCTTCCGGACTTGAATTCGATGTTTACACGCGCCAGCCCTTCGTAAGCCAGGGCCTTGACACGCTTTACGTTGTTCAGGAATCGCACTTCCGGTTCGATTGACTGGACGATGTTGCTATAGACGTCATCGGCCGTGGCTCCGGGCCATTCGACAGCGACCTTGACAAAATCTATACCGAATTCGGGTAGAAACTGTGAATTGAGTTTCAGAAGACCGTATACCCCGAAGACGATCATGAGCGCCAGGAGCAGGTTGGGTGCATTCCTGTGACGCGCAAACAAGCCAATCAGCCCCGACAAGCGCGACGTCTCACCTGCCGGACCGGCAACTCCGGGCTGTTTTTTTCCAGCCTCGCTCATCGAATCCTGACTTTCAATCCGGGTCCAATTTCCGGAAACTGTGTCACCACGATGCTTGTACCAGGCTGGATCTGTGCACGAACCAGCACGTCCCCTTCAACCCGGCGCAGCACGTCGACTTGTTGCGATACCAGCCGGTCCTCGCTGATGATATACACCATGCTGTCGTCATGAAGTGCAGTTTCAGGCAGCCTGAAGACGTTGCGGTATAGATTGTCTGGTACGCTGACCTCAATGAAAGCGCCCGGGCGCAAGGGACCGTGCAGACCCGGCTCAATGAGCCGCGCGTAGATGCCGATCCCCCCGCTGCTGGCATCGATCTCGGCGCCCAGCCGTTCGATCATGGCGTCATACTGGAAATTCTGTTGACCGATGCGCCAAGTGACCGACACCGGTTGCCCGACAAGAAACTGCCTGGTCTGCGGGTCAGTGCTGCCGGCAAGACGCCCGAAGTCCCGACGGCTGAGCTGGAAGAAGACCTCAAGGCGCTGGGCCACGATCAGGCGGGCCAGGCGGTCATTGCTTCCTACCCGCTGTCCTACAGCTGCCACAGCGTTGTCCAGGTATCCATCCTCGGGGGCAACCAGGCGTGTCTCAGCGAGATGGCGCCGGGCCTGCTTCAAGGCTGTCCGGCTGCGTGCCAGGGACGCATTCATCTGCTCCATTCGGGCACCAAGCCGCTCACTCATTTGCTTGTGTGTTTCCGCTGCCTGTTTCGAGTCGTTGTAGGCTATTAACGCATCGTCCCTTGCCTTGTGCGATACAGTGTTCCCGACCCTCAGCTTGCGCTTGCGTTCCAGGTCTATCCTGCGAAGTTCCACCTGCGAGAGAGAAATCTCCAGCATCTGCCGTTGTGCATGCAACTCGGACTGGGTTTCCTTGAGTTGTGCCTGGGCAGCCGCGACAGCAGCTTCCTTGTCCGCCACCTCAATTTCATACTCGAAAGGATCAATGACAACAAGCGTCTCACCGCGGCGAACGGTGGCCCCTTCCACAAAATTCTTCCCGAGCCGGATAATGCGCCCGTCCACCAGTGGCCTCAGTTCGACCACACTGCCGGCTACAACCGTACCAAACTCCGTGATCACTGGTTGCTCATCGGTCATGCGTGCCTCGTGAACAGAAACCGGCCAGACCTTTTCCGCGACCGGATTTGGCACTGGCTGGGGACGTGTCGTACGTAAATAGGCAGCTCCCGCTGCCATAAGGGCAATGATCAGGATCGGAAGGATGACCTTGGCAAGTTTCTTCACATTCCTTCTACCTGTTCCATATCCATGGTCTTCGAGGCGCTCTCGAGATGCCGGAAGTGCGTTGAATTTTCACCAGGCGACCCGTTCAAAACCGTTTACTTGTAGATCACGAACTTGCCTTGGCTCACCTGTTTTCTATCGGCTGAATGTGCACCTTGGTTGTACAATGGTTTTCCCCAAGGGCTGCAGCAGATGACATAACATATCTTTTGTTCATTGTTTGAAAGACATGATCCTGATCTATCAAAACAGCAGCCAGCTCATCGCATACAGGCTGAGAATTAACCATCATTCCGAAAATGATATCATGAAATCGCCAGGCAGGATTCCGGGTGCAATGAAAAACTATTTGCCACAATTTCAAGTGCTTACAGGCCGGTAGGGAAATCTGTTCAAGAACCTTTGCCAACCATGTATATTCTTCACAGCTGACATCTCCATCATGCGCATCGTTCTTGGTATCGAATATGACGGCAGTCAGTTTTGCGGCTGGCAGCGGCAGACGGACACGAAAACAGTTCAGCAAACCTTGGAACAGGCGATCTCCGAAGTTGCAGACAGGTCCGTTTGCATTCATGCTGCAGGTCGTACGGATACAGGTGTGCACGCGACTGAACAGGTGATTCATTTCGATTGCAGCGCACTGCGTGATTCCAGAGCCTGGGTCATGGGTGTGAATACGCACTTGCCTGACTCGGTCTCAGTCTTGTGGGCCAAGATCGTGCATGAGGATTTTCATGCACGTTATGCAGCGGTCTCGAGATATTATCGCTACGTGATCCTGAATCGTTCGGTACGGCCTGCCATACTGAACAGGCAAGTTACCTGGATGTATTATGCGTTGGATAGTGTCAGAATGCAGCAGGCGGCATCGTTTTTGGAGGGAACGCATGACTTTTCGTCTTACCGGGCAACGGCCTGTCAGGCGAGAAGCCCGGTTCGGACGGTTCATCAGTTGACCGTACAGCGTCAGGGTGAATTTGTTTTCATTGATATCCTTGCAGATGGGTTTTTGCACCATATGGTGAGAAATATTGCCGGTGTATTGATTGCAATCGGAAAGGGAGAGCAGGACATTGACTGGACACGGACAATTCTCGAAAGCCGTGATCGTGCATCAGGGGGTATCACCGCACCTGCATCGGGCTTATATCTGGTAAAAGTACAATACGATGACAGGTACGGGTTGAATTCTGCAGTAAAATGGCCAGCCATAGGAATTGATTCTCCACGACACGCTGTGGAATGAGGACATGCTGACCCGGATTAAATTTTGCGGAATGACACGTGCAGAGGATGTGGGACGTGCCGTTGACTTGGGCGTAGATGCCCTGGGCTTTGTGTTTGTGAAGCAGAGTCCCCGCTACCTGACAATTGAAGAAGCACGGAAACTGATCCAAATGGTGCCTCCTTTTGTGGGCACTGTGGGTCTTTTTATGGATGCTGAACAGGATGAAGTTGAAGCTGCGGTTCGCCGGACGGGATTAAACCTGTTGCAGTTTCATGGCAGTGAAAAGGAGGAGTTTTGCCGACAGTTCAGTATGCCCTACCTGAAAGCTGTGCCCGTGGGCAGCGTGGATTCGATTGTGAGCTACTGTGCAGATTTTCCATCGGCTTCGGGGTTTGTGCTGGACAGTCATTCAGCAGGCCAAATGGGAGGGACTGGAAAATCCTTTGCATGGAACAGGATTCCTGAATCGCTTGACAGGCCCGTTATTCTTGCGGGCGGGCTCACGCCGGAAAACGTATCACAGGCAGTGCACGAGGTCAGGCCATATGCAGTGGATGTGAGCAGTGGTATCGAAGTCACCCGAGGCAAAAAGGATGTAGAGAAAATGAGAAAATTTATTGAGGAAACCAGAAATGGCCAGGAACGCGCCTGATATTCCCTTGCAAAAAATATATACACAGCTGCCGGACGGAAATGGAATGTTCGGAGAATTTGGTGGCCGTTATGTGGCAGAGACCCTGATAGAACCGCTTGATCAGCTTGAGGAGGCGTACCGGCAATTCAAGAATGATCCAGAGTTTCTGGCTGAATTCGAGGCCGACCTGAAGCACTACGTTGGCCGGCCCAGCCCGTTGTATTATGCGCAGCGCCTGAGCCGCAAGCATGCCGGTGCCCAGATCTACCTGAAGCGTGAAGACCTGAACCACACGGGTGCCCACAAGATCAATAATACCGTTGGTCAGGCCTTGCTGGCCAAACGCATGGGCAAGACCCGGATTATCGCTGAGACCGGTGCCGGCCAGCACGGTGTCGCCAGTGCTACGGTGGCCGCACGCCTTGGCCTCGAGTGTGTGGTGTATATGGGTGAGGAAGATATGCGACGCCAGGCGCCCAATGTATACCGTATGCGTCTGCTGGGTGCGGAGGTTGTCCCAGTCCGTTCTGGATCAAGGACGCTGAAGGATGCCCTGAACGAAGCGTTACGTGACTGGGTAACTCATGTCGATTCAACGTTTTACATCATTGGAACCGTAGCCGGACCCCATCCCTATCCAACCCTGGTGCGTGACTTTCAGACCGTCATCGGCCGTGAGGCCAAAAACCAGTTGCATGAGCTCGCAGGATGCCTGCCCGATGCGCTGGTGGCATGTGTAGGAGGTGGCTCGAATGCGATCGGACTGTTTCATCCATTCCTGGATGATGCACACGTCAGGATGTATGGAATTGAGGCGGGTGGACTGGGGGTGGAGACGCACAAGCACTCAGCCCCCCTGAATACCGGCAAACCCGGTGTATTGCATGGTAATCGCACTTATCTGATGGAAGATGAAAATGGCCAGATTACCGAAACCCATTCAATTTCCGCAGGGCTGGATTATCCCGGCGTGGGCCCGGAACATGCATGGCTCAAGGACGTAGGCAGGGTATGCTATGAATCGGTTACTGATGAGCAGGCATTGACGGCCTTTCATGAGGTCACACGTGTCGAGGGAATTATCCCGGCACTCGAGAGCAGTCATGCCATCGCGTATGCACTGCAACTGACTGCCAAGATGTCGCCTGAGCAAACAATCATTGTCAATCTTTCCGGGCGCGGCGACAAGGATATCGATACAGTGGCAGAAATTGAGGGCATTGAACTGTGAGCCGTATCCAAGAACGCTTTGCAGCATTGGCCAGGGATGGTCGCAAGGCCCTGGTTCCGTATATCACAGCTGGTGACCCGCACCCCGGTCAAACCGTTGCGTTAATGCATGACCTGGTTGGGGCAGGTGCCGATATCATAGAACTGGGAGTGCCCTTTTCAGACCCCATGGCCGATGGTCCTGTTATTCAGGCAGCCTGCGAGCGCGCTCTGGTTCACAATACCAGTCTGCAGGATGTTTTGGGGATGGTCAGCGAATTCAGACAACGTGACCAGCAAACCCCCGTCGTTCTGATGGGCTACCAGAATCCAATCGAGGTAATGGGGACTTCTCAGTTTGCCCTTCAGGCCAGGCAAAGCCAGGTCGATGGTGTGCTGACGGTCGACCTGCCTTTTGAGCAGGCAGGGGAGGCATTGGACATCTATCAGCGCCACTCCCTTGATACCATATTCCTGATTGCCCCCACTACCAGTCCGGCACGCATAAAAAAAATCTGTGAGAAGTCTTCAGGACTTATATACTATGTATCTCTTCGAGGAGTAACCGGCGCTGGCCATCTGGATGTTTCAGAGGTCAAAAGCAGAGTAAACGAAATCAAGCAGCACTCTGTACTTCCGGTTGGAGTTGGATTTGGTGTTAAGGATGCAGAAAGTGCCAGGGACATTGCATCGGTTGCTGATGCCGTGATTGTTGGCAGTGCCCTGATCCGCCAGATAGCAGCTCATGTCACCCATCATGAAACTTTAAGGAAAAACATTATGGCCCTGTTGGCAGGCATGCGTAAGGCCATGGATAATGGCCCCAGAAAACCGGAAGTGCCTGACATGCGGGCCTAGTTTATCGTAGCAGATGAGTTGGTTAGAAAAATTGATGCCTTCTCGCATTCGTACTGAGGGTACAAGCAAGCGCAAGATTCCCGAAGGGCTTTGGGATAAGTGTACGAATTGCAGTGCGGTACTGTACCGTACTGATCTGGAGCGCAACCTGTGGGTTTGCTCGAAATGCAATCATCACATGCGAATCGGTGCGCGGGCACGGTTGCATACATTCCTTGATGAAAGCCCCCTGGTGGAAATCGGTGCAGAGGTTGAACCCAGGGACTTCCTGAAATTCAAGGACAGTAAAAAATACAAAGACCGTCTGAGTGCCGCACAAAAAACCACAAGTGAAAAGGAGGCCCTGGTCGTACTAAAAGGCCGTTTAAAAAATCTTCCTGTCGTCGCAGCAGCATTTGAATTCAATTTTATAGGCGGCTCGATGGGTTCTGTTGTGGGTGAACGGTTTTTGCGTGCTGCCAGACTGGCACTGGATGAAGAGATCCCTCTCATCTGTTTCTCTACAAGCGGTGGAGCACGTATGCAGGAGGCGCTCACATCCCTGTTTCAAATGGCCAAGACGAGTGCAGTGCTGGGACGCATGCGTGAACGGCATATTCCCTTCGTTTCAGTATTGACGGACCCTACGATGGGAGGGGTTTCTGCCAGCCTGGCCATGCTGGGAGATATCAATATTGCAGAACCCAAGGCGTTGATCGGGTTTGCAGGCCCAAGGGTTATCGAGCAGACAGTGCGCGAGACGCTCCCGGAGGGATTCCAGCGAAGCGAGTTTTTACTTGAGCACGGCGCCTTGGACATGATCGTCGAGCGCAAAGACATGCGTGACCAGGTGCACCGCTTGCTTTGCATCCTGCTGCACAAATCCATTTCAGATCATGAGAAATGATGGTGCACCAAAATATTCGCCTGGATATAGCTTTCAGGAGTATGCCATCCTTTGAAGCGCTGGCATTTAACATTCTTTTACTTTAATTTCTATCATTTTGCGATTCGAACGTCTCCAAGACTGGCTTGAGTGGCAGCAGACCTTACATTCTCAAAAAATAGAACTGGGGCTGAGCCGCATCGAAAAAGTTGCCTGCGACCTGGGAGTCATGCACCCTGAGTTCAAGATCATTACGGTTGCTGGCACCAATGGCAAGGGTTCCATTGCAGCGATCCTGGAGTCGATTTATCACCAGGCAGGCTACAGTGTGGCCTGCTATACCTCTCCGCATTTGCTCCATTACAATGAACGTATCAGGGTGGACAAAAAAAACTCCGTGGACCAAGTGCTATGTGAGGCCTTCGAGCTGGTGGACCAGGCTCGCGGTGAAACCAGTTTAAGCTACTTTGAGTTCAGCACACTGGCCGCCATGCTGATTTTCAGCAACACGAAACTTGACGTGGCAATTTTTGAGGTGGGCCTGGGCGGGCGTCTTGATGCGGTGAACATATATGATGCCGATGTTGCCGTTGTCTCGAACATTGGGATGGATCATGTACAGTGGCTGGGTTCGACAAGGGAGTCCATAGGCCTGGAAAAAGCGGGAATATTCCGCGCCCACAAGCCTGCAATTTGTGGAGACTCAGAGCCTCCTGACAGCCTGCTGGAGCATGCCAGGACAATTGGTTCCGAGCTGTACCTGATTGACAAGGATTTTACGTATCGACAGGAATCTGGTGAGAGCTGGTCGTTTCAGTCTGCGCAGCTGGACTGGGGCAACCTGCCGATGCCGTGCCTGTACGGAGATGCCCAGGTAATCAATGCGGCGGTCGCACTGATGAGCGTGCAATGCCTGAATGAATGTTTTCCGATCAAGCGGGAAACTATAGGGCCCGCCTTGAGAAATATATGTTTGTCAGGGCGATTTCAGCGTGTCTTAGGGAAGTGCGAGATTATTTTCGATGTAGCGCATAACCTGGATAGTGCAGGAGTCCTGCGAAAGAATCTCCAGGAACTGGGACCCGCCACGAGAACATATGCAGTGTTTGCAGTGCTGCAGGACAAGGATGTGAACGGGATTATCGGTACGCTGCGTGAGCAGATTGATGAGTGGTACATTTCAGAACTGGATTCAGAGCGATCATTAAGCTGCAAGGATTTGCAGGAGAGTATCGAGCAGCTGGATCAAGGCTGCACTGTAAAAGCCTATCCATCTGTTTCGGCAGCCTGGATTGCTGCCAGAAACAACTCTGATCATACTTCACGGATCGTGGTTTTTGGTTCTTTCCTGACAGTGGCAGAAGTACTAGGCTTGCAAGTATAATCGATCGGATAAGCTGCGGTCTGCCCGGTTAACATGAGTGAGGTTTTGTTGACATATGGAAACAGCCCTGAAACAACGCATGATAGGTGCAGTGGTTCTTATCGCCCTGGCTGTAATATTTGTGCCAATGATACTGGATGGACCTGATCGTCAGGAGCCGGCCGTCGTGGAAATGGAAGTTCCTCTCGCGCCAAAATTCAGTTTTGAGAGTAAATTGCCAGATCCCCAACCACTGGACGAATTGCCTGTAACTGCAAAGAGCAGTGGACCAGGTACAGAAAAGGCTCCGCTCGAGGGTGAGGATGAAGCAAAAGCCCAGGTATTGCAGGAAATACAACCTGCCCCTGCGGTTGTTGAAGCCACGGCCAATCACATTGAGCCCCGTCCTTCATTAAGTGCATGGGCGGTTCAGGTTGCTGCATTTGCAGAAAAGGACAAGGCACTTGCCCTGCAGGAAAAACTGTCTGCAGATAAATATTCAGTGTTTACCGAAAAGTTTTTGAATGAAGGCAAGGTGCTGTTCCGGGTCAAGGCCGGACCCGAAGTCAAACGCGAAAATGCCGACCAGTTGCGTGCCAAGATTGCGACAGACCATGGCATAACAGGAGCCT
Organism: Gammaproteobacteria bacterium; assembly: GCA_026713925.1. Taxonomy (GTDB): domain Bacteria; phylum Pseudomonadota; class Gammaproteobacteria; order UBA4575; family UBA4575; genus WTFY01. The sequence continues at coordinate 271,911 of JAPONM010000061.1, forward strand.
TCGTGACTCCGCACCCTTGAAAGATTATTTTCAAACAGGTGACAGGGTCCGCACCAATATGAATCTTCGACAGGCTTTGGGTCGTTAGAAGCGGATATGGATTTCTCGTGGATTGATATCGGGATCGTGGTCATATTGCTCATATCCACTGTAATTGCAGTATTTCGGGGGTTTGTAAAGGAAGTGATATCACTGGCCAGCCTGGTATTGGCTTTCTGGCTGGCTATAACTTTTTTCAATCAGGCAGCTCTGATTTTACCTTCAAGCATAGATGAGACAACATTCAGTTTTGGGGAAAACGAATTTAAAATGAGCAAGCTGCGAGCTAGCATTGCCTTTGCCACCATTGCAATTGGTGTGTTGATCGCAGGGGCTTTTCTGAGTCATGTACTCGGCAAGGTCGCTAGAATGCCCGTGCTGCGTGGTGTTGACAAAATACTGGGTGCCGTGTTTGGTTTTGTGCGGGGGGCGGCTGTTGTAGTGCTGGTCATTCTGGTTATGGCCCTGACGAATTTTCCGCACTCTGATACCTGGGATTCATCCCGGCTGTTGCCTGTATTTGAACCTGGAGCACAAACAGTGATTGATTTTATACCTGCGGAGTATTCGAAGTATTTTTCGTTTGATAAAGCAGAAGTACAGGCTTCTTCGTATTCACTTTAACGTTGTTTAGGATTCATTGATTATGTGCGGTATTGCTGGAATTGTTGCCAATAACGATGTCAATCAGGCCCTGTACAATGCCTTGCTGGTGCTGCAACACAGGGGTCAGGATGCAGCAGGCATTGTTACGTACGACAAGGGCAGGTTCTATCAGCGCAAGGCAAATGGCCTGGTGCGTGATGTTTTCCACAGTCGCCACATGGAGCGCCTGAAGGGCACCATGGGCATTGCACATGTGCGCTACCCGACTGCGGGGTCCTCGTCTTCGGCCGAGGCACAGCCTCTTTATGTGAATTCTCCATTTGGTATTTCGCTGGGCCATAACGGCAATCTCGTGAATTCCGGACAATTGAAAAAAGAACTGTTCCGGGAGGATCGCCGTCATCTGAATACCGAGTCAGATTCAGAAATACTGTTGAATGTGCTGGCGCACGAACTGGCAAACCAGCAAACATTGCGACTCAGTCCGGAAGACATTTTTACCGCAGTATGTGGCGTGCACCGGCGTTGTCGAGGTGCATACGCGGTAGTGGCAATGATTACGGGTTGCGGGATTGTAGCTTTTCGTGATGCCAACGGTATCCGGCCACTGGTATACGGGGTGAGGGAATCCCGGCATGGTATGGAATATATGGTCGCTTCGGAAAGTGCTGCCCTGGATGCCCTGGATTTCAGCCTTGTACGGGATATTTTACCGGGTGAAGCTGTTTTCATAGACAGGGAAGGCAAGATTTACACGCGGCAGTGCGCACCGGATCCCGTACATTCTCCCTGCATATTCGAATATGTCTATTTTGCTCGACCGGACTCGGCGATTGAAGACATTTTTGTGCAAAAGGCACGCATGCGTATGGGCCAGAAGCTGGCCAGAAACATTCTTCGAGAGTGGCCTGATCATGATATTGATGTCGTCATGCCGATACCGGATACAAGCCGGACAGCTGCAATTGAAATCGCGCATCTTTTGGATGTCAAATATCGTGAGGGATTCATCAAGAACCGTTATATCGGACGTACGTTTATCATGCCTGGCAACGTACTGCGGAAAAAGTCAGTACGGCAAAAGCTAAACCCCATCCGGCTCGAATTTCATGACAAAAATGTGTTGCTTATAGATGATTCAATTGTACGCGGCACCACTTCTCGTGAAATCGTACAAATGGCACGGGATGCAGGTGCGAAAAAAGTATATTTTGCGTCTGCATCACCGCCGATCCGGTATCAGAATATTTACGGCATTGATATGCCAGTACGAAATGAGTTGATTGCATTCAATAAGGATGTTGGCGCGATCGGCAAGGAGATCCAGGCAGATCAGTTGTTTTACCAGGAACTCCAGGATTTGATCGAAGCAGTGAGGAAGGGCAACACGAAACTGGAGAAATTTGATACTTCCATGTTTGACGGTGATTACATTACCGGTGTCGAAGAAGGCTATTTTGAAAACCTGGAATCACTGCGCAGTGACAAGTCCAAGCAAGAGCGTGAAAAGGAATATGCCAGCATTGACCTGCACAACAGTGTCTAGAAAGGACCATTGATACATGCACGCCCACGAGGCAACTCGACAGTTGCTTGGGCTGTATGCCAAAGCGTGTGACCAGTATCCGCAACACGCAGACTATCCTGCAGCCATTGTCAACATACGCGAGCAAACGCTTTATGTATTTGCAGACAGGGAGTGTATCGGTAAATATCCGGTTTCAACTTCCAGGTTTGGTGCCGGCGAAAAAGAAAATTCCTACAAAACGCCTCGCGGGGTACATTGTGTTGCAGAAAAGATCGGTGCCGATGCAGGATTTGCCGAGATCTTTGAAGCGAGAAAACGCACATACACGGCTGCAGAAATTGAATCCGGGACAACCGGCGCCCTGAATGACTGCATTACGTCCAGGATACTCTGGCTGACCGGCCTGGAAGAAGGTTTGAACAAGGGTGTTGGCGTGGATACCCACGGGCGCTATATCTATATTCATGGCACTCATCAGGAAGGTTTAATTGGCCAGCCCGTCTCCGCAGGATGTATTCGAATGAAAAATCAGGATGTCATGGACATTTTTGATTGCCTGGAAGTCTCTTCGTTGGTGGTTATCAGCGAATAGCCACACAGTTGCCGTATGCCTCCTGCGAATTCCGTATTCCAAGCAGCGTATGACTGCCTGCTGTGCACCAGCCCGACACAAAAGTGCGATGCTGTGATTCGGTTTGCTGAACAGGTAGACAGGGGTGACATCGGGTTTGCCCGAACACCTTCCGTGAACCGGGTCGAAAGCCCAGGCCGACCGTCCAGGCCACGACTGGTCCCGCCAAAAAAACTGGCGCGCCGCGGGCTGGCAACCTCCCGGGGGAAAGCGGCCTTTATACATGCCATCACGCACATCGAGTTCAATGCGATCAACCTGGCTCTTGATGCCATATACAGATTCCAGGATCTTCCCAGGGGGTACTATCTCGACTGGGCGTCCGTCGCGTTTGATGAGGCCCAGCATTTCTTGATGCTGCGTGAACGCCTGCAGCAGGTCGGCTATGACTATGGCGATTTTGATGCCCATAACGGTTTGTGGGAAATGGCAGTCAAGACCGACGACAATTTCGTTGCACGCATGGCCCTGGTGCCCAGGGTGCTTGAGGCGCGTGGCCTGGATGTTACTCCGGGCATGATTGACAAATTACAAGGTAACGGTGACATGAAAACAGCGGACGTGCTGAAAGTTATCCTTGACCAGGAGATCAGGCATGTGGCCATTGGCTCTCGCTGGTTCAAATACGCGTGCAAGCAGAAGGATTTGCAGCCGGAAACGACATTTCGTTCCCTGTTAGGAAAATATTATACGGGCGGCCTGCAAAGGCCGTTTCACCTGGAAGCACGGCGCAAGGCAGGTTTTTCAGAATCTGAACTGGAAGCGCTTTGCAAGCTTTAAGCGCACAGGGTTTCCAGGTGCATGGCTTCAGGTGTGCATTTCAGCACACTGCCTTGTTCGTACCAGTCGCCCAGCACGATACGCCTGCAGGCATTGCCGTCAATGGTAAAGTCATGAATGGCAGGGCGATGCGTGTGACCGTGGATTAAAAATTTCACACCGTATCTGAGCATTGTCTGCCTGACGGCATGCAGGTTGACATCCATGATTTCTGGCTGCTTACTTTGCGTGGCGGCAATACTTTTGTCTCGCAATCGTTGTGCAATCCTCAAGCGCTGCCTGACACTGAGCATCAATACCGCTTTCTTGACCCATCTGTTACGTACCCTGGCACGATACTTTTGGTAAGCGATGTCATCTGTACACAAGGTGTCGCCATGCATGACCAATGCAGGGGTTCCGTACAGGTCAACCACGGTTTCTTCCTGCAGAATCTTGCACTGGGTGAGGTTTTCAAAAGTCTTGCCGATGAGAAAATCCCTGTTACCGTGGATAAAGTACACCGGAACGTTGGCAAGACTCAGTTGCCTTATCGATTCGATTACGGGCTGAAGGCCGATGGCCGGATCGTCGTCGCCGATCCAGGATTCAAACAGGTCCCCAAGAATATAAAGGGCATCCGTGTTTTCAATTCCTTGTAAAAAGTGGCAGAAAGCTGCAATGATGTGCGGCCTTTTTTGATCCAGGTGTAAGTCAGAAACAAACAGGGTCTGCGTCATACCTCATCGCTTACTCGACAATCGAAACTTTTTCGATGATAACCGCTTCTACGGGTACATCGTCAAAAGAACCCTTGGATGCAGTGGCTACATTCTTTATTGCATTTACGACATCCATACCTTCAGTAACTCTGCCAAACACGGCATAGCCCCAGCCTTGCCCTGTTTCGCCTGAAAAATTCAGAAACCTGTTGTCTTTGACATTGATGAAAAACTGGGCAGTTGCCGAATGAGGACTGCTGGTACGCGCCATTGCAATCGTGCCGGTATCGTTGCTCAATCCGTTATTCGCTTCGTTCTTGACTGGAGCATGGGTGGGTTTTTGTTTCATATCTTCAGTGAACCCACCACCCTGAATCATAAAGTTTCCGATGACCCGGTGAAAAATTGTCCCGTCGTAAAATCCTTCACTGACGTAAGTAAGAAAATTTGCAACGGTAGCCGGTGACTTTCCAGCATCCAGTTCTAGAGTAATGGCACCTTTGCTGGTGTCCATTCGTACCATAGTGGTTTCAGCCTGTAAATTAGAAGCAGTCATAAGAATTATCATGAACACAAACAGTAAAGACTTCCTGACCATTGCATTCATACTTGTCTCCGCAAAAAGTTAAGGGTAAATGAAGGCTTTTCAACTGTCTCCGCAAAAGTTGCCCGGGTTCTATAATGTGGTTGCCTGTATCCACTGCCATTGTGCGCAAGCCTGCGCCGATCAGGGCCAGTCACCTGACCTTGCTTTCAAGTTTTTGTCCACTCGTCTGGTCTGTGTTGAGTTGTCCGGCAAAGCCAGTGTTATCCTTACGGGCTATCCGTTCAACAAATGATCCTCTTCTGTGAGATGGTACATGCGGCTGCGCCACTGGCTCCGGCACATGTCTTCGATCATACTTCATTCGATGTTTGCAAACCAGTTTTATGTGAAGCTGGCAGCAATTGGAATGCCCCTGGTTGCTGCTCCCTGCTCGGGACCGTGGTCAGCCACAAACGAATTCAGACAACGGTGCCACAGGCTCCAAGTTCAAAGAATGATCCCTTCCCGATATACGGTTCCCCATCTGCCCTGTTCCGCATTGAACTTAAGGGAATGACACTCATTCACGGGAAAATTCCGCGTGCATTAAGACTTCATGCAAGCGCATCGGGCAAGGCGGCCAATGCGTCATCGATTGAGACGATCGGCAGGCCAGCCTTGATCCACCCTGGACCGCGGCGCGAACCAAGCATGCCCTCAGAGACGTTGATGAAATTATCATGGCCGGCCAGTCGCAAGGCACGCGTGACCAATCCGGATCGATTGCCTGTCGCACAGATCAGGGCTATGGGGCGATGCTCCGCCAGTTCACGGGCGACCCCCAGACGTTTGGGAAACCGTGTAGTATGCATGCTGACCGGCCAGGCGCCCCGTGCGACGCCAGTTTCGTGCCATTCGCCCTGCGTTCGAATATCCAGCAGCCTTATCCGGTCTTCCAGCAGTGCTGCATGGGCCTGCTGCACAGACCAGATGTCGCGGCTTTGTGCCAGGGCCACCGTTGCAATCGGCAGGGCAGGCAAGGCAGCCAATAGAGTAAGGAACTGCCGACGTTTGAGGCTCATTCAGCTGTCTTCCCAGGTTTTACTGTCACGCAACACCTACCGTTTGCCCAAGCGTTTCACGTACCTTCCCGGCAACCGCGGGCAGGTCTTGTTCTCCACCGCCGCCATGGCGCGACCGGATAGACGGACTGAATTCGGTCTCTCAACCAGGGACCTGCAGAATAACAATTCTTGGATCATCGCGTTATGCAGGGTTTCGAATTCCCCGAGCCCCGGTTGCAGAGCGCGCCTGTGAACTCCACCGCCGATGGAACGCCTATCATACCATTGCCCATTATCCTGCGCATCATGTCCTGGGCCATAGAACCGGGGCAGTCTTTTAAGAAAATCACGGGGACATTTGTTGATTCTGAGTAGTACAATGCGGAAGTCTGGAATTTTAGAACCTATAAGGAGGATATTGTGGCGACAATTGCCCTGACCAAGGATACCTTCAATGAAACGATAGAAAACAACGACACGGTAATTGTAGATTTCTGGGCTGCCTGGTGTGGGCCATGCAAATCATTTGCACCTACCTTTGATACGGCTTCAGAAAATCATAGCGATGTTGTATTTGGCAAGGTCGATACTGAGGCACAGCAGGAACTGGCTCAGGCATGCAATATCCGTTCGATACCGACACTTATGATCTTTCGTGAAAAAATACTGTTGTATTCACAGGCTGGCGCTTTGTCTCCTTCACAACTGGAAGACATTATCGACAAGGCCAAGCAACTCGACATGGATCAGGTACGCGAAGATATCAAAAAGCAGGAATCAAACACCCAGGCACAGTGATGGTTGGCGACGTGGTGCCGTGACAGAAGTGACTACGACGCATGTTTTCGAATGAGCACAGTGACTTAACGGGACACCTTGGGCATAACGGATGGGACTGCGTGCAAATCATTTGATCTGTGCCTGGTTGCGTGGCTTGAGTAAATCGTCTTACATTCTGGCACTTCTTGCACTTTCCCTTACTCCTGTTATCGCTGTAAGCACAGGCCTGCATAACAGCAGCAGGACATTTACCCCGGTTTCTGAAATGAACAGGGCAGACTGGAATGACCCGGTTGAAATGGAAAGGGTATGGCAGGCTGCATTGGTCAGAATTCCAAAACCTGGCGGGAAGTATCTCGCAACTACAATAAAGGAACTGCATGCCCACAACCTGAGAGGGGATGGAAAACTTCCTGCCGTAATTTATTTGCACGGATGTTCCGGTATATGGGAAGGAACCCACATGAGAATTGATTTTCTGGCTGCAAATGGCTATGCAGTCATTGCACCGCCAAGCATGGCCAGAAAAAAATATCCAAAGTCCTGCGAGCCCGAGCAATTGCGAGGCGGGTTATACCGGGACACGTTGAGAATCCGCCAGTATGATGCGGGCTATGCCATTGAAAAGGCAAAAACACTCCCATGGGTGGATGCGGACCGTATTTTCCTGATGGGGCTGAGTGAAGGTGGAATCACGGTTGCCACTTTTCGGTCAAAATCCGGGGATGCGTCCGTGCGGGCGCGTGTTATTGAAGGTTGGACCTGTCAGGCTGGTTGGCGTGAATACCGGGGTATCAAGGCACCCGAAGGTGAACCAGTTCTTACCTTGCTTGGTGCGAACGACCCCTGGTTTCAGAATCCTTATACAGGTGGTGAATGTACCGGTTTTGTAAAAAAGCGAAACGACGGCAGTAAATCGGTAGTGTATACCCAGGAGGACCTGAGCCACAAACATGGACTGTTGGAGGATGCAAGGGTACGGACTGAAGTTCTGAATTTTCTGCATGCACACCAGTGACCTAGTGACTGTATGCTGATCTTCGGGCTCGGCAGGGTGCACAGAGGCTGAATGCTTGAATATCCAGTGGTTTGAGCCGAAGTCAGGCGTTGCAGATTTTGCGAAATGCATTGCCTGCGCGATCAATCGTCTTTCCAATGTCTTCCTCGCTATGGGCACCTGAGATAAATCCGGCTTCATAAGGTGAAGGCGCAAGGTACACGCCTTGCTCTAACATCGAGTGAAAAAAACGATTGAAATGCTGCTGGTTGCACGACGCTGCCTGAGTGAATTGTGTAACTTCCTTTTCTTGCGTAAAGAATAGTCCGAACATGCCGCATACCTGGTTGGCAACCAGCGGGACATGATTTTTTTCAGCTGCATCCAGGATGCCCTGTGTGAGCAGCGCGGTGTTCCGGTTGAGCCGATTGTGAAAACCTTTTTCCGAAACCAAATCCAGGGTTGCCAGGCCAGCTGTCATGGCTATTGGATTTCCTGATAACGTGCCAGCCTGATACACTGGGCCATCGGGTGCCAGTGACTCCATGATGTTTTGTTTTCCACCAAATGCGCCTACAGGCATGCCACCGCCAAGTATTTTCCCAAGCGTGGTCAGGTCCGGGACTACCTTGTACAGTTGCTGTGCACCACCTGGTGCCACGCGAAAACCCGTCATAACTTCATCAAAGATCAAAATCGCTCCATGCTGTGAGCAAAGCCTGCGCAAGCCTTGCAAAAAACCCTTCACTGGAGGGATACAATTCATGTTTCCTGCAACAGGCTCAACAATCACACAAGCAATGTCATTGCCCATTTTTTCAAATGTCCGTTCAACCTCATCGAGGCTGTTGTAGGTCAGAACAACAGTGTGCCGGGCGAGTTCGGGCACCACACCGGAAGAGCTGGGCACGCCCAGAGTCAGCGCACCGGATCCGGCTTTCACCAGAAGCGAGTCTCCGTGACCATGGTAGCAGCCTTCAAATTTGATAATCTTGTTGCGGCCTGTATGACCACGCGCCAGGCGGATAGCACTCATGGTCGCTTCCGTTCCGGAACTGACCATACGAACCTTTTGTACTGATTCAACAAGCTCACAGACTTTTTTTGCCAGCTCTGTTTCTATTTCAGTCGGTGTACCAAAACTGAGTCCATGTTCAACAGCCCGCTGTACGGCTCCGATCACTACGGGGTGAGCATGACCCAGGATCATCGGACCCCAGGATCCAACATAGTCAATGTATTCCCTGTCATGGATGTCATAAAGATAGGGTCCGGTGGCACGCTTGATAAAAACCGGTATACCCCCGACGGATTTGAATGCCCGAACCGGAGAATTAACGCCGCCCGGAATGTATTTGCATGCCTCGTCAAAGGCCTCTTGTGTGATCGTCATTGCAGTCTGGATGTGGTGAATGGAAAAATTGTGATCGTAATCCGGGTCATGGGGCTGATCGAAAAGGCTGTAACCGGGTCATGTATTCCTGCACGGACCGGACAGGGGAAGATGAGTTGAAGATCCCACTGATGACAGCAATCATGTCGGCACCGGCATGCAGAAGTGGCGTGACATTGTCCTGGGTAATGCCTCCAATTGCACAGACCGGGATATTCAGTTCCTGTTTGGCGCGAGTAATCAGTCCAGTGTCTGCAAGCGGAGCAGAAGGTTTGGTCGGTGAAGTAAAAAAACTTCCAAATGCTATGTAAGCAGCTCCATCGGCGACAGCCTGAACCGCATTGCCGTATTCATTGTAGCAGGATGCGCCGATGATTTTTTCTGCGCCTAGGAATGTCCCCGTTTCAGAGATTCCGTGATCCTCTTTGCCGAGGTGTACCCCATCGGCATCAATGTCCCGGGTTAATTCAATATCGTCATTAATGATCAGCAGGCTTTTGTGTTTTCGCGTCAATGATCTCAGCTTGTGGCCGATCACGGTACGGGTTTCCTGGTCATTGACCTTGTCCCTGTACTGAATGATTCTCGTGCCCACCGACAATACCGATTCGACTGTGTCGAGAAAGTCCCGTGCACGGATGGATTGCGTATCTGCAATCACATATAGGCCCTTTAACATAAGCATTGTGTAAAATTTTCCGGGATTTTACGCTTCTGGACTTGCAAGTGAAACCTTGTCAGGCAGGATGGCAATTTGTGTGTTCCGGGAGCCTTGCCACTGGGGATTCAGATGAATTTCGGGTTGAGGACCGGTATGCAGTTTCATGCCTGGGCTATACTTGGAATCAATTCTATGACCAGATTTGTAACCTCACGTCTCGTTTGAGGCCGTGATGCTCGGACTGGCAGTGTAGCTGTGACATGTGTTCGGTTGAATATATACGGAAGAATCCAGCAGGTCATATAAAGATATCGGGAGTTGTCTATCATATTTGTTTCAAGCACGCTGAGTCCTGTCATTTTCCTGACAAGATTTCTTGGGGGACATTGGGATTGCCCGAATGAGTGAGCATAATCCTGAAATCTCGTCGCAGCTTGACCGTTTTGTCACCATTGTTTTACGTCATCGATGGCTGATCGGCGCACTCGCTATGGTCGTCATGCTGGTTGCGGCAGGAGGACTCCGCTCGATCATCATTACAAGCGATTACCGGATGATGTTCGGCGAGGACGATCCGCGGCTCGCCACTTTTGATGCCCTCGAGCGCACGTACACTTCATCCTATCGGGCATTGATTGCTGTTGCACCCCGACAGGGGTCGGTGTTCACGCGCAATGCACTGGGTGCCCTGGAAGAGTTGACCGAAGCTGCCTGGCACATGCCTTATTCCAACCGGGTGGACTCTCTTACCAACTATTCCCATAGCGAGGCCTTCGGAGACGAACTGGTGGTTTCCTCACTCGTGGCGGATGCGCGAACGTTGAGCGATGCCGATCTGGTGCGGGTCGAAAAGATTGCCCTGGACGCAATCGATCTTGCCGGGCGCCTGGTTTCCCATGACGGAAAAGTGGGTGCTGTGGTAATCAGCTTTGCACTGTCCAGGAAGCCGGACACTGCAGTGCTGGAGATAACCGATCACCTGAACGCCTTCCTGGAGCAGGCTCGCACGAGCCATCCGGACATCGCCTATTACATGATAGGCAATCCTTCCCTGGACCGCGCATTTGCCGATGCCACGAAAGATGATATCCAGAACCTCGCACCGTTCATGGTGCTCGTTATCGTGCTGCTTACAATCATCCTGTTGCGCTCGATTCTCAGTACCGTGATCGTCGTGGTCACGGCCCTGTTTGCTGTCGGTACAACGATGGGGCTGGCTGGCTGGCTTGGCACGGTGTTCAGCCCCGTCAATGCCGGCGTGCCCATTATTGTCATGGCAATCACCATCGCCCATAGCATCCACATCGTGACCAGCACATTGCGGGGCATGAGGCATGGCCTCGACAGAAATGCGGCAATTGTGGAATCAATGCGTATCAACACCTATCCGGTATTTCTCACCTCTCTCACGACGGCCATCGGGTTCCTCAGCCTGAATGCCTCGGATTCACCGCCTTTTCACGTCCTGGGCAACTATGTGGCGCTTGGCGTGTTTTGCGCATTTGTCTATTCCATGACACTTCTGCCGGTACTGCTTTCGGCCCTGCCTGTGCACCTGACTGCGGTCCGGGTTGAAAAGGACGATATTTTTGACCGTTTTTCCAATTTTGTAACCGGGCGGTACAGGCTGGTGCTTTGGCTGACGACCCTGGCCGCGCTGATTCTGGCCATGGGCATTCCCCGTATCGAGCTGACCGACAAATGGGCACACTATTTTGACGACCGGTATGAGTTCAGACGCAGTGCGGACTTCATCTCCGAAAACCTGGCTGGTCTGGACATACTGGAATATTCGCTGGAAGCAGGCCGCGAAGGCGGCATCACCGATCCCGGGTACCTGCAGGCGGTCGAGACGTTTGCCGCCTGGTACCGTGAGCAGCCGGAAGTGTTCCATGTCCAGGCCTTTTCGGACATCATGAAACGCCTGAACCGGAACATGCACGCAGACGATCCGGAGTTTTACAGGTTACCGGACAATCCGCAGCTCGCTGCACAATACCTTTTGTTGTACGAGCTTTCCCTTCCGGCAGGCGTTGATCTCAATGACCGCATTGAAATCACCCACTCGGCTACGCGCATGACTGTCGTGGCCCGTGATATTTCGACCCGGGACCTGCGAGAACTGGATGAGCGGGCTCAGGCATGGCTTGACCTCAATATACCCGGTTTTGGACAGGAGGCGTCGGGTTTGAGCATGCTTTTCGCTCATCTTTCCAGGCGAAACATCGAAAGCATGTTCGGCGGCACGCTGATCGCCATGGGCCTCATTTCCCTGATCCTGATTCTGGTTTTCAAGAGCCTGAAAATTGGGCTCGTCAGCCTGGTGCCCAATTTCATTCCCGTGGTCATGTGCTTCGGTCTGTGGGGGTACGTTTTCGGTGAAGTGGGCCTGGCCGCCTCGGCGGTCACTGTCATTGCTTTCGGGATCATCGTGGATGATACGATCCATTTCATGTACAGGTATGTGAAATCCCGCCGCGAGGGTCAATCTCCCCCCGACGCTGTGCGCACCTCATTTCGCACGGTCGGCCGCGCGCTCGGGACCACGACAGCGGCCCTGTCAGCAGGGTTCATGGTACTTGCCTTGTCAGGATTCTCGGGCACGACGGCACTTGGTTTACTGGTTGCGCTCATAATCATTTTTGCACTTGCCACCGATTTCCTGCTTCTCCCAGCCCTGCTGATTGCCATCGACCGGAAATCTGCATGACGGTATCCCCATGTACCGGCAGGCTGCTTTCTGGCCGGACTTTCACCTGCTGGGGCCAGCAGAACCATGTGCAAGGGATTGAAAATTTGAGATTCGGCTTACGGGTTATTTCTTGACCCAGTAGAACCGGTTTGGAATTTTCTGCCCCATCCCGAGTTGATGGGCTGCCTGCAGGCTTTTCCAGGTAAACTCCTGTGCCTGATAAACGGCAGACACGACGTCTTGGCCATGCGCAAGCAGTGCAGCAATTGCCGTGGCAAGCGTGCACCCGGAACCATGATACCGGCCAGGCAGACGTGGCCAGGCATGTGAATTGAGCATTCTGTGATTTCCGAATAGCACATTGTGTACTTCCAGCGGATTTTCATGGGTGTCAGTTACCAGCACGTGATGCGCGCCTTGTTCCAGGACTGCCATTGCACAGGCTTCCAGCGTATCTCCTTCAGGTGCAAGCATCTTCACTTCCTGGTCATTGGGAGTGACCACGCTTGCCAGGGGTGTCAGCAGGGTGTTGATGGCCTGGAGTACACTGTCATCTGCCAAGACCCTGCCGCCACCGGCATGGAGTACGGGATCCAGCACAACCAGAAGATCCGGGTAGTCCACAAGAATCGAGTGTATGGCACGTGCAGTTTCCTCGCTGCCTACAAGTCCAATTTTTATGGCGGCAACATCCATGTCTTCCAGAATAATGCGTGCCTGTTCGATGATCAGACCCTCGTCAATTTGTGACGTTTCGAGAACATTGATAGTATTTTGTACGGTAACTGAAGTGATCACGGGAGCAGTATGGCAACCCAGACTGGCGAGCGTTTCGATATCTGCCTGTATTCCTGCACCACCAGTCGGGTCTGAGCCTGACATTGCCATAACTACGGGAACGGATGAGGAAGTGGTTTTCATAAAGAGCTAACAAGGGAAAGTGTCCATGCAGTATAAAACATATATGTGTGTCATATGCGGGTGGGTCTATGACGAGGCAAAAGGCGCACCGGAGGAAGGAATTGCGCCGGGAACCCGATGGGCCGATATTCCGCTGAACTGGCAGTGCCCTCAGTGTGGGGCTGTAAAGGATGACTTCGAGATGGTGGAACTCACATGATTGTTCGAATTGATCTGTCTTCCCAGGCATGAAATTTTTGCGGAATGCTCGAGCGAGCAGGTCCATTTGTAAGCGAGATCCAGTGATTTTCCACACGCATATACGCCGTGACCTCGTGTAACGGTGATGCAATGCTCACGCAGTATCCGGGCGATAAGGTCAGGCGATTTTTCAGAATACTCTGCAAACGGTATATTGAGTACAGGCACTTTTGGAAAATACAGTTTTCCTTCGAAGTCCTCTGGCGCAAAATCCTTGCCATTCATGGTTACCGCGATGGAATGCGGCCCGTGACTGTGTAGCAAGGCTCGGGCACTGGGGTTTTGTTTGTATACCTCAACATGCAACCTGGCATCAAAGGAGGCATTTTCGCCCGTGAGGCCTTCCATGCTGCAGGCAACCAGATCCTTTGCCTGCAAAGTATCTGCGCAGGCGCCGGAAGGAGTAACCCAGATTGTATTCTGGTCACGAAATGAGGCATTGCCGCTATGTGAATCATTGTAGCCGTACTTGCGCAGCCAGGAGTAGTATTCGACTAATTTCTCTTTTGTACACATGGGTTCAGGATTAATTTTGGTTCATTGTCAGGTACACTTCGTACAGGCTCGAAAGGGCTGAAATTTTCACACTGAATAAACAGAGTAACCACTGTAACGGCCTATGAAAGGATCTATTCGATGTCAGCCCTGATTTGCGGGTCACTCGCCTACGATACCATCATGGTATTTCCAGGTCGATTCAAAGAGCACATCTTGCCCGAGAAAGTACATATCCTGAGTGTCTCATTCATGGTTCCGCAGATACGTCGTGAATACGGCGGCTGTGCAGGCAATATTGCATACAACTTGCACTTGCTGGGGGGTGACGGCTATATGATGGCCACCGCAGGACGGGACTTTGACCTGTATTCTGACTGGATCGATCAGTGTGGCATGAGCCAGAGGTATGTCAAAATAATTGCAGAGGAATATACCGCACAGGCATTTGTTACGACTGATCTTGACGATAACCAGATCACTGCATTTCATCCCGGGGCCATGAACAGTTCGCATGCAAACGATATTCCAGATGATGGCAGCATCAGCATTGCCATCATCTCCCCCGATGGCAAGGACGGAATGGTGCAGCATGCCAGGCAGTGTCATGAGGCAGGCATTCCCTTTATTTTCGACCCGGGACAGGGGATGCCCATGTTTAACGGTGAGGAACTGCTGTCGTTTATTGAACAGGCCAGCTATGTATGTGTCAACGACTATGAATCACAACTCCTGCAGGAACGTACCGGCTTGAACACCAAGCAGATTGCCGAACGTGTCCAGGCCATGGTCGTAACCTGCGGTAGCGAAGGCTCTGTTATCCATACGAATGGCGACACGATCGAAATTCCGGCAGTTTGGGCAGGCGCGGTGCAAGATCCGACAGGTTGCGGGGATGCGTACCGGGGAGGACTGATATTCGGGTTAATGAATGGCCTGGACTGGGAAGCATGTGGCCGTATTGCAGCACTCATAAGTGCCATTAAGGTCGCGCACCATGGTACACAAAACCATACATTCACGCTGGATGAATTCAAATCTCGTTTCAGGAAGGAGTTTGGCTGCTCGTTCTGACTGCAGGTTTGACTGGCTCGGAATTATTTAAGGCTCAAACGTTCCCAGTTCTTCTTGATCGCATGTGCGGTCAGTTCCTTGTCAGCATCCACGGCAACAGGGTGGTCGACTCGTTCCAGAAGAGGAAGGTCATTACGGGAATCAGAGTAAAAGTAGCTGCCATCCAGTGTCTGCGAGGTGGATTCTGCCCAGTGCTCGGCAAGCGTGACTTTTCCCGTGCCAAAACAGGGTTGACCTTCAATTTCGCCCGTGAACTCGCCATGGGACCGGGCAGGTTCTGTCGCGATGAGTGTTTCAATCTGCAAGAGATCTTTTGCTGGCTCGATGATGAATCGGTTCGTGGATGTAATGATGGCCAGGCGATCTCCTGAATCACGGTGTTGCTGTATCAGGTCATGGGCCTTGGCTTTGATCATGGGCTTGATCCGTGTGTCGATAAAATGATCACGCCATTGGCACAATTTTGCATAGGGGTTGTTTGCAAGTGGCCGCAAAGCAAATCTTAGGTATTCATGAATGTCGAGCTTCCCGGCAAGGTATTCCCTGTAAAACCGCTCATTTTCTTTTTCGTAAACCACCGAATCTACCTTGCCTATCGAGACAAGGTACAGGCCCCATTCATAGTCACTGTCTCCGTCCAGCAGGGTTTGGTCCAGATCAAAAAAAACGAGTGCCATGGAAAGACCTATCTAGCTGTCCAGGTATGAGGAATTTCAGGTGTTTGATATCGGTTTCAGAAAGGTTTGATCACTACAAGTATAACGATTGCGACCAGGGACAGTACAGGTGCTTCATTGAACCAGCGATACCATACATGGGAGTGAAAGTTTTTGCCCTCTTTGAAATTTTTAATGATGAGGCCGCAACTGAAATGGTAGATGACGAGCAATCCAACCAGGATCAGTTTAAATATCATCCAGTTAGAAAACAGGTACCCGGGCATTAGGTACAGCGCCCAGATCCCAAGCAGGATGGCAAGTACCGCACTGGGTGTCATGATTCCATAAAACAGCTTCCGTTCCATGATTTTGAAGCGAGCAGTACTGGTAGTGTCCTCTGACATTGCATGGTAGACAAACAGGCGTGGCAGATAGAACAGGCCTGCAAACCAGGTCGTGACAAAAATAATATGAAAGGCCTTTATCCAGAGCATAGTCATGCTTTTTGGGTGCCTGCACTCATACAGAATACAGATTCTTGAAATGTTGTCGTGTCAGCACCCCATAGATTCTTGTCTTTCCGGATGGGGTTGTACTGCGAATACATAGAGCCTCCATATTTTCTTTCAAAAACTGCTCTTGTGCTGAATCGACTGCTGCTCTCAAGTCAATATAGGCTGCCTGCAAACGTTTGGCAGGAATTTCCATCAGGTCTATGCCAGATGTCCCGGTTGTGCTGTTTTCCGTTAAGAAGTTTGCCAGGTCCGTTGCAGGCAGAATCACAATCGGTTCATCGTTCTCAATAACAATCCATTCTGTCCCGGGTTCTACGAGTATCCTTGCCTGCTCAGGGGTAACCCGTTGCGAACTGACTCTTATATTTCGGTTCATGATATTTGCCACCCCAACCCGTCTCAATGCTTGCACCATGGGATTGTGCCGATAGTCCATGCCACGCAGCCTCATCAGTGTTCTGTATATCGAATGCTGACCGAGCAACTGGTTTGTAGTCAGTCCAGCAGTGACAATGGCCAGCATCCCGGGAAGAATGACGTTCGGGTTGCTGGTCAGTTCAAATACAGCTGTTAATGCTGCAAGGGGTGCCTGCAAGGTTGCACCCATCATGGCGCCCATTCCGATCAGGGCGTACATGCCAGGGGACGAGGCCAGTCCAGGAAAGACCGGCTGTGCCAGCATGCCCATGATGCCACCGAAACATGCGCCTATTATAAAGGTAGGGCCAATGAGCCCTGCAGGCAGTCCGAGGCCAACACTGCATGCCGTAGCAACCAGTTTGGCTGCAAATATCATAATCAGCAAAGTTAACCCGATATTACTGACCAGAATGCTACTCGCCGTGTCATATCCAATACCCATAATTTGCGGGGCGAACACCGCCAGGACTCCAGTGATGGAACCCGCAACCAGGAATTTTGTCCAGATGGGCAGTTTTTCGCCTGCCTTGGCAGAAATCCTTGTCAAATAAATAAAGACGAATGCTACAAATCCGGTCGCTACGCCCAACAGCATGACATAGGGAAGCTCCAGCAGTGTAGAAAACTGAAAGCTTGGAACTGAAAATGCGGCCCCGCTGCCGTACACTGCACGGGACACTGCCGTAGCACTGACTGCAGCCAAGGTAATGGGCAGAAAGCTGGCTAATGTGTACTCCATCATCACCACTTCCAGTGCAAAGATCACTCCGGCCAGTGGAGTGTTAAAGGATGCACCAATCCCGGCTGCGGTCCCGCATGCGACCAACGTGCGGATTGTATTGTTGGGCAGGCCCAGACGCTGTCCCAGCGTGCTGCTGGTCGCGGCCCCCAAATGAATGGAAGGGCCTTCCCGGCCGAGTGATTGTCCTGAAATGATGGAAATTGCTGCTCCAAAATACTGCATGATCAGTGCACGCAAAGGCAGGTGACCCTGGTTGTAGGTAAGTCGTTCCATGACATGCAGCACACCGACAGTGTGTTCGCCCCTGGCCCAGATTCTGAACATCAACGCAACCAGCAAGGCACCGGCTACAGGCAAAACGATACGCACACCAATCGGCAGTCCTTCAAAGTTTCCAGGCGCACCCTCCGGAAGGATCAGCAGTTGCACACCTTCGATGAGGAGGCGGAATGACACTATGACCAATCCTGTCAGGAGTCCGGCAATTACGCTTAAAACAGCTAACTGGGTCAGTGCATCAGGCCGTGAGGTACGCAAACGCAGGCTTTCCAGCGCATCCTGAATGAATTTCCTAACCGGAGATTCCTTTTTCATAACCGGGATTATGCCAGAGCTTACGGGAACTTATGCGTTTGGCTGGCTGCATTAATCTTGTATGATGCACAGAATTTGTACACAGGGCTAGAAACATGATTTCAGTCGGGATAGTAGGAGGGACAGGGTATACCGGCGCGGAATTGCTGCGCATTCTCGTGTCCCATCCCGGGGTCAGCCTTCATGCGGTGACTTCAAGAAGCGAGGCCGGACGACCGGTAGCTGATTTGTATCCAAACCTGGCGTCTCGTGAAGACCTGGTATTTGTCGAGCCCGACCCGGCCGGGTTGAAACAGTGTGAGTGTGTGTTTTTTGCAGCACCTAATGGCACAGCCATGCACATGGTTCCAGAACTGATGGAAGCTGGCGTCAGGGTCGTTGACATGGCGGCAGATTTCCGGATTAAAGATGTTGCAACCTGGGAGTATTGGTACAAACAGACTCATGCATGTCCTGGCCTGCTGCAGTCAGCGGTGTATGGATTGACGGAACTGAACCGCGAGCAAATACGCACAGCCCGACTGGTTGCGAATCCAGGCTGTTACCCAACTGCAGTCATTCTAGGTGTATTGCCACTGCTTGAGCAGGGTTTGCCAGAACATGCGCAAGTTATTGCCGATGCAAAATCGGGCGTGAGTGGGGCAGGGCGCAGTCCGAACGTACCTGCATTGTTCAGCGAAGCTGGCGAGAATTTCAGGGCATACAATGTCAGCGCACATCGTCACTGGCCGGAAATCAAACAGGAATTGCAGGGCATCACTTCAACCAGTGTAAATCTGACGTTCACACCTCATCTTACTCCAATGGTTCGGGGTATATTTGCAACCTTGTATGTATCCGGGGTGGACCGTACCCTGGATTTGCATTCAACCTATCAGCAGCGATTTGCCAGAGAAAATTTTGTTGAAGTACTAGGTGAAGGCGCATTACCGGAAACAAAACATGTGCGGGGTTCAAATTACTGCAGGTTGTCTGTACAGCGCCCCTATGATGGAGAAATTGTGGTGGTTTTGTCAGTTATCGACAATCTTGTAAAGGGCGCAGCTGGGCAGGCAGTGCAGAACATGAACATAATGTTTGGCCTTGATGAAAGTTTAGGGCTTCTTCAGTCAGGGCTTTTCCCGTAAGGAAAAGCCTGATTCCGGCATTTCATCAGGACATGGGAAGAAAAATTCGTATCAAATGGCCCATAGCGCGGTTTGTATCATTCGGTCAGGCTATTGCAATTCTGCTCGTTGCTGTAGGCGTGGCATTCTGGCTGGGCCTGAAAACCGTCAGCTTGCCTTTTGGGAGCCAGACAGGACTTTCCGATGTTACGGACAGCAAAAAGAGAATCAGGCTGCTGGAAAAATTGAACAATGAACTGAAAAGTGAAGCCACAGTGGCCAAACATTCAGCTGAGCTTCAACGCATTGCAGTCGAGAAGATGAAAAAAGCATTGCACGAAAAAGATTCAGAGCTGTTGAAGACAGCCCGGGAACTTCATTTTTACCGCACACTGCATTTGTCAGATGGGAATGATAGGGTAGTAAGAGTGCAAGCCTTTAATCTACGCGAAGGCAAGACTGCAAACGAGTTTACCTATGCACTGATATTAACAGGCATGCCCGGAAAAAAAGAAAAAGTCACCGGTGTAGTTGGCCTGACTGTTGAGGGAAAGCGCAGCGGTGCTGCAACGAAACTTGTATTAGAAGATGTCAGCAAGGCCAGTGATGATGTCCCGTTGAAGTTTTCCCTAATATATTTTCAGGAAATCTCCGGCAGGTTTTTGTTGCCTGAAGACTTTGAACCGGGTAGCGTGCAAGTCACGTTACTTCTTGACAGCAGTAAAAAAAACCCGGTCATGGTGAGTTACAACTGGGATGAAGTTTTTGGAGACACTGGATTTCAGCCTGGTTTGATGAAGGAGTAAATATGATATTTAAGAAAAAAATAAAGGCTGTCCATATTGATACTCTTATTGGTCCTTTTTCGAAAGTTTCGGGCGACGTGTACTACGGCGGTGGTTTGCAGATAGAAGGTACCGTTGAGGGAAATGTCGTGGCGAGATGCGAAGACAAGTGCGTGCTGGTTGTAGGCAAGCCGGGTGTGGTTGAAGGGGAAATACGTGGCCCCTATATTGTTATAGGTGGTACTGTCCATGGTGATGTACATGCCAGCGAAAGCATTGAACTGAAGGAGGGAGCCAGGGTCAGCGGTGATATCCACTACAATTCACTGGAGATGGCAGCCGGGGCTGAAGTGAATGGAAGGCTTGTACATCAACATTCTCCCAATATAGTAGAAACTGAATAATTGCGGACATTCGAGATATTGACTATTAAATTGATGTCTAGTAGTTACTAGACCATAGTTTTTTAACAGGAGTGCAATAATGTCTGCAACACAAATTGCCCCACCTGCATCGCTGATATTCACTGATGCGGCTGCAAACAAGGTACGGCAGCTTATTCAGGAAGAGGATAACGAAGGCCTGAAGCTTCGTGTATTCGTAAGTGGTGGCGGGTGTTCCGGGTTTCAGTATGGATTTACCTTTGATGAAAATCTGCAGGATGGTGATACTTCAGTTGAAAACGGAGGGATCACATTGCTGGTGGACCCAATGAGCTTTCAATATTTAATGGGTGCGGAAATTGATTACACAGAGGGGCTGGAGGGGGCGCAATTTGTCATTCGCAATCCCAATGCACAGACAACCTGTGGGTGTGGCTCCTCATTTTCTCCAGCTTAAGTTCAACTGACCTGATGATACAGTGAAAGGCACTCATGGAGTGCCTTTTTAGTGCGGGCTGTACGGGAGCTTCGTATAGTCCCTCCTGCAGCCCCTAAAGACTCAGTTCCCGGAATTTATTTTCTGCCCGTACACACGGTAAAATTTTTGAAAGCACAGTAGGTTGCGGGCGAAGCAGCTACCAGGAGGTCAGGGTTCAGTCAGGTTTGTACAGGTCGCCCAGAACAACTTTTCTTGTAGCGCCGGTCACGCTTGGAACGTTACCTGGTTTCCCCTCCAGAGTTCGCCTGGCAAGCCAGGCAAAGGCCATGGCTTCCATCCATTTTTCCGAAACGCCATAGGTACCGGTGCATTCGACATGGATATCGCATACAGCATGTTTGATACGCGAGACCAGATGGGCGTTATAACTGCCCCCTCCACACAGTAAAATTCGTGATGTATGTGCTGCATGAGCTTTTACTGCTCGTGCAATGGATTGTGCTGTGAGTTCAACCAGTGTCGCCTGAACATCCTTTTCTTCCACTGGTATTTTATACTGGTCAAGCATGCTCTCCAGCCAGAAAAGGTTGAACTTTTCGCGCCCCGTGGATTTTGGGGGTTGCTGCCTGAAATACGGGTCGCTCAGCATCAGATTCAACAAGCCTTGGCTTACCGTTCCGGCTTGAGCCCAGATTCCATTATGGTCAAATTCCAATCCCTGAAATTTTCGGGTCCAGGCATCAGACAGCGTGTTTGCAGGGCCTGTATCAAATCCCGTTATGTCTGACGCTGGGTCAGCAGGCAACGTCGTGATATTGGCGATACCGCCCAGGTTAATAATAGCCCGGTTTTCCTCTATGGTCCTGAACAGGATTTCATGGTACCCACAAGCCAGGGGCGCCCCTTGGCCTCCGGCATCAATGTCTGCCTGGCGAAAATTTCCAACGGTCTGTATGCGTGTTTTTGAAGCAATTTGCCTGGCACTGCCAATTTGTATCGAGATCGGTGGCACACCGGAAGGATTATGAAATACTGTTTGCCCATGACTTCCAATCGCTGCTACCTGGCTTGCCTGAACGGATGCCTTGTTCAGCAGATGGTGTACAGCGTCTGCTGAGGCCTGTGAGAACTTTTGCTCCAATTCTTCAATGTCCTGTGGCCACGTCCGTTTTGAAATCGCACGGTTTATCTCATATTTCAGGTCATTTTGTATGGCTTGGCTGAAGTGCGCCACGACGTGGGAGTCGGATTCTGAAAAATCCATGAGAACCGCATCAATGGCATCCATGCTGGTGCCGGACATTAGCCCTATGTAGAGGTTGGGCATGTCTGTGAAGTTGCTGTGCCTCGTCCAGGCATGCGATTTGCTGCAGGTGGATTGATGAAGGCTGCCTTACAGGTCCTGCATGGCAAATCTGTTTTGCCTGTAGAGGTCTAGTTGCGCCACGAGAGGCTGGATCGTAGCCCGGAAGCGCACCAGCTCTGAATTTGGCAGCGGTTTTGTACTAGGCAGCTTTATTTTCAGTGGATTGCGATGGACACCATTGACACGAAACTCGTAATGGAGGTGCGGACCAGTTGCCAGGCCTGTATTCCCAATATAACCGATGGTCTGGCCCTGTTTTACCAGGCTGCCGACACTGGTGCCACGTGCATACCTAGACATATGCGCGTACAGGGTGGTGTACATGTTGCCGTGTCTCACGACGATCGTTTTCCCGTATTGGCCTTTTGTGCCACGATAAATAACCCTCCCGGCCCCGGTAGCCATGATCGGTGTACCCGTTGCTGCAGCGTAATCAACGCCTTTGTGGGCACGAAATATATTCAGGATCGGATGCAGTCTTCGCGGGTTGAAATGGGAGCTTACGTACGCAAGGTTTACAGGGGTGCGCAGGAACGATTTGCGCAGGCTTTTACCGTCAGGGGAGTAATATTCGGTGTTGTTGTTTTGATCGGTATAACGGTATGCCCGATAGGTATTCCCGTTGTTTACGAATTCTGCAGCTACAATATTGCCATCACCGACTTCCTCATCGTCCAGGTAAAGTTTTTCATACAGGACTGTGAATGTGTCTCCTCGGCGGATATCCAGTGCAAAGTCTATATCCCAGTCATATATGCGGGCCAAGTCCATGATCAACAGGTCAGACATCCCGGATTTGCGCCCCGCAAGAAACAGTGAACTGCTGATACTTCCGCTGGCCACCTTCAAGATCCTTTCTGGCTTCTGATTCAGTTCCTCAACAGCAAAGGAGTTCCCATCTCTGTACAGATTCAGTGAGGTTGTCTGGTTGAGTTCAAATTCCAGGTGGTCGATTTTTTTGCTGCTTAAGGTAAAGTGCAACTTCTGGCCAGGGTAAATTGTTTTAAGCCGCCTGACATCCTTGCCAAGCTTCAGAATTCGAGGCAGCTCGGGATATATGTCCAGCCGGTTGAATATCGACGAAAGGGTATCGCCTTTTTTTACTGCAACGGTGGTACGGTTTCTCTTTTGTGTATGTATGCTGGCAAGTGGCAAGTCTGGTTGGTTTGTTTCGAAAACAGGATCTTTTTGCGGGAACTGTACAAGTGCCTCAGTCAAGGGATCAGGGTTTGCCGGTTTAGATGGCAGGAGATAGGCCACCTCGATACCGGAAGGGTCTGTTTCAACGAGTGAGGCTTGGCTTGGAAGCATATGAAACTCGCTAACGGTAACAATTGCAACTGCGAACAGTGCAACAGGAAGATAAAGGAATGGGATGCTGAATCTTGGGTGATTACGGAAAAACCTCATATTATTAAAATCCAGCGTTAACCAGCGACTTGCGAATGCGTGAGAATAATCTCAATTTTTGGCATAGAATGACATCCCTGTTATTTTGGGCGCCTGCAGAATTTAGCAAAACTGGTCCGCCAATTAAAGGCAGAATGACCAGAACTTTTCAGAATGATTGATAAAACATCCATAGACGAGCTGGTTCGAGGGGCTGAGGAAGTGCTACTGCCTGAGGAACTGAAATCCAAGTTGGCACGAGGCAAGCCGCTGCGGGTAAAAGCAGGATTTGACCCTACCGCTCCCGATCTGCACCTTGGACACACTGTGCTGATAAACAAATTACGCCAGTTTCAGCAGGCAGGACATGAAATCATATTCCTGATTGGCGATTTCACAGGCATGATTGGCGATCCAACTGGCAGGAACGTCATGCGACAGCCTCTTACCCGTGAAGAGATTCAGCAAAATGCTGAAACCTATCATGAACAGATTTTCAAAATTCTTGACCCGGAAAAAACGGTGGTTGAATTCAATTCGGCCTGGATGGATCAGAAAAGTGCTGCAGACCTGGTTCGCCTGGCGTCAAAATACACGGTTGCCCGCATGCTGGAGCGCAATGATTTTGACAAGCGTTACCAGTCAGGACAGGGGATTGCCATACACGAGTTTCTGTATCCTCTGATCCAGGGCTATGATTCTGTCGCCTTGAAAGCGGATGTGGAGCTTGGCGGCACTGATCAGAAATTCAACTTGCTTGTGGGCCGTGAAATTCAGAAGGAGTACGGTCAGGAGCCCCAGGTCATCATGACCATGCCCATTCTGGAAGGTGTGACCCAGGGCCCTGAAAAAATGTCCAAGTCGCTGGACAACTATATTGGTATTGGTGAAGCACCCAATGAAATTTTTGGCAAGATCATGAGCATTGATGATAACAAGATGTGGCGTTGGTTTGAATTGCTGAGCTTTCGTCCAATGAGTGAGATCGATTTATTTAAGGAAGATATAGGGAAAGGAGAAAATCCGAGAGACATCAAGTTTAAGCTGGCATTGGAGATTACAGAGCGCTTTCATGGCGCGCATGCAGCGCATGCAGCAAAAGCAGATTTTATTCAGCGCTTTCAAAAAAGTGCCATACCCGATGATGTACCGGAAAAGAATATCCAATGTACAGCCGGCAGGATTCCCATCGGGAACCTTTTGAAAGATGCGGGCATGGTAGCCAGTACTTCAGAGGCAATCCGCATGATCAGGCAGGGTGCAGTGAAAATTGATGGGGTCAAAGTAGAGGATGTTAAACTGGTTTTGCATGTGGGGACTTCAGGTGTATTTCAGGTTGGAAAACGCAGAATTGCAAAAATAAGCCTGAGTTGACTGTCGAACACTGGCGCCAAGGGCCGTGCGCCCCCTGGCTGAGGGTCACACCGGATACCCTGCAGCCTCCGACAGGACGATCTGTGGCCACGCGCTTATCCGAAAAGGCTGATTGTCGATTTCAGGTGGCTAAATGCCTGGTCATTCCAGCGAAAGGATTTCCGACAAGTCCTTAATTTCATGGTCCGCCTTGTACGGCAGATGTTCTGGGGTTCGGTTGTACCGGTTGATCCAGGCCGTATGGAAACCACAGGCAACCGCACCTGCTATGTCCCACGAATTAGATGACACAAAGCAGATTTTATTACGCGGCAAACCAAGCTGCTCTCCTACAAATTCATACACTGAAGGCGAGGGTTTATAGGAGCGGACCTGTTCGGTTGAATAGACGCCATCCAAAAGCTCATTGATGCCTGCATGCCTCAATGTTGAATTCAGTTTTTGTGGTGACCCGTTTGAGAGCACGGCTGTTTGCATTCCAGCCTGTTTCAATGTGGTCAGCACTTCCTGGACATCTGGGTAGCAAGTCAGTTCGGAGTGCGCTTTCAAGATCTGATTCTTGATGTCCTCGCTTTCTACCCCGTACACGGCACAAGCAAAGTCAAGTGCATATTTACGGATCTTTTCATAACTCGTGTATTGGTTCATCAAGCTTAGCTGTGATGAGTACTGAAGTCGTTTGGAACGCCATAATTTGTAGATAACTAGTGCGTTCTCCCCTAGTTCATCACGATATTTTTCGAATGGGAGATAGGTATCCAGTAATGCCCCGTAGGCATTGAAAACGTATGATTTTATTTTATTCATCAGGGTACTTCAGGAATGCTGTGAAATCTTTCAGCTTTACCTGCAAGTTCACATGTGCCTGACTCAGGCAACTGTATTGGCTTGCGGTTACTGAATGAGGGTGTCACCTACGTAGTAGGCCGCCAGATAGTGTATCCATTCAAACAGGTGAAATCCCTTTATGTTGCTATACCTTGTCTGGATTATAATATGTTCCCGCGTGTCCTTCCAATGGAATTTTTGTCATGCGCTGTCAGAATCACTGCAATTTCGATTTACATGTATGCGTCGCGGAGCCGTTCCCTGACAGTATTTCATAATGGAACCGTCCTTGTCTGCATGCCAGCTGCTGTGCACCTGAAGGTATACATTTGCTGCCGTAAGGGTCTTTCCGGATGGACCAGTGCCCAAGCCATGCCTGGTCGGTTCAGAGTTTCCAATAGCCATGAAATGTCGGCAGGTTTAAATCCTGTTATTGCTTGCATGCGAGACCTGCGCAGGCCCTGACTCATTCCCCAGGATACTGAAACATTTACTTGACGTGGGTATAAAGCTACCTATAATGCATCCACCACAAATCTTGTGTGATGTATCCCGTGAGTGCGACTTTCGGCTTTCTGCCTGATTTTGACAGAAGCAGGCATAAAGGCATACACTTGATATTGCTCACGGCACCTTGCCGGAGTCGTTTTTTTACAAAATGGAAATCGAGATGACTTGTGTGGGCGCTCTGTAGGCGCCTTACCTTGAAGTAAGGGTGATAACCATTCAGATGAGATAGGCCACTGTGGCAGGTGACTGCACCAGAGGGCTTATTCAAGAGTCGCGGCTTATGCCGCAACAATCTTCAACTGAAGAGTTTGATCCTGGCTCAGATTGAACGCTGGCGGCATGCTTAACACATGCAAGTCGAACGGTAACGGAAAGCATA
>JAPONM010000062.1 GCA_026713925.1 Gammaproteobacteria bacterium
CCCGATTGGCCCTTCCAGTCATCCCAATTGATTAGTGGATAGTCCTTTTCTGTAAATTTCCTGCGGCATGATTACCTCATAACGAATTTCTGATTAGGTCAATATCACTGACCCCTTTTTGCTTTTTGAAAAAATGGTGAATGATAAAGATCGGGAGGAAATTACCAAAGATATGGCTGATAAACTAGCCAAACTGGCGGATACCGTTGATAGAGTTCTCAGCAACTCTGGGTAATTCTTGAGATCTGCCGTTCTGTATTAGTCGAATACCTTAGCCCCGGCTGCTTTAGCCGAAGTTTCCAGTAATGTATCCTGTGTAGCCAGGGGGATGTTCCTGCGTAGCGCAAGTTCCAGGTAAAGAGCATCATAAGCAGTCAGTCCATGTGTTCTGCACAGGTGCAATACTTGTAACATACTGTCGATGGGTAGCAAGTCCGTATCTATCGGCATGCGCGCCAGTATGCCCAATGCCTGGGTTACTTTTTCCGGTTCGATGCGTTTTCTGCGTTCTGCCTGGAAGAGTGCATTGGTGACTTCAGCAGACCAGATTGCCGGAGAGACCGCAACCGCGCCTTCAAGCAACAAAGTCTGGCGAACGCGTTCGCTGTATCTGGTGAATTCATCTTCAAAGAACCAGGCTACCGTAACGGAACAGTCCAGCACTACTGAGGCCACTAACGTCGTCCTTCATCACGTAGTTCAGCGATTGACAAGTCGGGGCCAAGTCGGGTGTTTTCCCGTATAGCATCCATTTCAGCAAACAATGCCTGCAACCCACCCTGCGTAATACGACCGGCAGGCACCAGTTTTACCAGGGGCTTGTCATGGCGGGTTACCAGAATTTCTTCTCCCTGAGCCGCTTTCGCAGCCAACTCGGAAAAATGTGCTTTGGCATAGGTGAGGGGGACTCTGGTCACGAGACGTTTCCATATAAAATGACTAATTACTGGTCATTTTAGGCGTAATACGGAAATGAGTCAAAGCTTTTCACACCCAGCGGTGTAAGCAGAAAAAAATGCAGTAAAAAGGGGTCAGGTCCATTTATCCCTTGATTCGTGCAGGAAATGGACCTGACCCCATTTATCCGATGGGCCATGGCACGAAAGGAAGACGGTACGAGAGAGATTGCCAGCGGCAGGTGCGAGCGTTATGGTGCGAGGGTAATATTGTGTGCCTGAACGATGAGGACAATCTGGTTTTCCAAATCATTCTGA
>JAPONM010000063.1 GCA_026713925.1 Gammaproteobacteria bacterium
TCCAGTGAACCAACCACAGTCACTGGAACAGGAGACCCGACCATGGACATTAAATCCCTTCGCATCCGATCATACAAGAGCTTCAGGGTCGATGAGCATGTATCCAAGGCGGCGGCTGAGCGCTACCGCAGGTTGCAGGCGTACCAGCGGTTACGGGTCGCCGGCTGCAGCGAGGCCGGCGCGCTGGAAGTACGGCGCGAAGGCGCGTACCCCGGGCGAGCTGGTGCAGATCGATCACATGACGCATGTGCGAGACGGCGATACCGTCAAGGAGTTCCGCGCCGTGTGCCCGGTGTCGAAGTTCATGGTCACGCGCGTCTGCACACGGGCGACTGCCAACCATGCACAGCGCTTCCTGCGCGAGCTGCTGGATGCGTTGCCATTCCCGCTCGTCTCCATCCAGGTCGACGGTGGCAGCGAGTTCATGGCCGGCTTTGAACAGGCCTGCCAGGCCCTGGACCTTCCCCTGTATGTGCTGCCACCGAAGTGCCCGCAGTACAACGGCTGTGTGGAACGTGCCAACCGCAGCGCCCGTATCGAGTTCTGGAACCGCTACGACGGCCCCCTGGACGTCGGCCCGGTGCAGGCCGCACTGGCCGACTATGCGTTCTTCTACAACTATGAACGCCCCCATGCCGCGCTCGACTATCGAACCCCGAATGAGTACCTTGTTACCCTGGAGGCTGCCTGATCGCACAGTGCCAAAGGTACTGAACCCATACACATGCTGTATTTCATGAGCCCGCTCTAGTAGTATAGCCGAACCCGTATCAAGGATTCAGACACGCATGTCAACCCCTACATCCGTTTATCGATGACTGCCAAACTTCTTAACGCAGGTCTGATCCCTGCAATCCTGCTGCTCCTCACCTCATGTACAACGGTCACATTGACTGAGGAGGGGTCCAAGGCACGCGTCCTGGGTCTGGATGATGTCGAGAAGTGTCAGAAAACCGGGAGGGTAGCCGTCAGCGTCCATCAGAAAACGTTTAATGCGACCCCGAAACAGTCCTACAGTGTTGCAAAACAACTTCAGACCCTGGCACGAAACAGTGCGGTTCACATGGGCGGAGATACGGTCGTCGCGGTCTCAAGAGTAGGAAACGGACAACAGACCTTTGACGTCTTTCGCTGCATGCCGTGAGCCTGCGGCTGTCAGGCTTCCCATCATCAAGCCCGAAGCCTTCGCAAACCTGACATAACCCCTTGCCTTGCATGAGAGCAAGAATGCGAGTGGTCTTATCTCAGGGCAGGCGATGCTGCCCGAGTTTGCCGGATTCTGGAGTGACGTAATCGAAACAGGCCGCCGAAACGCCCGGCTGCAGCTATTCCTCTTGCCGCACTCCTGACACCGATATTGGCCTCGATCCAAAACCTTCGCCCGTATCCGCTGGCAACGATCCGTAGTGTACAGATGCTGGTAGCCGGTGCACGTCTTCCATGACTAACACCGGTATCTAAGGATATTTTCACGCATACATCAATCGTTGGCCTTTATAGGCTCAGGAATGGCGTCACCATGCTCTCGGGCCGTATTAAGCCACAATTTAATCGCATCACTAACTCTGGACAAGGCTACCTGCCGGGTATCTCCGTGAGCCATGCATCCTGGCAATTCCGGTACTTCAGCGATGAATGCCTCATCCTCATCGCTCCAGTTAATGATGGTTTCATACTTATGCATGGTCACCGATCTCCCAACTTGTATTTCAGGATAATGTTGCGGACTTGGCGAACCTGGTAAGGCTTGGCCTTTCCGCCCTCCTTCTGCAAATTGATCTTTTCTGTGATGCCCTCTTTTCTGTACATGTGGTGACCCCCCCAAACCCTTGCCGCAAATCCCAACCACTCAAGGAGATAACATAAATTGGCAAATGCAATCTCAGTATCAGACTTTCCGTGCACGATACGAGTTAAAAGCCTTTCATATTTTCCCAAAGTAAATGGCTCCAATAATGCTGGATGATTGCCTGACAGATAAAACTGCCGATGACCTTATATCGAGATGCAACGGGTGTTTCCTGACCAACTTCCACTTCTGCCGTAACTTTCAAGCAGAAGGTGTCTATTCAGGTTTCCTGGGTACGCTGTCGGGCTGGTGGTTGCAATCTGTTTCACCGCACTCTTGAAATCTTTGCTTGGTCATTCCTCTTGATTCCTCCAGTTCTTGAATGCCAGTCCTCACACCTCTTCGGGTACTCGTCACTGGGCATTGCGATTTAACGTTTCCCTCCAAAAGCTCCTACCATGTCAGTGCGCTTGAGTGTGCCGCCCATAGCCTCGTGGCTTAGGCCGAAGAATGAACCCATGATTTGCCCTTCAGGTGATATATGGAAGA
>JAPONM010000064.1 GCA_026713925.1 Gammaproteobacteria bacterium
AGCTTCGGCGAAGCTTCTGATCGAAGCCCTGGTAAAAGGCGGCCGTAACTATAACGGTCCTAAGGTAGCGAAATTCCTTGTCGGGTAAGTTCCGACCTGCACGAATGGCGTAACGATGGCCACACTGTCTCCACCCGAGACTCAGTGAAATTGAAATCGCTGTGAAGATGCAGTGTACCCGCGGCTAGACGGAAAGACCCCGTGAACCTTTACTACAGCTTTGCACTGAACTTTGAACCTGTTTGTGTAGGATAGGTGGGAGACTTTGAAGCGACCGCGCTAGCGGTCGTGGAGTCAACCTTGAAATACCACCCTGACATGTTTGGGGTTCTAACCTAGGCCCGTGAATCCGGGCCAGGAACAGTGTATGGTGGGTAGTTTGACTGGGGCGGTCTCCTCCCAAAGAGTAACGGAGGAGCGCGATGGTACCCTAAGCACGGTCGGAAATCGTGCGTTTAGTGCAAAGGCATAAGGGTGCTTAACTGCGAGACAGACATGTCGAGCAGGTACGAAAGTAGGTCTTAGTGATCCGGTGGTTCTGAATGGAAGGGCCATCGCTCAACGGATAAAAGGTACTCCGGGGATAACAGGCTGATACTACCCAAGAGTTCATATCGACGGTAGTGTTTGGCACCTCGATGTCGGCTCATCACATCCTGGGGCTGAAGCAGGTCCCAAGGGTATGGCTGTTCGCCATTTAAAGTGGTACGCGAGCTGGGTTTAGAACGTCGTGAGACAGTTCGGTCCCTATCTACCGTGGGTGTTTGAGACTTGAAGGAAGCTGCTCCTAGTACGAGAGGACCGGAGTGGACGTACCTCTGGTGTTCCGGTTGTTACGCCAGTAGCATTGCCGGGTAGCTATGTACGGAAGGGATAACTGCTGAAAGCATCTAAGCGGGAAGCCCCTCCTGAAATGAGGTCTCACCGGGAATTCAATTCCCCTGAAGGGCCCTGGAAGACGACCAGGTTGATAGGCTGGGTGTGGAAGTCCAGTAATGGATGAAGCTAACCAGTACTAATTGCCCGTGAGGCTTGACCATATAACACTCAAGCAAACTGAGTGATGTAGACAAAACGTCCCAGTTGCCTAGTTGGATTCCAAATAATAAGGTTTGCCTGGCGGCAACAGAGCGCTGGATACCACCCGATACCATCCCGAACTCGGCAGTGAAACGGCGCATCGCCGATGGTAGTGCGGGGTCTCCCCGTGTGAGAGTAGGTCACTGTCAGGCATCAATTCAAAGCCCCGTTCTCACAGAGAGCGGGGCTTTTTTGTCTGGTCTCGTGTATTTCACACGAGCCATCCCAGTCAGGCTGAACGGCTAGGCAGTACCGCAGGCATGTACCAGGTAGTCATGGCAGGCACTGTAGTCGCCGCGAAAGCAGATAAAGTCTTTGCGTTGCCGCAATTGATCTTCATACATTGGGTCATAGTAGTAGTTCAGTACTGAAACCAGCCAGTCATAATGTTTCCGGATATCTCCGGTTCTTGCCTGCAAGTCTAGCGCCTGCTGCATGGTGTTGCGGATCCCCGGGTACCGGGCCGGGCCCAATCTTTTTCTGATTCTGTCCAAACTGTCCAAGAGGTAGGCAGAAAATGCGTCATACCCATCACTCCCGTCGCCCAAATTTCTGAATTCCAGGTGCATGTCTTGCACGTATTCCTTGATCAGCCGTTCCAGCCTCGCGTCAAAGGGTTCCTCAATGACGACAATTGCAGACTGGCGCATCTTTTCAAACAGCGATTTGGGGATTCCCGCTTTTCCGATGGTGCGTGCTTCATCTTCCAGCACGATCGACTGAATCTGCCTGTATTTCAGCTTCAGGAAGTCAATTGCCAGGATGTTTTCAAAATTGACCTGGGAGTTCTGGCTTTTCGCATGGCGTCCAAAGCTAGACCCCCTGTGGTATGCGGCAGCTTCCAGGTCGACGCCATGTTTCAGGCCGCTCACCAGAGTGGTTTTTCCGTTGCCGGTCTTACCGCCAACCAGTGTGAATTCGCATTGCTTGACCAGGGTGTCCAGTTCGGTCAGAAGAAACGTCCGCAAAGCCTTGTAGCCACCCGATACGACAGGAAAATCAGTGCCTGCTTCATGCATCCATTGCTGGGCAATTTGCGAGCGCAGACCACCACGGAAGCAATACAGCGCACCATCAGGATTCCGGTTGGCAAACTCGATCCATGCCGCAATGCGCGTTTCGCGTACAGTGTTTTGGACCAGCTCATGCCCTTTTCTGATGGCATCTTGCTTGCCGTGCTGTTTGTAGCAGATGCCTACCGTTTCACGCTGCTGGTTATCCATGATCGGCAGGTTTTTCGCAGCCGGAAAAGCCCCACGCTCAAATTCCACTGGTGCACGTACGTCAATCAATGGAATATTCTTTACAAATATATCAGTGTAGGTGTGTGTATCTTGGCGCATTGCCGTGTGCTGAAAAGTGAATCGGTGTCCCTATAGCGTGCCATCGCCAAGGCAGATGATGTCTGCATTTGCCGGCATGACCCTGTCCAGGGGCTCATTTTGCCAAAAAGTGCTTTCCCGTGCCATTGGCGGATCAGGAACATGGGGATGCCCTGTTGATGACGGAACAGATTTCTCAATGTACGGTCGAATGTATTTTGAGCTGGAGGATTCTGTATATTCCGGTTGATTTCGTAGCTGAGGATCAGCAGAATTGCTTGTTGTTATGTCTGCACATCTTAAATGGTTCGGTAAACGGGATTCGGTAGGTGAAGTGGAAGAGGGAAAGATCCTCGCACCGAGATTTGATGAGCGGGGGTTGGTCCCTGCTGTGACTACAGATGCCGTTTCGGGCGAATTGCTGATGCTTGGCTATATGAATGCGGAAGCATTGGAAAAAACCATCGAGACAGGTGAAGCCTATTACTGGAGCCGCAGCCGGAAGTGCCTGTGGCACAAGGGGGCAACCAGCGGACTCATTCAGAAAATCGTTGAGTTGCGCATTGACGATGACCAGGATGCGGTATGGCTGCGGGTAAGTGTCGTGGGTGGCGCGAGTTGCCATGTGGGCTATCGGTCCTGTTTTTATCGCGCGATAAAGACGGGTGACAAGCCGGACAACGTGCCGATAGAGCTGGAATTCAAGGAATATAAGAAAATATTTGATCCGAAAGAGGTGTATGGTGATGCGCCAAACCCTACCAAATTGTGATTTGAAATATACATGATGGACAAGACGCAGGTGACTTAACCTGCACCCTTGTGCTCATGCAAACAAGCTCATATTGACTTTAACCATGTCTACAAAGCATGCATCGGTTACAACGATTGTGCAG
The DNA here is from genome assembly GCA_026713925.1 of Gammaproteobacteria bacterium. Classification (GTDB taxonomy): domain Bacteria; phylum Pseudomonadota; class Gammaproteobacteria; order UBA4575; family UBA4575; genus WTFY01. The sequence goes on from JAPONM010000064.1 coordinate 3,299, forward strand.
GTCGATGCCGAGGAAAAGGAAGTGGCATGTGATGGCGGAGGCGTCATGGGACATCCATTGGTGTACCTGCCATTTGGCAAAAAAAATAGTATAGTCTGCTACTACTGTGGCAAGCGTTTCCAGAGAAGGTCGTCCGAGGCCAGTTCATAAGCATTCCAATATAATAACCAGGTAAAAAGGGACAGTTTTTGTATACAGTCGCGCATGCTGCATAGAACCCTGCAATATCACACCTGAAATCACAGGCACAGGGACTGTATTTGATTCAATAAGAGTTCTGACTAGAGAGGTAGGTATGGGATCTGAGAAAATAAGTGTAATGGTTACTTCGGACAAGCGTGAGCAGCTGCAAATGGCTGCCATGGTTGCATCGGTGGGTGCCGTAAGTGGCAATGACGTCACGGTATTCCTGTCCATGAATTCATTGAGTTTTTTTGTCAAGGGTGCCGACAAACCGGCAACCGCTGAAGGCCCCATGGGAACACTGATAGAGGAAAAGAATGCACCTGATTTCAAGGAACTGTTTCAGCAGGCTGTGGAATACGGGGATGCGAAAATTTTCCCTTGCTCAATGGCAGTTGATATACTCGGCCTTGGCCAGGATGACCTGGAGGAATATATCTCTGAGCCTCTGGGGCTGACTTCATTTTTAAGTGATGCATCAGAAGGTCAAGTCTGGCATTTCTAACTCAAGGAAAAATACCGTGGAAAGAAAACTGGTTGATGCAAAAAACACATTTTGCCCGGGCCCGCTGATGGAGCTCATCGGACAAATGAAGTTGGCTGCGGTAGGGGATGAACTGGAAATATTGTCTACAGACAAAGGCTCTGCTAATGATATTCCGGAATGGATTCATAAAGTCGGTCACGAATTGCTGGACAGCTTTGAAGAAGACGGTGTCTGGCACCTGATCGTGAAAAAGGCTAAGTAACGTATGCCAGGGGCAAGGATACATACATAAAAATGAAAGTGAGGTGGCTATGAGGATACTGATTGTTGGTGGTGGAATGGGTGGCACGATCTTGGCCAATAACTTAGCCAGGCGCTTGAGAAATGAATTAAAGTCGGGCAAGGCAAGTATCACGATGCTGTCAGCTTCCGACCAGCATATGTATCAGCCGGGGCTGCTATATGTGGCAGTTGGGAAGATGTCGCCGGACGAATTGTATCGCGACCAGGTTGATCTGCTGGAACCCAGTATCAGATTTCATGTAGACCCGGTAACCAAGTTTGATCTTGCCGGTAACCATGTAATTACGAAAAGCGGAAAGCAGCATGACTATGACATCATTGTCATATCGACTGGGTCCCGCCCCCATGCAGAAGGAACTCCGGGACTGGCTGAACATTCCCTGCAGTTTTACACTGAGGCCGATGCGCTGAATATGTACAAGTCCTTGCGTGAATTTGAAGGTGGCAAGGTTGTCGTGGCGGTTGGAGTACCGCACAAATGCCCCATGGCGCCTCTGGAAATCACGTTCATGCTTATAGATTTTTTCAAGGAACGTGGTATCTGGGACAAGGTGCAGATGCACTATACCTATCCGATTGGCCGGGTACACAGTCTGGAGCCCGTGGCCAACTGGGCGGTGCCGGAGTTTGAACGTCTCGGTGTTACCCACGAAACCCTGTTCAACATGAAAGAAGTCACTGCAGACAAAGTGATCAGCGAAGAGGGCACGGAAGAAAGCTATGACATGCTTGTGACCATTCCTTCGCACAAGGGCATGCAGGTAATTGAGGAAAATGAACTGGGTGCGGGTGGATTTATTCCAACGGACCGGGCGCGGTTGAACATCGAAGGCCATGAAAATGCGTTTGTGATCGGGGACACGACCAACCTGCCTATAAGCAAGGCCGGGTCTACTGCCCATTTTGAAGCCGAGGCCTTGGCCGAGAATATCGCAGCGACCATAAAAATTGGCACGCCTGTGCGTGATTACGACGGCAAGGTGTTCTGCTTCATTGAGGCAGGTGAAGGCAGGGCCACCTATGCAATGTTCAATTACCAGAATCCGCCGGATCCGAAGCCGCCTACGAAAGGCATGCACTGGTTCAAGACCGCTTACAACAAAATGTACTGGGCCAGTGCGCGTGGCCTGCTTTAAGAGGGTAGGATTATGAGTCAGGCACCGGTGCAAACCGAAATTGAACGCGTCATCGAGGGTGCTGCAGATGCCCTGTCGGATGACATCGTCGGCAGGCTGGGGACCACCGTAGGCGAGGGGCTCATGCTCCTTGACCAGGTCAGCCGCAGCAACCTGGATAAAGCCATTCCCGTGATCAACCAGCTGGTTGAAAGCGGGGACCTGGAGAAAGCTGCCAGCCTCATGCGCGTGCTCGGTGCGGCCGGAGACGCCCTGTCGGATGACATCATTGGACGTCTGGGTGAAATCGTAAATGAACTGTTGTGCCTGGCGGACCGTGTCGCCCGCAATGAAAATCTCAGCAAATTGCTGGGTTTGCTGGAACAGGATGACATGGCCGATACGTTGGCCGACTTGTGCAATGCTGTGACCGAAGTGAAAAAGGCAAGTTCAACGGCCATGCCATCAGGCAGCCTCATGAGCCTGGTCAACACAATGAAAGACCCTGAGGTACAGCAGGCATTGCTGTTGATGTCCAAATTCATGACAGCCTTCAAAAAGGAGTGACGGCATCCTGATCCGTTCGAACTCGGGAGTTCCGGGTATGGTCTGAACGGTTCGGGTGCGCGGTTTGCCCTGTCCGCAGGGTATACTGGATATCCAGGCGATATGGTTATTAATCGCGTGCAGACAGCTTTCTGCATGCGCTATTTTTTGCCTTCCAGTTTCCCCCAGCTGTCCCGCAGCGTCACGATGCGATTGAAAACCGGGCGCATCCCGCTGGCAGGTTTGCGGTCCAGGCAAAAGTAGCCCTGTCTTTCAAACTGCACATGGTCTCCCTCGGCCAGATTCTGTGCACTGGGCTCAAGCTTGCAATGGTGCATGACCTCGAGAGAGTTCGGGTTGATCGATGCTGCCAGGTCTTCACTTGCACCGGGATTCGGTATGCGGAAAAGACGGTCATAAAGGCGGACTTCCGTGTCAATTGCATGTTTGGCCGAGACCCAGTGAATGATCCCTTTGACTTTTTTCTTGCGTCTACCGGGTCCCCTGCTTTCAGGGTCATAGTTGCAACGCAACTCCGCAACCCTGCCAGCCTCATCCTTGACTACGCCCGTACAGGTGATGTTGTACCCGTAGCGCAGGCGCACTTCTTTCCCGGGCGCTAGGCGGAAGTATTTGTCTGGGGGGGCTTCCATGAAATCATCCTGCTCGATGTAAATCGTGTTGGAGAAAGGGATGGCCCGTTTTCCTGTGTCTGCATTTTTTGGATGATTGCTGGCACTGAATATTTCCTCCTTGCCATCCGGGTAGTTTTCGATGACAACTTTCAACGGTCTCAGAACACACATGACCCGCATCGCCTGCGGATCCAGGGTTTCACGAATGCAGTTTTCAAGAACGGTCATTTCAATGAAGGCATCTTTTTTGGTGATGCCGATGCGTTCACAAAAATCCCGGATAGCCTCCGGGGGAATGCCGCGCCGGCGCATGCCGGAGAGGGTGGGCATACGCGGATCATCCCAGCTTTCCACGTGCCCGGCCTCTACCAGGAGGTTCAGTTTGCGTTTGCTGGTGACTGTGTATTCGAGTGCAAGCCTTGCAAATTCGATTTGCTGAGGGTGGTGGGGGGTCTCCAGTGCATCCAGCACCCAGTCATAGAGGGGGCGGTGGTCTTCGAACTCAAGGGTGCACAAGGAGTGTGTCACGCCCTCCAGGGCATCCGAGATGCAATGGGTATAGTCATACAGGGGATAGATACACCATTGGTTTTGCGTTCTTGGGTGCGTGGCGTACTTGATCCGGTACAGCACGGGGTCACGCAGATTGATATTGGCTGATGTCATATCAATTTTTGCACGCAGCACATGCTCGCCTTCCTTGAACTCGCCTTCCCGCATCCGTTGAAACAGGTCCAGATTTTCTTCCACGGAACGATTGCGGTACAGGCTTTCGACCCCGGGTTCTGTCAGGGTACCGCGCTGTTGTCGAATGTCATCCGGGCCAAGGCTGCATACGAATGCATTCCCGCTCTTGATCAGCTGCACCGCGTATTGGTAGAGCTGCTCGAAATAATCCGATGCGAATTTCGGGTTGGACCATTCGAAGCCCATCCATCGTATATCCTGTTGAATTCCATCAATAAATTCCTGGCTTTCCTTTTCGGGGTTCGTGTCATCAAAGCGCAAGTTGCAATGACCCTGATAGTCTTGCGCTATACCGAAGTTCAGGCAGATGGACTTGGCATGTCCGATATGCAGGTAGCCGTTGGGTTCGGGCGGGAAGCGCGTGACCACGCTACGGCCATTTTTCCCTTCCGCCAGGTCCTGCTCTATAATCTGGCGGATGAAATTACCGGATTGTGCTGTAGCCGATTCGCTCATTCTGGAAGAAACTGCAGTTTGGGTGGTTGACCGGTTCGGGAAGCCTTGTGTGTTTCTTGGGCAGACAGGTTTCTGTTGGCACTATGAAAACGCAATCGACGGGGATTGTAAAGAATTGGCACTCCGTTGTATGTGTCCTGTTCCAGGTTTTGTGTGCTGTTTATCCAATGGGCTCGGCTGGGTACATTGAGTGCATCAAGCAATAAGACTTCAGGCAGGGCGGGCATTCTGGCACCTCTGAATGCGGATATCATACGCGGTTTTCTGGTGGAGCAGGGGGTGGATCAGGGATGCAGGGTCGATATCCTTTCCAGCGTTACATCCACCAATGACTATCTGTCGGAGCGCGAATACAAGGATCCCGGTGAAATTGTAATTTGTGCAGCAGAACAGCAGACCCGGGGGAAAGGGCGTTTTGGTCACCAATGGTGGTCGCCGCCGGGGGTCAACCTGTATTTGTCGATGCGCTGGCCCTTGCAGCCTGGGGGCAGGCAATACGAAACTCTGGGCCTGTGGCTGCTGATTGCAATTGCACGGCTTCTCGAAAGCCTGGGAGTTGCGGGCATCAGGCTGAAATGGCCAAATGACATTTGCACCGGGCATGGAAAATTGGGAGGGGTATTAATTGAACGGAAATCAAGTCCACCGCCGGGCTGCCTGATCATCGGGGTGGGGCTGGATGTTGCCATGTCACTGGTTGGGGGGCCACAGAAGGAATCCGGGTGGACAGACCTGATTTCAGCCCATCCGGACTGGAAAATCTGCAGGAATGAACTGGCAGCACATGTAGTCAGGTCCCTGTCTGATATCCTCATCGGATTTGAGAGTGACAGGCTTGGTGACCTGTCTTGTGCATGGAGCAAATATGACCTGATACGCCATCGAAACGTCAGGTTCATCTGCCGGGACCGGGGCATGACCGGAGTAGTGCAGGGAGTTGACGTCCAAGGCCGTATTATAATGCGTGTGAATGGGGAAGAGTTGCATTTGCACAGTGCACACGTGCGTGAAATCAGGTTATGAATGTATTGTTAGATCTTGGTAACAGCCGCTGCAAGTTTGCAGTTCTTGGTGGGAGTGTTCCTGAAGTGTATGGAGCCTTGCCGTACAGTGAAAGCAAAAGGCTTGTGGTAGTTGAATCTGTCTTGCGGCAGTACAGTGGTCCCGACAGGATCCTTGTGTGTTCCGTACTGGGTCACAACCTGAGGGAGCAGTTGGTGCAACTGTTCATGAGCCACCAGGTTGAGGACTGTTTGTTTTTGGACTGTTCTTCTGCCGACAGATTTGGTATCAGGCTTGGTTATCGAAACCCAGGTGAGCTGGGTGCGGACCGCCTGGCTGCAATGATTGCAGCCAATGCGAAATACCATGGTAATACATGCATTGTGGATTGTGGAACGGCTGTAACGGTTGATGCACTGGGTACGGGAGGGATTCATCACGGTGGTGTGATATTTCCCGGGTTGATGAGCATGCGAACCGCTTTGGCTGCTGATACGAGCATTGATTTTGATGAGGAAACGGACAGTTTTGAAGTTGCCCCAGATTCTACCCGGGGGGCAATCTATACAGGGTGTCTGAGTGCCGTAGCGGGTGGTATAGAACGTGTTGTGCGCACCATGCAGGATCGTTACGGTTCATTTGATCAAGTGATCCTGACAGGAGGGGATGCAAAACTGCTGGAGCCTTTACTCACTTGTAAGACGGTCCATGAACCTTACCTGGTATTGGATGGTTTAAAGCATGTCTCCAAGGCTGTATAGAGTAAGTTCAGTAAAAAAAACATGAGAACTCTGCAGGGAAAGTGCGGTTAAGTTGTTCATGGGAAGTTCAGGTCACCACATGCAACGGTCTGCAATCATGGGGCTCGCCTGTCCGTTGCCTTGAACTGACGAACTTATTAAACTCTTCACGTCAAGATGTTGCTGGCGTAGCTCAGTTGGCAGAGCAGCTGATTTGTAATCAGCAGGTCGTAGGTTCAAATCCTATCGCCAGCTCCATTAATATCAATAACTTATAGATATTCACAATATCGAATTTAAATACGTGTTACCACTATATTACCAGTAATTCTCTATTTGAAAATGTACCTACAGGATTTGTTGAACCAAAAAATGATCAGGGCAGTAAAGTTAACTTAGACTTAAGCAAATTGCATAGAAATGATTCGATGGACGCATAGACTATTGAATGACGTTCTGTTTGATAAGGGTAAATGTCTACTTCAGCAGCCAGGGTAGGAATATGAAAGTGCAAAAGTGCCGGGAGTTTTGGTTGGGTTTGGCCATGCTGGGCCTTGTCAGGCTACCTTTGCGGATCATCACGAATTGCGTAGTCATGGCTGCGGGCGGGGTCGCGGGTCTGGTCTTGGTCGCGCTCGGAATTGTCGTGGCGTTCCTGATCGGTTCGCTCGTCTGGATGGGTATCACTGGATTAGCTACGTTGTGATTTCGAGATACTTGGGAAATTTAGCTTAACTGCACTTCAACAATGTGTGCATGGTACTTGCCGCGCTTCTGACTTGCGGAGTCTGCACGATCATATCGATCGATCATGCGACCCAGCAGACCACGACGTTCGAGTTCACCCAGAATGTCATCTATCAGATTGCCCGCACCCTCCGGACTGACGGCCCGCGCCTCAATTCAAAATTCAGTGTAAAAAGTTTTAGTCCCGGGTCCAGAAAATCAGGCCCGCCGCTGTCTATTTCCCTGTAGAGAATACTTGGCGGCGCTGCATCGGCCAGGCTGTTAAAACGCACTTGGCTCGGCTCTATTCCCGTTGCACTGGTAATCGTGCTTTTCAGTGCTTCAACAAGCCTAGACATTCTTGTAAACCCGTGGAGTTGGATAGCGCACGGAAGTAACCCGCTTGGATTGCCGTAAATGCTTGGAGCACAATCCGACCGGCTTTCCGTTCTCATAACTTGCAGGTAGATCGCAGTTACAGCATACCTTCAAATACTCTGGAACATATTTTGACTAAGCCATTAATTGGTGGTCACCCCATAATCTAGCCCAAAGCGTTTACGAACATGGCATGAGAAATCCTTGGAATGGGGAGAAGCTGCTAAACGAGTCTTTACAGTCTATTCGGGAATAGCCTTGCAAGATTTATGAGATGCAACAAGGCAAACCGCGCGGCTTCCATCAGACGCGCCCTGTTCAGAGATCGCGCAGGAACACGTCCAGCGCAGCGGCGCACTCGGGCTCGGCTAGGGTTGGGGCGTGTCCCGTCCCTGGCACGGTCACCAGGCGGGCGCCAGGATACTCTTGACCCATCCGCATGAAGCATTCCTCGGAAAGCACATCCGAGACTTCGCCCCGAAATGCGAGCAGTGGAATCGGTCGCAACCCTAGAAAACTGGTCCAAAGGTCGGGGGGCGCACCTTGAGTTCCGATGATCGGCTTGACGATATTTACATCCCAATCGAAGTGCAGTAAACCGTCTTCACCCTCGCGATAAGTGTTGCGGACCATCACCTCGAACATCGCCTCGGTTTGATATACGGCAGCGGGCATCTGTGCTTTGATCGCCTTCACTGCACTCTCCCAATCGGGCTGTGGGCGATCAACACAGATATAGGACAGGACGTCTTCAAGCCTGTCCTGTTCAATCTCCGGGCCCACATCGTTGAGCACTACGCCTGCAAAAGCCAACGGCATGAACGCCCCGAGGAACAAGGCCAGCAAGCCGCCAAACGAGGTTCCGACCACGACGACCTGATGGATATTGGTGTGGGCAAGCAAATGGGCGATGTCGTTGAGATAGGTTGCAGGCTTGTAGTTGCGCCAGTCCGGATCGTAGTCCGACCGTCCCCGGCCGCGCAGATCCGGACACAGTACCCGCCGCTCTCCCGCGAGCCTGCGCGCAAGCAGGTCGAAATCGCGCGAATTTCTGAACAGCCCACCCAGGCAGAGTACTGGCGTTGCGGGCGAGGCCGGATCGCCGTAGTCTCGAAAATAGAGGCTGAGACCGTCCTGGGCCGTGAACCGGTGCTCGAGATATGCCATAGCCACAGATCTTGATTTGGTATCGGGGTGCACTATGAACAGAGGGGGTACCCCCTGCACGCTAACAAGCATAAAGCATACTATTTCTCACATGCACAGGTAATTATATTTATCTTCAGTACCCACAAATCATCAATGCAGTCCGAGCATCACCGGCCAAGCCTGACCATCAGGTCATATGCCCGATAACCTTAACTACCTATATCTGCACATGATACCCCTCGACACTGATCTGTTATGAGAGTATTACACCTAAGTCTGGACCAAGTTTAGAGGGGCAGGACAAGTTCCTTACGAGTATTTTCCACACCACAGTCAAGTCTGTCACTCACATACTGGCAGTATGCAACATGTCCTGCATGCAGATGAGCTAAGGCGTTTGAAGATACAGCCAGCAGGCTAATGAAAACGATTTTTTGATTATAGTTGTGCCTCTAGCCAAGTGAAATATGAGGAGCTAGTGAATTAAGAATTGTCATCTGAATTTTTAATTACTGAAACATCTAGTATTTCTACGTTATCTTTTCCTTCTTTCAAGAGCTGTATATGTGAAGGTATCGCATTTTCAGCTTCTTCACGACTATTATAGGATCTGGAAAATGCCTGCTTTACTGAATCTTCAATTTTGCAAAAAGTGCTTATTCGGTAAGTTTCTTTCTTGTCCATAGGTGTAACCAGATGTTTTGATGCAGTTATAGTTAGAAGTTGCTTGGGATGCCGGAAACAAAGCTAATTTAGGGAATGATATATCTTAATCCGCAATTTTGTAGTTTGGGCTGAAGTGTACGAAGCTTGTACTCAGGTCAGTGTACAATGTGAGCAGTTGCTACTGCTGCAATTGCAACACATCATACGTTTCTATCGAGTTGAGCCGCACAGTACAGGTGTTCTCGGTGACGCTCCATCCTAGATACTGTTACCAGCCATCGTCCTAGGTGGATCCCCTACTGAATCACATGACACGAGCCACAGTAGGCTAGCTCACGCTAAAACCTGAAGGTGAAGATTCTGGCCTTGGGTTGACTTGGCCCGGGTCTGGTGAAGTCCAGATCCTTGTAGTGGTCGGGCACGGTGGACCAGCCTTCGTAGATATTGCCGCCGAAGTAGAAGTTTTGCATAGAATCTGGGTCTGTGGCTGGACTGATTTCCAGGAAGAGATCGTAGGAATGCTCTGGAGGGTGTAGACCGGTTCGATCGTCGTGAGGCACGTGTTCACTGTGACCATCACCGTCAACATCTGCTCGAATCCAGTCGAGCCAGAGCAGGCGATGGTAACTGCGGTCGACGATCATACCGCGCAACTCGGAGTTGAAATGCAAGATGATCCACTCGGCATCTGGATGCGATCGCTGAATGGCAAGGTGTAGTGAGCGCGTAAGCAGCGGCGTCGAGCCAAACGCAAGTTTAGTTAGGGATTCTGGGTGATTGACAACGAGGTAATGGATCACGATGTCATCCATTAGCGTGTAGTCCACCTCACCGTTGAGAAGTCTTGTGATGCTGTCCTCTTCACTGTTCGAGCCAACGAAGATCGGCCCGTCTGCCATTTTCACTGCCTCGCCATATGAGTATCCGGCTACCAGGGCGATCCGCTTGCCGGCAAGGTCGGCCAGTGAGGTTGCTGATACGTCGCTGCCTTGGCGCCCGGCGAGAATCAACCGGTTTTCGAGATACGGCTGCGAGTACATCAGCACGCGTTCACGCTCCGGATCTTTCCAGAGAGCTGCACTTCCGTCGAACTCGCCTTTCAGCAGTGAGGGCGTCAGCTTGGCTTCATCCACGAGAACTGTTTCGGCAACGATTCCCACGCGCCGGAGAGCCTCCTCGACAAGATCGAGGGCGAACCGCGGCTGTCCTGGCACGTCGGTGAACGGCGACCACGCAGTCGACACAAGCTGCAACCGCCAATCCTGCGCTGACGCCATGATAGGTATTGCAATGACGAGGAGTAACAGTGCTCTACTCATCCATTGGATCCAGCGAATAAGCCGTGTTTGACACATGGGTCGTGACAGGATCAAATTTAGGGGGATGACACGTATCATTTTTTGTAGTGCCTCATTCTCGGGTTACAATGAAGTCCCAACTCACGTGCTCCATCTAGATCATCGGATTCCAAAAACCTCTTTAGTTCCTCGAAATAGTCATACCAGATAGCCGCGTACATTGGATGTTCAGCAGATACAGATGGTACCAGCACGTCATACTTCGTCATCATGAAACATGCTGTTGCATTATAACTTGTCGCTGAGCTCGTAGCGCACCTTGATGTTTATCAAATCATCCAGGCCACATTTTCCAGCAGCTTATATGCCTGGAACAATTTGCATGGAGAAGGCCACCCTCTGGCGGCTTTGCGCATATGAAAACACTTTCAGCACATTCTGGCGATTTCATTCTAGTATGCATGCCTACCTGCTTTAAGGGTCGAGCGAGAACTTGGCATTCAGGAACAGTGTGCGCCCCGAGGTGGAATCCAGGGTGAGGGCTACACTTGAAGGGTTTTTAGGATCTTTGGACGGGCCGTGATCGCCAATATTGAGAACTCCGCCTTGTATTTCCATCTTGCTCAGACCAAATGCCTCGCGCCATTGAATTACCAGGTCATGTCCCATCCATGAGTCAAACTTGTCGGTTTTGTCCACATTTGAGTATCCTGAAATCGCATGGAGATTCCAGTTTGCAGCGACCCGGCCCCTGCTCATGCGCAGCGATGCATGGACGCGGTTGTGTGGGCGGTCACCTGGTTGCACTTCATTGTTCACCCAGCGTTTATCCCGGGATATGTGCAGCCAGCGGGTGGTAAAAGCCATATCTGCCCAAGTGGATTTCCAGTCAGCATGAATCTGGATATTGACACCTTCGATATCGACTTCCCCGCTGTTGACCCATGGGCTTCGAATCTGTGTAATCACATCTCCTTCACGCGTAACCACTACCCCGGGTGGTAACTTCCCGGCAACCTCAAGATCGACGATGGATTGAGTGGACAGTCTCTCCGGTATGTCGGAAATTTCAATCTGGAACCAGTCCGCAGCCAGCGAAAAAGGCCCAAGATTTGCCATCGCTCCAAAGCTGAAGCTTTCCGTTTCATCCAGCTCCAGGTCCGGGTTCCCACTGCTGATGCGCTCCACCTGGAATTTGCGACAATCTCCCAGGTCACCGGTATGCGTTTTGGTATCGCAGATGTAAGGGTAGTCGAGTGCCGCCTGCCCGTGTTGCGCATTCAGGCTGGGCGTGCTGGCTCCCTCACTCCAGGATCCACGAACAGAGAAGTTCTTGTGCAGCCGGTATTCGCTTGTGATCAGATGGGAATATTCTGATCCAACATCATCGTAATCATCGTGCCAGCCGGCAAGGACAACATTCCATTCGCTGTGCAGCGGGAGGAACAGTTCAGCAAACGCTGACTTGCGCCGACGTTCGCCCGTGGCAGAGTTGCCGCCGGACCCGAGCACATCTTCCGCATCGTGAGAGTTGCCATTGATGTCCAGGTAGTCGTAAACGTTTCTGCGCTTCTCGTGCGCATAGGCACCGCCTGCTGCCCAGCGCACATTGCCACCGCCCAGCGCAAAAGCCGTCCCGTCAAAGGATACGTGCACCGTTTTATGTTCCGTAAGCAATTTGCGTTTGAGTTTGAGGCCGGTCTCACGGATTGCTGACAGATGTCCCGACTCCCGGGAACGTGGATCTTCAATGTTGTAGCTGTCAATGACTGTCCCGAACAAGCTTTCGCTTACGAAGGTATCACCGGTGACATCGGTATCGTCCTGGTAGTATCGAAGATGGGCATCGTAACCTATATCGCTTGCAAACTTCCCGTGAAGGCCAAGCGTGAGATCGTATTCCTCCAGGTCCGTGCGCCATTCGCGGTTGCCATGCCCGATGAACCGATGGGAAAGGAAGAGCGTTGCAGAATCGGGGGGTGCAGTGACCCCGAGGCCCTGCAGCAGTTCCTGCTTGATCGTGTCCGAGGCCAGGTTAAAGGTGCCTACCGATGGCGCGAAGCGATCTTTGCTGTCACGCTGGGCAGCCCGGATGTCGACATACATGTCCATGTTTTCACCGAGCGGGTGATCGAAATTGAGAAACAGGCTTTCACGGTCGTAACGCTGGGTGTGCCACGAAATCTCGGAATAGGCAAAGCCGCAGCCTGTGCCGGAAATGCCCCGTGGATTGCTGAGCGGGCCAGTGTATGCACTGCCTTCGCAGGCACCCAGGGGGTACGCTGTCGTGTCTCTCCCGATGGTGACGAAAAGGGTGTTGCCACCCTCCGAAACACCGCCCGTATCGGCAAACGAACCCCCAGGAGTCCATGTGGCACGGCTGTAGACTCTCTGTTTGTCGCGGATTTCATCCCTTTGGAAAAAGTCTGCACCAAGCGTGATATGACCGTCTCCCAGGGGACCTCCCCACAAAAGGCTTCCTTGCCCGGAATCACCACCTGCCTGTTCTGTCGGTGAAACGCTCGCCTGGACCTCAAATCCACTGTAATCCCTTTTCAGCACAATATTGATTGCGCCGCCGATCGCATGCCCGCCTTGCAGACCGGCCGCACTGTCACTCAGGACCTCGATGTGCTCAACAGCCGATATAGGCAAGGTGCCCAGATCCAGGGTTGAATCGGAAATGCGGCGCCCATTGATAAAAACCGCGGTACGACTGCTCCCGAGAATCAGTGGCTTGTAGATGCCGAAGGCATTGTAGACCGCTCGACTCAGCAGCAATTCACTGACATTTCTCATGCCGGACAGTTCAATGTCTTTCTGGCTGATCACGGATACGACATGCTGTGCATTGGCCGGGCTTTCAGGGATATGGCTGGCTATGGATACCTTCCTGTCGGCTGTCGCATCTTGCAGCACGACCGCTGTCAGGATTGCAAACATCACTAAAGTGGGAACCAGTCGTCGAAAAACATGGATGCTGCGTATGTGAGTGCGCAGGCGGAACCACCGACCGGGTATCACTTCGTTCATTTGACCTCCCTTGAAGGGTAACTCATGGCAAAAAGATACCTGCCTTGTGTATATGCGAAGCCGACGAGGCCAGCAGCATGTTGTCAGTGGATCACGTGGGTACCGTGATTCTACTATATCGTTTGCAAATTTTGGAAAAGTACTATGCCATTGCAAATATGCTTAAAGGTGTAGGGGCTGTTCATACAAGTTGCGAAAAGACCCCCTTGCCAGAGGGTTCTTGTACCCGAGGCACAGGCAATGTACCTGGCTGTATTCGGATCAGGGGAAAGTGCCATGGCTGTCTGGCAGGGCACGCATTCAGTCCCATGCATTCGGCAAAAACCCAGTTGTTCAGAGGGTAGACTGCCGTACCTTGTACTGTACCTTTACCGCTTCATGCGTGGCCCAGATCTTCCTTTGAGGATTCTGCATGATCCGACATTGAATTGTCTCGCTTTGATCCTTCGCAGTAATGGGGGATCTCCGTTGTGATCGATCATGACTCCCTTTATGTATCAGGCACTTGACTGCAGCCTGTCAAGGATAGTTGGGTGAGCTGTCTCCACAATGGCGTGAATGCCGTAGATGTCATTTGAAATTCCCTGCAAATGCCGTAATGTGTGCGCATGCAAGGAACTGCACAACAAGGCCTGAGGACCGTTGACAAGGCGCCTTCGTATTCCCATGCCATATAAAACCACCTTCTCGCTTTGCCTGGTGATGGGTTTCTTGCTGTCTGCCGGGTGTACTGTCACGCCTCCTGAGAGCGGTCCGGAGCTTTCGGCGTCCCCGCCACTCGCACCGCTGGATGGAATCTGGAAAGGCGAGTTCGATATCGGAGGTCGGGGTCCGTTCGACTTTACTGCGGTGCATATCGACGGCAAGGCCTATGCGTACAGCGAGCGTGCCAAGGCAATGTGCGTAGGCACAGTGGAACTGGATGGCGAGAATTACACATCTACCTATGCCTTGTTCGTACTGGACGGCGGTCCGTTCGATTTGGCAAAACTGACCGGGAAAGCCACGGAACAAAATGAAATTGCCTCGCATTTTGCCACCATGAACGGTGGGGATACGGGTGCGCTGAATCTTGAGTACGATGCGGTGTATAACACTCCGTCTTCTCTGGAGATGGTTACAGGAGCCTGGTCGTACACGGACCAGGATAACCTGACTACGCAATTCGACATCGGGACCGAGGGTGTAATTCAGGGCCGGGATTCAGATCACTGCCAGTATCAGGGGCAGGTCGGAATCATCAATCCTGATTACAATGCATACAGGATTGCGGTGGAAATCAGCGGTTGCAGCTCGGTCAACGGAGCATATGAGGGGGTTTCGTTTCTGGCAGAAGACCGGTTGAGCGTACAGATTGCCAATGCCAGGTATGCGCTGTTTTTTGCATTCGACCGGGATCCTTGAGCGCACTTGCCGGGCGGTTGTCAGTCTGTAAATCCTGTCTGTGCCGGTTATAAAGGCTTACGCTGTGCAGTGCAATATTGACAGTCCACAGATATATACCACACAATCCGTGCGCATCGGAGGGGTACCCAAGTGGTCAACGGGAGCAGACTGTAAATCTGCCGGCTCAGCCTTCGGAGGTTCGAATCCTTCCCCCTCCACCATATGTAAGCATAAGTCATTGAATATACTATAGTTATTGATTAATCAAGATTATTGTTCCCCCATATGTAACCACTATCGTATTGCGCAGTTAAAGATTTGAACTGTGGTTTACTATGAACAAGCTACTCGCTCTCTTGTGGCGTTGTAGTGTTTCAATAACCGGTATGGCTGAAGATCCGGGCATTATTTCCGGATTAGGTAAGCCAAAGTGTCTCCACAATGGAATCAATGTTGGTTCAAAGCAAATTCACTTCAGAAACAGTTTTGAGCAATCAATGTTGAGCCATCTAAATCTGTTTAGATAAAGGGTGTAACGACGGTCAACGGTTTGCACCAGCGGAGATGCTGGAGGCATAGGCCTTATACTCACTGAGTGAGCGCGATGTGTAATTACATGATAGGTCCATCGGTATAACGCAATGAGCCCATCATTCACTGGGTAACTAGTCTCCTATGCCGTGAACGATTATCCCAGCTTCCTCTGAAATCCTAGCGCTTAGCCTATGGTCTGGTAGGCGACATGACCTGCCCGATTCACATTCGGTGTGGTATCAGGAAGGGGTGACTTCCAATTAACGAGATTTTTCGCGCTATGCCTGGACCAGTTTACAGGCAGAAGACCATTAAATGGTTCTGCCACAGAACCTAGCACATACTAGGAGACTTGAATGAATATATAGAAATTTGAATATAAAATTGTATAGATAGCTTTACAAAACAGGTTTAATTATTCATCGCTCACCTTAACGGTGTTTAATACATTGTCTATCTCTATAAGATTGTCGAAATAGGTAATTTCTGGCTTTCCAAAATTAGTTTCAACTCTCTTTTGCCATTCT
Source organism: Gammaproteobacteria bacterium (assembly GCA_026713925.1). GTDB lineage: Bacteria > Pseudomonadota > Gammaproteobacteria > UBA4575 > UBA4575 > WTFY01. Next base: position 19,210 of record JAPONM010000064.1, read on the forward strand.
TCATCAAAACAGGCCTTTGCATCTTCCAGGCTTGCGAAGTTGTAAATGCCACCACCAACTCGCGACTTCTCATCAAATATGTAGTTTTTTCTGATAAGACCGGAAATTTTTTGATATCTTGAAATAGTATCTTTTATCCTGTCTTTATAAGCTTCAGGAGTGATTTCTTTTGGGATAGGAAACTTTATTACTACCGAAATCATACTTTATCCCAATATCAGCAAATCGTATTTATCTGTAATTATTTGTCGAAGCCAGCCAGCGAAAATTATAAAAGTTTGTACCAGAAATTTCCATTAAGAATAGTGCATGTATGACGTATTAATAATTGGTGCAGGAACCGCAGGTATTGCAGCAGCCAAACAATTGGAAAAATTGAATGCCAAGTATTTGCTGATAGAAGAGGGAGATGGAAGTACGACGTGTGCAAAGACGGGATGTATGCCATCTAAAGGGCTCATTGAAATTGCGAAGAAGGTTAATAATATCCAGTCTCTAACCAAAGATAATCTTATCCAGCAAAACCATTTCAAAGTTGATACTGCTTCCGTGCTGAGAAAAGTACGTGCACTTAGAGATCATTTCGTCGAGAGAACAATAAGAGGCAGTGAAGAATTTCCCCGAATCAAAGGACATGCAAGCTTTGTTGATACGAATACTCTTGAGGTCAATGGGGAAAAGATATCGGCAAACAATATCATTATTGCAAGCGGCTCAAGGCCGAGAATACCGGATGTATTTGAAGAGGTGAAATCCAGCATATTGACTACGGATAATTTTTTTGAACAGGAAACGCTACCAGACAGCATAGCCGTTGTTGGGCTGGGTATTGTCGGGGTAGAGCTTGCCCAGGCGCTTGCAAGATTAGGGGTACAGGTACAGGTATATGAAGAATATAAAACCATAGCAGGCATACAGGATGAAAAAGTTTTCCATCATGCACTTTCTATTCAACAGCAGTACTACCCGATTCATTTTAATACCAAGATTGCAAAGGTAACCAAGCAGGCCGGGCAGTTTTTGATTGAGTGGGAAAGTGGTCAGTCAATAACTGACCAAGTCTTGTTATGTGCTGGAAGAGAATCCAATATTGATCAATTGAATTTGGAAAAACTGGGACTGGATACTACGGATACAGCAAACACATTATATGACCCCTGTACGTTGCAGATAAATGATTTTCCAATTTATGTGGCGGGAGATGCCAGTTCGAAAAAAATGGTGGTGCATGAAGCTGCAGAGGAGGCAAGAGTCGCAGTATACAATGCGATGCATGCCAAAAAGAAAAGACTTGCGAAACCTGCCTTGAATATAGTTTTTACCGATCCACCCATAGCAAGAGTAGGCCAGTCATTGAGTGAACTCGACCAGGAAAAGTGCGTTATCGGTGAATTCGAATTTTCCTTGCAAGGACGTGCCACTTTAAAAGGGGAAAACCATGGCGTTGTACGGGTTTATGTGCATTCAGAAAACCATCATATACTTGGTGCGGAAATGATGGCCCCGGGTGCGGATAATTTTGCGCATCTGTTAATGATGGCCATTCAAAATGAAATTCCGTTACACGGACTGTTGCAGTTGCCTGTCTACCATCCGGTTTTGGAAGAAGGATTGCGCCAGGCACTAGTTAATGTAAAAAGCAAATCAGCAGTTACATAAGGTTTTCTGCACACCATTTTTCACCCGCTCCGGCAAACGAATTTCAAGCCCAGCTTCCAATATGCGAATTGCAGCAGAAAGGGTTGGTTGTGTTACGCGGACATGCTCAGGGCTGTTGAGAAGCTTGCAGCATCTGACACTGTGTCAATAAGAATTTCCTGTGAGTACACCAACTCGTGACAGGATTCCTGTGCTTATCGTACCCCATTGGCCAGCAGGCATGTAATTTCCAGAATTTGCTAGGTAAATTCCGTTTTTTTGTTTATCATTTGAGCAATAATAAATTGGGAATTATATACCTAAATGCGCAAATGGTTGACCTACAAATCAAGTGCTGAAATAATAAAGGGGCAGTGAGTGGGCAGCCGTAACAGGGTGTCATATGCGATCCTCAATTGCCCCTTTATATCGCAGAAGGTTTGGCTTGTCGGAATGTAGTGTTTCGAGTCCTGTGGGGCGTGATGCCCCATGGGGTCCTGTAATTTCATATTCCTCTCAACCTTGCTTGTTCTATTCTTTAATTATACCAAAAATTCAGATAAAATTCAATCACTTATTTTAATGTTAAGTGTGTAATTCTCGCACAAAAACACTTTACTTTTTGATCTAATTAAGATATTATAATACGCAAGATCAAGGAGTAAACAATGAAGAAAAAAACAGTAACAATCAGCATCATCCAGCTTTTGGATAAGTTCTCGAATGAGGATATTGCTGTTAAATGGCTCGAAAAAATGCGTTGGGGCGATAAGCCTGTCTGCCCGCATTGTGGTGGAACAGAGCACATTACCAGATCCAAGACTCAAAAGTATCAATACTGGCACAAGGACTGCCGCAAGCGGTTTACGGCTAAAACCAACACCATCATGCATGCTTCCCCTATTGAGGTCAGGAAGTGGCTGGTTGCCATGTACTATGTCATGACGGATCGCAAAGGCATTTCAAGCCTGGAACTAAGCAAGCAGTTGGGCATCACCCAAAAATCATCTTGGTACATGTTACAGCGCATACGGGAAGCCTGTGGTGGGAATGGCTTTCAGTTGTCTAATATCGTTGAAGTAGATGAAACCTACCTGGGAGGCAAGGAGCAGAACAAGCACAAGAGCAAGCAGCTTAAAGTGGGCGGTGGAACGACTGGCAAGCAGCCTGTTATTGGGATGCGGGAGCGAGGTGGAAAGGTTAAAGCCATGTCAATCAAGGATGCGAAAGGGAATACTCTGCGTGAAGTGGTCCGCGAGAATGTTGAGAAAGGTTCAACAGTTTACACGGATGATTTTCGTGGATACAGAGGTCTTGTTGGTAGTGGAAGATGGCCGTATGACTATAACCATAAGGCAGTGAACCATTCTGCCAAGGAGTACGTCAATGGCATGATCCATACGAACGGGATCGAGTCAGTGTGGGCCTTGTTGAAGCGCGGATACACTGGCACTTTTCACCATTTCAGCATGAAGCATCTACAAAGATACTTGGATGAGTTTACGTTCCGCTTGAACGAGGGGAATGTTGATGTTGATACGATTGACCGAATTGCTGCTATTTGCAAAAGGGTGCACGGCAAGAGAATTTCATATCAGGATTTAATTGCATGACTATGGTGCAGGTATCTTTCTAGCGTGCCAATAATCTTCATTTCTTTGCTTTAGTACTTCTGATAAATCAGGTGTAATACTAAGCATAGGGACTTGATTAGTTAGGCAACCCACCGTTTTGACTAATGACCCTGGCCAACCTTCTTATCTTATCGTTTTCCAGTCTTATCTTTTCATTCACTACAGCAAAATGCCTTTCTATAGTTGCCTTGTAGTAATCAGACGTTGGCCTTCTAATCTTTAGTTTTCTGTTCTCAGCCTCTAAAGCCTCAATCAGTTTGTCTTTTTCAGCCAGTACACCGAAGAATTCACTCATTAAAGCCATGTCAACACCTCTTGGTGTAGGGTATAAGAATCAGGAAATAATATATTTAGCGACAGTGAAGGTTGCAAGCATTGCAACAATTACCAATCCCACATTCCATCTGGTTTGAGCGGTCAATTCCTTATGAAGCTCTGTCCTAAATTTTTCTATGACTGAGCCAAGCGAACATTCAATAATGTTAGCCAGGGCCACAACTTGTGGATCTTTAAAACCAGAACTCTTAGCGTTCTGTACTGCATCTATCACATCAGTTGTTTTGTTCATAGGGTGATTATACTCCTTTGTATTTTGTAAGCCAACAGTTTACATAAGGGATTCCTATTGCAACTATCTACATAGTCGTACTACTATAGCCACATCAACACATGCAAATAACCCAAAGTCGGGTTATCTGCTTAATACAATAGCCTACACAAGTGATGGTTTGATCACCATTGCTAGGTGAATAGGCAAAAATATCCGCTTAATTTGCGTGTGTTGATAATGGCCCGACACCCTTGTCGGGAAGTGGGCTTCCTATGAGCCTTAACAACTCATGGCGAAAAGTGGAAGAGACGATCCAGTGGCTTGCCATTGGATCGTTTTTTTGGGTAGGCACATACAAAAAAGAAAGCCCGAATCTGTTACAATGCGGGCTTTCGTGTTTGGGGAGGGGCGTAGTTTAACCTTTATTTTTTGTCCAATCTCCATTTCATATTCAGTTCTTCTTTCGTAGGTGTTCGATTTTTGTACTTGCTCTTTGGCTTTGCCAGAAGAACTTTCCTAATAGTTTCCTCGTAATCTTTCTCTTTCATTGACTAATACTCATAAATCCCTGTGCAGCGACTAAGCTAGGCTAGGTTAGGTTGATCAAAATCCGTAGCTGAATATTTAACCCAATGACGTAATCGACGTTGACCTGAAGTTACCGATAGTGTGAACTTTTTACTGTATCCAAGAGCCTGTGTAGCGTCGTTATAGCATATAGCATTTAAGGCATAATAAGTTGCTGGTTCATCTTCGTATATGGAATAAATACACTTCCGCCATTCACGAACTTTTTCTTCGGATGCCTCATCAACATCAATAGACATTTCCAAAGCATGAAAACGACGAGATAAAAATTCATGATTGCGGGCTTTATTAGTAAGATCGAATACCAAATTTATCGCAACTAGAAGTGGAGATATCAAAGTTAAACCCATAGCCCATTTCCAATTAGTTTGATCAATGGATATTGTAGCTACAGCACCACTATTCAGAAACACAATGCCAACTAGAATGACTTTATTCCATACATCAAAAAAAGTCCTTCTTTCACTGTGATAACGTGCGCAACGATCACAGTCATGTAAAAGTTTTTTAGCTTGTTTTTTACTATCCGTCATCTTCTGGTTGTGGGTTGCCTGGTCTTGGTTCTGCCCTACCAGGAGTATCTTGCATAGGTACACGTTCAGGTGGAGGGCGCCTTTCAGGAGTTGGTTGTGGTTGTCGTTGTGGTTGTCGTCTTTTACGCTCCGGTGACATATTTATCTCCTAAATCTTTAACCAATTATATCACATTAAGTTTGAGTGCTGCCAGTGCTCAGGGAGCGAAGCGACTGAGCACTGAGCACTCATCATTGCGCATTTAGGTATATAATTCCCAATAAATTCATTCGGGTATAAAATGCCTGTATAGGCAAGCAGTCACTGTGTGACGATCTTTCGGAATTTAAAGCATGACAAAGCATCTAGTACTTAAGAGTCTAGAGGTAGATTTAGGAGAGGCATCATTATGAAAATTAGAAATGAAGAGGTACTTATACCTACCAGCATTGTAGGCAATTATCCTAACCCACGCTGGTGGGATACGTTGTGGGCGACCAATTTTTCGGGAGACCAGGCGCCACCGGATGCGAAAGAGCGAGAAGCATTGGAAGATGCAATAGCCACCATGGCGCACGACCAGGAAATGGCAGGGCTGGATATTATTTCGGATGGCCGGGTACAAGGCGATAATTAT